>JAFWOY010000004.1 GCA_017509755.1 Bacteroidales bacterium
AGCATCATTGTAACGTCTTGGTTGTGTCTCCATTTTTAGTCCTACATTAAGTTTACATTACCGACCCGCGGACCGTAAACCTATATCAGGACAAGTCAACAATCCGCAAGTATCGACTCCCCCCCTCCATCTTCCGCGAGCCGGGCAAAACCATCCACCAGCACCCACAAACCTCATATCCACCGGCTCGCACCCACTGTAAACACCTCCGAGCCGGTCGACCCGGCGCAGAAGCTTACTCTATCGGCGTTTCATCCGGCTCGCAACCATCGTGGTCCTCCGCGAGCCGGATCACCTAGCGTGGAAGTGCCTTCAACGCTATTCCCGCCGGCTCGCACCAACTGTAAACACCTCCGAGCCGGTCGACCCGGCGCGGAAGCTTACTCTATCGGCGTTTCATCCGGCTCGCAACTATCGTAGTCCTCCGCGAGCCGGATCACCTAGCGTAGAAGTGCCTTCAAACGCTATTTCCACCGGCTCGCACCCACTGTAAACACCTCCGAGCCGGTCGACCCGGCGCGGAAGCTTACTCTATCGGCGTTTCATCCGGCTCGCAACCATCGTGGTCCTCCGCGAGCCGGATCACCTAGCGTGGAAGTGCCTTCAAACGCTATTCCCGCCGGCTCGCACCCACTGTAAACACCTCCGAGCCGGTCGACCCGGCACGGAAGCTTACTCTATCGGCGTTTCTTCCGGCTCGCAACCATCGTGGTCCTCCGCGAGCCGGGCGGCGACTGCGCCATGCTGGGAATTTGTAGTCAGATGATTCCGACGATGGGTATCAGACGAAAACAATCGTAAGGTGATTGAGATACGCCATTTCGGGGAGCTTAAGGGACCCAGTCACTTTCGCACATCAAGAAGGATCGGATAGTGGTCGCTCATCTTTGCGCAACCGTAGCCGTCGGTGATCATGCGGTAGTGAAGCGGGGTAAGGCCTTGCAGGAAGAAATGGTCGATGGCGCCGTGGCTCTGGGTGGGACGGGTGAAGTTGGCGAAAGTGTCATCTTCGGGAATGCCGAGCAGGTCGCGGGCTGACTGCATCTGAAGATCGGATTTCTGCAGGGCCCCCAGGCCCACGTTCCAGTCGCCACAAGCTACAGCGCAGCCTGTCAGCTGGGCATTGACCTGTTCGACCGTGCGGAGCATGATCTCCCGATCCCAACTGGAGTGGACGTTGATGATCCGGATGCCTTCCACGGTGCAGGCCTCCCATCGCACGGCGAGGGAATGGCTCTTGTATTTGAGGCCTTTCCGGACAAAAATGGGATGGCTGATGTTGACGCCGGAGACGCGCCGGTATCCGCGCGGGACATAGCGCGTAGCCGGAAAAAGCATCTCCTGGAAACAGATGATATCGGGATCCACGTCGAGGATCATCCGCTCCATGGCTGCCATCCGCGTCCGCCAGTACACATCGCTGTCGGCATCACGGTCCCGCGTCCAGGTGCGCACATTGAACGAGAGGATCCGCAACGCGGCGCGGGCACTGTCTTGGGCACCCGGCACAGTTGTCTGGGCGCTCTGCACAGGATCTTGGGCACCTGGGGATCCATCAGGCACCCTTGCAGGAAAAGCAGCCGGGAGCAGGAGAAGAAGGAGAAGTAAGAAGCGCAAAGGAATGGTTTATTTTATCTTTCGGGCAGAAAGGAGCCGAACGGCATTGTCGTGATAAATCTTGCGGAGGACCTCGTCAGAGAGGCCGATGCCTTGCATCGGCCAATGGTAGGACTGTTCATCCAGGTAGAAATGTTCATCTTCGGTCTCCAGAATACGCCACTGCGCATGGTACATGGACGGATCCGGGTCATTGTCGGTTCCAAACAGAATCCGATCCTGGTACTTCTCGTAGAAGCGTCTGGTCGCACGCGGAGTCACGCAGGTTTCCTGATGACGGGCGGAGATGTCGATCCAGAGATTGGGGTGGCTGTCGAGGATCTTCCCGAGCCTTGCATAGTCATGGTTGATGTTGAGCAGATGGCAGGCGATGAAGGTCGTATTCGGATGACGCTCCACGCATTCCACAAAGGCATCCACCACGCCGTCCAGATCCAGGGTGCCGGGTACGGAGAGGTCGATCCACCAATGCTCCGCATTCATATAGCCGTCGTTGTGCGCATCCAGCGGTTCATACATCCAGATCGGATCGCCGCTGTGGATCGACACCGGCATGCCCAGCTCCGCGCATTTCTCGAACAAGGCATTGAACTTCGGATCGTTGAAATGCAGGCCGGCTTCGCGTCCTGTGCCGGATATCCGTTCTCCCAGTCCCTTGTCGATGAGTTCACCCACGCCGCCGGCGCCCTTGGCGAAACAACGCTCCAGTTCTTTTACGGCGCATTCCGGGAACTCAGGCTGATCCCACTTCGTCATATCGAATCCGCACCACAGTTCGAACTTGTCCGAGATGCCTGTAAACAGGTCATACAGGCGGTCGAACTCCTCCCCGAAGGCCTTGGTCAGGATGATGACTTTCTCGATGTTGTTTTCGTCCAGGGTTTTCGCCCATTGACGGATGCCGGCCTCATCGTTGCGGTAGGCATGCGAATGCATGTCGATGACAGAAAATCTGGCGGCCGCAGGATGGTGTTCCTCCATCACGAAGACCGAAACCGGATCGTATGTTTTCAGCGTGAGCGCACCCATGGCATCTTCGGGTGCCGCGTTTTTCGGACCGTTGCAGCCCACGGCAATCAGCAGGCAGGCAATCCATACGAGAGAAAGGGAATGTTTCATGGTTGTATGAGGCTAAAGATAAAAATCAGAACGCTTTGAGACGACCGTCCGCGACGGTGAAATGGATGTCGAGACCGGCGTAGGAAAAGCCGTAGATGCGGCCGGGAGCGGCATGGGTTGCGTGGTATGCCGGCCGCGGGTCCTGGGCAAGAATTTCGCGCAGGGCCGACAGTTGCGACGGGGAGAGCCTGTCCGCCAGTTCCGGTGCCAGTTCCACCTCGAGAAGCTGCTGCGCATGCGCACCGACAAAACCGTCGGCAGCTTCCGGATGGGCGTCCACGCCAGGCAGATAGGGCTTGATGTCGTAGATCGGTGTCCCGTCCATCAGGTCAGCGCCGCTGACGATGAGCACGCGGCCGTTTGCGCCGTCGTCCTCGATGGATTCAAGCCGCACCGACGACAGTCCGATCGGATTCGGCCGGAAAGGCGAACGCGTGGCAAACACCCCCATCCGCACATTCCCGCCCAGCCGCGGCGGTCTGACTGTCGGCGACCAGTGAAACTCCGACCCTCCATCGCGCGGCAGAACCCTTTCAGACCCAGCGAGGGCGCTTGGGTCTGAAAGAACCTGCCGCTCCACCAGGCCGGCCCGGGTCGGAGTTTCACTGGTCGCCGAAAAACCCCAGATGAGCCAGATATGGGAGAAACCGTCGAGGCCGCGGAGCGCTTCGGGAACGCGATACGCCGGTTCAAAAACAATCTTCGACTGCAGCGACGGCGCCAGGCCGCTTTGTCGCGGCAGGCCGAACTTCGTCGGAAAATCATTCCGGATGCGGGCGATGACTTCCATGGACGCCTCCCTCCCCTAAAAGTAGCTGCGGGTTTCCACCTTGATAGCCGGATTGAGCGACGTCAATTGAGCGACCAGCGCATCGGCCCGTGCCGGCAGCAAGCGGACATCCACGAACCGGACACCCGCCTCGTGAATATTCAGGTAGCGGAGCCTGCCTTTGCGATTGGTGACCCGGGTAATGCGGTCGATATCCTTGACCATGATCGGGGATTTCTTGTTTTCCGGTGTAAACAGGGTTCCCTCCTCATCGTCAACCGTACATTTGACCGTGGCAAACGGCAGGTAGCTCACACAAAAAATGGCCAGCAGATAGACAAACATCCGGAACCAGAACCAGAAACCCTGCTGGATGCCAACCAAGGCGATATAAACGGCGAAACCCACTAAGGCGGCAATCCCCAGAACCCAGCCAAGCCGGTCTGGATGCTTCACATTGGCGTACGTAGTTTTCATAAGGCTCAGATTCCCGACAAATATACTAAATTAATATATTTGTAGTTACATATCTCAGCACTTAGCTTATAGCAGGAATTCTGATTTTTTACGCATTCTTTTCGAAGAAACTGCATTTATTGCAAAAATAATACTATGAACTATACTGTAATTCTCGTCCCGTTGCTTACTATTGTCTTGCTTTCTTCTTGTAGTCTTGAAGATATGGCTGAAATCCAAAAAATTGACGGCAACGAATTACAAACAAAGTCGAACGGATCTCATATTACGCAAAGTAACAAACTCACATCTCACAGAGTTTCTGAGAAAGCCGCCAGACTATATCTTCATTTTTTGAATGATGATGCAAACCGCACTTGGAGCGTAACACCTTTTGTTGCCGACGGTGACACCTTGTTCTATATTTTCAATTAGGCAGAACTGTGTATTATAACTTAAGTTACAGCGACCAATAGCGCATTTCCATCCTGAATGATTCCGGATTCTGAAGAGAAGGAACGCGCGTTGATCGAGGCTTTGCGGAGGGGAGACAATGCCGCCAAAAGCGTGTTTTACGAGCAGTTTTACCGTTACCTGACTGCCGTATGCGCCAGATATGTGGTTTCCGATGAGGATGTCCGGGATTTGATTCAAGAAGTTTTCATCAAGATCTTCGCCAAATTCGACAGATATGAGTACCTGGGCCCCGGATCGCTACAGGCCTGGTGCCATCAACTGACAGTCAATGAAGCGCTGATGTTCCTCAGGAGACACCGGAGGCATTCGTTTCTTCCCATCGAACTGTTTGACAGGCAAGATATTGAAGATGACGCTAGCGAAGAACCGCTGATCGATGATATCCCCATACCGGTTTTGTTGGAGATGATAAGGAAGCTTCCTGATCGGTACAGGATCGTATTCAATCTCTATGTCCTGGAAGACAAGAGCCACAAAGAAATAGCGGCTCTGCTCAACATCAGGGAGAGTAGCTCCCAGTCCAACCTGCATAGAGCGAAAAAGATTCTTTTCAAACACATAAACGATTACCACAAAAAGCAGCCCTATGGCAGATAAATGGAAACAGACTTTCAGAGATAAGTTTGCAGACTACCAGCCTGACATCCCTGTTCCAGCTTTTCAAACCACCATGGTTCGGCGGCCCAGCGCCAAAAGCGGCTGGATTGTAGCACCTTTATCCCTGGCGGCTGTCGTACTGTCCTTTTTATTCCTTTCCAATCGACACCGGACTGATGAGACAGTACAGCCTCATCACATCCCTGAAACAAGCGCGAAAGTCGAGATTCCCGGTTTTCCAGAATGTACCAGTTTGTTGACAGCTATGAAGCACCGAAAAACGGATTCTCCTTCGAACCAGCTTACTGAGAACCTACAGCGTCCAGACACAGGACAGGATCAAAAGGATTCAACGCCGGCGGATAGTAAGCCTTCTGGACAAAATGTCGTCTCAAACGATGGAAACGCCGAACGTAACACGGAAAGGAATGGGAATGATCTTTTTACAACATCCTCATCGAACCAGAAGGATCATCCGTTTGAACTGCAAATCAGCGGAATGGGGTCTGCCCGTATGTCTTCCTTGTCAACCTTGGCCTCGACAGGCGTGGATAATCCCGGATATTTGGACACACTGACAATGGTACTGTTTCCTGTACGGGCCTGCATTGCGCTTCGCTATTCGCTGACTGACAAGATAGCGATTGAAACCGGCCTCAATTATGGCATTTATGCTGCATTGGGACGGATTTCTGAGAAGGACCCAGGAAACATCTTTCACTATCACGCCATCGGCATTCCATTGAAAATCGATTATAGAATCTATGGTTTGAACCGTTTTACAGGGTATGCAGCCTTGGGAGGAGAAGTAGCGTATGTGCTTGAGGGAGGGACAACCCGATTCGCACTGACAACGGCACTCGGTTTTGATTATCGCCTTGTCCCCCATCTCAGTTTGTTCGCTGAGCCGGGACTATCTTGGACATTTCACAAGCAAGGAATCATTCCCTACTATTATGTGAAACACCATCCTTTATCGTTTGACCTGTCAGTCGGTCTTCGTTTCCGTCTCAACTGATTCCTGTGTAACAACCGGCCATTAGAATCGTGCCGGTCGTCTCCTCAAGTATGAAGTACAGAAATGGATGGTCTGCCCGGAATTCCGTAAAGTGAGGAATACCTGTCGAGAGCAATGCCGCAGAGACAGCAGCGGTTTCTGTTCCCTGTTCTTTGACCGTAATGAAAGTATTCTGCTTGATGATGTCGAATCCGGGGAAATGCGCAGAAATAGCGGCAAAGTCTCCTTCCGTAAACTGAATGCCCATTCCTTGAAGAACGCCTTTCATCTCGATTGAACAAGAAGTCTCAAAACGCGGCAGCCATAAATCCAACGAGACCCTATGTCCCCCTGCGTTGAGCAGGCTCCATTCCTCGCTGTCCAGTTGTCGTATCAACTCTCCTATGGCAATTCCTTCTTTGGGCAACAGGACCACCATACTGAACTGACCATTCTTGTAGGGAAGTTTAGCGAGTTGACAATAGTCATTCTCAGAACACAATACAGACTTTCCTTCCATTTTCATCATATCGACACATATGTCTGTCCCGGTCTCCAAACGGAAGAAATGCTGACCTGTTTCCGACAGGAGGAACTGCTCCTCCCACTCGCCATAGAAATACAGGGCATTGAGCAGGGCTGCCCAATACGTTGTGTTTTCATCCAAAATGTTACCGATCTTATCATCCGTCTTGTCTTTGCACCAGCGGTTAATCCGCAGGGTAGCCTGCAGGGAATTTGCCATCTCCAGATTCTCGACAAAAGCCGAATAATACTTTTGGGTCGTTTTCTTCCAAGCAGGTTCAACCGGAATCTGCTTATCAGCAAAAAAAGCGTTTGCAAAAGACAATCTGGACCCACTTTTCATTCCTGCCAATTCCTTCATCATCAAATGCAAGTATGCGTTGACCTCGTCCATTTCATCCCGGCCATAGCCTAAGGCCTGGCAAATCTGTTCTGCGACGTCACCTCGCGCGCCATTGAGAAGCATACCAAGCAGAAACTGCATACTGATCGGTGAAACAGCCCAACTTTCCCCCTGACTACACGCGGAAACCTGCTGGACAAGTTTAAAATCGAAACTATGGCCCGCTTGAGCGAATCCCGCCTGTTTCGTTGTCAACGAGATACTATGCAGCTCGCCATCAGCCGTTTGAAATGGATTGCAGGCAGACGGTACCAAAAAGAAGAGGAACGCTGTGAGAAAGATTCTTGTACGCATGGTTTGTGTGTTTTTTCCTATTCAAATGCTCTAAAAAAGAAAACAATGCGTAAACGAAGCAAAATAACGGTTACCTTTGCAATACCATGGCGTCCTATCTGCAGATTGAAAACATATCCAAGTCGTACGGGCCGAAGGTGCTGTTCGACCATATCGGCTTCAATGTGAATGAAGGCGACAAGATGGCTTTGATCGCGCCGAATGGTACGGGGAAGACTTCGCTGATGCGGATCCTGGCCGGGAAGGACAAGTCTGACTCGGGCGGGCAGATCAAGTTTCTCAAGGAAATCCGGATTGCTTTCCTGGAACAGGACTACGCTTATGACCCGGATGCTACGCTCCTCGATCAGGTGCTCGCGGGCAGCACTCCTTTCCTCGCTCACCTCGACGAAACGGGCCAGTTCGACTATGAGCACCGCATCGTGCGGCTGCTCACCGAATTCGGCTTGCGGCCGGAGCAACGGATGCGCGAGCTCTCGGGCGGCGAGATCAAACGCGTGGCCATCACCCAAGTGCTTGCGGCGGAAGCTGATTTCCTGATTCTCGACGAGCCTACGAACCATCTGGATGTGGATGCCATCGAATACCTCGAGAACTATCTGCGCCGCTCCCGCTGCACCCTTTTCATGGTGACGCACGACCGGTATTTTCTCGACCGGGTGTGCAACATTGTGATGGAACTCGACCACGGCCAGATCTATATCTACAAAGGGGACTACGCCAATTACTTGGAAAAACGTGCGGAGCGCATCGCCAACTACAATGCGGAAACCGACAAGGTGCGAAACCTCCTGCGGCGCGAGTTGGAATGGATGCACGCCACCCCTTGCGCCCGCACCGGCAAGGCCAAATACCGCAAACAGGCTTTCTGGGAACTGAAAGGACGCGCCGAACAAGCCTATACCGTCCGCCAGGTCTCGATGGAAGCGCTCGAAGGCGCCACTCGTCTGGGAACCAAAATCATCGATTGCTATGATGTGTCCTTCTCATATACTGAAGACCCGGGGCGTATGGGATTTGCCAGCGCGCAGTCAGAACCTTTTCGGGCCAGCGAGGGCGCTTGGCCCGAAAGAACCGTGACTGATCCACCAGGCCAGCCCACTCCCATACACCCCGGAACCACCAAAGGCTTATTGATCAAAGATTTTACCTATAAGTTCCAACGGTATGACCGGATTGGGATTGTGGGACGGAACGGCATCGGGAAGAGTACTTTCATCGATCTGCTGACGGGTGCGTTGGAACCGACGGAAGGACGGATTGAACGGGGCGAGTCACTCAAGATCGGTTACTATCATCAAAGCGGAATCCAGTTTGACGAAGGCCAGACCGTTCTGGAGACCATCCGCAACACCAGCCTGCTCGAACAGTTCCTGTTTCCCCATGACATGTGGAACAATCCGATAGCCCGCCTCAGCGGCGGCGAACGGCGACGGCTCTATCTGCTGACCATCCTGATGCAGCAGCCCAACCTGCTGATCCTCGACGAGCCCACCAACGACCTCGACATCGTGACCCTAAACATCCTGGAGGAGTATCTGCTGGACTTCAAAGGCTCCCTGATCGTCGTCTCCCACGACCGCCATTTCCTGGACCGCGTCGTGGACCATCTCCTCGTCTTTTGCGGCGAAGGCCTGATCAAGGACTTTGTCGGCGGCTATACCGAATACCGCTCGTTTATCAAAGATTACGAAGCCCAGCAGCGGTCCGCCGCCCGAAGGGTACAAAGCCAAGCAACGGATGGAGCGCCGAAAGGCGGGATTCCCGTTCAAGCTGGGCAAGACGAGAAGAAACCTGTAAAGAAACGCCTGTCGTATAAGGAACAACGGGAATTCGACCAACTGGAAGTCGAGTTGGAGAAACTCAATGCTGAAAAGGAAACGATTGAAACCCTGCTGGCGGGCGGAAGTGCCTCTTATGAGGAAATCCGAACCGCTTCCGCTCGCTACGAGGCTCTTAAACAAGAACTCGACGAGAAAGAAACCCGCTGGCTCGAACTCAGCCTCTGACCCTTACTTCGCAATGGGCTTGCCTTCCGCATCCACGCGGACAAAACCCTTCCCGTTCCAGACGTAATCCCAGGTCTCGACAGTTGGTACGATGACCCGTTCCTCGTCGGCATCCATATACTCCTCGCCATAGGTCAGATAGTCCAGATCCAGCGAGACCCCCAACCCTTTATCGCCAAAGGTATACTGATAGTTGGGCTGCTCGGCTATCGCCTGGATTTCAGCCAAATCCACATTGGACTGGCTATAGTCCATCAGCTGTTTGGCATCCGGGCACGGCAGGAGCGCATTCGTTTCGGGTGTCAACTTCCCGTCCACGTAATTGTAGGCCCCGGAACGGTCATAACCGCAGAGCCCGTCGTAGCCGGCATAAGAGACCCAATAAGCCCGCCATCCACCAGAATCCAGCGGATAGCACTGCAAGGTAAAGTAGCCGTACAGACCCGGGTCCATGTCAATCTCGTATCCCTGTACCGAATCGGAAAAAAACAGCGGATTGCGTGATTCAGCCGCCGCATCCTCCGTTGTGTCCCGTTGCAGGGCCCGGCAATAATCGGGCAGGTCCTCTTTCGGAATCAAGTTGTAAATTTCCAGGGCAATGTCACGTGTAGGAATGACTTCCGCGCCGGGTGCGACAGGCTCCGGAACCTGGTTTTTGTTTTTGTCACAAGCCGTCAACAGCAACCCTGCTGTTGCCAGGCAAAGTATCCACCGAAAAAAATGCATCATAGATCTCCAAAATTACGGCCGTTCCAAGGGAAACGGGCCAAGATTTCCTGATTTCCCAACGCGTTGACTTCAGCCACCGTCACCGCGTCTTCTTCCAATTCAAGATAGGCTCCCTCATTCGCCCAAAGGACTTGCCCTACCAGTTCATCGAACCGTTCTTTGGGGAGGGAGACCAGTTTTCCGTCCTTATAGTCAAATAAATGAAGTACATTCCTTTGGCTTCCGATCTGTGCGACCCGCCAACCACCGTCTTCCCTGGGATAACCCCGCACACTGAAAACATCTTCTTCTTCGCTATCGGGCCCCGTGAAACCGTTCCCGATGAAAACGCAATCTTTCGCTTTCCCGGCACACAGTTCGCGGGCGATGATGCGCATATCGATGCAGTCCAGCACATCACGGACTGGCTCTCCATGTGCATCCACCAGGACGAGGCGTTTCCCATTCCAGTCATACCGCCAGGTTTCCACCTTGGGCAGGATGACATCTTCTTCATCGAGCAGATAATCGATGTCGATGGTCACATAGAGGCCCTCATTCCCGAACTCATAGGTATAGAAAGGCGTCTCCGCGATGGAGAAGCATTCTTCAACCGGAAGATTGCCTTCATTGAAATCGATCATGTCCCACGGACTGGGCAACGGCAATGTCCAGTCTTCCTCCGGGGTCAGTTTCCCGTCCACATAGTTGTAGGCGCCAGCCCGGTCAAAGCCCAGGAGGCCTTCCATTCCGGCACTTGCAATCCAGAAGGCACGCCATCCTCCCGCCGAAAGCGGATAACAATGCAGGGTAAAAAGCCCGTTGAATCCGGCTTCCAAGCCGAGATCATAACCTTGAACCTGGGCCGTGAAGTTGCGCGGGTCGCCGGCGGTCTCATCCTTGTCCTGCGACAGGTCGCGACAATAGTCGGGCAAATCTGTCTGCGGGATCAGCGCGTAGATTTCCAGGGCTATTTCCTGGTCTGCCTGGGACGGGGCCACTGCGGGTACGGCGTCGCGCCCCGGTTTCTTGTCACAAGCAGCCAGCAGCAGGAGTGCCGCAGCCAAGGCACAGACTGTTGTTCGGAAAAACGTGTCCATTCGTCTTATTTTGAAACTATAAAGATACATAGAATAACGCATTTTTCCTACCTTTGCAGCACTGAAAACTATGACAAATCAAATATTCATGAAAAAGATGATCTTCTTGTTGGCAGCAGTGGGGCTTGCAGCAGCTTCCTGCGGAACCAAACAACCGGCCAAGGTCGCCGGCATCAATTATGATTACATGGACACGACGGTCAAGCCGGGTGACGATTTCGCCAAGTATGCCACGGGGCACTGGGGCGATTTCAACCCGCAGCCGCCGGAGTACCCTTCCTGGGGCGCTTTCACCAAACTGCGTGAAGACAACACCAAGACCCTGGCCGGCCTGATCCAGGGTCTCGCCGCCCAGGACAATGAAAAGGGCAGCATTGCCCAGAAGATCGGCGATCTCTACAACATGGCGATGGACTCCGTCCGCCTGAACGCCGACGGCGCCGCGCCATTGAAGGCCCACCTGGCGGAGATCGACGCCCTCAAAACCCGCGAAGACCTGCTGAAATACTGCGCCAAAGAGCACGACAACCTGCTCTTCAGCATGTATGTGAGTGCCGACGAAAAAGACTCCAAGAACAACATCGTCTCCATCGGCCAGGGCGGCCTGACCCTGCGCAACAAGGAGTACTACTCCTCGAAGGATCCCCAGAACGTGAAGGTCCGCGAAGCCACGAAGGAGCACATGAAGAACCTGTTCGTCCTGGCCGGCTATCCGGAGAAAGAAGCGGCTGCGAAGGTGGCCCGCATCTGGGCGCTTGAGACCGAGCTCGCCGCCGCGCACTATTCGATGGAAGAGCAGCGCGTCCCCGAGAAGAACTACCACAAGATGAGCGTCGACGAACTGATGAAACTCTGCAAGCCTTTCGACTGGAAGACCTATCTGAAGGACTATCGCTACGACAAGACCGAGGTCGTGGACCTCGGCCAGCCCGAACCGGTGGCCAAGGCCTGCAAGATGCTGATGACCACGCCGCTCGAGACTCTCAAGGACGTCTATCGCTGGCAGATCATCAATGGCGGTTCCTCCCTGCTGTCCGATGACTTCATCCAGGAGAATTTCGAATATAGCCGCAAGATTTACGGCACCCAGGAAGTTACTCCGCGCTGGAAGCGTGCGGTCGGCCTGGTGGACGGCCTGATGTCCGACGCCGTGGGCCAGATGTACGGCGAGAAATACTTCCCCGCCGAGGCCAAGGCCGAAATGATCGACCTGGTCGGCAAACTCCAGAAATCGCTGGGCGAGCGCATCAAGGCCCAGGAATGGATGACCGAGGAGACCAAAGCCAAGGCGCTCGACAAACTCGCCGCCTTCCACGTGAAAGTGGGCTATCCCGACAAGTGGGATGATCTCACGCCGCTGGTGATCGACCCGGAGAAGTCGCTCTACGAGAACGCCCGCGTGGCTTCCCAGTTCTACTGGGATCTGAACTACGGCAAGCGCTACAACAAGCCCGTTGACCGCGACGAATGGCTGATGCCCGCCCAGATGGTCAATGCCTACTACAACCCGACCACCAATGAGATCTGCTTCCCCGCCGCCATCCTGCAGCCCCCGTTCTTCGATATGAACGCGGACGCCGCCGCCAACTATGGCGCTATCGGCGTGGTGATCGGCCACGAGATGACCCACGGCTTCGACGACCAGGGCCGCCTCTACACGAAGGAAGGCAACCTCGAGAACTGGTGGACCGACGCCGACGCGGAAGGTTTCAAGAAACCTTGCGACGCGATGGTCGAATACTTCAACAGCCTCTGGGTGATTCCGGGTGAGTTGCATGCCAACGGCGCGCTTACGCTGGGTGAGAACCTGGCTGACCACGGCGGCCTGAACATTTCTTACAACGCTTTCCAGATGTGGCAGAAAGAGCACGGCCGGCTGAAAGACGACAACGGCTTGACGCCCGAGCAGCGCTTCTTCCTGGCCTATGCCAACGTGTGGGCCGGTACGACTTCCGAAGAGATGCTCCGCTACAATACGATGATGGACGTGCACTCCGTGCACTACCTCCGCATCAACGGCGCCCTGGCTCAGTGCGACTTCTGGTATGACGCCTTCGGTATCCAGCCGGAAGACGCCATGTACGTTGCTCCTGAAAACCGCGTCCGCGTGTGGTAATCGCCGTATGAAGAAGAAGCCCACCGTAGCGTTGATCTACGATTTCGACGGAACGCTGTCTCCGGGCAACATGCAGGAGTTCGGCTTCATCCAGGCTGTCGGGCAGACACCCGACGAGTTCTGGAGCAAAAGCAACAGCGTACCCGACGGACAGGAAGTCAGCAGCATCCTCTCCTACATGAAGTTGATGATCGACGAGGCTCGTGAGAAAGGAATCTCGCTCACGCGGGATTCCTTTGTCTCCTTCGGCCGGCACATCCAGCTCTATGAAGGGGTCAAGGAGTGGTTTGCCCTGATCAACGAATATGGCAAGCGGCACGGCGTTGTTGTCGAACACTACATCAATTCCTCCGGCCAGGTCGAACTGATCGAAGGCACGTCCATCGCCCATGAATTCAAGAAGATTTTCGCCTGCTCGTTCTGGTATGACGAAAGCGGCGTGGCCGTGTGGCCTGCCGTGGCTGTGGATTACACGGGCAAGACGCAGTTCCTCTTCAAGATCGCCAAGGGCATCATGGACATCAGCGACAACACGAAGGTCAACGAAAGCCAGAAAGAGGACGACAAGCCGATCCCGTTCAGCCACATGATCTATCTGGGTGACGGGACGACAGATGTCCCTTGCATGAAGATCGTCAAGATGTTCGGCGGCAATTCCATTGCAGTCTATTCGCGCGAGAACCAGCGTCAGCAGGAAACAGCCCGCAAACTGCTCAAGCAGGACCGGGTGAATTTCATCTGCGAGGCGGACTACCGGGTGGGTGGCCAGATCTACGAGGTGGTGACGACCATCATCGACAAGATCAAGGCAGAGAATGATTTCAATGCGCTCATGCGCAAGAACCGGAGATAATGAAAACGTTCTGGCGCATCAGCAAGATTGTCTTGTTCCTGGCCTACGTAGCGGCAGTGGCCTGGTTGTGCTTTGGTACCTTCAAGCCCGATCCGAGCATCCCGCGTACGATCTTCAACATTCCAACGGACAAGGTCGTCCATTTCCTGATGTTCCTCCCCTTCCCGATCCTGGGCACGATCGCCTTCGATTTCCGTTCCTGGTGGAGAGCCCTCAGCATCATGACTATCCTGGCCAACCTGGCGGCCTTTACCTTCGAACAGCTTCAAAGCCGCATTACCACGGTCCGTGTCACCGATCCTACCGACCTCAATGCCAATTTCCTTGGCATCTCCCTCGGCCTCCTCATCGCCATCATCATCGGATTGGCAATCCGCCGGAAATAAAGGCGGCGGCGGTTAATCCACCGGGAAGGTGCGGCTGATCGGGAAGAGGCCGAAGAGGCCGCCGGTGTGGATGAAGAGGATGTTTTCCGAGGAGCGGAGACGGCCGCCTTCGCGTAGTTCGCAGACCATGCCGTACGTAGCTTTGCCGGTATAGACCGGGTCGAAGACGGTGGCTTCGAGACGGGCCATGCGGCGGATGTGCTCCAGCTCCTCCGGACGGCTCAAGGCGTAGCCGATTCCCACATATTCCTCGAAGAACTCAAAATCGGACGGCTTGAGCGAAGCCGCCCATTTCGACACTTCGTGTTCCGAAATCTCACCCTGATTGAACAGATACGGCAATGCCTCACAGGAAATACGCGCCGCAATGTCTTGAAAGTAAGCAGCATCGTCGCAGACGCAGACACCGATGACCCGCTTGCCATAGCCGTGAATCAAGTTGGCCAGCTGCAGGCCGGCCAGCGTGCCGCCTGAGCCCGTGGCAACGACCACTGTGTCGAAGCGGATTCCCATCTCCTGCTCCTGCTCCACGATTTCTTTCATCGCCGCATAGTAGCCGAGTACCCCCACGCCGAAAGAAGCCCCTTCGGGGATGATGTACGGCTTGTAGCCCTGGGCCGCGTAGGCGTCGGCCATCTCCTGCATGATGTCGCCGCGATGATCGCGGTATTCTTCGCGGGTGCAGAAACGCACGTCGGCCCCCATCAGCCGGTCGAGGAAATAGTTGCCTTCCAGCGGAGGATACTCGCTGATGCGCAGCAGGACAGCTGACTTCAGGCCCAGATGCGTGGCTACGGCTACTGTGGCCCGGCAGTGGTTGGACTGGATGCCACCGCAGGTAATCAGCAGGTTGCAACCTTGTGCGAGCGCCTCGTCCACAGCGAATTCCAGCTTGCGGATCTTATTGCCCGACCATTCGCTGCCTGTCTGGTCGTCACGTTTGACATAGATTTGTTTGCCACATTCATCCGACCAGCGGGAAAAGTGCTGAATCTTCGTCGGGAGATTGGCCAGAGCCAGTTTTTTCATGTTTTGTGCGGATTTTTGAAAATACATTTTCACAAATATAAGTAAATTTGTAGGATAAACCTCGACAAAAACACACGACCCGATATGAGACACCCCCTCACCCTGCTGTTTCTCCTGCTGGTTCTCCTGTTCCCCGTCCAGGCTCAGGCTGCCAGAGACAAAGAACTCGTCCCGATCGCTGACTCCATCAGCAATTATCTCCGGGAAAAGACCACTGTACGGAGTTCCGTCTCCGTCGAACAGGCCACTGTCCTCAAAGACGGCACCCTGCGCCTGACCTTGAGCCGCGGGCTGGTGGATTTCCCGCTCCGCGACCGCGAGATCAAGGACCTTTATGCCATTGCCCAGGACCTCCTGCCCCGGAAATACGCGCAGTACCGGAACAAATTGTCTCTTTACGCCGACAAGAAACCCATCGAATACTACAAGAGCCGTTACTTTGTCAAAACGCCCGCCCAAGGCCCCGTCAAGGAACACCAGAAACTGGCTGGCCAATACCATGACAAACTGGCGGCTCCGCTGGTCAAGCGCATCGATGCGGCCGTGCGTCCGACACGCGGCCTGCAGAACCGCCACATTGCGCTTTGGCAGAGCCACGGCTGGTATTACGAGCAGTCGCTCAAACGCTGGGAATGGCAACGGGCCCGTATCTTCGAGACCGTCGAAGACCTATATACCCAGAGTTATGTGGTTCCCTTCCTTGTTCCAATGCTGGAAAATGCAGGCGCCGTGGTGATGCTGCCGCGCGAACGCGACTGGAACGTGCACGAAATCATCGTGGACAACGACCAGACCGGGACCGGCTATCAGGAAGCCGGCGATTGGGAAGCCGCGCCTGACTCGGGCTTCGCCAATCCGAAAGCCTCTTATCTGTTCAAGGAAAATCCTTTCAAGATGGGCACGGCCCGCATGACCGGCACCGACCGCGAAGCCGGTCGCAGTGCCTGCTGGATCCCGACCATTCCCGAAACCAGGGAATACGGGGTGTATGTCTCGTACCAAACCCTTGCAAACAGCACGACCGCCGCACAATACGAAGTCCGGCACAAGGGCGGCAGCACCCGCTTCAGCGTGAATCAGCGCATGGGTGGCGGCACCTGGATCTATCTGGGCCGCTTCACTTTCAAGAGAGGCCGCCACAGCGACCAGGGCGTGTTCCTGACCAATATGGGAGACGGTAATACCGTGGTGACGAGCGATGCCGTCAAGTTCGGCGGCGGCATGGGAAACATGGCCCGCAAACCGTTTGAAGTGAAAGAAGGTGATTTCGACGTGGAAGCCGAGACATCCGGCTATCCCCGCTTCACAGAAGGGTCGCGCTATTGGCTGCAATGGGCCGGCTTCAACGATACCATCTATTCGCGCAACCAGAACGCGACCGACTACAACGATGACTACATGTCCCGCGGATTGTGGGTGAACACTCTCTCGGACGGCTCCTACCTGAAGCCAGGCAAGAAGGGATACAACATACCGCTCGACCTCTCTTTCGCTTTCCACACGGACGCCGGAACGACGATGAATGACTCGATTGTCGGAACATTGGCCATCTACACCCGGCTCTCCAACGACGATGATAAGTACCCCAACGGTGAAGACCGCTCGCTCGGTCGCGATTATACCGACATTGTCCAGACCCAGATCGTGAACGACATCCGGGCCCTCTATGAGCCCAACTGGAGCCGCCGCCAGTTGTGGGACCGTTCCTACGCCGAGAGCCGGATGCCTGAAGTGCCCGGCATGCTGCTCGAACTCCTCTCCCACCAGAACCTCGCCGATATGCGCTATGGCCACGACCCGAATTTCCGTTTCACGGTCTCGCGCGCCGTTTACAAAGGCATGCTGAAGTTCCTGGCCTGGATCAACGGTTTTGAATACACCGTACAGCCCCTGCCCGTCACGGACTTCGAGGTCCATCTTTCCGGCTCGGAAGAAGCCGTCCTGAGCTGGACACCGGTGAAAGATCCGCTGGAACCGACTGCCGTCGCGACAAGCTATGTCCTCTACACCAGCGTGGATGAAGGCAGTTTCGACAACGGTACCCTCGTTGAAGGAACCCAAGTGGAAGTCGCCATCGAGCCAGGCCGCATCTACCGTTTCAAAGTGACGGCCGCCAACGCAGGTGGCGAGAGCTTCCCAAGTGAGACCCTCGCCGTGGGCGTCGTCTCCAGTGAAGCTCCTACTGTACTAATTGTCAATAACTTCGACCGCGTAAGCGCTCCTGTGAGCTTTGCCTCCAAAGATTCCACCTATGCCGGTTTCCACAACCGGATGGATGCCGGTGTCCCCTACATCTACGACATTTCCTACATCGGCAACCAGCATGAATTCCGCCGCATCATTCCCTGGATGGACGATGACAGCGCCGGTTTCGGCGCCTCGGAAAGCGACTACGAGACGAAGGCTTTGGCAGGCAACACTTTCGATTACCCGTATGTACACGGCAAAGCCTGGATGGCAGCCGGATGCAATTTCGTGTCGGCCAGCCGGAACGCCGTGGTGAACCGGCGGATCGAGATGAACCGCTACACCTGGGCCGACCTGATCTGCGGCAAAGAATTGACCACACAGATCGGCCGCCGCGGGGCTTCGCCGCTTCGTTACCAGGTCTTCCCGAAAGCGCTGCGGGAGCAGATCGAGAATTTCACCCGTCTGGGCGGCAACCTGCTCGTGTCGGGTGCCTACATTGCTTCCGACATGTGGGAGCCGGTTTTCGATTTTGAAATGACACCGGCGCTGGTGGCCGACTATTTTGAACCGGCCAGGAAGTTCGCGCAGGAAGTGCTCCACTACCGCTGGATGACCAACAACGCATCCGTGAAGGGCGTCGTCAAGGGTATCCAGAATCCGCTTGGCCTGCCCTACAAGAGCCGTTTTGTCTTCAACACGGAACTCAACGACCAGATCTATTGCGTTGAGTCACCGGACGGCATCGAACCAGTAGGAACCGGTGCCTATTCCGTGTTCCGCTATGCAGAAAACAACATCTCGGCCGGTGTGGCTTTCCAAGGTGACTACAAGACCGTCATCCTGGGCTTCCCGGTCGAGACGCTGGATACGCAGGAGCAGATCGACTGCCTGATCGGCGAAGTCGCCCGCTTCTTCAAACGTTAGAATTGGGTAAACTCGATCTCACTGACGCCGGCGACCGATTCCAATTTGAAGGACAAGGCGCCGGCGGCCTGGAGTTCGATGGTGTGGCTTCCTCCCGCAGAATAGGTGTGCTTCAAGGATTTGTCGTACTTTTCCTCACTGCCGTCTCCCCACTTCACGACAGCGGACAGGCTGCTGCCGGTCAAGACAGGGATATTGAAAGCGTTGCCGGTATGCTTGATACGGAGTGACTGTGACAGATGCGGCAACTGATTGACTGCAACCCCGCGTGTCAGTTCACGGCAGGAGATGGTTACCGTTCCCTTGCGGGCTGAACTCCGGTCGCTGGCATCCACACGGATGGTCAATGTCGTGGTCCCTTTCTTTCCGGAAGTCGGGGAAACCTGGATCCAGGGATCCGAAGTATTGGCGGTCCAATCATAATTGGCGGTCATGCTGACGGACTCCGTCCCGCCCTTGTCCGTCATTTCCAGGGTCGACTTGTCGAAGGTGACGGAAGGATCCTCTTTCTCACAGGCAGTCAGCAGGAACAACAGGCTTGCGGCTGCAGCGAAAAGCAAAAGGTGCATCTTTTTCATGGGCTTCAGAATTTGAGGGTCAGAGTCAATTGTTCACTGAAACGCTTCAAGGTGAGCGTATAGGTACCCGGCTGGAGACGGGCCGTTTCAATCTTGAGCGCGGTCATCTCGTAGGAGACACCATCCGTCACCGACTTGCCGGATGCATCCTGGAGTGTCCAGTTCACCAAATCCTTGGTCTCGATCATGATAACGCCCGAGGTCTTGCTGAAACTGAAGGAGGTCACCTCTTCGAGCTTTGTATCGTCTGTCACGGGAATCTCAGTCACGATACTGGAAGTCAGGTCGTAGTGCGGGAACTCCCAGACGCCTTCAGGCCACTCGTCACTCCGGTACATGAAGCAGACTTTGTCCCCTTCCAGCGGATAGGACTGCATGAAGCAACTGATGGACGGGAAGCCGCGACCGCTGCCGGCCGCCAGTTCGTTGAACGTAGTCACATTGCAGAGATTCTCTTTGACCTTGCCGTCCTTATCACACAAGACCACCACATACTCGCCGGTAAACGGGTAGATGCCGCCATTGTAGAGGAAGCCGGCTTTCAGGGAGAACGTCTGGTGCGGACGGATCGTCTCCGAAGGGGTCAGGCCATTGTACTCGGTCCCGGTAGTGGAAGAAGTACCTGCTTGATAATACAAATAAGACTGGGGACTGCCTCCCTCCCCCTCCTTGGGTTTCAGGTTAAAAACGGCACCATGGCTGTAGATGTACTGGCGGCTTTCCGTCGGAGTAAAGGCCGACAAAGCATAATAGCCATTACTGTTGCCGCCCCATCCCCAGTTGACGCTGAGAGAACCCTGCTCGTCATAACCATCCACGAGGAAGGCGTGGCCACCGGATTCGCGGCGGGCGGAATAGAGGATCGGACGGGTCTGCAACTCATTCTGGAGCATCGTCATCCACTCTTCGTCCGTGAACAGGTCGCGTTTGAAATAGTACGTACCCGGATCGAAGCCGAAATACGTAACGGCACAACCCGCCATCTTCTGCGTGCTGGCACTGGTGGACTCATCAAATTTGGCCTGGACGGCTACGCCGCAATCATAGACCAGGCGCGCCACGGCATTCGCCTCTTCCTCGGTATAGCCTTCTTTATAGTTGTATTTGATCTTATCCCACTCGTAGGGGTGACCAAGGTCGAATCCATCAATCTGGCAACTTGAGCCATTGTCCATCGTATAAGAGTACGACGACAGCGTTCCTTCGCCCTTGCCCGGATAGCCGTAGAAACGCATGATCATGCCCATCGCCAGCGGAACGCAGCCGATGACAGCATGCTTCTCGTCCACCATCGGCGTAAGCCGGTTGAACGGTTCCGATTGCGACCAGATCGGCGTCACGTGCTTGACAGCCGGCAAAATCGCGCCATCGGCTTTGGTCCGGACGGTCAGATCAGCCCAAGCCTTCACAGCGCTCGCCCCCCGGCGTCCTTCCGTACGGGCAAAAGTGATCTGCTCTTCGAGATCCGCCAGCCATTCCTGCAGGTTCTCCGGCATATCAGCCGTTTCCCCGAAATTGAAATCATAAGAATAGCCCAGTACCGGACGGCAGGCATCGTCTCCGGCAATGATGACGAATCCTCCGCCCGCCCGGTTGAAAATGTAGAAGGCCGGCGCCTCTTCCCCTGCCTTGGTCAGCGGGGCAGAAGCGAGCCGCACCTGTTTCAGGGGTGCCATCCGGCGGGAATAGTTGCGGTCACCCTGGAAAAAGGCGCGGGCTGCATCCTGTGCACGCAAGGCATCGACCGGTTCCGCAAAGAGCGACCCGGCACATGCGAAAAGGACAACAAATGATACAATAAGTTTAAGTCGGTTCATCAGCAGAAAATTGATTACATACTCCGAACAAAGATTTCAAGGACGCGGCCTTTAAGTTCACGCCACTTGCCGGCGACCATGGCGAAGAAACTGTCGGTCTGGTTGTTCAGCAACGTAGCGACGGCTTCCTCACGGCCTTCGGCCGGAAGGGCCTTCACCTTCTCCTGCAAAGCCTTGTCCTGCTCGAACATCATCTGTTCAAACAAGGCTGCCTGCGGCTCGAGCAGTTTGCGGGTCTTGTCCCAGTAGATGGTGGCAATGCGGTTGGTCTCGCGGAAAGCCCAGACAGCCGCTTCGGGGCGATAGCTGTTCTGGCCGCAGTGCTCCAGTTCGACCGGTAATTTCGTGGCACCGGCATAGATCGGGAAACGAGGGCTCTGGCCCGGGTTGTCCAGGGAGAACCACAGCACGCCGCCCACTTCGTCGGGCAACCAGTCGCGGCACTGCGCAATCCAGGAGTAAGAGCACTGGATCACGGCGATGGTGCGGCGGTTGGTCACGGTGCCGGGTGCGATCTGGTTGAGCATAGCGCGCATGTCGGCCGACATCCAGTTGGAAACCGGCGTGACTTCCTCGTCATATTCCGTATAGGTCGAATGGGGATACGGCGGGCTGTTGGGATCCTTGATGCGACGGTGCGCCGTAATCTTCAGGTTCTTGCCCATATCGAGATCGGTTCCCTCATAGGTCTCGCGGTAAAAAGCGAGCACGCGTTCCGGGGAGACTTTCACTTCGGGCTTCACGGAGAACGGAAGTTCCTCATCATCAAGCGTCAGGCCGAGCGACGGAGCAAGCGTGCTGAGGACAAACCACTCGCGGACCGAGAAGTTCTTGCGGCCGCCGCCCACTACCTTGTAGAATTTGAGCGGGCCTTTGCCATCCCACAGACCCAGGGCCTTGGCTTTCTTCTTCAGGTCCTTGCAGTACATGAAATGGTCGGGATCGTTGAAATCGATGGCACCGATGCGCGCAATGTTGGCCGAGATGCCCACATGGTCGTCGGGAATCCGCTGGGCAGCCCAGATGGCACCGGGTTCGCCCGGGCCGGGTCCATTGATCTCGAACTGCCACACTTCGTTGGGATCGGCCACGGTCAGACACTCGCCCCAGTCGGCATAACCGTATTTCTCAGCCATCTCCCCCATCAGGCGGATGGCATCGCGGGCGTTGTCGCAATACTGCAGGGCCAGGCGCTCAAGTTCCTCGATCCAGAACACGCCATTGCGATTGATCAGGTCCTTGTTGCCGTCGTAGGTCGTCTCGCCAATGGCCAACTGCTTCTCATTCATGCAAGGATACGCAGCGTTGACGAAACGATAGGTCTGCAAAGCAGGCGGCACGATGCGGCCCGTCTCATAGACACCCCGCATGTCCCAGGGTTCTTCCTTGTGGAGGACATTGAAGAAATAAGGTTCCGTCTCACCCGGGGCAAAGGTCTTGCGGGGCTCGATGGTCACGAAAGTCCGGTAATAGGAATCGCAGCAGTGGGCGGTCATCACCGACCCGTCGGTAGAAGCCTTTTTGCCTACCATGATGGAGGTGCAGGCATCTCCCGAAGGCACGGCGCACAGCAGCAGCGCGGCTGTAGCGACCCAGCATCTATTGAGCAGTTTCATGTTGCGGTAGTTTATGGATTTTAATATGGAAAGCAGCGTAAATGATGGCGATCACGGGCGTGACGAAGCAGAAGATCGCGAAAGGGAAATACGCCAGCGTGGCAACACCCAGCACACTGGACTGCACGACAGCGCAGGTATTCCACGGCACAAGCACAGAGCTGACGGTCGCCGAATCCTCGAGGGTACGGCTGAGCACCTCCGGTGAAAGTCCGAATCGTTTGTAGGTATCGCGGAACATGCTGCCCGGCAGCAGGATGGCCATGAACTGGTCGGAAAGGGTCAGGTTGCAGAAGATGCAACTCAGGACAGTGGCTGCCACCAGGCCGCCAGTACGGCGCACTCGGGCGATGATGGCCTGAGTAATGCGTTCCACCATACCGCAAGCCGACAGGCAGCCGCCGAAGAGCATCACGGCGATGATGATCCACACTGTGTTGACCATGCCGGACATGCCGTTGGTCGAGGCCAACCGGGTAATCAGCGGGTCGCCCGCATCGATGGATACAGACGAAGACATCATCTTCATCAACGAACCGAAGAAACGGCGAAAACCTTCCACGTCGGGACCCACAATCTGGTCGATGATCTGGGGCTGGGCGAAATATGCCAGGATGCCGCCTGCCAACGCCGAGAGAAAAAGGGTCACCAGTGCCGGAACCTTCATGACGATCATCACGATGGTCAGGACGGGAACCAGCAGGTACCAGGGAGATATATGGAAGGTCTGCTTCAGGGCGCCCAACTGCTCGTTGATCTCCACACCGGAAGACACGGGCGTTGTAAAACCGACAATCCCGTACACCAGCAAACAGATGACCAGCGCCGGGAGCGTGGTCAGCAAGGTATAGCGAACATGGGTGTACAGGTTGACGCCTGCGATGGAAGCCGACAAGTTGGTGGTATCGCTCAAAGGGGAAACCTTATCCCCCAGATAGGCACCTGAGATGATGGCGCCGGCCAGCCAGCCGGCAGGGATGCCGATGAAAGAACCCGCGCCGAAAAGGGCTACGCCAATCGTGCCCACCGTGGTCCAGGAACTGCCCGCCAACAACGAAACGAAGGCACAGAGCAGGAAAGACAGGACAATGAAGACGCGGGGATGGATCAGCTTCAGGCCATACCAGATCATGGTCGGGACGATGCCCGACAGCATCCACGTAGCTGTCAAAGCGCCGATGGACAGCAGGATGATGACAGCCGCGCTCGTCGACTTGAGGTTGCTTCCCACGCTGTCTTCGAATATACTCCAAGGGACCTTCAAGGCATAAAGTCCGATCAGGCAGGTAAGGACAGCTGCGCCGAAAAGGGCGATTTGCGAAGGACCGCTGGTAAGCTCATCGCCAAAGATGCTTACGCCGATCATCAGCAGGGCGATGAGGGTAAGCACCGGCACCAGCGAAAGGAGGAGTCCGGGCTTCTTCATAAGTTACAGCATTTTCTTCTTGCGGAAAATCAAGAAAACGCCCAGGACGATCAGCAGCATGCCGGCGAGGATGACCACCATATCCCACACGCCGCCCAGCAGCGGGAGCTGGATGTTCATACCATAGAAGCTGGCAATGAGCGTAGGCGGCATCAGCAGCACCGACACCAGGGTAAAGATCTTCATGATCTTGTTCTGGGCGAGCTCGATCAGACCGAGCACCGTATTCTGGAGGTATTCGAGTCGCTCGAAACTGAAGTCTGTATGGTTGATCAGGGATGAGATGTCTTTGAGCAGGATGCCGAGTTTGCCATTGATCACATCGGGCGTCTTGTCACTGCGCAGGACGCTTGAAATCATGCGCTGCTTGTCGACGATGTTCTCACGGACGAGCATCGTGTTTTCCTGCAACTGGTTGATGTCGAGAAGGAACTCTTCGTTGACATCCTCACCCAGGCTCACGCGTTTGCTGTATTGACCGATCTCTTTCGACATGAGCTCGATCATGTCGGCATCCAGGTCGATACGGTTCTCCAGGATTCCGACCAGGACATGGAAGCCGGTGGGATAGAGTTTGGAATTGAAGAGGATACGACGCTGGATGTCCGTGAAACTGCGCAAGGGGACCTGCCGGATGGATGTGATGGTATGTCCGGTCAGCACGAAGGAGACGGACTCCATCGTGTAGTTTTCAGCGCTCGGAATCAGGAAGTTCGTATTGGCGAAGATGGCTTCGACCGTCTCGTGGTAACGGGATGAACTCTCAATCTCTTCGGCTTGGGCCCGGCTTTGCAGGGTGGTGTGCAGGAAACTCTCCACGGCGCGTTTCTCTTCGCCAGTAGGATTGAAGAGGTCGAGCCAGAGGGCGTCTTCCAGGGTAATCTTTTTCAAGATTCCGAGGCTCTCGGAAACTTCTGCCTGTCCGTTGAGATTGTAAAAGACTTTGATCATGGTTCCTCGCGTTTTGGATTGCAGGAAAACCGTTCCCCAAATTGCAAAGATACGAATTATTCTTTAACGCGCATCAGCCACATGCCAAAGAATGTGAGAAGGCCGTTGACGATCAAAAGGGTAAATCCCAGATCGAAACCCAGGTAGCGTTTGCTCAGCAGGTTGAAGATGAGGCACAGCACCGGGGCGGCGACGGCGATCCAAGGCGTGGCTCCGTCGCGGACTTTCGTCTTGGTGAGGATGCCGAAGAAGAACATACCCAACAGCGGGCCATAGGTATAGGAGGCCAACTTATAGACGAGGTTGACCACCGCGTCGCTGCTGACGATATACAGCACCACGATGATAAGCAGGAACAGCAAGGCGACACCGGCATGGACTTTCTTGCGGATGGATTCCTTGCGGGCGTCATTCAGGTCCTTGCGGCTGTTGAAACCAAGGAAGTCAACACAGAAAGAGGTAGTCAGCGAAGTCATGGCGGCACCGGCGCTCGGATAGGAGGCCGAAATCAGTCCGATCAGGAAAAAGATGCCGACACCCACGCCGAAATACTGGCTGGCGATGGTCGGGAACAGTTCGTCCGTCTTCGTGATGCCCAAGGCGTCGAAGCCGCCAAGGCTCTGGGCATAGACGCAGAGCAGCGCGCCCATCAGCACGAAGAAGAAGTTGACCACGACGATGATGATGGAGGTCGTGTACATATTCTTCTGGGCGGCCTTGATATCCTTGCAGGCCAGGTTCTTCTGCATCATGGCCTGGTCCAGGCCGGTCATGGCGATGGTCACGAAGATGCCGGAAATAAACTGCTTGATGGCATTGGTCCCATGGCTCCAGTCCCAGTCGAACCAGCTGGTGAAAGTATGGCCATAACCCACGGTCCCACTATTCTCGTTCACGGTGTTTCCGACCACGGAGAACATCTGGCTGAAGCTCCAGCCCATGTTCTTGCAGATGTAATAGATGGTCAGGCCGACGGCCAGCAACATGAAAGTGGTCTGCAGCACGTCGGTCCAGATGATGGTCTTGACGCCGCCTTTGAAGGTGTACAGGTAAAGCAGCACCAGGAAAACGGCGGTGATAACCGTAAACAGGAGAACCGGCGACATCCTGGCTGTCAGGCTCTTGGGCATGAAGGCGAAGAACACGACGATCACTACGAACACGCGTACGGCGGCGCCCAGGATACGCGACACCATAAAGACGGTTGTCCCGGTCTTGTGGGATTTGGGCCCGAAGCGTTCACCGAGGTAGGTATAGATCGACGTGAGGTTCATCTTGTAATACAAAGGCAGCAGCACTTTGGCGATGATGATGTAACCGCCCACAAACCCCAGCACCAGCGGCATATAGAAGAAATTCTGCACCCAGACGTTGCCCGGAACGGAAATGAACGTGACGCCTGAGATGGAAGCGCCGATCATACCGTAGGCCACGACGGGCCAGGGGGCTTTCTTGTCACCGGAGAAGAAGGAATTGGATCCGGCTTTGCGTCCTGTCAGCCAGGAGATCAGGAACAGGAGCGCGGTATAGGCGGCAAAGGCTGCCAGGAACCAGACGAAGGGGAATTCGTGTCGCATGGGGTTCAGGGTTTAAAAAGTTGGCGGTTGGCGATCGAGCGTCCCAGGGTCAGCTCGTCGGTATATTCGAGGTCGTCACCGAATCCGACCCCGCGGGCGATGGCGGTGACCTGGACGGGGAAACGGGCGATCTGTTTGTAGAGATAATAGGCGGTGGTCTCCCCTTCCATGCTGGTGCTCAAGGCCATTACGACTTCCGTAATGATGCCGGTCTCCAGCCTTTCGATGAGTTCTCGGATCCGCAGGTCGCCGGGGCCGACGCCGTCGATGGGGGAAATGATGCCGCCCAGGATATGGTAGAGGCCGTTGTACTGGCCGGTATTCTCGATACTCAGCACATCGCGCAAACTCTCGACTACGCAGACAAGGGTCGGGTCACGACGCGGATCGTCGCACAGGGGGCAGGTTCCGTCGTCGGAAATCATGCCGCAAACCGGGCATTGCCGGATGTCACGCTTGAGCCGGACCAGGGAGCCGGCAAACTGTTCGACGTTCTCGCGGGGCTCGCCGAGCAGGTGCAGGGCCAGCCGGAGCGCCGTACGGCGCCCGATGCCCGGCAGCGAAGCAAGCTGATCCACGGCATCTTCCAGGAGAGCGGAGGAATAGTTCCGGCGGAACATCGGCGGAAGGCGGCGTTACTTGCGCTTGTCGGGATTTTCGGCGAAATAGGTATCGACGGCATGGCGGACTGAACCGTAGCGGAGCAGCAGGGCTTTGGCTTCGCCGTAATCGGCCAGGCCGGTCTCGTCCATGATCATCTTCGTGCCGCGATCCACCAGCTTCTTGTTGGTAAGCTGCATGTCCACCATCTTGTTGCCTTTGACGTGGCCCAGGCGGATCATCACGGAGGTGGAGATCATGTTCAGGACGAGCTTTTGCGCGGTGCCGGATTTCATCCGGGTGCTGCCGGTCACGAATTCGGGGCCTACGACGGCGACGATCGGAATCTCGGCGGCGGCTGCCACGGGGGCATCGGGGTTGCAGGTGATGCAACCGGTCAACAGGCCGCGGCGGCGGGCTTCCTCGACGGCGCCGATGACATAGGGCGTGGTGCCGGAAGCGGCGATGCCGATGACGGTGTCGTCGGGCGTGGGCCGGTAGGGTTCAATGTCCATCCAGCCTTGGGCTTTGTTGTCCTCAGCGCCTTCGGCTGCGCGGCGGATGGCGCTGTCGCCACCGGCCATCAGGCCGATAAAGAGGTCATAGGAAGCGCCGTAGGTCGGAGGAATTTCGGACGCATCGAGAATACCGAGCCTGCCACTCGTACCAGCGCCCATATAAAACACGCGGCCCCCGCGGCGCATCCGCTCTACGATGCCATCGACCAGCTTCTCGATCTGCGGAATACATCCGGCGACCACATCCGGAATCTGGTGGTCCTCCCGGTTGATGCCTTCCAGCAGTTCCCGGGTCGTCATCTTGTCAAGATTCGAATAATTCGAACTCTGTTCGGTTACTTTCATGTAATAGTGACTTTATTTGACATTTTTATGGTAAGCGACGAGGCCGTCGATGGGGCCTTGGAGGACGGTACCCATGCGCATGCCGGCGGCGTTCACGGCCTTCTCGAGGATGTCTTTGTAGTAGAAGGCGATGGAGCCGACGAAGTTGACGGGATATTTCTTGTAGTCGTAGTGGACGATGTTGCGGCGCAGGAACTCTTCGAAGCTGCTCTTCAGGAGATTGGCCATGTGGGGATGGTTCTTGAACTCAGCGATGAAGGGCGAAAAGGACGCGAGGAAACGGCTCGGCATCGGTTCCCGGTACACCTTCTGGACAATGGCCATATAATCGAGTCCGTAGCGTTTGTTGAAAGCATTCTCTATGGGCGCCGGAAGCAGTCCCTTGATGAAATCCGAGAGGAGCCGCTTGCCCAGATAGGCGCCGCTCGCCTCGTCACCCAGGATGAAGCCACCGGCCCGGACATTCTCCGCAATCCCCTCCCCGTCATAAAAACAACTGTTCGAACCCGTACCCAGGATGCAGGCGATGCCAGGCTTATGGCCGCAGAGTGCGCGCGCCGCAGCCAGCACATCGGAGACCGCCTCGCAGGTCGAACCCGGGAACACCTTGCTGAAACAACGCTCCAACTTGGCGGAAGGTTCACCACCCACGACGCCGGCGCCGTAGAAGAAGATCTGGTCCACCTTCGTGCCGATGACCGGGACCAGCTGGTCCGTCAGGATTTTCTCAATGGCCGCATCTTCCATGAACACCGGATTGATGCCGACCGTCTCGACGGCCTTGAGGGAGCCGTCATCCAGGATGGCCCGCCAGGAAACCTTGGTCGAGCCGCTGTCTGCTATCAGTTGCATAGGATAATCAGGATATGGTTTAACTTACAAATATACGAAAAATCCGCTTCCCTGTCAATCTACATAGACCCCGTTTCGGCGCCAGTTTCGGATGCCGAAGCAGGACATCACGATGTAGCAGACGTACATGACGGACATCCAATACATTCCGCTGTAGATGAAAACGCCCACGGTGATCAGGTCGAGGAAGATCCAGATAAACCACTGGCACATGTAGGACTTGCTCAGGAAAAAGGTGCCGACCATGCTGCCGACAGCGATGAAAGCGTCCCAATAGGGCTGGCTCGGGAAAAGCAGGCCGCCGTGTGACAATGCATAGGACCGGATGATATGCACCAACGCGAAATAGGCAGGAATCGCGATGCCCAGGGTCCAGCCGCCCGTCTTCCAGTCAAAGCGACGGATGGCCACCTTCTGGCCGGTCGGATTGCGCTCCTCACCGTATTCGGCGATCGCCTCTTCCTTGATTTCCTTGAATGCATGGATGCCGTAGAAGGCCGTGATGATGTAATAGACCTGGATGACGGTCATCGACAGGTAATTGTTGTGCCAATAGACGAAGATATTCAGGATCGAGGTAAGGATGCATACATACCAGAGCAGGCGGGTCTTGCGGATCTCCAGATAGACATAGTAAATGCCCACGAACATCGCAATAATCTCCAGCCAGCCGTAGATGTCCAGGCCGGCAAAATAGTCGAGAATCTGTTGCATGGTTTACGCGCCCTCCAGATCAAGGATTGTGGTCACAGGAACTTCCGGCGGGAACTTGGCGACGCTGCCGAAATCCTTCAGGTTGATGATGAAACTGGCATACACCTGCTTGGGCTGGAATGACTGTACCAGTTTCACTGCTGCGAGCGACGTGCCGCCCGTGGCCAGCAGGTCGTCGTGTACTACGACTACATCATCCGGCGTGATGGCGTCGGTGTGCATCTCGATGGTATCGTGACCATATTCCAAGTCGTAATCCATCCGCACCGTTTCGGCAGGCAACTTGCCTGGCTTGCGGATCAGGACGAAGCCGGCTCCCAGCCGGGAAGCCAATGCAGCGCCCATCACGAAGCCGCGACTCTCGATACCGGCCACTTTCGTGACACCCTTATCCTTGTAAGCTTCGTAAAGAATGTCTTCGACTTCTTTAAAGGCTTCCGGATTCTTGAACAATGTGGTGACATCCCAGAATAGGATCCCCTTTTTAGGATAATCCGGAACAGTCCGAAGACTGGCGATCAGACTTTCTTTGCTCATGATTTCTTTTCTACTAAGGTGATTCGATAGAGTTTCGGCCAGTATTTGCCCGTCACATAGACGGAACCGGTACGCGGATCGAAGGCAATGCCGTTGAGCACGTCGGTACGGGGCTTGCGCAGCTGCGCCGGCAGGATGCCGCGCAGATTGACCACGGCCCGCACGACGCCCGTAGCCGGGTCGATGCGAACGATCTGGTCCGTGCCGTACACATTGGCCCAGATTTCGCCCTTGATATATTCCAATTCGTTCAAATAGAGAACATTCTGGCCACGAAGCGTGACCGTGATCGAGCGCTCGACGGCGAAATTGTCCGGATTGCGGAACGTGATCGTTGAAGTACCGTCACTCATGATCAGGCTCTTGCCGTCGGTAGTCAGACCCCACCCTTCGCCCAGATAGCGCAGCGTGCCCAATTTGTTCCAGGTCTTCATGTCATAGACGAAGCACTCCTTCTCCTGCCAGGTCAGCACATACAGTTTTTCGTTGAGTACGCAGGAGCCCTCGGCAAAATAGCGGCCCTCGAAATTCAGCCTTTTCAGCACACGGCCTGTCGCCGGATCGACCTTGCGGAAACTCGATTCGCCATACTGTCCCGCGGATTCATACAACTGGCCGTCATAAAAGAACAGGCCTTGTGTATAGGATGCCACATCGTGCGGCAACGCCTCCTCCACCTTGAAGCCGTAAGTCTTGACATTCTGGGCCGAAGCGCTGCAGGCTGTCAAAGCCAGCGCGCAAAGGGAAACGAAGAGGATGCGGGTGAGGCGTTTCATGCGAGGCGGTTTATTGAGAAAACTTCCGGTAATTGCCGCGCTGCTTCTTGACCGGTTCGCAGGTAAGGCCCACGCCCAGTTTCTGGAAGACCTTGCGGTCCACCTCGGCCAGCATGACGGTGCAGTGTACCTGGCAACCTTTGAGCAGCGGCAGGCAGTCGATGGCCTTGCGGCAGTTTTCGTCCTGCAGGCTCAGCATCGAGAGCGCCACAAGGATTTCATCGGTGTGCAAGCGCGGGTTGTGGCCGTGGAGGTACGAAACTTTGGTCTTCTGGATGGGTTCGATCATTTCAGCGGGGATCAACTTGACCGGATGCGGGATGCCGGCCATGTGCTTGAGTGCGTTCAAAATCAGTGCCGCACTCGGGCCCAGGAGCGGGCTCTGCTGGGCGGTGATGACGGTGCCGTCCGGCAATTCCATGGCTGCAGAAAACTCATCGCTGCTGGCTTCGCGTTGCTTGGCCGCCACGGTCACGCGACGGTATTCGGTCGCCAGACCGGCCTGCTTGAGCAGGAGGGTCAGTTTGTTGACCTCCGCTTCGTTGTCCTCCCCTTCCGCCATGTTGCACAACCCCGTATAATAGCGGCGGATGACTTCGTTATTGGCCGCTTCGCGGCACACGTCATCATCGCTGATACAGTAACCGATCATGTTGACGCCCATGTCGGTGGGCGACTTGTAGGGATTCGTTCCGTAGATCTGGGTGAAGAGGGCGTCGAGGACCGGGAAAATCTCGACATCGCGGTTGTAGTTGACCGCGATGGTCCCGTATGCCTCCAGATGGAACGGGTCGATCATATTGACATCGTCTAGATCGGCCGTAGCTGCCTCATAGGCGATGTTCACGGGATGCTTCATCGGCAGGTTCCAGACCGGGAAAGTCTCGAACTTGGCATAACCCGCCTGAACGCCGCGCTTCTTCTCATTGTATAACTGACTCAGACAGACAGCCATCTTGCCGCTGCCCGGTCCCGGGGCCGTAACCACTACAAGCGGCCGGGTGGTCTCGACGTAGTCGTTTTTGCCGAAACCGGCATCGGAAGCGATAAGCGGCACATTGGTCGGATAACCTTCGATAATATAATGGTAATAGGCCTTGATGCCCATCCGCTCCAGGCGTTCACGGAATGCAACGGCACTGGCCTGGCCGTTGAAATGGGTGATGACGACGGAATTGACCCTCAAGTCCCGGCTCTCGAACTCTTCGCGCAGGCGGAGTACGTCCACGTCGTAGGTGATGCCCAGGTCGCTGCGGACTTTGTTTTTCTCGATATCGACAGCGGATACGACGATGACGATCTCCATCTCATCGCGCAGCTGCATGAGCATCTTGAGCTTGCTGTCCGGTTCGAAGCCCGGCAGCACGCGACTGGCGTGGAAATCGTCGAACAGCTTGCCGCCGAATTCCATATAAAGTTTGTCACCGAAATGAGAGATGCGTTCTTTGATGTGATCCGACTGGATCCTCAAATACTTGTCGTTGTCGAAGCCGATTTTCATAGTCCCGTTAGTGTCTTAACGGGTCACAAAGGTACGAAAAAAATCGGTACTACCCATTTTTTTGTACCTTTGCATCCGGCAAGCTTTTCTGTCGCGCCGCCTTCGGGCGGTGAGGAAAGTCCGGACAGCGCAGAGCGCCTCCCTGTGGAAAGCACAGACAGGTGAAAGCTTATGGAGCGCGTAACAGAAAACAACCGCCGGTTTGGCCCGGACTTGATCCGGGGCCGGCAAGGGTGAAAACGCGGGGTAAGAGCCCACGACCGGCGTCGGCGACGCCGCCGGGGTACGCACCGGAGGGCTGCAAGGCCAAATATATCGGCGTCTGAGGGCTGCTCGCCTGAGCCGAGGGGTAGGCTGCATCAGATAAATGACAGAAGCCCGCTTGCGGGTACAGAATCCGGCTTACCGGCTTGCCTTTTTTTTGACTATGAAACAGATCCTCATACTTGTGTGCACCCTGTTCGCTTTCGTTCAGGGTGCCGCCGCTTTTGAAAAAGGCGATGCACGCTTCACGCAGAAAGACGTGGAAAATTTCCAAGAAGTGATGAACCTGCTGGCCCCCGACCGCGAGCTTCCGATGAGCGAGCTGGTCATCAAGGTCGCCAAGCATTTTATCGGCACGCCCTACGTGGCCGGCACGCTCGAAATCGAGCCGGAGCGACTGACCGTCAACACCCGCGAGACCGACTGCATCCTTTTCGTGGAGATGTGCCTGGCCATGTCGCTCACCGCGAAGGAGGCGGAGCCCACTTTCGAGAAATATGTGGACAATCTGCGTCATCTCCGCTACCGGAACGGCAAGGTGGACGGCTACACTTCCCGCCTGCACTACACCTCGGAATGGATCATCCAGGGCGAGACCCGCGGCATCTTCCACGAGGTGAGCCGCCAGTGCGGCGGATCGGTGCTCGACCAGAAGTTCAACTTCATGTCCAACCATCCGGCCTCCTACAAGCAGCTCAAGGACAATCCGAAAGCCGTGGCCAAGATCCGCATCGCCGAGCAGAACCTCGAAACCTGGGACTACTGGTACATTCCCAAGGCGGACCTGCCCAAATGCATCAAGAACATCAAGACGGGCGACATCATCGGCTTCAACTCCTCGACGCCCGGCCTGGACATCGCCCACGTGGCCTACGCCTACTGGGAAGGAGACACCCTGACCTTCATCCACGCCTCCATGTCCGAAAAGAAAGTCGTCATCAACAAGACGCCCCTAGTGGAATACACCAACGGCATCAAAGGCCACAACGGCCTGCGGGTTGTCCGGCTTTATTAAAAAAATTTTTGTAATCCCGTTCTTTTGACTATTTTTGCAGTCCCAATCCAGCCACTTTAGCTCAGTCGGTAGAGCAGCGCATTCGTAACGCGCAGGTCGGCAGTCCGAGTCTGCCAAGTGGCTCACTAAAAAGCAGGAAGTTTAAGCCCTCCTGCTTTTTTTGTGTGCCCCCACGGTGCAAGGCGGCCAGCGCATACCGATCATCCCCCCTCCCGCAGGCGCGCTGGCCATAGAATGCGTCCAATAGCCTCCAGACGCATTCTGTGTCCATAGAAATGGCACTTCGGCCGAAAAACTGGCCACAAAATGTGTCTAACAGCCAGAAAACGCATCCTGTGTCCAGACCAGTAGTGTTTTTTCTTATAAGAACAAAGCGGGGACGGCATCAAGGCCGTCCCCGCTTTTGTGGGTAATTACCTACTTTATTACTTCTTGAAGTAGTCGGCTACTTCGTCGGTGGGAACCAGTTGCTCCTCGAAGGCATAGGCGCCGGTGCGGGGAGATTTGACCATCTTGATGCACTTGACCACATTCTTCAGCGAGGACTTGTCACCGCTAAACGTTGCGACAGCTTTCTTTGCCATGGTAGTATAATAAAGTTACGTGGTTTTACTTGATTTCCTTGTGAACGGTGTAGCGCTTGAGGTACGGATTGTACTTCTTGAGCTCCAGACGCTCGTTCGTGTTCTTCTTGTTCTTGGTCGTGATATACCGGGAGATACCGGGAACACCGCTTTGACGCTGTTCGGTGCATTCGAGGATCACCTGAACTCTGTTACCTTTCTTTGCCATATCCGTATACGATTAAACGATGTTGATCAAACCTTTTTCGCGGGATGCCTTGAGGGTCTCGGCCAGACCGTTCTTGTAGATGGTCTTCATACCCTTGCAAGAAACCTTCAGGGTCACGAAACGCTGCTCCTCTTCGAGCCAGAAACGTTTGGTCTTGAGGTTCGGGGCGAATTCGCGTTTAGTACGTCTCTTGGAGTGGGAAACGTTGTTTCCGATCACTCTCTTCTTTCCTGTAACTTGACAAACTCGTGCCATTGGTGTATCTATTTTTATTTTCTATTTTTCAAAGGGGCTGCAAATATCTTGATTTTTATTCAAAAAACCAAATAAAATTTCTCATTTACAAAAACTTCAGCAATCGCTTCCAACGGATATTCCGGGGGAATTTGAGGTTCCCGTCGGTGGACATCCAGATGACCCGCGGCTTGCCCACGATGTGGTCTTCGGGGACGAATCCCCAATAGCGGGAGTCGAGCGAATTGTGGCGGTTGTCGCCCATCATGAAGTAGTAGTCCATCTTGAAGGTGTAGGTGTCGGTCGCCTCGCCGTTGATGACGAAACTTCCGTCAGCGGCCACCTCCAGGGTGTTGCCTTCATAAACTTCGATGATGCGGCGGTAGAGCGGCAGGTTGGCTGCTGTCAGCTGCACGGATTCCCCCTTTGCCGGAATCCAGAGCGGACCGTAGTTGTCGCGCGTCCAACCCGTTTCCACGAAAGGGAAAAGCATGGCTTCCGAATCGGGATAGTCGGGCGGATAGCTGTCGATATTGGACTCTATACGCACCACATTGGCCAAAGTCCTGATCTTTTCAAGACGTTCTTCCGTCAGCGGCAGGGCGGGATAACCGGGAAGGGACTGGCTGTACCAAATCTCGCCCAGGTTGAAACCCATGTCCCGCAGGACGACCTGATTGATCGGCGCGGAGGTGATCACCTGGTACGTGTTCTGGATTCCCGGGAAATGTTCCTGGGGCTGTCCGTTCACGTACACCCAGCCGTCGATGACGCTGAGGGTGTCGCCTGCCACCGCCACGCAACGCTTCACATAGTGGTCTTTCTTGTCCACGGGCCGGACCTTGATGGGTCCGTAGGTCTTTTCCGCATACTCCCGCGAGGTCATCCGCACATGGGTGTAGTAGTCCTCGGCCGGGGCGCGGGAAAGCACGGTGTCGCCGTGGGGGAAGGAGAACACGACGTAATCGTCGCGCTGGACATGACCGAATCCCTTGATACGCTTGTAGCCGTACTGCAGGGCAGTCGAGTAGCTCTCTTTCCCGGAACCGGGCATCGTGTTGTGGACGAAAGGCACGGAAAGCGGCGTCTGCGGCATCTTGGGACCGTAGGCCGTCTTGCCGACGAAAAGATAGTCACCTGTTAAGAGGGAACTCTCCATCGAGGACGACGGAATCTTGAAGGCCTGGAAGAAGAAGATGTTGATGAAAGTCACGACGATGACGGCAAAGAGGATGGCGTCGAGCCACCCTAAAGCCAACTTCAAGCCGCGGCTCTTCCCGGCAAGTTTTTCGATCCAGGCTTTCAGACAGCGGGACACACAGAACTCGTACACCACCGGAAGGCCGAGCAGCCACCAGTAGTTTCCGTGCCAGATGACCCATGCAATCCACAATGCGGCCCAAATGGCGAACCGCATCCAGGATTTCCTGTCTGTTCCCTTAACGTTCAAGGCACCAAGCTATTTGACAGAGTTGACGATAGCTTCGAAAGCCTTCGGATTGTTCATCGCCAGGTCAGCGAGGACCTTGCGGTTCAGACCCACATGCTGCTGGGCGAGCTTGCCCATGAACTGGGAATAGTTCATGCCGTGCTGACGGGCAGCGGCGTTGATGCGGGTGATCCAAAGTGAGCGGAAGTTGCGCTTCTTGTTCTTGCGGTCGCGATACGCGTAGGTGAGACCCTTCTCATAGGTATTCTTCGCTACGGTCCAGACATTGCGGCGGCCGAGGAAGTTACCACGGGTTTCCTTCAAAATCTTCTTGCGGCGTGCTCTCGATGCGACGCTATTGACAGATCTAGGCATAATGTTGTGTTTTTTTGGATGTCAGCGCCCCGGCTCGCGGGGACTTTTCGGCTGATCGTCCGGTTCTACAATAAATGAATTTACTTGACTAACAAAGCTTTTACCCGCTTCACATCGACCTTGTCGATCAATGCGAAGTGATCCAGGTTCCTCTTCTGCTTCTTCGTCTTCTTGGTGAGAATGTGGCTGTGATAAGCGTGTTTTCTCTTGATCTTACCCGAACCGGTGAGCGTGAAACGCTTCTTTGAACCGGTGTTGGTCTTCAATTTAGGCATAATGTTGAGTTTAAAAAGTGTTGGTTACTTCTTCTTGTTAGGGGCGATCATCATGATCATCCGTTTGCCTTCCAGTTTCGGCATCTGCTCGGCCTTGCCATACTCTTCGAGTTCGAGGGCGAACCGGAGCAGGAGTTTCTCACCCTGCTCGGAGAAGAGGATCGAGCGCCCACGGAAAAAGACATAAGCCTTGACCTTGGAACCTTCCTGCAGGAAACTCTTTGCGTGGTTGAGCTTGAACTGGAAGTCGTGCTCGTCGGTCTGCGGGCCGAAACGGATTTCCTTGATGACTACCTTCGAGGCATTCGCCTTCTGCTCCTTCGCTTTCTTCTTCTGCTGATAGACGAATTTCTGGTAGTCGATGATCTTGCATACGGGCGGATCCGAGTTCGGAGCAATCTCCACCAGATCCAATTCCCGTTCCTGAGCCATCTGCAACGCTTGTGCAATCGGATAGATTCCCTGCTGGGGCACGTTGTCACCCACTACGCGGACGCGCGGGGCGGTGATGGCTTCGTTGATGCGGAGACCGTCTTCCTTGTCTTTCCGGTTCTGCGGCAGGCGCTGATCCGGCTTGCGGGGAGCTTGCGGTCTCGGTTTCGGGGGTCTGTAGTTCGTTGCGATAGTCGTTTCCTCCTGTACGTTAATTGTTTTAAAAAGTTATATGTAAGTTATTTCAGTTCGTTGTCTGTTTCCTGCTTGATGTAGGCCGCAAAGTCTTCCAGCGTCATCACGCCTTTGTCTTCCCCACCCTGCTTGCGGACCGACACGGTATCGGTCGCCTGCTCTTTCTCACCGACAATCAGCAAGAAAGGTATCCGCTTGAGTTCATTCTCCCGGATCTTCTTGCCGATGGTGACGTTACGGTCGTCAATAGCGGCGCGAATTTCGGAATTATTCAGGAAATCGCAAACTTTTTTTGCAAAATCGTTAAATTTTTCACTCACAGGGAGTATCGCCACTTGGTCGGGCGACAGCCAGAGCGGAAGTTTGCCGCCCGTATGCTCGAGCAGGACCGCCACAAAGCGCTCCATGGAACCGAACGGCGCACGGTGGATCATCACCGGACGATGCCGTTTGTCATCGGCCCCTACATACTCCAGTTCGAAGCGCTCCGGCAGGTTGTAGTCCACCTGGATGGTGCCCAGCTGCCAGCTGCGGCCGATGGCATCCTTGACCATGAAGTCGAGCTTCGGGCCGTAGAAGGCGGCTTCGCCGTATTCGACTACCGTGGGCAGACCTTTCTCGGCGGCGGCTTCGATGATGGCGCGCTCGGCCTTCTCCCAGTTCTCGTCGGAACCGATGTACTTGCTGCGGTCCACCTTGTCGCGCAGGGACACCTGGGCGGTGAATTTGTCGAACTTCAGCGTGCGGAAGATGTAGAGCACGATGTCGATGACCTTGCAGAACTCTTCCTTCAGCTGGTCGGGACGGCAGAAGAGGTGGGCGTCATCCTGCGTGAAACCGCGGACGCGGGTCAGGCCGTGCAGCTCACCGCTCTGCTCGTAGCGATACACCGTGCCGAATTCCGCAAAGCGGAGCGGCAGGTCGCGGTACGAACGGGGACGGGACTTGTAGATCTCGCAGTGGTGCGGGCAGTTCATCGGCTTGAGGAGATACTCCTCCCCTTCCTGCGGCGTAGTGATCGGGCGGAAGGAATCCTTGCCGTATTTGGCCCAGTGGCCGGAAGTGATATAGAGCTCTTTATTGCCGATATGCGGAGTGATGACCTGCTGGTAGCCGTAGGCTTTCTGCACCTTGCGCAGGAACTGCTCCAGCCGTTCGCGGAGCGCGGCGCCCTTGGGCAGCCAAAGCGGCAGGCCCATGCCGACCTTCGGGGAGAAGGTGAAGAGGTCCATCTCTTTGCCGAGCTTGCGGTGGTCGCGTTTCTTCGCTTCTTCAAGCAGCACGAGGTATTCATCCAGCATGCTCTTCTTGGGGAAGGTGATGCCATAGATGCGGGTGAGCTGCTTGTTGTGCTCGTCGCCGCGCCAGTAAGCACCTGCGATGGTCAGCAGCTTGACGGCCTTGATGACCGACGTGTTGCGCAGATGCGGGCCGCGGCACAGGTCGGTGAAAGCACCATTCTTATAAAAAGTGATGGTACCGTCCTGCAGGTCGCCGATCAGCTCGCACTTGTACTGGTCGCCTTTTTCGGTATAGGTCTTGAGGGCATCCGCCTTGGAGACGTCCGTGCGGACGAAGGTCTCACCGCTGCGGGCCAACTCGATCATCTTATCTTCAATTTTCCGCAAATCTGCTTCCACAAGCTGCCTGTCGCCCAGGTCCACATCGTAGTAGAAACCGTTCTCGATGGCCGGTCCGATGCCGAACTTGATGCCGGGATACAGTGCTTCGAGCGCTTCGGCCATCAGGTGGCTGGAGGAGTGCCAGAACACGTTCTTGGCCTCGCGGTCCTCCCATTTGTGAAGCTTGATCGTCGCGTCTTCGTTGATAGGGCGTTCGAGATCGTAAACCTGGTCGTTCACAGATGCGCACAATACATCTGCAGCGAGGCGGGGACTGATGCTCGACGCGATCTGGTAAGCCGTCGTTCCCTTCTCGAACTCTTTGACGTTGCCGTCAGGAAATGTGATCTTAATCATTACAATTGATTTTTGATAGCCAGTTAATCCCGCAAATTTACGCATATTTTTGAATTCTGAAAAGGATTCGTTATCTTTGCATTTAATGTGGAAAGCACTTTTTAGCAAATTGAAAGAGGCGCTGACCTCGGTTCTGCCAGTCGGCCTCATCGTCTTCGTCCTTTCGCTCACGCCGCTGGTAACCCTGACCGGCCGCGAAATGACGGTATTCGGCATCTCTGCCCTGGTATTGATTCTCGGCATCGCGCTGTTCAACCTCGGCGCCGACCTCGCCATGACGCCGATGGGCCAGTTCATCGGTGAAGGCCTCACCAAAAGCAAGAAAAAAAGCATCCTCCTGATCGTCAGTTTCGTCATGGGCCTGCTGATCACCATCGCCGAGCCGGACCTCTCCGTCCTGGCCGAGCAGGTCAGTTCCCTGATGAATGGTACGATGCTGATCGTCACTGTCGGTCTCGGCGTCGGCATTTTCCTGTTGATGGCCGTCTTGAAGATCGTCCACCGGGTCGATCTCACCAGCATGCTCCTCTTCTTCTACTTGATGCTCTTCTCCCTGGCCGCCCTCCTTTTCACCTCGGAGAAAGGCGACCTGCTTCCGATGTCGTTTGACTCGGGCGGCGTGACGACTGGTCCGATCACGGTGCCTTTCATCATGGCCCTGGGCGTCGGTATCGCCATGACGGTCGGCGGCAGGCGGGCCAACGAGAACAGCTTCGGCCTGATCGCCCTGTGCTCCATCGGCCCGATCATCGCCGTGATGATCCTGTCCATTTTCTCCCGCGGCTCGATGAGTTACGACATTCCGGACTATTCGATGAGTTCGGTCCTCGCGCATGGCATCGGCAGAGAGCTTTGGGAAGTCATGCTGGAAGTCGGCAAATCACTGCTGCTGATTATCCTTTTCTTCCTGCTCCTGCAGGCTTTCATCCTGAAATTGCCCAAGCACACGCTCATCTCCATCGGCATCGGCATTGTCCTGACTTTCATCGGCCTGGCCATCTTCCTGACCGCCGTTGCCGTCGGTTTCATGCCCATCGGTTACAAGATGGGCACCGAGTTGGCCTCCTATAACCAGAACATCCTGGTCATCCTGAGTTTTGTCATCGGTTGTGTCGTGGTACTTGCCGAGCCGGCTGTCCACGTCCTGAACCAACAGGTAGAAGAAATCACCAACGGCCAGGTGACCCGCCGCCAGATGATGATTGCACTCTCGGTCGGCGTCGGCCTGTCCATCGGCCTGTCGATCCTGCGCATCATCTACGGTTTCTCCCTGTTGTATTATTTGATTCCGGGCTATCTGCTATCGCTCGGCCTGTCGTTCTTCGTTCCGAAGCTCTACACGGCGATTGCATTTGACTCCGGCGGTGTAGCCAGCGGTCCGCTGACGTCCAGTTTCATCCTCCCGATGGCCATCGGCGCCTGCGTGGTCCTGCACTCGTCCGCCGAGGTGTTGTCGCTCGGTTTCGGTATTGTGGCCATGGTGGCCATGACCCCGCTCATCACCATCCAGGCCCTCGGCTTCCGGGGCGTGGTAGCCGCCCGCAAGCGGGAGCAGGCTGCGATGCGCCGCATCCTGGCGGCCGATGACGAACAAATCATCTATTTTGAATAATGGCAGACAAACAGAAATACGCCAAGAACATTGCGCCTGAAAAACTGGAACTGCTCATTGCCATCGTCAATGCGCCGAAGGTCCGGTACTATTCCAACCTGATCCAGTCGTCCGAAGCCAATATGCAATTGGTCGTCCAGGCCAGCGGCACCTCGGAAAAGGCCATCATGAACTACCTGGGGCTCAACCAGGATACCCGGCAGGCCATTTTCAGCGTGGTCCGCGAAGACAAGATCAAGGACCTGCTCGAACTCCTGGACGAGAAATTCTCGACCGTCAAGGACGGCGGCGGCATCGCCGTCACGATTCCGCTTGCCAGCGTCATCGGCGCCCTCACCTATGGTTTCTTAAGCAACGACAAACGTACCATCCAACAATGAACAAGAAGAAATACGAAATGATCTTCTGCATCGTCAATGCAGGATTCGCCCTGACGGTCATGGAAGCCGCCAAGAAAGCGGGTGCCAAGGGCGGCACGATCCTCCGGGCCCGCGGTACCGCCAATCCGGAAGCAGAAGAATTCTACCAGATATCCATCCAGCCCGACAAGGAGATCCTCTGGCTCATCGTTCCCAAAGACATCAAGGATGACGTCATGCACAAGATCTACCAGGATGCAGGCCTTGCCACCAAGAGCAAAGGCATCGCTTTCTCGCTCCCCGTCTCCCATGCGGTGGGACTGCATGAGGAAGAGGAAGCCCCGAAATCCGAATCAGCCCAGAAAGAAGAAAAGAAATAGCCATGGAACAGAACCCAACTGCCGGCAGCTCGAAATGGAGCCTTGCTGCCAAAGACGGCCTCATCCTGGCGGCGGTCACCGTCGTCATCTCGACGCTTACCTTCCTGACGAAAAACAGTTTTCTGAACGGTCTGCTCTGGCTGGTCAAACTGGTCGGCAGCATCTGGCTGCTTCGCGTCATCATGCAGCGCTACGGTAAGGCGCATCCCGATGAATCGACCTTCAGTTACGGAGCCATCGTCTGTGTCCTATCCGCGGTGGTCTGTGCTGTCTGGTCGTTTGTCGAGTACCAGTTCCTCTTCCCGGGCGCCGTGGCCGAAGCCTTCGAACAGATGTACACCCAACTCGGCCAGATGGGCTCGATGATGCCTGAGAATTTCACGGATGTCCTGCTCAAGATGGAAGACAACTACGCCCAGATCAACTGCATCTCCACTTTTGTCTGGTGCTCGATCTTCGGTTTGCTGGTAAGTGCCATCCTGGCCCGCAGCAGTGCAGCCCGCAAAAGCGTCTTCACCGACGAAGAAATGCGGCAGTCGGGTGACGATGAATTCAATTTCTGACCGTACCATGGATCTTTCGATCGTCATCTCGCTGTACAACGAAGAGGAATCGCTCCCCGAGCTGGTCGCGTGGATCGACCGGACGTTGAAGCCACAGGGATATTCTTATGAGATTGTCATGGTAGACGACGGAAGCCGGGATCGTTCCTGGGCTGTCGTAGAGGAGCTTTCGAATCAGTACCCGCAGATCCGGGGCATCCGCTTCCGGCGCAACTACGGCAAATCAGCGGCACTCTACTGCGGTTTTGAAGCGGCCCGCGGCGATATTGTCGTGACAATGGACGCTGACCTGCAGGACTCGCCGGAAGAGATTCCCGAGATGATGCGGATGATCCGCGAAGAAGGGTATGACCTGGTTTCAGGCTGGAAGAAGAAACGCTACGACAATGTGGCGACCAAGAACCTGCCCTCGAAACTCTACAATGCCACGGCCCGCAAAGTCACGGGCATCAAGCTACACGACATGAACTGCGGTCTGAAGGCCTATCGCAATGAAGTCGTCAAGAACATCGAAGTCTATGGCGAGATGCACCGCTTCATCCCCTACCTCGCCAAGAATGCCGGCTTCGACAAGATCGGCGAAAAGGTGGTACACCATCAGGCTCGCAAGTATGGCAAGAGCAAGTTCGGCATGAACCGTTTCATCAACGGATTTCTCGACCTGCTCTCCATCTGGTTCCTGCAAAAGTTCGGCAAGAAGCCGATGCACCTGTTCGGTGGCATCGGCACGCTGATTTCCCTGATCGGCGCCGTCATTGCCATCTGGCTGATCGTCGACAAACTCGTGGCCCAAGCTCACGGGGCCTACTTCCGGCCGGTGGCCGACCAACCGTTGTTCTATCTGGCACTCGTCGCCGTCATCCTTGGCGCGCAGCTCTTCCTCACCGGCTTCCTCGGCGAACTCATCGCCCGCAACGCCAGCGAGCGCAACAACTACAATATCCGGCAAACGATCCGGTAGGCAGGCCAGGGAGAACAGTGGTAACAAGTCAGACGAAAAATGCTATCTTTGTACAAAATCATGAGCTATGCTGAACATTGGCGATAAAATGCCGTCCTTCGAAGTGCTGGACCAGGACGGGAATACCGTGCGCTCGGATGATTTCATCGGAAAAGGCCGCAAAACCATCATCTACTTTTATCCGAAAGACAACACGTCGGGCTGCACCGCCGAGGCCTGCAGTTTCCGCGACAATTATGCGGAATTGACGGCGGCCGGCTACAATGTCGTGGGCGTGAGCAAGGACAGCACCAAGTCACACAGTGGCTTCCGCGCCAAATTCGAACTCCCCTTCCGCCTGCTGGCCGACACTTCGACGCAAATGCTCCAGGACTTTGGAGCCTGGGGCGAGAAAAAGATGTACGGCAAAACTACGATGGGAACGCTGCGCCGTACCTTTATTTTCGACGAGAACGGTTTGCTGGAACGCATCATCGAAAAAGTGGATACGAAGAACGCCGCCGCCCAGATTCTGGAAGCATAGGTCGGATGGTCCATGTTCCACGTCAGTGACATCCTCACGACGCCGCCACCGGCGTTTGCATCCGAGCTTCAGCAACGCGTCTATGAGACTTTTGCTGCGCTGGCCATCCCCTTCGCGCGGGTCGATACCGACCCGGGGCTGACGATGGAGGATTGCCAGCATATCGATGCAAAGATCGGAGTTCAGATCGTCAAGACCATCTTCTTGTGCAACCGGCAACAGACGGCTTTCTACCTGTATGTGACGACGGATGACAAGCCTTTTGTCACGCGCGATTTTTGCGCGTCGCTGGGTATTCCCCGCGTCTCTTTCGCCCCAGCTGACAAACTCTGGGAACGGACCGGCGTCCTGGTCGGCGCCACAACGATTCTGAGTGCAATCCTGCCGCAATCTGCTGACGTCCGGCTGGTGATGGACCAAGCCGTAGCAGAAGCGCCATGGTTTGCCTGCACCGACGGCACCGCCACCTGTTTCGTCAAAATACGGACGGAAGATCTCCTGCTAAAATACCTCCCCGCTTCCGGGCACGAGTTGACCTTGATCTGATTGCCCCCGCCCCAAGGGACTACGCTGCCGATATCATTCTGCCGGGTCAGGGCAGAGTTTATCGATGTAAAGGACGCCCTTCAGATGATCGGTCTCGTGCTGGAAGATGACCGCCGTAAAACCCTGCACGGTCTCCGTGATAGTTTTTCCTGTCTCCAGAGAAGTATAACTGATGTCGATGTCCTGATAACGAAGGACCTGTCCGCGACGCCCGGGTACAGAAAGACAGCCTTCCCGGCCGGGCACCTGCTCGCCGCGCGTGGCAACTATCCGGATGTTCGGATAAACCTCAAACGGCTCGCCCTCTTTGTCAAGGCGCTGGACAGCAACCACGTTGCGGGAAATACCGACTTGCGGCCCGGCGATGCCGACGCCGTCCTGCTCGGGAGAAGTGACGGTGGCGACCATCTTGGCAGCAAGTTTTGCATAAAGTGGATCGGCCAACTCCCGCGGCGAAAGGTCGCGGCACGGCATCCGAAGCACGGCCAGGTCGGCCTCATCCTCTACCGTCAGCACCCGCATGACATCCGGCTGCTCCTCAATAAGTGAACGTTCCGCAGCAGTCCATCGCGAACCGCCACACCCAGCCAGCGTCAATCCGGCCACCAACGACATGAAAACCATCATTCTTTTCATAACTAGCAATTGATCCATACCCTAGTTCTCACAAAAATACAGAACATCTGCCAGATGTCAAAATACGAGCTGTCATTTAGGCCTTCGATGGTTTGCCCCGTGTCGGGTATGAGACTCACTCAAATATGGATCGCTTCGCCGTGGACGGCGGCGGCAGCTTCCATGAGGGCTTCGGACATCGTGGGGTGCGGGAACATCGAAGCGGCGAGCTGCTTGGCCGTGATGCCGAGGTTGCGGGCAGCCACGATGCCGCCAATCATCTCAGAAACGTTGTCTCCGACCAGGTGCGCACCAAGGACTTTGTCTGTCGCGGCATCGACCACCAACTTGACAAAACCGTCGCGGGCGCCGGCGGCCGTAGCCTTGCCGGAAGCCGTGAACGGGAACTTGCCGATCTTGTATTCGATGCCCAATTCCTTGGCCTTGCGCTCCGTCATGCCGACAGAGGCCACTTCCGGCGTAATGTAGGTACAGCCAGGGATATTATCATAATTGACCGGTGCCGGATTCAGGCCGGCAATCGCTTCGACACAGCAGATCGCTTCAGAAGAAGCCACATGGGCCAGCGCCGGGGTCGCGATGATGTCACCGATGGCATAGACACCTTCGACCGATGTACGGAAATACGTATCCACAGGCACCTTGCCCCGATTCAGCTCGATGCCCAAAGCTTCAAGGCCCAGATCCGACGTATTCGGGCGGACGCCGACAGCGGAGAGCACTTTCTCGGCCTCGACGATCTCCTCCCCTTTCTTCGTCTCGACCGTCAGACGGCAAAGTTCACCTGTCGTATCGACACTTTTAACGGACGAAGAAACCATCACCTTGATGCCCGCCTTGCGGAAAGAACGGCTGATCTGCGCACAGGTGTCATCGTCCTCGATGGGCAGCACGCGGTCCATGAACTCAATGATAGTCACCTCAACACCCAGTGAACGATAGAAGAACGCAAACTCGCTGCCGATAGCGCCACTGCCGATGACCGCCAGCGACTTGGGAAGAGTCTCGGGCACCAATGCCTGGTAGTAGCACCATATCTTCTCGCCGTCGATCGGCGCAAACGGCAATTCCGCCGGATGCGAACCGGTGGCCAGAATGATGTGGTCCGCTTCGAAGACTTCCTCGCCGCCTTCCAGTTTCATTACATCGACCTTGCGGCCCGGCAGCAGTTTGGCGATACCCTTGATGACCGTGACCTTGTTCTTTTTGAAAAGATACTCGACCCCTTTGTTCATCGTCGCAGAGACACCGCGGCTGCGGGCAACGATGGCGGCCAGGTCGGGTTTCACAGCCTCCGCGGTAAAACCGTAGTCGGCACCCCGCTCGGCATAATGCAACGCCTGCGCACTTTTGAGCAAGGCCTTGGTCGGGATGCAGCCCCAATTGAGGCAGATTCCGCCGAGTTCACTCCGTTCGACAACAGCTGTATTGAACCCGAGCTGCGCGGCCCGGATAGCGGCCACGTACCCACCCGGGCCCGCGCCGATGACGATGACATCATATTTCATGATTATGCTTCTTTACCGTGACAATTCTTGTATTTCTTGCCGCTGCCGCAAGGACAGGGATCGTTGCGGCCGACTTTCTTTTCGACATGGATCGGAGCCTGTGTCTTGGGCTCGGAACTGTTGGTCAGCAAGTCGGGACGGCTCGTCTGCATCCGGCTCAGGTCGGAACGCTTTTCGTGGCCTTCCGTCACCACATCTTCAGGCTGCTGCTCCTGGCGCAGGTAGATCTGCGCACGGAGCAGGAACGCCAGTACGTCCTTGCTGAGATTCTCCAGCATCGTGATGAAGAGATTGTAGCTCTCGCTCTTGTAAACCACGATCGGGTCCTTCTGCTCATAGGCCGCATTCTGTACCGACTGCTTCAGGTCGTCCATCTCGCGGAGGTGGTTCTTCCAGTATTCGTCAATCACCCGGAGGGTAATGGTCTTCTCGACAGCCCGGATCACCTCCCGGCCTTTCGTCTCATAGGCCTTCCGCAGGTCGACCAGGACCGTATAGACCATCTTGCCGTCCGACACCGGAATGGCGATGTTCTGATAGAACATCCGTTTCGTCTCGTACACATATTTGATGATCGGCCAGGCACGCTCGACCAGCGCATCGAAACGACGCTGCTGGACCTCGAGGATCGTCTTCTGCAGGCTCTCGACCAACTGGTCCTTCTTCGCCCGTTCGTAGAACTTCGCATCGAAACCAGGCTCCACCGACAGGGTCTGACGGAGCGTCTCGCAGAAACTCTCATAGTCGAGATCCTTGTTCTGTTCGACAAACATCTCGCAATAGTCCGTCGCCATGTTGAGTACGTCCACATCGATCCGCTCGCCCGTCAGGGCGCTGCGGCGCTTGGAGTACACGACCTCGCGCTGGTTGTTCATCACATCGTCGTAGTCCACCAGGCGCTTACGGGTGCCGAAGTCGTTCTCCTCGACCTTGCGCTGCGCCCGCTCAATGGCACTCGACAGCATCGACGCTTCCAGCGCTTCATTCTCATTCATGCCCATCCGGTCCACGATGCTGGAGATCCGCTCGCTGCCGAAGATACGCATCAGGTCGTCCTCCAGCGATACATAGAAGATAGAACTGCCCGGGTCGCCCTGACGACCGGAACGGCCGCGCAACTGGCGGTCCACACGGCGGCTGTCGTGCCGTTCCGTGCCGATGATGGCCAGACCGCCTGCCGCCTTGACTTCAGGCGTCAGCTTGATATCGGTACCACGACCGGCCATGTTGGTGGCGATGGTCACGGTGGAAGGCTCGCCCGCATGGGCCACGATCTCGGCCTCACGGGCATGCTGCTTCGCATTCAGTACCTGGTGCTTGATGCCGCGGACCCGGAGCATGCGGCTCAGGAGTTCGGAGATCTCGACCGAAGTCGTACCAACCAGCACCGGCCGGCCCTGCTTCACATATTCCTGGATTTTATCGATGACAGCGGCATACTTGCCTTTCTTGGTCTTGTAGATCAAGTCGTTCATATCGTCGCGGATTACCGGCCGGTTGGTCGGGATCACGACGACGTCGAGCTTGTAGATGTCCCAGAACTCCTTGGCTTCCGTCTCGGCCGTACCGGTCATACCGGAGAGTTTGTGGTACATGCGGAAATAATTCTGCAGGGTGATGGTTGCAAAGGTCTGCGTCGCCGCCTCGACCTTTACATTTTCTTTCGCCTCGACAGCCTGGTGCAGGCCGTCACTCCAACGGCGGCCCTCCATGATACGGCCGGTGCCCTCATCGACAATCTTGATCTTGCCGTCGATGATCACGTAATCCACATCCTTGGAGAACATGGCGTAAGCCTTCAGCAACTGGTCCACCGTATGCATGCGCTCCGCCTTGAGGGAATAGTTGGCATAAAGCTCATCCTTGCGGCGCTGCTTCTCTTCATGGGTTCCCTCCCCTTTCTCGATGGCAGCCACCTCGTCGCCCAGACGCGGCATCAGGAAGAAGTCCTTGTCACCCACCGCGTCGGCCAGCACTTCGTTGCCCTTGTCGGTCAGTTCCACGGTACGCTGCTGCTCGTCGATGACGAAATACAATTCATTGGTTACGACGCGCTGCTCGATATCCTTGTCCTGGAAGGCGGCCCGGATGATCTTGCTCTCGGCATTCTGGAGAATCTGCTTGATGCCCGGCTCGCTGAGATACTTGATCAGGGGCTGGTATTTGGGCAGGCCTTTGTGGGCGCGCAGGAGAAGGATTTCACCCTTGTCCTGGATCTCGCCCGCGGCGATGAGTTTCTTAGCCTCGTTCAGGGTCTGGTTGACGAGATTCTTCTGGGCATTGTAGAGGCGCTCTACATAAGGCTTGTACTGGATGAAAGTCTCGTCGCCCGCCCTTTCCACAGGACCGGAAATGATAAGCGGGGTACGGGCATCATCGATAAGCACGGAGTCCACCTCATCCACAATGGCAAAATGGTGCTTGCGCTGGACAAGGTCCTTCGCATTGATGGCCATGTTGTCGCGCAGGTAGTCAAAGCCGAATTCGTTGTTGGTACCGAAGGTGATGTCGGCCTGGTATGCCTTGCGGCGCGCATCGGTGCTGGGCTGGTGCTTGTCGATGCAATCGACGCTCAGCCCGTGGAACATATAAAGCGGGCCCATCCATTCCGAGTCTCGTTTGGACAGGTAGTCGTTGACGGTGACCACATGGACACCCTTGCCTGCCAAGGCATTGAGGAACACCGGAAGCGTAGCCACGAGGGTTTTGCCTTCACCGGTGGCCATCTCGGCGATCTTGCCCTGATGGAGCACCGTACCGCCGATCAACTGCACATCGTAGTGCACCATATCCCAGGTGATCATATTGCCGCCGGCCATCCAGCTGTTGCGCCAGACGGCATAGTCGCCGTCCACATTGACGAAATCGTGGCTGGCGCTCAGGTCGCGGTCGAAATCGGTGGCCTTCACGCGGATCCGCTCGTTTTCCTTGAAACGGCGCGCCGTCGATTTGACGATGGCGAAGGCTTCCGGAAGCACTTCGTTGAGAATCTCTTCTATCTTTTTGTCAATGGTCTTGACCAGTTCGTCCAGTTCCGTAGCCAGTTTCTCCTTGCGGGAGACCTCCATCTCGGGGTCGGACAGCTGTTCACGGATCTGCGCCACCTTCTCCTCTTCCGCCGCCGTATAGGCGCGTACTTTGTCGCGCAGTGCGGCGCTCTCGGCACGCAGGCCGTCGTCGCTCAGCTTGTCAATACGGTCATAGGCCGCAAGGATGAGCTTCAAGGTCGGCGTGAGCTGTTTCAAGTCACGGTCAGCCTTGGAGCCGAACAGTTTTTTCAGAAAGTTTGCCATATCTCCTTACACAAATATTATAATTTCTTCTGGTATTTTTCAATCAGTTCGGTCGCCGCCGAGAACGACTCGAGGTCGCCCCGCAGCACGGCATCTTCGTATTCGGGCATCAGCCGCTCGATGCGCTCGTCTTCATAGAACATGTTTTTCAGGCTCTCGTTGATGCTCTCGTACATCCAGTAACGCGCCTGCTCGCGACGTTTCCGCTTGTAAAAGCCATTCCCTTTGACGAGGGCAAAATACGCCTCGATCTTCTGCAGGATCTCGGGAAGACCTTCCTTGGTGACGGCCGAAGAAGTGACAGCCGTCGGGGTCCAGCCCGATTCCGTCGGAGGGAACAGATGCAGGGCGTTCGCGTAGAGCGCCCGGGCCATCTGCGCCTTCTCGACATTGGTGCCGTCAGCCTTGGTAATGGCAATCAGGTCGGACATCTCCATGATGCCGCGCTTGATGCCCTGCAGGTCGTCACCGGCACCGGACAACATCAGCAACAGGAAAAAGTCGCTCATCGAATGGACCGCCGTCTCGCTCTGGCCGACCCCCACCGTCTCGATGAAGACCACATCGAATCCAGCAGCTTCGCACAGGAGGATCGTCTCACGGGTCTTGCGTGCTACCCCACCCAGCGAACCCGCACTCGGGCTGGGCCGGATGAACGCCTTGGGATCGTGGCAGAGAGTCTCCATGCGCGTCTTGTCGCCCAGGATGCTGCCTTTGCTCTTCTCGGAACTCGGGTCGATGGCCAGGACGGCCAGCTTGTGGCCTTCCGAGGTCAGATAGGAACCGAATGCCTCGATGAAGGTGCTTTTGCCGGCACCCGGAACGCCCGTGATGCCGATGCGCATGGTTTCCTTCTCATTGGAAAGAGCCTGGCAGCGCTGGATGATCTGCTGGGCGACGGCCCGATGCTCGGGCAGTGCGCTCTCCACCAGCGTAATCGCCTGGCTCAGCACCGTGGTGTCACCACGCTGGATACCTTCCATATATTCGTCCGCCGTCTTGATGGCGGGCCGTTTCTTAAAGACTCTTTTCAGATAAGGATTGACGATCGGGGGCTGCTTTACCCCGTGGTTGATGACCAGGCTTGAATCTTCGTTGTGATAATCGTCGAAGAAATCTCCCTGATGCGATTTGTCGATTGCCATATAGTTATTGGACGTTTCCAGTGATGAATAAGTTCAGGATAGGCTTGGACGGTGCGTTGGTGATGACGGTCAGTACCTCGATCACCTCGCCGGTGTATTCAAGGGAAGCCGTGTCCAGACGTACCTTCACGTCTGCCTTGCCGCCCGGTTTGACAGTGAGAGGCATCTTCGACAGTACGGTCGAGGCGCCGTCCTGTCCCTCGACCTGGTGGATCACCAGCGGATTCTTACCTTTATTCCGGATGCTGTACGTCGCCGTGACGGACGCCCCTTTCTTTACCTCACCAAACTCGAAATAGCTGCGGTCGATGACAGGGATGCCGGCCCGTTCGATGTCCGCCTTGGACATTTTTTCAAAATTGTCCTTGATGACACCCGTGATTGTCATTTTGTCAGTCATTTCCCTGCCATTGAGCCGGAAGGTGGCTTCAAAGCGTTGCTTGCCCCAGGCCGTACGGCCCATTTCCGCAGGGTTAACCGCATACGACAGGCGGGCCATGCTGCGGGCCGGAATGGGGTTGGGCGTAACAGTCAAGCTGAGACCCGGAGAAACCGTAGCCGGCTCGACAGTCAGCTCGCTCTTTGAGAGGTTCGCAATCTGCATCTGGTCGGACTTGACCACACCCTGGTCGATGTAGCCGATGGAAACTTCCGTCTTCCGGAGCCCCAGGCTGCCGATCTTCACGGTGAAGAGTTCATCCAGATCTTTCTTCTTCTCATGCGAGACGCCCCGCAGGCGGAGGACCACCGGCCGGTCGAGGCTGGAGCGGCCTACACCGACATAGACGGTCAGGGTCTTGTCGAAAGGATACGGGCCCTGGTCGTTGCTGAACGTGGCCTGGATGGTGCCCGTTGCGCCGGGACGGACCGGTTCGCGGGTCCATTCGGGGGTCGTGCAGCCGCAGGAAGAAATCACGTTGTGGATGACGATCGGATCCTTGCCGATGTTGGTGAACGTGAAGATACAGGATACCGGTCCTTCGGCGATCATGACATCGCCGAAATCGTGGACTTTCTTGTCAAAGCGGATGACGTCCGCCTCCTTGAAGAAGGAGTCCTCCTGGGCGAAAGCCGGGAAGAAGGAAGCGGCCAGCACGGCGAGCAATATGATGACTTTTTTCATTTTCAAATTATTTGTGCAAAGATACCATTTGTTTGCTTATTTTTGTTCCAAAATTACATAAATCAAGCCAAGCAAAATGAAACGTTTTCTGAACCTCCTTTTGGCAGTCGTCCTCGTATTCTCCCTGGCCGGCTGCAGCAAGTACAAGTATGAGACCGTCAAAGGCGACCCTACTGCCGCGCGCATCTATACGCTCGACAACGGCCTGAAGGTCTATATGATCGTCAACAAGGACGAGCCGCGCATCGACGCCCATGTCGCCGTGAAGGTCGGCAGCAAGAACGACCCGCAGGAGACCACCGGCCTCGCCCACTATTTCGAACACCTGATGTTCAAGGGTACCCAGCAGTTCGGCACCCAGGACTATGCCAAGGAGAAACCGCTTCTCGACCAGATCGAGCAACTGTTCGAGGTCTATCGCAAGACCACCGATCCCGCTGAGCGCAAGGCGATCTACCATGAGATCGACTCCATCTCCTACGAAGCCTCCAAGATTGCCATTCCCAACGAATACGACAAACTGATGGCAGCTATCGGCGGCCGTGGCACCAACGCCTACACCAGCAACGACGTTACCTGCTACACCGAGAATATCCCGTCAAACCAGATCGAGAACTGGGCGAAGATCCAGGCCGACCGTTTCGCCAACTGCGTGCTGCGCGGCTTCCACACCGAGCTGGAGACCATCTATGAGGAGTACAACATGTACGCCGTGATGGACCAGGAGAAAGTGCAGGAAGCAGCCTTTGCCGCCCTCTTCCCGAAGCACCCCTACCACACGCCGGTCATCGGCTGGGGCGACCACCTCAAGAATCCGTCGATCACCAACGTAAAGAAGTACCATGACGAGTGGTATGTGCCCAACAACATGGCCGTCTGCCTGGCCGGTGACTTCAACCCCGACGAGGCCATCAAGATCATCGACAAGTATTTCGGCCAGCTCAAGCCCAACCCGAACCTCAAGAAGATGGCCTTCGAGCCCGAGGATCCCATCACCGCCCCCGTCGTCAAGGACGTGCTCGGCCTTGAGTCGCCCAGTCTCCTGCTTGCCTGGCGTTTCCCGGGTGCCAACAGCCCTGAAGCCAAATACCTCGACCTGATCAGTTCCATCCTCACCAACGGCAAAGCCGGCCTCATTGACCTTGACGTGAACCAGCAGCAGAAGACGCTGGGCATGTTCGCGATGTCCGAGACCATGGCCGACTACTCCGCTTTCGTGGTGATGGCCGAACCGCTCCAGGGCCAGAGCCTTGAAGAAGTCAAGGAAATCGCCCTGACGGAGATCGAAAAGGTCAAGAAAGGTGAATTCGACCAGGACCTGCTTACCGCGATCATCAACAATACCAAACTGCAGTTCATGCGCCAGTGCGACAACTCCCGCTTCCTGGTCCGCGCCGAAGTGAACTGCTTCATCAACGACATCGAGTGGAAGGATTTCGTGAACGAAATCGACGACCTTTCCAAGATTACCAAAGAGGATATCGTGGCTTTCGCCAACGAGCATTTCAAAGACAACTATGTCCAGATCAACAAACTCGAGCAGCCCGATCCGACCGACACCCGCATCGCCAAGCCGGCCATCACCCCGATCGTGATGAACCGCGACAACGCCAGCCAGTTCCTCCAGGATATCCAGGCCTCGACCGTCACGCCCATCGAACCCGTGTTCGTGGACTACCAGAAAGACATGTCGATCCTCAGCGCCAAGAACGACATCCCCGTGCTGTACAAGAAGAACGTGAGCAACGGCACTTTCCAGCTGACCTATTATTTCGAGACCGGCAGCTACGCCGACAAGGTGATGCCTTTCGCCGCCAACTATCTGGCCTTCCTCGGTACCGACGACATGACCCCGGAAGAGGTCCAGAAGGCCTTCTACAAACTGGCCTGCAACATGAGTGTCAACTGCCGGGGTGAAGAGACCCAGGTGACCGTGAGCGGCCTTGCCGAGAATATGGAAGAGGCGATGGAACTCGTCGAAAAGGTAGTCGCCCACGCGAAAGCCAATCCGGAAGCCCTGCAGATGCTCAAGGCCAACACCCTCTACGAGCGCCGCAACGCCAAACTGAACCAGCGCGCCAATGCCCAGCAGATGGCCGCCTTCGCGCTGTACGGCCCGAAGAACCCTCAGACCAACGTCCTCTCTTCCGCCGAACTGATGCAGCTCAGCGACGAGGCCCTGCTCGAAAAGATCCACCATATCTTCGACAATGAGCACAAGGTGCTTTACTACGGCCCGCTCGCCGAAGCCCAGATCGTCGAGGCCATCAACAAGATCCACCAGGTTCCTGCGAAACTCGCCCCCGTGGTCAAAGGCGATCCGTTCGCTTACCTGCCGACCGACGCCAACAGCGTGGTCGTGGCCCCGTACGACGCCAACCAGCTCTCCCTGCAGGCCTATTACAACACCGGCCTGAAATTCAACGAAGAGACCGCGCCGATCATCACGCTCTACAACGAGTACTTCGGCGGCGGCATGAACTCCATTGTCTTCCAGGAGATCCGTGAGGCCCGCGGTCTCGCCTACAGCGCCCGCGCCAACTATTCGATCCCGGCCGACCTGGACCATCCTTCCCTGTTCACCTACTCCATCGGCACGCAGAACGACAAACTCATCGACGCGCTGAGCGCCTTCGACGAGATCATCAACAACATGCCGGTCTCCGAAAACGCCTTCAAGATCGCCAAGGAGTCGCTGATTTCGAACATCCGCACCGCCCGCACCGTCAAGGGCAACGTGCTGGGTTCCTATCTCAACGCCCAGAAACGCGGTCTCGACTATGACCTCAACAAGGTCATCTACGAAAAGGTCCCCTCCCTGACGCTCGACGACGTGATCAAGTTCCAGCAGACCTATGTCAAGGACAAACCGCACACCATCGGCATCCTGGGACGCAAGAGCGACATGGACCTCAAAGCCCTGAAGGACTACGGAGCCATCACCGAAGTCAAGACCGAAGACATCTTCGGCTATTGATCCGGACGTCTGAATGCGAAGAAGGTGGCTGCCGTGGCAGCCACCTTCTTTCTTTATTGCGCCGCAATGAAGGCCGTCATTTCGGGGATCTGTCGAACATTATTTGGCCAGGGCATAGTGGAATCCGGCCACCTTGTTCCACTCCCCGCGGGTGAAATCAGGGACTTCGACCGGCATGCTGCCGTTTTCGAGCGACAGGCGGGAAAGCGGCGCGATGCAACACCACTCGGCCAGGTCATATACGTCCATGTCGAGCGGCAGGCCGTGACGCAGACAGTACACGAGCCGGTAATCCATGATGAAATCCATGCCGCCATGTCCGCCCACCTCCTTGGCGAGCTTTTCAAGTTCCGGGGTCAGGATGCTGTTGCGGTAGCCTTCCTGCAAAGCGGTCATTTCCTCGCCTCGATAAACTTTCTCATCGCTGATATGGCGTGCGTTGGTCTCCCCTTCCGGCTTGTCAACGCGCAGGCAGTATTCCTGAATGGGATATTTCGAAGCATAGCCGTCTGTTCCGACCAGCTGGTACATCCGGCTGTACGGCCGGGGTGTCATCACGTCGTGCTCGATGAGCAGGGTCTTGCCTTTCTCGGTCCGGATGAGGGTGGAGGTTTCATCGCCGTTTGCAAACTCGGTCACGGGCATGCCAGTATGGTTCGAGGCGATCCTGACGCCGTTGAACGACTTGGTGTCCATCGACACGAGGGTCGTCATCCGGTCGCCGCGATGAATGCCCAGTACCTGGCAGACAGGACCAATGCCATGTGTGGGATACACGTCGCCCCGGTACTTCTGGTTGTAATCCAGCCGCCAGTTGTTCCAATATTCATCCCAGAAGGGATCCAGGTTATGGCAGTAGGCCCCTTCGACGTGGATGATCTCACCGAAAAGACCGCGCCGGGCCATTTCGAGAGAAGTCATCTCGAAAAAGTCATAGACACAGTTCTCGAGCATCATGCAATGCTTTCGCGTCTTCTCGGACTGGTTGACCAGGCCCCAGATTTCATCCATGTCCAGGGCGGCGGGCACTTCTATGGCTACGTGCTTGCCACACTGCATCGCATACATTGCGATGGGATAGTGGTTAAGCCAGTCCGTACAGATATACACCAGATCGACGTCCTCCTGTTCGCAGAGGCCGCGCCAGGATTCCTGTTCGCCGCTGTAGCAGCCGGTCGGGGCCGGCTTGCCCATACGGGCCAGGTCGGCCTTGCTGGCCTCGACCCGGTCGGGAAGCAGGTCGCACAGGGCTGTCACCACGGCGCCGGGTACCAGGGAGAGGCGTTCTACGCCGAAGCTGCCGCGCATTCCCAGGCCGACCACGCCGATGCGGACGGTCTCGATCGGCTCAGCCGTCAGGCCCAATGCACTCTGCTGCCCGGCGGGCCGGGCCGGGACATTCGTACGGATGATGTTGTCAGGTGACTTTCCGCAAGCGGCCAGCAGCAGGAGCAGGGCGGCGGAAACGAGGAAAAAGCGGGGTTTCATAAATTTGATATAAGAATTTGTTTTTTAGTAAATTGACATGCTGCCTTGTAAAGATAGAGAAAAAAGCGTAAATTTGCTAGTACCCAACTGCAAAAAATGACAAGCTCATGCTCACACTCCTGCTGTCCCTCCTGCTGTCCGGTTTCGCCTATGGTGACCGGAATGCGCCCGCCGGCGACGAATGGCAGTCTCCCCGGCAACTGGCACTGAACAAAGAACAGCCCCACGCCTGGTTCTTTTCGTTCTCGGACATCGATTCCGCCCGGAAGGTACTCCCTGAGCACAGCGACCGCTGGATGAGCCTCGACGGGACCTGGCGCTTCCACTGGGCTCCCGACCCGGATTCCAGGCCCGTGGATTTTTTCCAGGAAGATTACAGCGATGCGGCCTGGGACCAGATCGCCGTGCCGTCCAACTGGAACATTGCCGGCCTCGGCCCCGACGGCAGCCAGCGCTACGGGACGCCCATCTATGTCAATGTCAACGTGCCCTGGTGGAAGGAGATCAAGCCCGACGACTGGCGCCTGGGCGTGATGCGTACGCCGCCTGAAGACTGGACGATGTACAAGACCCGCAACGAAGTGGGTTCCTACCGCCGCCGTTTCACCCTGCCCGAGGCCTGGCAGGGCCAGCGCATCTTCATCGATTTCGACGGGGTGGATTCCTTCTTCTACCTGTGGATCAACGGCCATTATGCAGGCTTTTCCAAGAACTCCCGCAACCTCGCCCAGTTCGATATCACCCGTTTCCTCCATGAGGGGGAGAACTGCGTGGCCGTCGAAGTTTACCGCAACAGTGACGGAAGCAATCTCGAGGCCCAGGACATGTTCCGCCTGCCGGGCATTTTCCGGACGGTCGCCCTGGAAGCACGTCCCCAGGCCCGGGTCCGCGACATCCGCGTCACGCCCGCACTGAAAAGTCTCCGCATCGAAACGGAACTCCTGGGTGCGCCGGCCGGCGCCACGCTGACCTGGCAACTGTATGAACACCCGCTCTATCGTGATGACAACGAACTGGTTGCAATCTTCGAGGGAGAGGGACCGGCCTGCGAACTTCCTTATCCGGAAGCCCGGCCCTGGTCGGCGGAAGCGCCCTGGCGCTACACGCTGGTCGGTGTGTTGAAGGACGCCGCCGGCAAGACGCTCGACATCGTCTCCACCATCACGGGGTTCCGGGAAGTGGACATCCGCGACACACCTGCCGAAGAAGATGAATTCGGCCTGGCCGGACGTTATTTCTACCTCAACGGCAAGCCGGTCAAGCTGCGCGGCGTCAACCGGCACGAGACCGAACCCTCGATGGGGCACGCCATAACGCGGGAAGTGATGGAGGAAGATATCCGCCTGATGAAGCAGGCGGGCATCAACCACGTCCGAAATTCACATTATCCCGATGCCCCCTACTGGTACTGGCTGTGCGACAAATACGGCATTTACCTGATGGATGAGGCCAATATCGAGAGCCATCACTATCACTACGGCGCCGCTTCGCTGTCGCATCCCGTCGAATGGCGCGACGCCCACGTGGCCCGCATGGCAGAAATGGTGGCTGCCAATTACAACCACCCCTCCATCCTCATCTGGAGCATGGGCAACGAGGCCGGACCGGGCAAGAATTTCGAAGCGGTCTATGCCGTGGGACGGGCCATCGACCCGCTGCGCCCCATCCAGTATGAACGAAACAATGATTATTCCGACATCGGTTGCCGGCAGTATCCGTCCGTAGCCTGGGTCCAGCACGTGGCCACGGGACAGGCCGGAGTGAAATACCCCTATCACATCAATGAGTTCGCCCACTCGATGGGCAACGCGCTGGGCAATTTCGCCCAGTACTGGCAGTCCATCGACTCGACCGACTTCTTCATCGGCGGCGCCATCTGGGACTGGGTGGACCAGTCACTCTGGAACTGGACGGCCGACGGAACCCGCTACCTGGCTTCCGGCGGCAATTTCGGAGACAAGCCCAACGACGGCCAGTTCGTAATGAACGGCATCCTGAACGGCGACAGGACAGCGAAACCCCAGTATTTCGAAGTAAAAAAAGTTTATCAGAACCTCTACGCAAAGCTGGATACCTGCCGCGACGGGCACGTGTCGGTCGAACTGTTCAACCGGAATTATTACGAGCCCTGCTGCTACGATGCCCGGTGGACCCTGCTCGCCGACGGAAAGGAAATCCGCAGCGGCAGCTTCCGAACCGGGGTTGTAGGACCGCGCCAGCGGACAAGCTGCGGGCTCGATGTCGGTCTGCTGCCGGAAGGGAGAGAATGCTTCCTGAACCTCTCCTTCACCTTGCAGGAAGCCCTCCCCTGGGCGGAAAAAGGATTCGAAGTCTGCCGGGAACAGTTGTTCCTCCAGCCGGCGGCGCCGGCTCCGGAGCCTGTGCTGAAAGGGAAAGCACCCAAATCGTCCGTTGACCGGAAAACCGGCCGGCTCGTGGTAAAAGGCCGCCGTTTCCGGGCGGAATTCGATGCCGTGACAGGAACGCTCGTCCGGCTCAAGTACCGGGGCCGCGACGTCATCGTTCCCGGAGCGGGCCCCCGTCTGAACGCTTTCCGCGCCCTGGTCAACAACGATGCCTGGTATTACCAGGACTGGTTTGCCCATGGCCTGCATCACCTGCAGCACCGGGCGGTTTCCGGGCTGCAGGTCCGCCAGGAGGAAGGCGCCGTGGTCATCGAAGCCGACATTCTGTCGAAAGCGCCCTGCGGCGCACACCTGGAGGGAACAAGCGCCAGCGCAAGCTGTCGCATCATCGAAGATCCCGACAGCACGGACGTCATGCAGTTCACCACGCACCAGCGCTGGACAATCCGGCGCGACGGAAGTTTGACGCTCAGTGCATTCGTTTCGTCCGACAACACAGAAATCGTCCTTGGGCGTCTGGGATACATCCTGCAGGTTCCCGCATCCCTGGACCGCTTCTCGTATTACGGACGCGGACCGGTTGAGAACTACGCCGACCGCCATACCTGCGCTTTCAACGGAATCTACGAGAGTACGGTCGCCGAGCAGGTAACGGGCTATACCAAGCCGCAGGATATGGGCAATCACGAAAACGTCCGCTGGGCCGCGCTTCGCAAAGGCCGGCGGGGAATCGTCTTCGAAGCCGCCGAAAACAGCCTGCGCTGCTCCGAATCGAAGCAGGCCGTGATGTCGGTCAGCGCATTGCCCTACAGCGCCGTCAGCCTGGTCGAAGCCGCCCATGCGTTCGAACTTCCCCCGGCGGGCGACACCTGGCTCTGCCTGGACGCAGCCGACACGGGCCTGGGCGGAGCCAGCTGCGGCCCGCTTCCGCTGGAAGAAGACCGCGTCCACGCCCAGGCCCGCTTCGGATTCACCATCCGGCCGGTGCGATGAGCGGATCAGAATTCTAGTAATGTAATCTGCGGACTGCGGACACCGGGCATCAGCTCACCGCAGATATTGGCGAAGGTCCGGCCGTCGCCGACCAGGGCTGCACCAGCACGCGCCGTCTCCGGGGTGCGGGCGACTACGGTCCAACGGTCGAGCGCCGGATCATAGACCAGGATATTGCAGCCGAAACGATACCAGGCCGGCTCGTGTTCGAAATAGCCTTCAGGCAGCTGGATCAGGGCATTGTAGAAAATGTCCTTGTCCACGCCGCCGGTAGCCACCACCTTGCCACCATCCAGCACGGCCGCCGCACCGCCGCCCAGAGAGACGGCCACGCCGTCACGGTCCGACGGCCCGGCGACAGGCGTCCAGCGGCCGCTTGCCGTCTCGTACTTGAGTCCGTCCACCGAAAGCGTTACAGGATCGCCGTCGGTGGCTCCGGCAAAGCCGCCCCAAAGATAGAAGCTGTATTGCCCGCCTTTTTCAAACAGCGCGGAAACCGGCTGCGTCCGGCGCGGCCCCGGAAAATCGGGCAGCCCCTGCCAGCCTTCAGCCAGCTTGTCCAGATCGAGGTAAAGTGCCTTGCGGCTGGCTTTTCCCCCATAAGCGCCACCGGCTATGAAGATCCGCCGGCCGGCATAGGCACCCGTAAAATTGTCGATGCCCGCCGGAAGCGAAGGCAGCGGCGTAAAGTCAGCCTCGCCGTCCTGAAGGCTGATGCGGAAAACCGTGTCGAGCTGCCCTTCGGCGTTGTTGCCGCCGATACAGACAATGCCTTCCGGCGTGGTGACACTCACACCATAGGCCGCCGGAAACGGCAGTGTGCCGATTCGTTTCCAAACGAGCGTATCTTCACCCCGCCGGGCCGCATAGATGCCGTCATAATACTTCTTGGCGCCGCCAAGTCGCGGCGGGAGTCCGGGAAAATTGCAGCCGCCCGCTACGATCAACTGGTCATCCAGGATCCCTGCATAGCAGGCGGAAACGCCTTTCGCCAGGCCTTCTTCGTCACAGGGAAAGCCCGTCAGGGCTTTGATGCGGACTGGATCGCCGCTGCAGGCCGCCGCAACCAGGCCGCCAGTCATCAGGAAGATATTTCTCATCATTTTCAAGAATTTATACATAATCAGTCAACAAAAGCAAAGGTAAACATCCATTTGACTAGCCGGACTTCCGGCGTGCTGAACGCGCCGACGGGCAATTTGAGCAGAACCCAGTTCCAACCGGCCTTCAGCGGGACGCGGAGCGGCTCCCGGCCGGCGCAGTTTTCATTGCCAAAAGGCGTTTCAAGCCCGATCTGGCCCGTATCGCCCAGCCACTGCGGCGGCACCAGCTCGACCCCGTTGAGCCAGATGCGGCTGCCGCGCCAATCCCAGGCGCCTTGCGGCGGGGCCTGGTCCCTTTCCGAACGGCTGTAATTCTGTGTTTCAAACCACAGGCCAGCCTCCCGCTCCGCGTCCGACCACACGCGCCGCCAGGCATAGACGGTGCTGTTCGGCTGCGGATCTTCGAAATAGCCCGCCACGATGCCGGGTCCCCACACATGGCGGAAATAGATGCCATTGCCGCGCGCCGGTGTCGCGGGAAGTTTCTCGAGCAGGGCCCAGGGATTCTTCACGGTCAAGGCCTCTTCGGGGGCGAACGTGCGTTGCAGGTCGCCATCGTTGGGATAGACAGGGGAAATGTGCCAGCACGCATCGGCCTGCCGGGTATAGGCTACGGGCGCATCGGGCGGCAGCGTATGCTGTATATGATAGAGCAGACGGCGCTCGAAATCCGTGAAATCGACCGTGGCCGGATGGGCCGGGTCGGCGGGCAGGCAGGTGCCGAAATCGTCGAAATACTGGTATCCCCCGCCCTGCCAGGCGCGTGCGGCAAGTGCAATGACCGCCGGGTAGAAGGCGTTTTGCAGCAGCCGCTGGCGTACATCAGGCAGTTTGCGGTCGTTCCACAGGGCCACGATGCTGCCGGCAATCTCGTCGCTGCCTTCCGCCACCCGGCAGATGGTGCTGGTATAGAGTCCCACGATGTCGCCGAACAGATCGAAATGGTTGATATAGTGCAAGCGGCAGTCGATGGCGGGAATGCCCGCCTGGGCCTTGCCCCGGTAACTCCAGAGCTGGGTCATGTCGATTTCGCCCGGTCCATATTTCCAGCCCGGATTCCAGGAGACGACCTTCTTGCCGCGTTCCCGGAGGAAAGCGACGATTTCGGGAACGAGTGTCCGGTCGGTGAAAGCCACCTCATCGGTCCCGATATGGATGTACGGCCCGTCAAAGAGTTCACACAGCTCCGCAAAAATGACTTTCAAGGCGGCTTTTCCTTCAGGCGTCTGCATTCCGAACCCCATGGCCCGCTCAAAGGCCGCGCTGTGGCCGGGCAGGTCGATTTCGGGAATGAGGGTTACATGGCGCTCCCGGCACCAGGCCGCCAATTCCCGGACATCTTCCTGCGAATAGAAACGGCCGGGATCGCGCGTCATCGACGCGGCGTCGGTCAATTGCGGGAAAGCCTTGATCTCCAGCCGCCAGGCCTGGTTTTCCGTCAGGTGCCAGTGAAACACATTGATCTTGAAGCGGGCCAGATTGTCGATCTCGGCCTTGAGTTCTTCCAGCGGAAACCAGGAACGGCCTGCATCTTGCATGAAGCCGCGGATCCGGAAAGACGGCCAGTCGGTTATCACGCAGCACGGCAGGTTCCCCTGCCCGTCAGAGAGCTGAGAAAGCGTCTGGCGCGCGTTCCATACGCCGTGTTCCGTCAGGGCTTCAATCTGCACGCCCAGCCGCGTCACGCGAAGGCGGTAGGATTCCTCCGCATTGCGCGGCACGCCCGCGATGGAATCGACATAGCGCACGCGGACCTTGTTCCGCCACCGCACCGTACCGCTGCCGGTCACAATCTGTTTGGGACGCGGCAGCAGATCGTCGATGCCGGCATACGCCGGCGTCGCAAAGGCCATGCACAACAAAAGCGTCACGACGGCCAAATGACTTCTTGTCAGCGAACGTTGCAAAGCGGTGTCAGTTGAGGGATTTGACAATAGCTTCCAGCGGAATTGCCTGGAACGTAATATGCGCCACGGAGGACTCATAAAGGATGCCCACGGTCCGCTCATCGATCATCGTCAGGCAGGAGTAGCCCCAGCCTTCGTCTTCGTCAAGCAGCAACTGATTGGCTTCATGCCAAGTCAGGCCGTCGTCGAGCGAGGCCTTGATGGTGATGTGATGACGCCCCCGCTGGGTATCGGGATTGGAGAAGAGCAGGATGTGCCGCCCCAGGACATTCTCGTCGGCTTTCACGGCAATGAGCGAAGCCATGCAGACCGGCTCGCGCAGTGCGCTGCGCGAAGAGGGATGTTCGGTCCAGGTCCGGCCGAAATCGCGGGTCGTGGCCACGGAACGGGAACCGCCCCGGTTGTCGCGCATGTTGAGCATCAGCGTTCCGTCGGAGAGTTCAGCCACCTGGGCTTCCGTCGTGGAATCCTTGGCGGCGACGTGGCGCTGCCAGGTCTTCCCGTGGTCCCGGCTGTAGATGATACCGGCGTGCGGCGTGCGGCCTTCGTCAAACTCCGTGTACTGCATCGCAAAGACAATCGTCCCGTCGGACGTGGTGATGCCCCGGCCCGGACCTTCGAAGAAGAAAGCCCAGGTGGAATCCTTGAGCTGCGGGGTGACGCTTTCGGGCTTGCTCCAGCTGCGGCCGTCGTCCGTGCTGCGGCTCATCACCAGCTGCGCCGTGTAATCGGGGGAAATGCCCGGGACGGTGCTCCACCAGGCGGTGGCCACACCCATCCCGTGGGTCCAGATTGAAGCGATCCAGACATCGCCGCTGGTCTTGTCAACCAGGATGGCGGGATCCCCCGCACCGTTCTGGGCCAGGGGCAGGCCGCCACGTTCGCCGAAGGCGATCGGACGGCGCATCTTTTCCCAGGTGCGGCCGCCGTCGGTAGAACGGCTCAGCCCGATGTCGATGTGCTCCTGCAGGTCCTTGCTGTTGTTGTAACGCACGTCGTAAACAGCCAGCAGCGTCCCGTCGTTGGTTGTCACCAGACCGGGAATACGATAGGCTTTGCTGCCGTCGTCGCCCGCCTTGCGGACGCCGATGCCCATGCGGTGGACGATCCCCTGCGGCGAAACGGCGGCAAGTCTGGCAGCTGAACCGTCAATCTTCGCCGAAGAGACGACGGCCGTGACCACGTCGGCGAGTTTCGTTTTACGGTGTTTCATCTCCAGGCTGACCCAGAAATAGTTGACACCCGGGAACAGCGGCTGGTCCGCCTTGAGCGTGACCTGCCGCCGCAGACGGCGGACCTTTTGCAGGAGAATGGAATAGGAAGGATTGGCCTTCAGCGTGTTGCCGGGGTCCATCGAAGAGATGTACTCCACCGGATGGAAGGCATCCTGCCGGTAGGTCCGGGTTTCGGTGCCGGCGTAGTAGAGTTTGACGGCGCGGATATGCTTGAGGGCTGTCCTTTCTCCGAAATCGAGCACGATTTCATCGAGCTTCCTGGCATCGGTGGCGGTGATTTTCAGCTCGAACAGGACGTTGTCTTCCCGCTCGATGAGAACAGGAACCTGTTTTTCACGGACAAACAGGGTATCGGCAGCCCGCAGGCTGAAAGCTTGCATGAGCAGAAGCATCAGGGGCAGGCAAACGTACAGTTGGATTTTTCGCATGGGGCTTAACTATTTTTAATCAATTATTTACATTATTTACCATCCGCACTGGCAACAGGGGCGCGGAAGGTCGAGGCCGGAAGGCCGGCGCCGTTCACCAGATTGGCGCGGGTGTAAGGTTCCCAGCCGTAGCGGACCAGGCGGGGACGATTCACTTCGGGACAGGTCAGGACGACGGTCTCCCCCACGACCACGGCCTGGGCCGGGTAGAAGCAACCTTCGTATTCGGCGATTTCAAATCCGACAATCGGGGCTGACGCCGTACAACTCCGCCCCCCGTCATCCCAGGTTCGACCGGGAATCTCCCCGGCAGCGAGCCCGCTCCCATAATCGAAGGAAACAATCACACGGCTTCCATCGGCGACAGCGCGTTTGAACAAGGGGCCGGAAGGGACGATATCGGCATAGCCATAGACATCGTTCAGTGCCAGGCCGGCCAGACGCAGGCCGACCGGCCGTTTGTCCTTATAGTGCACATCCGAAGGATCGCCCAGATCGGAGGTAACGACCATGCCCAGGCCGGGGCGGCAGGCCAGAAGCCGCCGCTGGCTGTCGCGGAACCACGGCCAGGAAGGCCGGTTGAGACTGGACAGCTGCACGTAGTATAAGGGCAGCGCCGGCTGGTCCCAGTATGCGCGCCAGCTGTCAACAAGCAGCCCGAAGAGTTTTTCGTGCGCCGAATAATTGTGGGCGTTCGATTCACCCTGATACCAGATAACGCCCTTGACGGGATAATGATCAAGCGGCAGGATCCCCGCCTCAAACAGATAGCAGGGCTGATACGGATGCCGGTCGCTCTTGCCCGCTCGGTTTTCGAGGTTCTTCTTCGCCCGTCCGCGGGCCCAACCCTGGATGAAGTCGTTGCCAAGCCAGTTTTCCAGAATCTTGGGGAATTCCAGTTCGAGAGTGCTGCGGTCGATCCACGACTCACAGGTAGCCCCGCCGACGGCATTGCAGATCAAGCCGACGGGTACCCGCAGCGAGTCGCGCAGGCGGCGTCCGAACCAATAGCCCACCGCCGAGAAATCCCGGGCGGAAACAGGAGAAGAAGCCGTCCAGACGGTCTCCTGGAAATAGTCGAGATTGTCCACGCTGTCGAGGGCCGAAGCCGGCCAGGCTACGTCATCGGTGCGCCAGCGTGCCTTCATGTCGTAGAAACGCAGGTCCGGATCGGCCGACGCAGCGGCCACTTCCTCCCCGCCCTCGCTCTGCCGCAGCATAAACTCCATGTTCGACTGGCCGCTGCAAAGCCATACCTCGCCCACGGCCACATCGCGGAATACAAGTTTCCGAGCCGGCGTTGCGACCGTGAGCGTCAGCCCGGTTTCAGCCTCACGCGGCGAGAGTTCGACGCGCCATTTGCCGTCAGCGCCGGTCACGACGGTCTTTTTCTCCTTACCAAGCCGCACGGAGACCTTCTCCCCGGCATCGGCGACGCCGTGGATATCGAGCGGCACGCCTCGCTGCATCACCATTCCGTCGGTGTAGAGCGGAGAAAGGCTGAGCCCTCCGTAATCACCTGTGATTTCCTGATACACGACCTTAGCCAAAATCTTCGCGCCGAAGGAATCGGGATGCACGGCATCGGGGATATGTTGCGGATACGGATACAGCGGCGTATGGAAATCAACCAGTTCGGCACCGGAAAGTTCCGCTACCACCCGGATGGATTCCTGAATCTCGCCGTGCCACTGCCTGGTGCCCGACTGGAAGCGCCAGTGCCTGTCCGCCAGGGGTGTCATCAGGGCGATGATCAAACGGGCCTCAGGGCTGACCGACTTGAGCGAATCGATCAGGGCCAGATAATCCCCCACGAACTCGTCGCGGTAATTGGGCCAGTTGCGGGGATCGGTATCGTTGATTCCCAGGTGGATGACAATGATGTCGGCCGGCCATTGCATGGCCGCCCGGTATTCTTCCTGCTCCATGTAGGGCCTGTGACCATGGCGGAGCAGCGTCGCGCCGTTCTTGCCGAAATTTCCGACTTCGAAGCCCTGGCCCAGCATCTGCTGCAGCCGGGCCGGATAGCTCTCGCTTTCCCTGTCTTCCAGGGTCATGCCATAGGTGATGCTGTCGCCGATGCAGGCGACGCGCAGCGGCCGCTGCGCCGGACGAGCCGCCATCAGCAGCAAAAGCGGCGGCAGCAGGCAGAGAAGCAGGAACAGTCTTTTCATTCTTTACATTTTCGACAAAAATAGGAAAAAGATGCTGACAATCAACAGAAGGGCGGCCTGATCCAGCCGCCCTTCCTACCTAAAAAATCATATATGCTATGTATCAATAGCCGTAGGTTTGCACGAGCTCCGGATCGCCGGCGAGCACCGTCGTATTGACGGGCCACAGGAGTTTCTGCTGCTCGGAGCTGCTGAGGATCGGGGTCGCCGTACCGCCCAAGGTGGACGGATAGGCTGCCGAAGCGGAGAACACCAGCGGTTTATGGGATGCGTCGTGCATACGGACCACATCGAACCAGCGGCAGCCTTCCGCCACAAATTCCTTGTCACGTTCGTGCAGGATTGCCAATTCCGTCGTGGCGAAATCGGAGGTAGCGAACATCGGAGGGTTCTCGCCCCGGTAGGCACGCTGGCGGATCTGGTTGATGTAACCGGCCGCAGCGGCATAGTTGCCCAGGAAGTTCTCGGCTTCAGCCATCAGCAAGAGTGCGTCTGCATAGCGATAAATCATCACATCAGAGTCCAGATAACGGACGCTGCCTTCGACGTGGCCCATATACTTGAGCATGGCCGACCCGAAAACACGCGTGGCAGGATTCGCGCTCGAATAGCACTCGTGGAAAGTCACGGAACGACGTGAGTCTGCCTTGTCAAACGATTTGACGAACGATTCCTTGTATTCGTCACGGTGCATTCCACCACCTTTCAGGTCAAGCGGGTCGCCCAGCTGGTTGCCGTCCTCGTCGTAGAAAGAGTTGACCCAGATGGAAGCCTGATAGTAGAACTGGCTGGCGGCATTGGTCGCTTCCGTATTGTTGAAGTACAGGGCGAGAATAACCTCGTTCCCTGCTTTCTTGTTGTAGTCATACAGGTCGGCGAAGTTGGCCGCAAGGGCGAACTTGTTGCTGCCGATGACGTTCTGCAAGGCGCTTTTGGCCGTATTGACGTCACTCGCCCCAGTCGCATTATGCGCCCCGGCATTGTCGTTGGTCGTCACCTTGGCAGACCACATATAGACATGCGCTTTCAGCATTTCGGTCGCGAAATAGTTCCACTTGTATTTGTCAACAACCTGGTTGGATCCGTAGCAGCGTTCGCTGTTGGCGATTTCATCCTTGATGAACTGCAGCGTTTCCTCCGCCGTAGAGCGGGCCATATACAACGATTCAATATCGGATTCGCCATTGATGACCTTGGCCTCCGTCTCCAGCGGAACACCGCCATACGTCCGGTAGAGCATGAAATAATAGTAGGCGCGCAAGCCGTAGGCGGGTGCCAGATAGGCATTCCGCTGGCTATCCGTGAGGAATTCGCAGTAATCACGCACCTGCTCGATATAGTGGTTGACCTGCAGGATCCGGCTGTAATAACCGTTCCAATTGCTGATGCCCGTATTGTCCTTGTCCAGCATATTGGTGACCATATTGGCATAGCTCAGGGATACACCTTCGATCGAGGCACCGGCCTTGAGCGTACCGCCACGCGTTTCGCCCAAGACGAAAGGAGAAGAATAGTCTCCCCGGAACTGGGACATCATCCCATTGAAGAACATTTCGATTTGCGCTTCATTCTTCCAGTAGTTTCCGGCGGCCGAATAGTCGATCGGCGCAAGGTCCAGGACATTGCAGCCCGACAAGAACAGCAGGCCCGAAACAGCGAGGATGGAAAATATCTTTTTCATGGCAATTCAAAATTTAGAAGGTAAGATTAAGACCGAAGATAACCGTACGCGGCAGTCGGTAGGAGCCCCAGCTGCTGGCGCCGTACTCCGGCGTACCGAGAAGACCGGCTTTCGTCAGATAACCCAGATTCTGGCCGGAAACATAGAACTGCAATTTTTCAATGCCGATCCGTCCAATCAGGGATTGCGGAAGATCATAGGCCAGTTGGACCTCACGGAAGGCAAGATAGGAACCCTCATACACGAAGAGGGAGTTGTTGGCACGGGCATAGTTTCGTTTGCCCAACTGATCGGCCCACGCATAGGTCGGCCACGTCTTGGCGATATTGTTTTCAACATCGTAAGAATCCTTCACCAGGCTGACCGTATTGAAGGTACCCTGCATGTTACCCATGATCCACGGGGTGACATTGTCTACGACTTTGTAGTCAAGGGCATAGTCGAAACGGCCGAGCAGGGAGAGCCCCTTCCAGGCGGCGTTCAAGGTAAAGCCGCCCGTCCACCGCGGCATCGTGTTGCCGAGCTTCACGAGGTCGTAGTTGTCAATGACGCCATCGCCGTTGACATCCTTCCACTTCACATCACCCGGTTGGATGGGGAATGCGCTCCGTTTCTGGGCATCGGAGAGCTGGGCCCAGGCATCGGGGCCATAGAGCCATTTTCCGTTGGAGCCGTTGTTGCCGGAAGTCTTGTCGATCAGGTTTCCGGGAATTTCGCTATAGCTGGTATAGATGCCTTCTGCGAGCGGACCGTAAAGATCGCCCGGCGTCTGGCCTTCCTGATAGCCACCGACCCAGATCAAGTTTCCGCTCACAGGATCATAAACCTGAATGGCATTCTGGCGGTTGTTGTCCAGGCCGTTGTCAGGGAGCTTGAGGATCTTGTTGCGGTTATAGGCGCCGTTCAGGGCGAAGTTGACTTTCCAGTCCCGGGTATTGACGGCACGCCAGCTGATCTCGAACTCGACGCCCTGGTTCTGAATCTCACCGTTGTTGGACAGGATGGAGCCGGTACCCGTGTGGGAAGGAATGGTGATGTTCGCAATCTTGTTGGAAGTGTGGCGGTTGTAGTAGGTGATGTTCGTATTGAGCCTGTTCTCGAAGAAGCTGAGGTCCAAGCCGGTCTCGAACGTCCAGGACTTCTCCCAAAGGAGGGCCGGAGACGGAAGGGTCGAGAACAGGATGGAGTTACTGCTCAGATACTTCGTCGTATTGCCATACGCGCCGAACACCTGGTAGTTGCCGATTGCGTCGAGGCTGCCGTTCGCACCGTAGGAAGCACGGAGCTTGGCGAAGGAGATTACGTCGCTCAAATCCGACATGAAGTCTTCTTTCGAGAAGACCCAGCCGGCGGACACGCCCGGGAAGAAGCCCCAGCGGCTCTGCTTGGCCAGACGGGAGTAGCCGTCATAACGGGCAACCAGCGAGAGCAGGTACTTGGCATCATAATCATAGTCGACCTTGGTAAAGAACGACAGGATCCGGTTCTGGCTGTGCCACGAGTCGATGCTGCGGGTATCGCCCACCTCTGTCAGGGCGAGATCCTGGAATTCGTCCGTATCAGCGCCACGGCCATAGGCATCAAAGCCCTTGGTGGTCTGATTCAGGAACTCGGCACCCAGCATTGCGGAAACCGTATGGTAGGAAGCGAAGGAATGGTTGAAATTCAGGATACCCGTATAGGTTTCATTCAGATTCCGGTTGTAGTAGTCATAGGACTCGCGGGAACTGTACATGCGGTTTGCGCCGACCAGATAATCCTTCAGGAAATACTCCTGCTTGTTGTCCTCATAGTACCAGCTGGCACTGGCCTTGAAGTTGAGCCAGGGCGCGAAGGTCACCGTAAAGGACTGGTTCATATTGAACTTATCCGTATTGTAGTCATAGGTCCGCTGCGGATTGGAAATGGCGACGTGGCCATCCTGGATGCTGTTGCGGGGGCTCGGATTCCACTCGCCGTCCGCATTGGTGGTGCGGAACGTCGGCGGGACGGACCAGGATCGGTTGAAATAATAGGCTTCTGAGTTGCCGTTCTTGATCGGCGTCCAGGTGGTATGGGCAAAGTTGAAAGAGGAGCTGGAGGTCAGCCACTCCCGAATTTTGTAGTCCCCGTTGAAAGCAAACGAAAGGCGGTTGTAGTCGTTGTCGAGGGCATTGCCTTCAGAGTGGTTGTAGCCGATGGAGGCATAGTAGCTTCCGCGATCGTTGCCACCCTGGAAGTCCACTCCGTAATCCTGCGAGAAGGCCGGGCTCTTGACATTGATGTCAGCCACGGTGGCGCCGTTCCAGAAAACCAGCTGGTTGCCGGTCACGGGATCGGTCATCGAAGCCCAGTTCTTGTCGCTCAGCAGGGAAGTGTACTGGCCGTTCGAATTGTCGAACACGCCCCAGAGGGCCCGGCTGTTGACACGGCCGTCGAGGACGTTTCCATTGGCGTCCCAATACAGGTTGCCGGTACCATAAGGCTGCGTACCCGCCAAGGAAGACGTGTTGGTCGAGCCCATCCTGGTTCCGTCAGAGAGTGTGATGTACTCGGAAGAACGCTTGTATGCCATACGCATGTACCACAGGTAGTCTTCTGAGTTCAGGAATTCGTACGGATGCTGCTCGAAGTTGGCGGAAAACTTGACACGGACACCAATCGCACTGTGGCCGGCCTTGCCACGCTTGGTCGTGACCAGGATCACGCCGTTGGCTGCACGGGCACCGTAGATGGCCGTCGCACCGGCATCCTTGAGGACTTCGAGCGACTCGATGTCATTCGGGTTGAGGTCAGCGAGCGAGCGCTGGGCGCCATCGACGATGACCAGCGGAGATCCGTCGCCGGCCATCGTGGTACCGCCACGAAGGACGATCGTCGGGTTGGCGCCGGGGTTACCGGACGTCTGCTGGACGCGGAGACCGGCCACTGCACCGGAAAGAGCCTGGGCGGCATTGGTATGCATACCCGCCGTGATCACATCCTCCTTCACCGAGGCGATGGAGTTGGTCACTTTAGAACGGAGCTGGCGGCCGCCGTAGGCGGTGACCACGGTTTCCTGCAGCATTTCGCTGTCTTCAGAAAGGATCATGTCGACGACCGAACGGCCGGCAACTGCCACTTCCTGGGTCTTGTAGCCGATGCAGGTGAACTGCAGGGTGCCGTTTGCGGGAACGGACAGGCTGTACGCGCCGTCGAGGTCTGTCGACGTACCGACGGTTGTGCCCACCAGCACCACATACGCACCTATGATCGGCTCATTGTGGGTGTCCACCACCCGGCCGGTGACGGTCACATTCTGCGCGAGGGCGGAGGCCGACAGGGCCAGGAACGCCATCGCCGCAAACACAAACCGTTTCAGGTTTGAGAGTTTTTGTTGGAACATAGGGTAATTTTTAGATTAAATGAATTGTTCTATGATTTGTTTTCAAGGATTTCAAGACACAACTCCCTGGCCTTGACCAACATCCTGGGAATGTGGAAGGGGCCTTTGAAAAGATTGCCCTTGGCGCGGTGGGCCGGCGTGCCGTCCCGGTGCAGGTAACCGTACCATTCGCCGTATTCCGGATCGGGGAAATGCGACCAGGTCCAGTCGCTCACCTGCTTGTGGAGGGCCAGATACCGTTCGTCGCCCGTGGCTTCATAGGCGTAGAGCGTACAGATGATGGCTTCGCAGTGCGGCCACCAGAATTTCATGTCCTGCGAATAGTCCTGGTTGGGGAATCCCTTGCAATCGCGGAAATTGAGCAGGCCGCCATGCTCCTCGTCCCAGCCCCATTTCCACGACCAGTCGAAGATGGTCAGGGCCATGTCGGTCAGTTTCTTCTCCCAACCGCGGCGTTTGGCCTCTTCGAGCAGGAACCAGGCCGTCTCGATGCAATGCCCGGGGTTGATGGTACGGCCCATGAGCGTATCGATGAACTCGCCATGGGGTCCGACGGTCTCCAGCAAGGCCTGGTATTCGGGGTGCATGAAACAGTCGCGGAGGGTTTCAATCGAACGGTCGATCTGCGCATCGAGGCAGGGATCGGCGATCGCGCCACGGATGCACGAGGCTACATTGACCAGGATCATCGTGATGGAATGGCCCTGCATCTTGACGGCAGCTTCGTACTTGGGCTGGAGGAAACCCGGTTCGGAGAGGAAGCGTTGCATGCGCTTGAACAATTCCAGCGCTTTTTCGGCGTAAGTGCGGTCGCCGGAAGCGATGGCGTATTCACTCATCGCAATGGCGGCGAAGGCTTCGGAAAAAACATAGCGGCGTTTGCGGAGCCCCACTCCATCCTCCGTCACTTCGAAATACATGTGACCGTCCGGAGCAAAGCAGTGCGCTTCCATGAAATCGATGCAGCTCTTCGAGGCGGCCAGCCAGTCGGGATTCTTTTCAACATGGTTATAAGCATAGGCTGCGGTGAAGCCGAAACGACCCTGGAACCACACGGATTTGGTGGTATCCATCAGGGTGCCGTCGCGGTCCACGCAGGTGTACACGCCGCCGTGAACGCGGTCCAGTCCGTACTTCATCCAGAACGGAAAGACATCGTCCACCAGCGAGGCGCGGTAGTGCTCAGCCCAATCTCGCAGATACAGGTTGGCGTCCATGTCAGAATCGGTTGCAGCGGTTGAAAAAATCAATGGCTTCGAGTTCGGCGCGGAGCTGCTTTTCTTCGTCGTCGGTCACGTTGCGGAACGGCGTGCGGTTCGGGCCCAGGTCCAGGCCGATGAGTTTCATGATGCGCTTGCCGCCCACGATATTGCCACGGAAGTGGCAGATCACGTCGATCACGTCCTGCGCATAATTCTGCAGCGCGCGGGCCTTGTCCATATCGCCGGCATAGAAGGCTTCCTGGATGCCCACCAGGCAACGGCCGTTGTAATTGGAAGTGCCGCAGATGCCGCCGCGGGCGCCGCCCAGGGCCATCGAGGCGAGGATCGTCTCATCTTGTCCGTGGAGCATGTCGAACTTGCCATCCTTGTACCGGCGGCACTGGTTGTACTCGTAGAGGCTCTCGAACGTATATTTGATGCCGGCGAAATTGGGCACGCGGCCGTCAAGGGCGGGCAGCAGGTCGGTCATCGGCAGGAACGCGCCGTTGAAGGCCGGGATATGATAATAATAGAAAGGCAGGTCGGGAGCGCCGCAGGCAATCTCCTCGATATACTTGCAGAGTTCTTCGATCCGGCCGATCTTCGGGAAGGGAGGCGCCATCGCGCCGATGCCCCAGGCACCGATCTTCCGGGCATGTTCGGCCAGCATCCGCGCGTCGCGCACGCAGCAGCTGCCCACGTGGACGATGACCTTGAAACCTTCCGGCTTGTTGGCCATCCAGCACTCGGCCAGGCGGATGCGCTCCTCGGTCGTGAGCATGTAGCCTTCACCGGAGCTTCCGTTGATGAAAACGCCGGTCAGTCCGTTTTTCTTGAGCATCGCGGCATAGGCCGGAATGGGTTCGCAGTTGACATCGCCGTTCGCCTTGAACGGGGTGAAAGGTGCATCAATCAATCCAATGATCTTTTCCATATTTCGATTGTTTTATTCCATGTTGTCAGTCTTGGGTTTGAGGAAAACCAGCTGCAGGACAAGGGCGGCGATGACGATCAGGCCCAGCACGGCGAAACTCACGCCCAGGCTCACGCCCTGGTCTTTCCAACGTCCCAGGAGGGTGGTCACGAGCGCCCCCATCGCCACGCCGGTCATGTTCATGATCCCGTAAGCCGTGGCCCTGTATTTTGAAGAGATGAACTGGCAGAGTATGGGCATGTTGTTGGCGTCGAACATGCCATATCCCACGCCGAAAAGCAGGCCGGCTGCGATGAGCGGCACGATGCTGTGGCCCAAGCCGAGCAGAATGAGAGCCGGGATCGTGAGTCCCAGTCCGATGGCACCGGTATAGACGCGGCCCCGGATATTCTTTTTGACCCAATTGTCAGAGAGCCGCCCGCCGAGAATCACGCCGACAAAGGAGGCGGCCGCGATGGTCAGCGTAGATATGATGCCGGCCCGTTCGGGCGAAATGCCCAGGTTGTCGCGGAAAAGCGTCGGGAGCCAGTTCTTGGTGGCCCAGCCCGGCAGCGAGGGCACGGCGAAATAGACGAGGATCACCCAGAACGCCCAGGTGCCGAGCACCACGCCCAGCCCCTTGAAAATGGATTCCTTCTTGACAGAAGCCTCGCCGGAAAGGTTCGGGGCAGAAGCGACGTCGTGCCTGGGGTTCTCATGCAGGAAGAGGATGAGGATCAAGCCGTACACCACGCCGATGATACCGAACCAGTGAAAAGTCATCCGCCAGGAGAGCGCTGTGGCCAGGATGGCGCCGAAGCCGCCGATGGCCTGGCCGACATAGAGGCCGGTCATATGCACGCCGACGGCCAGGCTCCGCGACTTGCCTTCATGCCAGTCGGCAATCAGCGAGAGGGCGGAAGGAATATAGAGCGCCTCGCTGACGCCCATGATGGCGCGGAGGGCATAGAGGGTCTTGAAATCCTGGGCATAGCCCATCATCAAGGTAACGGCCGACCATACGATAAGACTTCCCACGATCAGCCATTTGCGGCTGAGACGGTCTGCGACCATCCCGGCAAAGGGGCTCAGTACGGCATAAACCCAGAGGAACACGGCCATCAGGGCGCCGAAGGCTTCGGCTCTCCGGAGTTCCACGATATCGGCCTTCATGGCTTCCTGCATGGTCGAAAGCATCTGCCTGTCCATATAATTGAGAAGGGCCACCACCCAGAGAAGTCCGACAACCACCCAGGGGTACCCCTTCGAAAGCTTCATTTTTTCAAACATAGCCTTGATTATTTGTTACAAATATAATCCAATTTTCTAATATCAAAGCTATTTTTTAAACAAACAACAAAATAATTCCAATCGAATTATTTTATTTTTAAAAGATATGGCCGAATATTTTGTTAATAATCTAAAATTCAATTATCTTTGTTCAAAATTCAACGAACACGATGGAGAAAAATACGCGACAGATTGTAGCTCAGCTTATCAGCACGGGTGGGGCCACTCTGCCCGAACTGGCTGACGGACTCGGCGTCAGCATCGGCACGGTCACCAAGGAAATCGCTGCCCTCCAGCAAGAAGGGCTGGTACACGACAGCGGAAAGATCGATACGGCCAGCGGGCGTAAACCCCGGCGATACACCCTCAATCCGGAAGCGGGCTGCTATGCCAGTGTCGATCTGAACGACAAATATGTCAGCCTCGGCCTGATGGACATGTCGGGGAAGATGATCCGTCAGCGCACCAACGTGGCCTACAAACTTGAAAACACGTCCAAAGCGCTTCGGACGCTCTGCGACATCGTTCTTGAATACAAACGGCGCATTCCGCAGTACACCGACAATATCCGGCGTTTCTGTGTCAACATTCCAGGACGCATCAACATGAAGACCGGCTACAGCCAGACCAATTTCAATTTCACCGACCGTCCGCTCACGGAGATCTTCAGTGAGAGCTTCGGTTTTCCGGCCTGCATCTGCAACGACACGATGGCGATGGCCTACGCCGAATACCTGACAGCCTGCGAAAAAGACCAGCAGAATGTCATTTTCATCAATGTCAACTGGGGACTCGGCTCCGGCCTGATTCTTGGCGGCCGGCCCTACTTCGGCAAATCAGGCTACTCAGGCGAGTTCGGGCACATCCACATCTACGAAAACGAGATTCTCTGCCGCTGCGGCAAAAAAGGCTGCCTGGAAACGGAAGTTTCCGGCCAGGCACTGCGCCGCAAACTCACCGAACGGATCCGCCGCGGCGAGTCGTCCATTCTTTCCACCCGCGTCCTGGAGTCGGAAATCCCGCTCTCGCTCGAAGAGATCACTGACGCCGTGCGTCGGGAAGACATGCTCTGCATCGACGCCATCGAAGATATCGGCGCTCAGCTGGGCATCCAGGTCGCCAGCCTGATCAACATCTTCAATCCCGACCTGGTGGTCATCGGAGGCGAACTGGCCATGACCGGCGACTACCTGCTCCAACCGCTCAAGACCACCGTCAACAAACACGTACTGAACCACGTACGCGAAGACACGGTCATCCGGCTGAGCCGGCTGGGCGACGACGCCGGGCTGATCGGCGGCTGCCTGATGGCCCGCAGCATCGACTTCGGCATCTGGTGACAAGCTGTCAGATTCTTAAAAAAAATGTTGATTATCCAAAATTGGTATTATCTTTGCCAACGATTTCGAACAACACACTTAAACTTTTTAAAATGGCTTACAAAATCACTGAAAATTGCGCTGCTTGCGGCACCTGCATCGATGAATGCCCGATGGGAGCTATCTCCGCCGGTGACATCTACAAGATTGACCCCAACGCTTGCGTCGACTGCGGTACCTGCGCCGGCGTCTGCCCGATGGGTGCGATTGAACAGGCTTAAGCTTGCACACTTTACGGATAAGGGGGACAGTCCATGGGCTGTCCCCTTTTTTTTTCGTCAAAAAATCCGCCACAATCGCGCGCGAGGTGTTTGTACTTTCAATTCTCCGATGTATTTTTGTAGTAAATTTTGAAAAGTTATGTTGATTGCATTGAAACTTCTGGGGTCGATCGCCCTGTTGATGTACGGCATGAAGGTGATGAGCGAGGCACTCCAGAAAATGGCGGGCCCGCAATTGCGACATCTGCTGGGCGCGATGACCACCAACCGTTTCACAGGCGTTGCGACCGGCGCGCTGGTCACAGTAGCCGTCCAATCCTCAGCCGCTACCACGGTCATGACCGTGTCTTTCGTCAACGCTGCCCTTCTTACCCTTGCCCAGGCCATCTCCATCATCATGGGCGCCAATATCGGCACGACCCTTTCGGCCTGGATCATGTCGGCCGGCTTCTCGTTCAACATCATCAATATGGTATGGCCGGCCTTCCTGGTCGGCATCATCCTGATCCAGACCGGGAAACACCGTTATCTGGGTGATTTCCTCTTCGGTCTTTCCTTCCTGCTCTTCGCCCTGGGCATGCTCAAGCAGACAGGCACGGAGATGGACCTGGCCAGCAATCCGGCCGTCGTCAATTTCTTTGCCAGTTTCAAGACGAACTACGGCACGATCCTGCTGTTCCTGCTCATCGGTACGATCCTGACCTTCATCGCCCAATCATCTGCAGCGCTGATGGCCATCACGATGGTACTCTGCGCCACGGGTGCCATTTCCATCTATCAGGGTATCGCCCTGGTGATGGGTGAGAACATCGGTACCACGCTTACAGCCAACATCGCTGCGATGTCGGCCAATACGCAGGCCCGCCGCGCCGCCCTGGCCCACCTGTTGTTCAACGTATTCGGCGTGGTCTGGATCCTCTGCTGCTTCTTCCCCTTCGTGCGGATGATCTGCCGCATCGTGGGCCTCGACCCGACGGCCGATACGCAGACCCCTACCCAGCTTTCCTTCGCCCTGGCAATGTTCCACACCGCCTTCAACGTGACCAATACCCTCATCCTGATATGGTTCATCCCGCAGATTGAAAAATTCGTCTGCAAGATCATCAAGCCGAAGCAAAGCGAAGATGAAGAGGAATCCCGCTTGAAATATATCCGTGGCGGTCTGATGAAGACACCGGAAATCTCGGTGCTGCAGGCCCAGAAAGAGATCGCCGTATTCGGTGAACGGATGCTGCGGATGTCCCAGATGATCAAAGACCTCTACCACACGACCGACGAAACCGCCTTCAAGAAGATTTTCGAGCGGATCGAGAAATACGAGCAGATCGCAGACAACATGGAGAATGAGATCGGCAAGTATATCGGCCAGGTGGGTGACGCCCACTTGAGTGACGACACCAAGGAAAAGATCCGGGCCATGCTGCGCCAGATCGGAGAGCTGGAGAGCATCGGCGACACCGGCTACAACATGGCGCGCATCCTGCGCCGGAAGTTCGAGGCCAAGATCGAGTTCACGCCGGAACAGGACGCCGGCGTCAAACAGATGTTCAACCTGACCCAGGAAGCCGGCGCCCGCATGCTCGAAATGCTGAACGGCCGCCGCGAAGACTTCGATTTCAACCCGTCGGAAGAGATCGAGGCACGGATCGACGCCTGCCGCGAGTCCATCAAGGAACAGAACCTGCGCAACGTGGACAGCCATGTGTACAGCTATGACAGCGGCAGTATCTACATGGACCTGGTCAACGAAGCGGAAAAGGCCGGCGACTACATCATCAACATCGTCGAGTCCCGCCTAGGTGCCTCCCACAACGGCATCCGGTACGAAGGCCTGTTCGTGGACACCGACAACATGCGCGTGACGGTCGATGGCGAGAACGTCCCGTTCACCAATACGGAATACGCCATCCTGAAGCTCCTGCTGGAAAACCGGGGCCGGGTCTATTCCCGGGAAGAACTCATCAAACAAGCCTGGCCCGATGACGTTCTTGTCTTGAACCGCACGGTTGACCTCAACATCACCCGCCTGCTCAAGAAGATCGGCCCCTACGCGTCCCACATCAAGGCCCAGGACGGCGCCAGCTACTCTTTCCAGGAATGACCATGGCCAAGGTTTATGTCGCTTCCAGCTGGCGGAACGCCTACCAACCAGAGGTCGTAAGACGTCTCCGGGAAGCGGGGCATGCCGTGTATGATTTCCGGAATCCGATAGAAAACCCCGGTGGTTTCCACTGGGCGGATGTCGATCCGGGCTGGCAGGAATGGTCTCCCCGTGAATACATCGACCATCTGGACCATCCCGTAGCCCGGAAAGGGTTTCAGGCCGATTTGAACGCCATGCTTTGGGCAGACGTCTGCGTGCTTGTGCTGCCCTGCGGACGAAGTGCCCACACCGAGGCCGGCTGGTTCGCCGGCCGCGGTCTGCGGACAATCGTCTATATTCCTGAAAAACAGGAGCCGGAACTGATGTACAAACTCTTCGACACCGTCACCGATTCAATAGACGGTGTCCTTCAGGCGCTTTAGCGGCTAGCGGGCCAGACGTACCACGGTGTCGATCTCCTCGAGCGAGGCTTGCGGCAACGTAAGGGTCAGAAAACCGTCTTTCGAAATCTCATAGGAAAGCGGCGTGCCGCTTGTCAGCAGGGTAACAGCCCCTTTGCGAGGCAGTGTCATGCCTTGCGGGAGTGGAACCACTACTTTATACACACCGCTCCGGAGCGGGAGCGCTTCGGGCGAAAGGATGTGCAAAAACAGGGCGTCTGCATTTTGCGTCGTCACTCCCCAGGGTTGTTCGGGAATAGCTGTGGAGGTCGTGCCGTCAATGGCGATACTGTGGCCGCGCATCCACTGGCCGAGGCCGGCCAGGCGTTCCAGCGCGAGGGCGGGAATCTCCCCGTTGGCCATCGGGCCGATATTGAGCAACAGGTTGGAGTTCTTGGCGGCAGCACGCACCAGCAGATGAACCAATTGCTTGACGCTCTTGTAGTTCCAGTCATAGACACGATAGCCCCATGTGTCGTTCATCGGCTCGCACATTTCCAGCGGAAGGCGGCTGATCGTGGATTGTCCTGAGAAACCCGCCTTGTTCTCACCCGGCAGGTCGCGTTCGAACAGCTGGAAATCCTCCCCGTCGAACGGGGCGATATGGTGGTTGTTGCCGATCAGGCAGTCGTTCTTGATACTGTGGATGTAGCGGTAGAACTCCGGCATGCGCCAGTCGAAATCCGGATCCTGTTCGTGATCCCAGATACCGTCGAACCAGAGCGCTTTCACGTTGGGATATTGGGTCAGCAGTTCTTTTACCTGTTGTTTCATGAAAGCAAAGTAGTGGTTGTAGTCCTGCTGGTCGCCCTTGCGGCCCGTGTAACGGCCGGTATTGCCGATTGGATAATCCTCCCGGATCCAGTCCAGCGTGGAGTAATACAGATGAAGGTCGATGTCCGCATCGGCGCAAGCCCGGGCCAGTTCCCCGACGATGTCCCGTCCGAAAGGCGTCCCATCGACGACGTTGTAATCCGAAGCGGCGGTCTTGAAAAGCGAGAAGCCGTCATGGTGCCGCGAGGTGAACGTGATATAGCCGGCTCCGGCATCTTTGAAAGCGGCAATCCATTCCGCGGCATTGAACTTTGAAGGGTAGAACCCCTCTGCCGCCTTGGCATAGGCGTCCTTGTTGAGTTTTCCGGTATTGAGATACCATTCTCCCTGACCGTACATCGCGTAGATACCCCAGTGAAGGAAGATGCCGAGGCGATGCTGGGTGAATTCCTCCCGGGCCCGGAGGTTCTCAGGCGTGGGTACGTAAGTCTGTGCGTGGGATTCCGCAACTGCAAGCAGCAGGAGCAGAAGCGGGATGAGCGTCTTTTTCATAACAGTTATTCCAAGAATTTCAAGCAAACAAGGTGGACAAATCGACCGGCTCACCGGCCGTAATGACGGTGTGGACGTGAATCTGGTCGTCAAAGAGGACGAAATCGGCATCCCTTCCCACCTGGATCAGGCCTTTGTTACGGGCCCCGACCATCCTGGCCGGAGAAAGGGACATCATCTCCACGGCATCGCAAAGCGGGACGCCGGCCTCTTGGACCATGACCCGCACAAGCCAGTCGGAAGAAGCGATGCTGCCGACCAGGGCCGAATGGTCCAGCAGTTTGGCCACACCGTCATGGACGACCGACTGCATGCCATGCGGCGGACGACCATTGTAAAAGACGGCCCCTTCCGGCAGCCCGGCCGGTGCCAACGCGTCGGAGCAGAGTGCCACCCGGTCGGCTCCCTTGAAGCGCCACACCATGCGCAGGATCTCTTTCGGCAGATGTTTGCCGTCGGCAATCATTTCTACCGAGAGGTTATCCAACAGATAGCCTGCCTCTACGGCGCCGGCCACCCGGTAGCACCCCACTTTGAAACAGGCTGACATGGCCGAATAGAAATGGGTCATCATCGTAAAGCCCGCAGATGCGGCAGCTTCAACTTGGGCGTAGGAAGCATCCGTATGCCCGATTGAACAGACAATCCCGCGTTGTGACAGCATCCGGGACAGATCCAAAGCATGGTCCAGCTCGGGTGCGATGGTCCAACGGATGACATCGTCCGAGTGCGCCAGAATCTCCTTCGCACGTGCAAGATCGGGCAAAGACAGGAATGCCGGATCCATGCCACCCCGCTTGGCCTGACTAAGGAACGGCCCTTCCAGATGCAAGCCGAGCAGCGAATAGGGCTGCCGCTGTGCCTTCACTTGGCGATACGCGTCGAAAACCGCGTACAGTTCTTCATCCGGGCATGTCAAGGTAGTAGGAACGATGGAAGTAGTTCCGTGGGACAAATGGTAGCGGGCTGCGCCGTCGATGGCCGCTGGCGTTCCCTCCATGAAACCATATCCACCACCTCCATGTACATGGATATCGATGAACCCGGGGGACAGATATTTGCCCCCTGCATCGAATACTTCTACGTTTTCACCCAGTTGAGCGGCCGGGAAAATATCGGTGATCTTCCCTTCTTCACAAACGATGGCCAAGGAATCCCGGATCTCCCCCGGAAAAATCACCTTCGCATTGACGATAATCATGGCTACTTCCCGTTGACGGCTTCCGGCGTCCAATTCTTGAAGAAACGGAGAACTTTGGCTTTGTCATAGCCCTGGCCTTCTTCCAGGAAACTGGAATCCTGGGTATGGAGCACCTTGCCTTTGGCGTCAAGCACTACGAAAACCGGATAGCCGAAACGGCCCGGATTGCCGAGACGCTGCATCATTTTGGCGGCCTGCTTGGCCTTGGCCGGATCGGCTTTTTCGCCCCGCGGGTTGTAGTTCACATGGATATAGATGAAATTGTCGGCAATCAGCCGGGCGATCTCGGCATCTTTCGTGATAAAGTCGGCAAAGCGCAGGCACCAGGGGCACCAGTTACCGCCCACCTGGCATACGACGAACTTTCCGGCGGATCTCGCCTGCGAAAGCGCCTTGTCAATCTGTTCGTTCACATTGATTTCTTCGTCATAGACTTTCTTCGGCGTACCCTGGCCGAAGACTGCCGCAGCTACGAAAGCCAGCAGCAAGGTGATAGCCAATTTCTTCATGATCGCTGTCTGTTTTAATATGTAAATATACAATATTTCTTATATTTGTAGGAGATAAAATCGATACCGACATGAAAAAATCCAGCTTGCTGCTCCTGGCGGCTGCCGCCGCAATCCTGACCGTTTTTTCCGCTACAGGCCAGAATACGAAGAAACCCACGACCCTCCAGGAAGAAGAGATGTTGCTGCGCCAGTGGTGCAAGACGCTCGGCTCGGACGAATTCGGCGGCCGGATGCCGATGACGCCCTATGAAACCAAGACCATCAACTACCTCGCCGACGAGATGAAAAAGCTGGGGCTCGAGCCGGCTTTCGGCAACAGCTATTTCCAGGAAGTAAAGACGATTTCGGCCGTCTGCAAGCCCAGTGGCGGGAAATTCAAGGTGAAGGGAAGCAAGAAACGTGTCGAACTCAATTCTCCGGACGACCTCGTGGTCTGGACGGCCCGCGAGACCGAGCAAGTGGAGATTCCCAAAGCGGAATTCGTATTCTGCGGCTTCGGTATCGATGCCCCTGAATTCAACTGGAACGACTATGCCGGCGTGGACGTCAAGGGCAAGATCATCATCGCGATGGTCAACGACCCCGGCTTCTATGATGCCTCGCTTTTCCAAGGCCGCAACATGACCTACTACGGCCGCTGGACCTACAAGTTCGAACAGGCGCAGCGGCTGGGCGCCGCCGGCTGCCTGGTCTTGCACAATACGGCGGCGGCCAGCTACGCATGGAATGTGTGCGCCACCCACGTGGGCAGCAACCTGGCGTTGTATGATCCGGCCACCCGTAACGCGGGCGAACTGGGCATCAAAGGATGGCTGCATGAAGACGGCTGCCGTAAGTTGTTTGCGGCTGCTGGCGTTGACTTCGACGCGACCATCGAGGCGGCCAAGCATCCGGGCTTCAAATCCTTTGTCCTGAAGGCCAAAAGCGACCTGAAAATGGATGTGACGTATGAGATCCAGGAGACCTGCAACGTGGCCGGTGTCCTCCCGGGAACGGACCTGAAAGACGAAGCCGTCGTATTCAGCGCCCACTGGGACCACTTCGGCTTCGGAACGCCTGACGAAACCGGTGACCCCATCTACAACGGCGCCTCCGACAATGGGTCCGGCATGGCCGCCGTGCTGATGCTGGCCAAAAAATACAGTGAACTGCCGGTCCGGCCCCGCCGTTCGATGGTCTTCTTCATCCCTACCCTGGAAGAGAGCGGCCTGTTCGGCTCGGAATACTACTGTGCGCATCCGGCTTTCCCGATGGAAAAGACGGCTGCCTGCATCAACTTTGACTGCATTGCTCCGGAACCGCTGACGCACGATGTCGTTGTCCTCGGTGGCGGTGTCACCGAACTCGACAACTATATTATGGCCTGCGCCGGAGCGCAGGGCCGCTACGTCGTCTTCCACGACGACAATTCCGACGGCTGGTATTTCCGTTCAGACCATTTCAATTTCGTGAAGAAAGGGGTTCCGGCCGTTGTCATCGAATACGGCAAGGACTTGGTGGATCCGTCCCGTCCCAACAAGTATCCCCGCTCGGACTGGTATCACAAGCCCTCGGACGAATACAAAGAGGATTGGGATTTCGCGGGTACGCTGGTCCACGTCAACATGATGTTCGGCGTCGGCCTTTCCGTGGCCAATGCCGATCATCATCCCCGTTGGTATAACAAATAAGAAACTAAGGCAATTCGGCGATCAGTGAATCGACGGCTTTGACAAGGTCGCCTACTTTGACACGTACCTGGGCATCCAGGGGCAGGTAGTAATCGATGCGGGAGCCGAATTTGATGATGCCGCACTGCTCGCCGGCACGCACTTCCATGCCCGGCTTGGCATAGCACACGATACGGCGCGCAAAACCGCCTGCCAACTGTTTGAACAGGACTTCCTTTCCGGCAGGGGTCCGAATGGCCGTGCAACAGTGTTCATTCTCCTCCGAAGCCTTGGGCTTGAACGCGAACAGATGCTTGCCGGGGAAATACTCCGTGTAGGAGACCGTCCCTGTCACAGGCCAGAAATTGGCGTGCAGGTCCCAGAAATCCATATAGACCGACACCAGCAGCGCCTCGCGTTTCAGATAACTGGTTTCGGTCACTTTTTCAATCCGGATGATTTTCCCGTCGGAAACAGCCGATACGAGCCGGTCCGATCCCGCGGGCTTGCGGTCCGGAACCATATGGAAATACGTCTGCCAGCCGGCCACCCATAAAAGACCGAGGGCCAGCGGCCATTTGATCCACCACTGCGGCACCAGGCACAGCAGGAGGACGATTGCGACGGCGCAGACCAGATAGACCAGCAGCACAGTCCCGTAGGTATTCTTATCCAGTTTCATAATAGGGAGAAAAGACACAGGTAGAGTGCGGCCAGCGGCAGGACAAAGAGCACGTCGTCGAAACGGTCGAGCAGACCGCCGTGTCCGGGTATCAGGTTGCTGGCATCTTTCACTTGCGCGTGGCGTTTGAGCAGCGACTCGAACAAGTCACCCAAAACGCCGAAGACGGAGACAAGCAGGGCAAGGGCTAGCCAATGGCCCAACGGGAGAACCGCGCCCCCAAACGTGGCGTAAACAGCCCAGGCTGCCAGGAAAGAAAACACCGTGCCGCCGAGAACGCCGATCCAGGATTTCTTGGGAGAAAGGGCCGGGAAAAGCTTACGGCTGTCCGGACGCTGTCCGAACGACATGCCGACGATATAGGCCCCGATGTCATTGAGCCATAACAGGATGATCAAGCCAAGCAGTAAGCGCCAGGTAAACTGGCCGCCCGGCCAGGCGAGCCACAAGGCCGCCGCCAGCGGCAAGGTGACATAAAGCAAAGGGAAATACACCGCTGTCGGGAAGGCATGGTCTTTTGCCGCATCAAAAAGCAGAAAAACATGCGCTGCAGCGACAGGCAGGAACGCCAATCCCACATAGCGGAGCGGCATTCCGGCCTGGAAATGGAAAAACAGCAAGACCAGCCCTACGAGGGAAGCCAGCGCAACACAAACCGCCTCTTGGCGGAAGCGGCGCTCCACTGTCAGATGGTAAAACTCATAGCAGAGAAAGATGGAAAGAAGGGAAACCAACGCCAGCAGGCCCCAAGGCGTCAGGAGCCCGCCGACAACGACTGCCGTGAACAGCAGTCCGAAAACCGTCCGTTTCGCCAGCGTTCCCATCGTCACGCCTCCGGAGTTTCTGGTGTTTCAGGAGTCTCCTGCGTCTCCGGCATTTGGGCGTCTTCCCGCAGCATCTTGTTGGGGTCGACACCGCCCTTGCGCGGGCCGAAGATATCTTCGAGATCTTCGGAGAAGACCACTTCCCGCTCCAGCAGCAACTGCGCCAGGCGTTCAAACCCTTCCCGATTCTCGGTCAGCACCTGCAGGGCCGTGGCGTGTGCCTGCTCGATGAGGCGCTTGACCTCGTCATCGATCAGTTCGGCGGTCTTTTCGCTATAAGGTTTACTGAAAGCCATATCCCGGCTTCCGGTCGAATCGTAGTAGGAAATGTTTCCGACCTTCTCGCTCATGCCGAAATAAGTCACCATGGCATACGCCTGCTTGGTCAATTTCTCCAGATCGCTGAGTGCGCCGGTCGAGATACGCCCGTTCACGATTTCTTCCGCCACACGGCCGCCGATGGTGGCCGCCATCTCGTCCATCATCTGTTCGGTCGTCGTCAGCTGGCGCTCTTCAGGGAGATACCAGGCAGCGCCCAGGCTCTGGCCGCGCGGGATGATGGTCACTTTCAGCAGCGGATTGGCATTGGGCAACAACCAGCTGACCGTGGCATGACCTGCTTCGTGGTGGGCAATCGTATTCTTCTCTTCGGGCGTGATGATCTTGCTCTTGCGTTCCAGGCCGCCGACGATGCGGTCGATGGCGTCCAGGAAATCCTGCTTCTCCACCACGACCTTGTTCTTGCGGGCGGCGATCAGGGCCGCCTCGTTGCATACATTGGCGATGTCGGCGCCACTGAAACCGGGTGTCTGCTTGGCCAGGAAATCAATCTGGAATCCCGGCGCCAGCTTGATATTGCGCAGGTGCACCTTGAAAATATCTAGGCGTTCCTTGAGCTCGGGCAAGTCCACGTGAATCTGCCGGTCGAAACGGCCGGCACGCATCAGGGCTTTGTCGAGGATATCGGCCCGGTTGGTGGCCGCCAGGATGATGACGCCCGAATTGGAACCGAAACCGTCCATTTCGGTCAGCAGCTGGTTGAGGGTATTCTCCCGCTCGTCATTCGAGGTAAAGCCCGCATTCTTGCTGCGGGCGCGGCCCACGGCGTCAATCTCGTCGATAAAGACGATGCACGGAGCTTTCTCCTTGGCCTGGCGGAAGAGGTCGCGGACACGCGAAGCACCCACGCCCACGAACATCTCCACGAAATCGGAACCGGACATCGAGAAGAACGGAACATCCGCTTCTCCGGCTACAGCTTTGGCCAGCAGGGTCTTGCCGGTGCCCGGAGGGCCGACCAGGAGGGCGCCCTTGGGAATCTTGCCGCCCAGGCTGGTATATTTCTTCGGATTCTTGAGGAAATCCACGATCTCCTTGACCTCCACTTTCGCTTCCTCCATGCCGGCCACGTCCTTGAAGGTTACCTTCACGTTGTTCGACTTCTCATAAAGTTTCGCCTGCGACTTGCCCACGTTGAAGATGCCGCCGCCGGCCCCGCCGCCGCTCATGTTGCGCATCGGCCGCATGAACAGGAAAAACATCAGCAGCAGCATCAGCGGGAAGATGAGCCACTCGATGATCGGCCCCCAATAGCTTTTGTGTTCCTCCACGACCACTTTGAAGCGCTGCTCCTCAGGCAGGGATTCCACCAGGCCGTCGAGTTGTCCTTCGGCGTCGAACTTGTCCGAAACCAGGAAATAGAAATGCGGTCCGCCTTTGGGCTCACGGCCTCCGTAAAGATTCTTGTATTTGTCCAGCGCACCCTGCTTGAGGAAAATCTCGCCTTTGCGCTCATTGCGGACATACACGACTTTCTCCACGTCGCCGCTTGTCAGGAGCGTTTCCTTCACGTCCAGCCATTCGCGCTTGAGCGGATCGGACGTACCGGTGCTGGACCACATATAGGCCAGTCCCAGCAGCAGGAACAGGTACACCAGCGAAAACCAGTTGAAACCGCGACGCGGCTGGCGCATCCGGCGCGGATTATCATTCTGCGGCTCACGGGGAGCCTTATTCTTGTTCTCCATTATGCGTTCTTGTCGGTATAAGTGGTTTTGACAGCATCCGCCCACAGGTCTTCGAGGCGGTAGAACAGGCGCTGGTCCGTCTTGAAGATATGGACGACGATGTCGCCATAGTCGAGAATCACCCAGAAGGCGTTCTCACGGCCCTGCTGTCGCAGGACACTGCGGTCGCATTCTTTCTCCATCTGCTCTACCACGTTGTCGGAAATGGCGACGACCTGGGTCGTGGAATCTGCGTTGCAGATTACAAAATGGTCGGCAATGGCGGTGCCGATCCGCGTCAGGTCCAGCGACACCACATCCTGGGCCTTTTTCTCCAGCATAGCTTCGGCGATCACGCCGACTTCACTCTTCATATTCGTAAAATTGAATTATCTTTGCAAGGTAATCATTATCCAGCAAAGTTACAAATTCCCAGCAAATTTCCGGCCATCCGGCCCCAACTGAAAATATGGAAGATTCCATCCGATGGTTTGACACGGTCGATTCGACCAATACGCAACTGATGAACGACAAAAACGGGTTGCCCGACCGTACGGTCTATGCCGCCCTTTTCCAGACCGCTGGCCGCGGCCAGAAAGGCAATCGCTGGGAGAGCCGTGCCAGAGAAAACCTCACGTTTTCCATCCTGCTGAAGCCGGAGAATGTAGCTGTCGCCGAGCAGTTTATCCTCTCGCAGATCGTTGCCCTTGGCCTGGTCGATTATCTGGCCGGGAAAGGCATCCCGGCCACGATCAAGTGGCCCAACGACATCTATGCCGGCGACCGGAAGATTTGCGGCACCCTGATCGAGAACGTTCTTTCCGAAGGCCGGGTCGGGGCCGCCGTCGCAGGCATCGGCCTCAACATGAACCAGCGGCAATTCGACCCTTCCCTCCCCAATCCGACATCCCTCGTTCAAGAAACCGGACTGTCCTTCGACATCAAGGATGAATTGCCGGTCCTGCTGTCCTGCATCTTCCGCTATTACGACCAACTCGACTCGCGCTATGCCCGCAACGGTTTCGACGCACTGTATCTGGAAAAACTGTACCGGCGCGGCCAGTGGCATGCGTTCGAGGCCATGCCGGCCAATGACGTGCCGACGGAACACAGGTCGGGCCTTCGCATCGAAGCCCGGATCCTGGGCATCGACGGGAAGGCCCGCCTGTTGCTGGAGCACAGGGACGGCACCCTGCACACCTACGGTTTCAAGGAAATCAAGTATATCCTCTAAGCGTCCAGCAGCGCGCGGACAGCGGTTTTGGGATCGCCCGATGAGAAAGCGGCCGAGCCGGCGACGAAGACGCCGGCGCCCAGCCGTTCCAGTTCTGCAATATTCTGCACGCTGACGCCGCCGTCCACTTCGATGAAGCAGTCCGCTTCCGCACCGGCGATCATCTCGGCCAGAACCGCCACTTTTTCCGTGGTCTCTGGGATGTATTTCTGCCCGCTGTAACCGGGATGCACCCCCATGACCACCACATAGTCGATGCTGTGCAGATAAGGAATCAGGACTTCGGCAGGCGTCTCAGGATTGATGGCCACGCCGACGCCCATGCCGCAGTCGCGGATCAGTTTGATGCATTCCTTGAGACGACGGTCGTTGCAGGCTTCATAATGAACACTTAAGTATTTCACGCCGAGTGCCGCGAACCGTTCGATGTAACGCCAGGGCTCGACAATCATCAAATGGGCGTCCATCGGCTTTTCGGCGACTTCCGCAATGGCTTTGCAGACCGGGAAACCGAAAGAGATGTTCGGCACGAACAAACCGTCCATCACATCGAGATGGAACCAGCCGGCCGCACTGCGGTTGACCCGGCGGCAGTCGCGGTGGAGATTGCCGAAATCGGCCGACAGCATGGAAGGAGCAATCAGTCTGGGCATGGCTACAGGTTTTTGAGAACATCCTGCAGGACCGCCCAGAAGCGGTCGAGCGAGGCGAGGTCAAGACGCTCGCCAGGTGCGTGGACGCCCTGAAGCGTCGGACCGAAGGCAATCATGTCCATGTCCGGGAATTTTTCGGTAAAGAGCCCGCATTCCAGCCCTGCGTGGATGGCGCGCACGACCGGTTCGCGGCCAAAGAGCCGTTTGTACGACGCGACGCAGACATCCTTGACATGGGATTTCAGATTGGGCTTCCAGCCGGGATAGCCGTCCGAATGACGCACGCTGGCACCGGCCAGTTCCATAACGGCGGCGACACGCTGGGCGAGGAAGATACGCTGGCTGTTGACCGAACTGCGCTGCATCGTGCCGACCACGATCTTGCGGCCTTCCAGCATTTTGACGGAGGCCAGGTTGGTGGACGTCTCAATCAGGCCGGGGATATCGGCACTCATGGCAGCCACCCCGTGCGGAATGGCAATCAGGGCCCGGACAACGCGCTGGGCGGTATCGGTATCGATGGCCGTTCCTTTCCACAAGACGGGTTCGTGTTCGAAATAGAGGCCCGGATCTGTCACGGCAAACTCCGCTTTCAGGCGGGCAGCGAAATCATCGAACAAGCCGATGACCCGCTTGACATTGCGCGGCGGGATGGCCAGTACGACTTCTCCGCCCCGGGCGATGGCATTGCGCTTGTTGCCGGCGGCAATCTCGCACAGTTCCACATGATACTTCAAAGTCTCCGCGGTGAATCGGGCAATCTGCTGCACACCATTGATCCGGTTCTTGTCGATGTCGTCGCCACTGTGGCCGCCCTGGCCGCCACCGATGGTAAACTTCATGCAAACAGCCTCTTTGGGGAGCTTCTGCGCCCGGTACTTAAATGTACCGACCGTATCCATGCCACCGGCGCAGCCCACGCAGAAATACCCTTCGTCTTCGTCATCCAGGTTGATGAGGGTCTTGCCGGTGATGAATCCCTTCTTCACGGCGCGGGCACCGTCGAGGCCGGTTTCCTCAGAGACGGTAAACAGGCACTCCACCCGCGGATGGGCAAGCGTATCATCGTCCAGGATCGCCATCGCGGCCGCTACACCGATCCCATTGTCGGCACCGAGCGTCGTGTCGTGGGCGACCATCCAGCCGTCTTCGATCACGTAATGGATCGGATCCTTGGAAAAGTCGAAATTCGAGGTGGACTTCTTTTCGCAGACCATGTCGGTATGACCCTGCAGGACGACCGCGGGATGATCCTCATACCCTTTGGAAGCCGGCTTCGCGATCATCACATTGCCGACTTCGTCGGTCCTGCATTCGAGGCCGCGGGAGGCCGCAAACTGCTGCAGGTAAGCGACAATCTGCTCCTCATGCCCTGATTCGCGCGGGATACGGGTAATCTCACGGAAAAAATTCAACACTTTTTCTGTATCCATGATTGACAATATTTTTGAGAGTGATTACTCGGGTGAGTTGAGCACGCGCTCGATGTCGTGCACGAAGCCGCGGAAACTGCGGTCGGTGTCCATCAGGTCGCTTACGGTATTGCAAGCGTGCAGGACAGTGGCGTGATCCTTTCCTCCGAGCTGGGAGCCGATGGAAGAGAGCGATGTCTTTGTCAAGCTGCGGCTCAGATACATGGCGATCTGGCGGGCCTGCACGATCTCGCGCTTGCGGGTCTTGGAAAGGAACAATTCGTCGGTGATGCCGAAATAGCGGCAGACGGCTTCCTGGATGCGGCTGACCGTGATCTCGCTCTTGGGATCGGTCACGATCTTGTCGACCAGGCGCTGGGCCAGTTCGAGGGTGATCTCCTGCCGGTTGAAGGTGGCGTTGGCAATGAGGGAGAACAGGATGCCTTCCAATTCGCGGATGTTGGACTTGACGCTGCGGGCCACGAAAGAGAGCACTTCCTCCGCGATCTCAACGCCTTCGCGGGCACATTTCGACTTGAGAATAGCCAGACGCGTCTCATAGGCCGGCGGAAGAAGCTCCGCGGACAGGCCCCACTTGAAGCGGGAAAGAAGACGCTGGTCGAGTCCCTGCAGGTCCACCGGCGGCTTGTCGGACGTAAGGATGAGCTGCTTGCCGCTCTGGTGGAGGTAGTTGAAGATGTGGAAGAAGGCGCCTTGGGTACCCTTCTTCTCGGCGAAGTCCTGCACATCGTCGATGATCAGCACGTCGATGAGCTGGTAGAAGCGCAGGAAATCCGCCACCTTGTTGCCGTTGTTGGCACTTTTGGCCGAGCAGGCGGCATTCATATATTGGTTCTGGAACGTGTTGGCACTGACATACAGGACCACCTTGTCCGGGAACCGTTCCTTGACGGCGATGCCGATGGCCTGCGCCAGATGCGTCTTGCCCAGTCCGGGACCGCCATAAATGAACAAGGGATTGAAGGTGCTGCGGCCGGGGTTGACGGCGATACTCAAGCCCGCAGAACGGCCGAGGCGGTTGCAGCTGCCCTCGATGAAACTCTCAAAATTGTAGATCGGATTGAGGCACGGCTCTATGTTGAGCTTGCGGATGCCCGGAATCGCATAGACACTGCCCGTGTAGTGCTCACCGGCTTCGGGGATGGGCAACTCAGGATTGCGCGCGCGTCCTCCTTTGGGGCGCTGTTCGATGAAAATATCGTCGAGAATACGCACCTTATACAGGAGGGAGGCGGAGGGCCCGATCTCCCGGCGAAGCACTTTGCTCAGCAGGCCGATGAAATGCTCTTCGATGTACTCCCGCCAGAAATCGGAAGGGACCTCGATCGTCAGACGCTGGTCTTCGAGCGAGATCGGCTTGATAGGACCGAACCAGGTCTTGAACGTCTCTTCGTTCAAGTTGTCCCTGAGAATCTCAAGGCAGCGGGTCCATACGGTATTTTTGTTATCGGGAGTCATAGGGGGTTGTAATCCGACAACAAAATTGGGGAAAAAATGGTGGAAAAAAAAACTTTTTTTTGTTGTTTTTTTTCAAAAATCCGCAACTCCCTAATTATCAAGAAAAAAATTTTTTGCTTTTGTTTTCCTCTGATTATCAATGAATTACAGAGTTACAAAACGGCTACTCTCTTGATAATAATCTACTTAGTAACGCAAGCAGGTTGAAAGTGATGAAACGGTCAATCGACCGCGATGATAAAAGCCCCGGAAAACTTGCGTTTGACAGTCGGAAGTTGCTTGGCCGCCGCCTCCCGCGTGGAAAAGTTACCAACAGAATATTTGTAAAATCCGTTGATAAACCGGCACTGGACCTGCTTCTCACCCTTGAGTTCCGGAGAGTTGTCCTTGAGCTTTGTCTTCGAAGCCAGGATCTGGATTTCAAAGTGCGGACCAGCCGGTGCGGCAGGCGTTGCTGCCACCGTCTCTTCTTCCTCGGCAGGATCGTCGGGCGTGGCGAGTGCCGACTCATCGATCGTAAACGAGCCGCCGCCCGCATCATATTGTTTCTTGAAAGAAGCGAACGCCCGGAAAATGTCATCGGCGATCTTCTGCCGGTTGATGGCCTGGTTCAGCAAGGTCCGGTCGGAGGAATTCGACAGGAAACCTACTTCGACCAGGACGGAGGGCATTGTCGTACGCCAAAGCACCATTAGCGGGGCCTGGCGGACGCCGCGGCTTTTCTTGATGGGGCCATTCTTGATGAACTGCTGCTGGACCAGCGCCGCAAACGCGATGCTCTGCTCGAAATGCGCGTTCTGCATCAGGTTGAAGATGATATAGGACTCCGGATTATCCGGATCGAAGCCTTCATATTTCGTAGAATAGTCATCTTCCAGCAGGATCACGGCATTCTCCCGCTTGCAGACTTCCATGTTGGAGCGGCTCTTGTCGGTACCCATCACGAACGTCTCGGTGCCGGAAGCGGCGGAACTGCCTGCTGAATTCACGTGGATGGAAATGAACAGGTCGGCATGGTTGCGGTTGGCGATGTTGCCGCGTTCGGCCAGTTCGACGAAACGGTCGGTCTTGCGGGTATAGATGACTTTTACATCCGGGTATTCCTTTTCGATCTTGGCGCCCAGCCGGAGCGCCAGGTCCAGGTTGATTTGTTTTTCAGACAGTTTGCTGAACTTGGAGATTGCACCGGGATCGTGTCCGCCATGTCCGGCATCGATGACGACGGTACGCAGACGGACACCGCTCTCCTGGGCTGGTACCAGGGCCGGAATCAACAGGATAAGCAGGGCCAAAAGCCCCGATCGGAGCCGTCTGAAAGGCATATTTCCCATCAATGGCATGTTAGTTGCTGATTTTTTATTAATTTTGCCTTTCTGCAAAGATACGAAATTTGTTTTGCATTCTATAAGATTATTCATCGTCCTGTTGCTGACCGCCCTCAGCGTCCCGCTCCTTGCCCAGGAGCCTGATTCGCTGGTGCGTCCCCCGCTGGTCGCCCTCCCCGACTCGACGGAGGTAAAACCGGCCGACACGCTCGCATGGAACGGGGCCGTCCGTGACACGCTCTTCACCCAGCCGAAGGGATCGCTCGACCGCCCGGCCTTTTCCGCCGCCCGCGACTCGGTGCTGGAAGACCTGGAAAAGAATATCATCTACTACTTCGGCGAGGTGACCGCCAAATACCAGGACATGGAGCTCAAGGCCGACTACATGGCCTACAACACCAAGATGAACGTGGTTTACGCCAAAGGCGTGCTCGACACCATCACGGGAGAGCTCAACGGCCGCCCTGTGATGACGACGGGCGGCAAGAGCTACGAGATGGACGAGGTCTTCTACAATTTCCAAACCCGCAAGGCCAAGATCAAGAACATGGCGACCCAGCAGGAGGAAGGCAAGCTGATCGGCAGCAAACTCAAGATGATGCCGGACCAGTCCATCAACATCTCGGGCGGCCAATATACGGTCTGCGATGCCGAGCACCCGCACTACTACCTGAAGATGACGACGGCCAAGATCATGACCGAGCCCCGGCAGAAAACGATGTTCGGCCCGGCCTATGCCGTCATCGAGGATGTGCCGCTGCCGCTGATCATCCCCTTCGGCTTCGTACCTGAGAAACCGGACCGGGCCAGCGGCATCCTGATCCCGACCTATGGTGAGGAGAATGCCCGCGGCCTCTACCTGCGCGATTTCGGTTATTCCTTCGTAATCGGAGACTATCTGGACCTGGCCCTGACCGGAGACATCTATACGTATGGTTCCTGGGCCGCCCGCCTCACTTCGCGTTATAAGAAGCGGTACTCCTTTGACGGTTCGCTCGCCATCAACTACTCCGATGACATCACGGGCGAACGCGACACGCCTTCTTTCAATGAGTCGAAGAACTTCGGTGTGACGTGGAACCATTCCCAAGACCCGAAAGCCCGGCCGGGAACCACCTTCCGGGCCTCCGTCAATTTCTCCAGCCCGTCCAACAACCGCTACAACTCGACCAGCGTGAGCGACGCCCTGCAGAACCAGGCATCCTCTTCCATCTCCTATTCGAAGACATGGAGCGGCGTATCCCTGTCCCTCAACCTGCTGCACAGCCAGAACTCACGCGACAGTTCCTACTCCTTCACCCTCCCCAACATCACGTTCAACGTGAACCGCTTCTACCCTTTCAAGCGGAAAAACCGGGTCGGCAAGGAACGCTTTTACGAACAGATCTCCTTCAGCTACAACGCCACGATGCAGAACAAGGTGGCCTTCAAGGCCAGCGAGTTCGCCATGAACAAGGACATGCTCAACCGGATGCAGAACGGTGTCAACCACGCCTTTTCCATCGGCCTGCCCGGCTTCACGCTGCTCAAGTATTTCCAGTTTACGCCCAGCGTCAGCTACGGCATGAACTGGTTCTTCCGGGAACAATACCGTCAGTATAACGAGGAGACCGGCCGTGTCGAGACACTTTGGACCGACCAGTTCAGCCGTTTCGGCGTAACCCAGACCTATTCGGGCGGCCTTTCGATGAACACCCGCATCTATGGCATGTTCACGTTCGGCAAGCGGAGCAAACTGCAGGCTATCAGGCACATGATCACGCCTTCCTTCAGTTTCTCGATCAGTCCGAACCTGGCGACGAAAGCCAACGGTTATACCTCCTATGTCTATACGGACAAGGACGGTGTGGAACGGACAGTGGACTACAACCGCTATGCTGGACAACTCTATTCGCCTCCCGGAAGCGGCCGGAACGCCAGCCTTTCCTTCTCCTTTGCCAACAACCTGGAGGCCAAGGTGCTGAAAAACACGGATCCGATGGCGGAGGAACCGGCCAACCCCAAAGACAAATACCAGAAGATCAAGCTGATCGACCAGCTCAACCTATCGGGATCGTACAATTTCCTGGCCGACTCGATGCGGCTGTCCAACATCAACGTGACCGCCAGCACCACCATTTTCGGCAAACTGGGCCTCAACGGCAACATGTCACTCGACCCGTATGCCATCGACGCCCAAGGACGGCGCATCAACCAGTTGAACGTCCTGAAAACCGGCCGGCCTTTCCGCATGACGAATGCCAGTGCTTCCCTCTCCTACTCCATCAACGGCGACGGCAAGTATTCCGGCAACGACGGGCACAAAGATGCGGCCAAGAGTTCCTCCAGCAGCGGAGGCAATTCCGACTACGCCCGCATCTATTACCACCCCGTCACCGGCGAATACATACCGGGCGGCTGGGTGTACTACATGAATCCCAATATTCCCTGGTCCATCAGTTTCAATTACAACTACTCGTATTCCCGCACGTACCAGTACGCGAACGATCAGTTGCAGACCAAGCACAGCCATATCCAGACGCTCAGTTTGTCCGGGCAGTTGCGCCTCACCAAGGCAATGAATTTCAACATCAACACCGGCTTTGACCTGACCAAGCTGCAGCTCAGCACGACCCAGATCAGCGCCACTTACGACCTGCACTGCTTCGCCATTTCCGTGTCGTGGGTGCCGACCGGCCAGTGGGAGAGCTGGAGTTTCCGGATTGCGGCGAAAGCCTCCGCCCTGAGCGACTTGCTGCAATTCAAGAAATCAGCCAGTTATTGGGATAAATAATTATTTTTATTATCTTTGCCGTATCAAATCGAACCGGCGTCTCCGTCTCTTCGGGCCCGGTTTATTCCAATCATACGAATGATAGATATTATCGAACTGAGCAGCAAGAGTCAAGAAGACCTTGTTGCGCTCGCCAAAAGTTTAAAGGTCAAGAAACCCGAATCCCTGGACAGGGATACCTTGATTTACGCCATCCTGGACGAACAGGCGATCCAGAGCAATGAATCCCCCAAACGGCAGCGGAAGACCGCCAAGAAGAAGAATGAGCCGAAGGAGAAACCCGCTGCGGAGGAAAAAGCCACTCCGGCCGAATCCGAGCCGGTAAAACCGGCCGAAACGCCGGCCCCTGCCCAGGAGAAGCGCAAACGCGGACGGCCGCGCAAGAATGCCGCCCCGGAAGCCGGCACGCCGGAGCCGGAAGCCACCCAGCCTGCCCCTGAGCAGCCCGCACCGGTGGAAGAAAAACCCGCTGAAAAAACAGAAAAAAACGATAAGCCTGCCGCCAAGGCCAAAAAACGCCAGCGGATCCAGGCCAAGCCTGCCGAGCAGCCGCAGCAACCCGCCCAGGAGCCCCAGCAGAGCCAGCCGGCCCAACAGCCACAGCAGCCGTCACAACCGGCCCAGCCGGCTCAGCCGCAACAGCCCCAGCAAGGGCAGCCGCCGCAGCAGAAACAGCAGCAGCCCCGGCCGCAGCAAGGACAACCGCAACAACCCCAGCAGCAACAGCCCCAGCAGCCCCGTCAGCCCCGTATCGAATTCGAAGGCATCGTGGAAGCGACCGGCGTGCTGGAGATCATGCCCGACGGCTACGGTTTCCTGCGTTCCTCCGACTATAACTACCTGAATTCCCCCGACGATATCTACGTATCGCAGAGCCAGATCAAGATGTACGCCCTCAAGACGGGCGATACCATCCTCGGCGAAATCCGTCCGCCGCGCGAAGGCGACAAATATTTCCCGCTGGTGAAGATCAACCGCATCAACGGCCGTTCCCCGGAATTCATCCGCGACCGCGTCCCGTTCGACTTCCTCACCCCGCTCTTCCCGAACGAGAAATTCAACCTGACGGGCCATGGCCACAACAGCAATATCTCCGTCCGCGTCGTTGATTTGTTCACGCCGATCGGAAAAGGCCAGCGCGGCCTGATCGTGGCCCAGCCGAAGACCGGTAAGACCGTCCTGCTGAAAGACATCGCCAATGCCATCGCGGACAACCATCCGGAAGTTTACATGATCGTCCTGCTGATCGACGAGCGTCCGGAAGAAGTGACCGATATGCAGCGCAGCGTCAAAGCCGAAGTCATTGCTTCCACCTTCGACGAACCGGCCGACCACCACGTCAAAGTGGCCAACATGGTGCTGGAGAAAGCCAAACGCCTGGTCGAATGCGGCCACGACGTCGTGATCCTGCTCGACTCGATCACCCGCCTGGCGCGTGCCTTCAACACGGTGCAGCCCGCTTCCGGCAAAGTGCTCTCTGGCGGGGTGGACGCCAATGCGCTCCACAAGCCGAAACGCTTCTTCGGTGCAGCCCGCAACATCGAAGGCGGCGGCTCACTGACCATCCTGGCCACGGCGCTTACCGAGACCGGTTCCAAGATGGACGATGTGATCTTTGAAGAATTCAAGGGTACCGGCAACCTGGAGCTCCAGCTCGACCGCAAGCTCTCCAACCGCCGCATCTTCCCGGCTGTCGATGTGACGCTCAGTTCCACCCGCCGCGACGACCTGCTCTATGATCCCGAGTATGTCAACCGCGTCTGGATCCTGCGCAACCACCTGGCAGACATGACTTCGCTCGAGGCCATGGAATTCATGAAGAGCCGCCTTGAAAAGACGCGCGACAACGAAGAGTTCCTGATCTCGATGAACGGCGACAAACTGAGTTAAGCGCCCGGTCGAGGTTCCGTCTTCTTTTTGCTTTTCGAGAAAAGCCAATCCATAAAATCGGGCATTTCGAAAGCCTTCCACCAGCACACATGTCCGCAACCAGGAAATTCATGGTAGCGGACATCCGCTCCGGCGGCCTTCAGGGCGCGATAGGCATCCCTGGAGCCGGAAACCGGAACGGCCTGGTCATTGTCGCCGTGGTAAAGGCTGAACGACACGCCCTCGAACTTTCCGAGCCGGTCCGGATTGATGTCTCCGCAGATGGGAACGGCGGCAGCGAAGATGTCAGGATGACGGGCCACTGCATCGAAAGCGCCGATGCCCCCCATCGACATCCCATAGATATATACCCGGTCCGGATCCACGTCGGGACGTTGCAGGAAAAGATGCACGAGTTCCATCACCTGCTTCATGATCTTGCTCTCCGGATAGTCTTTCGGAAAATCATAAGAGTCAGGGCTCACGTCGAACGCCCAGGTATGGTTCTCCGGGCACTGCGGCACAATGACGAAGCAGGGATAATCTTCCCGGTTGCAAGGGTTCAGGAACATCTGGGCACCGAAGACGGTCCCTTCATTGTCATTGCCGCGTTCGCCGGACGTATGCAGATACAGGACAAGTGGATATTGCTCGATCTGATCCGTTTTTTCCGGGGTGAGGAACCGGTAAAGGAGGGTGTCGCCGTCCGCGCAGCGAAGCTTCCCGTATTCATAAGATTGCGCCTTCACCGCCAGCACGGAAAAGAAGGCCAGGAACAGAAGACTCCAACGTTTCATAGATACAGGCTTTGGATTTATTTTATCCAAAAATAAGAAAAAACGTCGATAAATTCGTGAAAAATATTTTGCAGGTCGAAAAAAAGTTCCTACATTTGCAGTCCCAAAACAAAGGGACACCTCCTTAGCTCAGTTGGTAGAGCACGACACTCTTAATGTTGGGGTCCAGGGTTCGAGCCCCTGAGGGGGTACAGAAAAAGCCGCTTTTTCAAGCGGCTTTTCTTATATCCTCCCTTCACGCTTTAATCTTCGAGGCCGATCATCCTGCCGGCGAATTTTTCGATTTTCTGTTTGGCATAGTCCAGCGTGATGGTCAGCGATTTCTTGTGGCTGGTGGGCGCGTCGAACATCGCGTCGGTCATGATGGCTTCGCAGATGGAGCGGAGGCCACGGGCGCCGAGACGGTACTGGATCGATGTGTCCACGATGAATTCCAGCACTTCGGGCTTGATCTTGAGTTTGATGCCGTCGAGCGCGAACAGTTCCTGGTACTGTTTGACCAGGGCGTTCTTGGGACGGGTCAGGATGGCCAGCAGCGTGGGACGGTCGAGCGGGTCCAGGTGGCAAAGCACCGGCAGACGGCCGATGATCTCGGGAATCAGGCCGTAGGCGCGCAGGTCCTGCGGCGCCACGTACTGGATGAGATTGTCGGTGTCGATGGTCTCATGTTTCTTGCGGGCGCCGTAGCCGATAACCTGGGTGTTGAGCCGCTGGGCGATGTACCGGTCGATTCCTTCGAAGGCGCCACCGCAGATGAAGAGGATGTTCTCGGTATTGACCGTAATCATCCGCTGCTCGGGATGTTTGCGGCCACCCTGCGGAGGTACGTTGACCAGACTGCCTTCCAAAATCTTCAAGAGCGCCTGCTGCACGCCCTCGCCCGACACGTCGCGCGTGATGGAAGGGTTGTCGCTCTTGCGGGCGATCTTGTCGATCTCATCGATAAAGACAATCCCTTTCTCGGCCTTGGACACATCATAATCCGCATCCTGAAGCAGGCGTGTAAGAATACTCTCCACGTCTTCTCCCACGTAGCCGGCTTCCGTCAGGACGGTTGCATCGACAATGGCGAACGGCACGTTGAGCATCTTGGCGATGGTCCGGGCCAGCAGGGTTTTACCGGTGCCGGTGGGACCTACCATCAGGATGTTGGACTTCTCAATCAGGTCGTTCTTGAGATTGATGCGCTTGTAATGGTTGTACACGGCCACAGCCAGGAAACGTTTGGCCTCGTCCTGCCCGATCACGTATTCGTCCAGGAAAGCCTTGATCTCGGCCGGCTTGAAAAGACGGGCCTCGCCCACGATCTTGCCGTTGGTGCGGATATGCTCTTCTGAAGGGCTGAGAGCCTCCTTGGCGTATTCGTAGGCCATCCGCGCACAGTCGGAGCAGATGGCCACTTCCCCTGCTGAAATCAGGAGGTCCACCTCATCCTGGCTCCGGCCGCAGAACGCGCAATGGTCCGCGCCTTCGTGGCTATCTTTCTTCTTTGCCATTTTTGCTCTTTTCTACGATGCGGTCCACCATGCCGTACTTCCGCGCCTCTTCGGCCGTCATCCAGAAGTCACGGTCGGCATCCTTGACGATCTGTTCCATCGGCTTGCCGGTGTGGTCGCAAAGGATCTGGTAGAGCTCCTTCTTCAGCTTGACGATCTCACGGACCGTGATTTCCATCTCGGAAGCCTGGCCTTCAGCGCCACCCATCGGCTGGTGGATCATCACACGGGAGTGCGGGAGCGCAGAGCGCTTGTCCTTCGCGCCGGCGGCGAGCAGGATGGAAGCCATCGAAGCGGCCATGCCGGTGCAGATGGTGGCCACATCGGGTTGGATGGTCTGCATCGTGTCATAGATACCCAGGCCGGAATAGACGACACCGCCCGGCGAATTGATGTAGAGCATGATGTCGGCCTTCGGGTCGTTGCTCTCCAGGAAGAGAAGCTGCGCCTGGATGATGTTGGCCACATCGTCGTTGATGGGGCAGCCCAGGAAGATGATGCGGTCCATCATCAAGCGGCTGAAGACGTCCATCTGGGCGACATTGAGCTGGCGCTCCTCGATGATCATCGGGTTCATGTAGCTCGCATAAAGCGAATTGAACCGATGCAGGCTGAGCGAGCTGATGCCGCGTCCGCGGATGGCATATTTCTCGAATTCGGTCATAACGGCTATTTATTTCGTAAGTTCACGCATCTTCTCGAGCGAGATCTTCTTCTTGTCGATGGTGGCGACGCCACGGACCCAGGTCAAGGCGAGGTCGTCCTCTACCTTCTCGACGATACGCTCGGCCTGCTGGCGGTCAGCGAGGATCTGCTCTGCATATTTGGTGAGGTGCTCTTCCGGCACGTTCTGCATGCCGTACATGGCAAACTGGTAGGAGGCCATCGACAGGGCCTGCTTCATCACGTCGTCTTTCGACACCTTGAGATCCTGATCCTTCATGATCTTGGTGCGGATCATGTTCCAGCGGAAATCCTTGGCGAAGAGGTCGTACTCGGCTTCGATCTGCTCCATCGTGAACTTGCCTTCGTTGGCAGTCATGATCCAGCGTTTCATGAAAGCGTCGGGGAGCTGGATGGCGGCTTTGTCGATGAGGTATTCCTTGGCGTCGATCATGAAGCGGTAGTCGCTTTCCTGCGCATACTCGGACTGCAGGCGTTCCTTGACTTTGGCGTCGAACTCGGCTTCGTCCTTGCAGTTGCCTTCGCCGAAGATCTGGTCGAAGGTAGCCTGCGTCAGCGGCGCATCGACAAAGGTCTTGATGTCGTTGACGGTCATCGTCCAATTGACAGGCAGGGTCTCGAGTTCTTCCTTCTTCACGTGGAACATGGCGGCACGGTCGGCCTCATTGGGGAACGTACGGACGATATCGACTTCGCGGGTATCGCCTTTCTTCAAGCCGACGAATTCCTTCTTCACTTCTTCCGCCATGCTGCGAAGGGCGACATAGGCGCCTTCGATCTTCTGCTCTCCGCTGACGAAATCGGCAATCACGAAATCGTCTTCTTTCGACGTCTCGGCGCTTTCGAGCTGGCCGAACTGCTTCAGCAAGCCGTGCCGATAGTCCTTGAGGGCCTCTTTGGTGACGGTGACGGTATAGTACGGAATCTTGTCGTCTGCCGTAACGGTCAGATTCACTTCGGGAGCGACAGCCAGGTCAAAGTCGAAAGAGAACGCGTCGGGATTGTCCCAGTTGTTGTCGGACTGTTTCTCGCTCGGAAGCGGCTCACCGATGAGATTGAGTTTGTTGTCATCGATGAATTTGTTCAGTTCGTCGGTAACCAGCGTATTCACGACTTCGGCGAGGGCCTGACCGCCATGGATCTTCTCGATCAGCGACATCGGGGCCATGCCGCGGCGGAAGCCGCGGATGTCCGCGGTGCGGCGGTACTCGTTGAGTTTCTTCTTCCGGGGTTCGGCCCAGTCGTTCTTGTCGAGGGCGATGCTGACGGTCATATTGAGGTCGTCAACCTGATTCTTCGTAATATTCATATGGATGCTTAGAATTTATATTTCTGTAATATACTTTATAAGAGGCGCAAAGTTACAAAAAAATGGCTATATTTGTAGGAATTGCAATTAATATTCATTATGAAACAATACATTGAACAAAACAACGAGCGTTTCCTGCAGGAATTGTTCTCGCTGCTCCGCATTCCGTCCATCAGTTCTGAATCCGCCCACAAGTCTGACATGTACCGTTGCGCCGAACGGCTGGTCGAACTGCTGAAAGAGGCCGGCGCCGACCGGGCGGCTGTCTATGAAACCACCGGGCACCCGGTTGTATTCGGGGAAAAGAAATTCGATCCCAAAGCGCCTACGATCCTGGTCTATGGCCACTACGACGTCATGCCCGTCGATCCGCTGAAACGCTGGAAATCGAACCCCTTCGAGCCGGAGATCCGTGACGGTGCCATCTACGCCCGCGGGGCAAACGACGACAAGGGCCAGACGTTCATGCATATCAAGGCTTTTGAGTATCTGGTGCGCACCGGGCAGCTCCGGCACAACATCAAATTCATTTTTGAAGGTGAGGAAGAGATGGGCTCCGCCGCCCTCTCGAAATGGATCAAGACGCACAAGCGCCTGCTTGCCTGCGACATCATCCTGGTCTCTGACACCACGATGCTCAACGAGAAGATTCCTTCCATCAATTGCGGCATGCGCGGCATCTGCTACATGGAAGTCAAGGTCACCGGCCCGAACAAAGACCTGCACTCGGGCCATTACGGCGGTTCCGTCTTCAATCCGATCAACACGCTCTGCAAGATGATCGACTCACTCATCGACGAGAACGGCCACATCACGGTCAAAGGCTTCTACGACGACGTCGTGGAACTCAGCCGCAAGGACCGCAAGATGCTCGCCCGCGCGCCTTACAACGCAACCGAATATATGGACAACATCGGCGTGAAGGCCCTCACGGGCGAGAAAGGCTACACTACGCTCGAACGGGTCGGCATCCGTCCCTGCCTCGACGTGAACGGTATCTGGGGCGGCTACACCGGAGAAGGTTCCAAAACCGTCATCCCGAGCGAAGCGCACGCCAAGATCTCGATGCGGCTGGTCCCGAACCAGGATTCGAAGACGATTGCCAAACTGTTCGCCCGCCATTTCAAGGCAATCGCGCCCAAGGGTGTGACGGTCGAAGTCGAAGAGAAGCACGGCGGTGACGGCTTCCTGATTCCGATCTCTTCCAAAGCGTACCAGGCGGCTTCACGGGCTGTCGGGGAAGTCTATGGCATTGAACCGGTACCGAGCCGTGGCGGCGGCAGCATCGCCATCCTGGCGGAAATGCAGCGTGCTCTCCACGCCGATCCGCTCCTGATGGGCTTCGGCCTTGAACGTGACTTCATCCACTCCCCGAACGAAAGCTACCTCCTCTCCCAGTTCTACAAAGGAATGGAATCCATTGCCAAGTTCTATCAGTATTTCTGATTGGAATAAGCCATCGGTTTCACGCATCAGCGACAGGTATCTCCTCCAAAACCTACGCGCTTCGCGCTATCCCGACCGTGTTTACTGGGGCTCCGCCCCAAACCCTACCGCTACGGCCTGCTATCGCTCAATCCTTTATAACGGCCTCCGCTAGCGGCTTATGCCGCTTATGGCATTTCCATTCACAGAGCCATGGGCGGCTATGGGTTTTGGAGGAGATACCTGTCGCTTGATGCGTCTCCCGTCTGGAAGACGACAATCAAACCGAAAGCAATAGATTAGTCCTGATGGATGAAATCGAGGATTTGACGCTGGAGCGGAGTCGGTTGGGCGAGGACGGATTTGGGTCGGCGGGTGTAGGGCGAGATGTAATTGAGACGGAACATCGTGCGGGCGGCTTCACGGATCTGCGCGAGGGTGAATGCAGAATCCGATGCACGAAGCATACGCTGCAGTTCAACATCAACCGCATAGGCGGCCAGACTGACGCACAAATGCCCTTCGATGCGGCCTTTCAGGCGGCGGTTGTACGGGCGGACCTTCAGGTCCATGCGATTGATCCGGAAAGCGTGCGGGAGGTCACGCGATTCATAAGGCACGACCGGCGGATTGTCAGCATGACATAGCGTGAAAAAACGTTTGAGAGAGGCATTCCGCTTCTTGGCAGGCATAGACGCCTCATACATCCGGCAGCCCAGCGGCTTTCCGTCCGCAGATTGGAGCAGCGCCACCTGGATTTGCGGGACACGGGGTCTCGGGCCGCGGGACTTGGCCAGTTCTTTCCCGTCCGCTTTCCCGCTCGCTTCCTGTTCCAACGGGAACAGAAAGCAGGAGGCGCCAGCCGCATCTTCTTCTGTACCAATCACAATATCAGACAGGTGCAGACGATCGATCAAATCGTAGACAGGCTTGACTTCGATGGATGTGCCCAGATACTGCCGGACATAATCGACCACACGGCGCTTACTGCCGGGATTGAAAAGCCGGCAGATGACCAGGTGACGGAACAACGCGTCCCTCCCCTCACCCAGACCGAGCCGGTCGAAGATACTGCCATACAGCAGTTCAGGGCCTGCGAGTTCGATACGCCCTTGGTCGAGGGTGGAAGCATAGTCGCGCAGCTGCGCTTCGGTCATGCTGCCAAACAAGGTATCCGGTTCCCCTGTCTGCTCACGGACAAACTCACGCGCCCGGTTTTCCAGCAGGTCGGCCTCGGCCGCTGTCTTCGCGGTGCCGAAAGACTTGACCACATCATACCGGCCGCGGCTTTTGTCCACCACGTAGATACTGATCGAACCCGATTTGTTTATCTTCCTGCGTACGAACATATTCCAAAGTTACGACGTAGCTTCGAAATATCCAAAAAAAATGACGTACACGACTTTTAGTCGTGGTAGATCCAAGACGGGAATCTGTTCCGGGCCCGCGCCGTTTCAAGCCATCGTTTCCGTTGTGCGATTTTGCTGCGCGTCTCTTCATCCGGCTCATCAAGCGGCGAATAGCGGGTGGGATTGTGCAGACAAGACGCAATCGCCAGGGACTGGTCCACGTCGAGTTCACTGGCAGGGATCCCATAATAGACCTGGGCCGCCGTTTCAAAACCATACAAGCCTTTGCCCGTCTCGACCACATTGAGATAAACTTCCAGGATACGCTGCTTCCCCCAGATCCATTCGATCAGCAGCGTCCATCCTACCTCGAGGACTTTGCGGACAATAGATGGACTGCCAAAGGTAAACACATTCTTGGCAGTCTGCTGGGAGATCGTGCTGCAGCCCCGGATCGGGGCACCCTCTTCCTGATGCTCTTTCCACATTTTCCGGATTTCGCCAAAATCGAAGCCATGGTGCCGCCCGAAAAGACGGTCTTCCGTCTGAATGACCGCCTCTTTCAGAACGGGCGAAAAATGGTCCAGCGGCATCTAGGTCTTCTGGGTATGGAAAGTTGGATCATGGCGGTATTCGATGCTGCGCACCAGCATCACCGGGGTGTAACGGACCGGGACCCATTTGAAAAGCAGGACGAGTAGAACACAACAAACCGCCAGCCCGAACAGGATTCTGAGCAGCCACCTGAAAAGCAGGCCTTTCTTTCTGGGAGAACCGGTCTCTTTCATCGGTAGCAAAGATACGATAATCCGGACAAACTCCATGGTTTTTCTTACCTTTGTGCTATTATGAACCCGACATTGAAAGCCTATATCGAGCAGGAGATCCTGCCGCGCTATACCCATTTTGACAAAGCCCACCAACTCGACCACATCACCACCGTCATCGATCAAAGTGCCAAACTGGCCGACATGCTGGCCGCACAAGGCACAGAGGTGGACCGGGATATGGTCTATGTGATCGCCGCCTACCACGACCTGGGCATCGTGAACGGCCGCGAAAACCACCATACCGATTCCGGCAAGATCCTGATGGCCGATCCGGTCCTGCCGCAATACTTTACGTCCGAACAGCTTGTCATGATGAAAGAAGCCGTGGAAGACCACCGGGCTTCATCCAAACAAGCCCCGCGTTCCCTCTATGGCCGCATCGTAGCCGAAGCAGACCGGCAGATCGATCCGCACACTATCCTCCTGCGGACCCTCCAATTCGGCCTCAAGAACTATCCCGAACTCGACAAAGCCGGCCATTTCGCCCGCGCCGCCCAGCATCTGGTCGAAAAATACGGCGAAGGCGGCTACCTGAAGCTCTGGTTCCCGGAATCGGACAACTCCCGCAAACTGGCCGAACTCCGCCGCCTGATCGCCGACAAACCCGCCTTGATGGCCATGCTGGAAGAAATCTGGAAGACGGAGGTTTAGGGCCGACAGAAGCCACAGAATGTACTATCTCGGCTCGGGACGCATTCTGTGGCCATGAAACGGGCTTTTTGCGTGAATTAGTGGACACAGAATGCGTGGATGTAGTCAAAAACGCATTCTGTGGCTTTCGCTGCACCGGACAGCGGACTCAACCTTTGATGACGGCGAGGAGGATGACCAGCGCGCTGACGATCAAGATCATCAGGCCATATACGATGCCGTAACAGAGGCCGGTTCGCACTGCCTGCCAAAAGCTTTTCTTCCAGGGGATTCCCAGCCACTGGTGGTAATCGGCCATCAGGAGGAAGAGCATCAGGAACACGCTGATGGACGTACTTTTGCCCCAGGTGAGGAATAAGGCGAACAGCATGAAGAAACTGAACTGGCACAGTACATAAGCAGAGGCCGCGGCGCATGCCGACTTGCCTAATTTGTAGGGTCGCAGCGACAGGATCATGGCAATCCACAGGAAAAGGAATTCACTGAGGAACAGCGGGATGCCTTGGCTGCGGAGCGTTGCTTCCAGGGCTGCGAGGGCTGATTCGTGCTGGGTATCGACGGCCTCGGGATGTTGGTCCAGATGAAGATAGAGGTAACCTTTCTGTACGATCTTCGCAACGTTCAGAATAGAAGGGTTTTTCCGACTCGTATCTTGATTCGATTCAACCTCAATGTCGCCTTCGATGACGCCTGGCAGTCTGTCCTTCTGCTGCACGGGTTGCAGAACGGCCGAAGCCAGTGCGAAAAAGGCATAGAAGACGATAAGGGCCGTCAGCGGGGCGAGGTATCGTTCGTGCTGGCCTTGAATGTAGTCGCGGATCATGTATCCGGGGCGCAACAGCAAATGTTGGAAGGTCCGCTTGGCGTCTTCGTTCAGAAAAGGAATGCTGTCGAAGGCTCCTTTATAAAAATCGCCGGAGCCGGCCTTCTGACGGTTCTTTGCGTTCTTGGCCTCCCGGGGCTTTTCCCAAGGATTAAACCCCAGATGCTGCCAAAGCACAAAGGCGCGCCTTCTCACTTCGAACGAATGTTTTCGTCTACCTTTCGAACCGTCTGTATTGGAAATGGCTTTCATACGGAATCAATCTTCGCGGCAAATTTACGAAAAACCAATAGAATCAATCCCTCTAAATGGCGCTAAGCGTAGCGGAGAAGGGTATATGCTTGGAAAACCTTAGCCACCCTCGGCTATTAGAGGGAGGGGCCCGCCGCGAAGCGGTGGGAGGGGTCGAGCGCAGCGAGACGGTTTTCCAAGCATATACCCTTCTCCGCTGCGCTTGCCGCCATCGATGAATCTGTGTTTTTACTATCTTTGCAGAGGATTTGGAAATGCCCGGGCGAAGCCGGGTTTGACGACCTGTTCAGGATGAAGATACTGTTACAATTGTTTTGGGCCTTTTTCAAGATCGGCGCGTTTACCTTCGGGAGCGGGTATGCGATGATACCGATGATTGAGAAGGAGGTGGTGGACCGGCGGAAGTGGTTCGAAAAGGACGACTTTTACGACCAGTTCGCGCTGGCATCCTCGGCGCCGGGACCGTTCGCCCTCAACACCGCTGTCTTCGTAGGCTACAAACTCAAAGGATGGTGGGGGGCCCTGTTCGCTGTCATGGGGGCCGTGCTTCCATCGTTTCTGATCATCCTTCTTATCGCCATCTATCTGACCGGCTTCCGGGGAAACCGCTACGTCGAGGCCGCTTTCAAAGGCATCCGCCCTGCCGTCATCGCCTTGATTGCCGTGCCGTTCATCAATATGCTCAAACGCCTGCCTTGGTATTTCATGGTCCTGGGCTGCGCCGTAGCGGCTGTCATCTGCTACCTGGGCGTGTCCCCCATCTGGTTCATCCTGGCCGGCGCCATTACCGGAATACTTGTCACCTTCTTTGAAAAGCCGCGATGATCTACCTTCAACTCTTCCTATCCTATCTGAAGATTGGATTCTTCGGTTTCGGAGGCGGTTACGCAATGCTGTCGCTCATCCAGAACGAGATGGTGACGCGCCACGGCTGGATGACTGAAACCGAACTGGCGGACATCGTGGCCGTTTCCCAGATGACACCGGGCCCGATTGCCATCAATTGCGCGACCTATGTCGGGTACACCGTTACAGGCACGGTGTGGGGGTCCATCCTTACCACCCTGGCTGTCAGCCTCCCGCCCCTGACTCTGATGGTGCTGATCACCATCTTTTTCACCAAGCTCAAGAACAACACCTATATGCAAGGCGCCATGAAATGGATGCGGCCGATGATCTGCGGCATGATCGGTGCCGCCGCCTTGCTCTTCGTCAATGGCAGTACCTTCATCGACTGGAAGAGTTATCTGATCTTTGCCGCCTGTGCGACCGCGGCCTGGTTCAAAGTCGATTCCATCCTGCTGATCTGTCTGTCGGCCGTCGCCGGCATCTTATTATACCTTTGATATGGCTGATAACTATCTGGAAAACAAATTCGAGGAATTCCGCAAAAAGACGGTCGCCCGGAAACCGGCTGTCTCGCTGGGCACCCTGCTGCGCCGGAACCGCAGCTATCGCGGCTTTGATAAATCAAGCCCTGTGACGCAAGCCCAACTGCGCCGCATCGCAGAAGTCTGCACCCTGGTTCCCTCGGGACGCAACCAGCAAGTCCTTCGCCTCAAACTCCTTACCCGTAACAACGGGGCCGATCAGATGCAAGGGCTTTACAAACTGGGGGCAGCCCTGCCCGAGTTGCATCTCCCCTTCCCCGGCACCGAACCCGAAGCTTTCATCATCATCTGCAGCACCGTCGATCCGGACAAATGGGTCCACATGGACGTGGGCATCGCCGCACAGAGCATGTTGCTGAAAGCCGTGGAAATGGGTCTGGGAGGCATTTGCATCGGTGCTTTCAATAAACAGGCTCTCATCGAGACTTTCGTCCTGCCTTATGAGCCTGTGCTCATGCTGGCCATCGGCAAACCCGCCGAAAAGATCGAACTGCTCCCCGTGCATGCCGGCGAACCGCTCAAATACTACCGCGAGAACGGCATCCACTACGTTCCGAAGATTGTAGCCAACGACCTGATCCTGTAGCTTTCTGCACGCGATGCATCGCTTCCGCAGCTTCGTCCTTCCCTTCGCCATCCTGACCGGCCTGCTCTTTCACCGCTATCTGGTCTATGTGCGGGAACTGACGCCGTATCTCATCTTCCTGATCCTGCTGCTCAACAATGTAGCGGTTGATATGAAGAAACTGAAGGTCACGAAGCTCGATGGGTGGCTCATCCTCTTTCAACTGGTCGTTTCCATCGGAAGCTACCTCTTGTTCAAAGTGTTCGGCGCCAGCGAAGTCGTCGCGCAAGGTGTCTTGATCGGCGTCCTTTGTCCCGTCGCGGCTTCTTCGGTCGTCATTGCCACCATTCTTGGGGCCAATCGCGAAACCGTCACCACCTATACCATCGTGGGCAACCTGATGGTAGCCCTGGTTGCACCGATTTGTTTCTCATTTATCGGCATTCAGCAAGACATGCCGTATTTCCAGTCCATGTGGCTGATCTTCAGACGCGTGGCTCCCGCCATCGCCCTTCCCTTTTTCGTGGCCCTCTTCCTTCAGCGGGTCTTACCGCGCGTAAACAGCTTCCTTTGCAATTACAAAGGCACCTCCTTCTACCTGTGGGCCGCGGCCTTGACCATTACACTGGGGCAGACGATCGATTTCATGTTCCTTCACGGACGAGACCAACTGTCCGCCATCCTGACGATGGGCATCGGTTCGATCGTCTATTGCGCCATCCAATTCGCCTTTGGCAAATGGCTGGGCAGCCAATACGGGGACCGCATCGCCGGCGGCCAACTGCTGGGGCAAAAGAACAGCGCGATGGGAATCTGGATGGCCAACACCTACCTGTTGCCGCTGGCCTCGGTCTTTCCGGCCCTCTATTCGATCTGGCAGAACCTTTTCAACAGCTGGCAAATGTGGCGCAAAGATTCCAAATCAAGCCGCTAAGCTTCGCTGCGAAGGGTATATGCTTGGAAAACTTTAGCCGTTGTATTTGAAGCCCCTTCACATCCGCTACGGCTATCCGCACAAGCCTCCCCGCAAAAACTCCGTGAAGGGGCTTCAAATACAACGGCCACCTTCGATTGTTAATACTGGGGCGCTGCCCCAAACCCCACCGCTACGGCCTGCTATCCCACAAAGCCTCGCAACGACCTCCGCTAGCGCCTGATGGCGCTAAGCTTCGCAGCGGAGCGGCCGTCGGGTTCCATCAGCCCTTGCGGAACTGGGCGGGGGTCATTCCGGTGTGAACCTTGAAGTATTTGGTAAATGTCGGCTGGTCGGAAAAGTGCAGTTGGTAAACAATCTGCTTGATCGACAGATCCGAATACTTCAGATAGTTCTTCGCCTCCATGATTACGTAGGAATCGATCCAGTCAGGCGCACTTCGGCCGCTGGCCGTCTTGATCAGCTTGGAAAAATACTTCGGACTCAGGCACAACTTGTCGGCATAAAAAGTGACGCTGCGTTCCTGCGTATGGAAATCAGCCAGGAGACGAAGGAACTTATTGAAAACATCTTCAGCCCGTGAGGCCCGCGCGGCCGACTCCTGCCCAGCCTGTTTCATCCGGTTGGTAAAGACACCTTCCGAAAGGTAGAACAGCGACGATATCAACAAGCCCATGCAAGCACGCTTGTTCGGCACATTTGCATTCAGGATCAGCGAAGCCAGCTCCATGTAGCGCCTGGCCACAAGCCTCTCCTCAACGGTCAGCCGGACACAAGGACTATCCAACAAAGAAAAACCATCCGAGAAAAACCGGTTCAGATCAATGTGAAGCGTCGACAGGTAGCGCCGGCTCACACCCGCCATCACATAATGCAGATCTGCCTTGTCCTCCTCCGGGACCTCAACGACCTGGCCTATATACCCCGGAAGCATCAGCGCGATGTGGTCCTCCTCCATCGTAAATTCTTTCAGATTGACACTGAACCGGATCCTTCCTTTGATGCAAAAGAGGACCAGATAGGCATCGAGCCGGACCGGAAACTCCAACTGCTCGAACTTGCCACTGTACCGGGCATCAAAGATGCAAAGATCATCGCCTAGCGCAGCCTGCTGGTCATCGACAAACAGTTCCCGGAACTGTTTGAGTTCCATGTTGTAGAAAGAATTCTCCATAGCCTGGGGTTTTGTCGGCAAGTTACCGAAAAGCGACCAAATGACAAAATAAATCATTACCTTTGCGTTATGGGAAAGATTGTGCTGATCACAGGCGGGGCCCGCTCCGGAAAGAGTGCTTATGCCGAACAAATGGCTTTGGCACTTTCCGAGGCCCCTGTCTATCTGGCAACCGCCCGGATCTGGGATGAGGAATTCCGGGAACGGGTCCGCCGGCATCAGGAACGCCGCGGCCCGCAGTGGACCAACATCGAGGAAGAGAAATACCTGAGCCGGCATCCGGTTGCCGGAAGGGTTGTACTTGTGGACTGCCTGACCCTATGGTGCACCAATTTCTTTTTCGACTTGGAAAGCCAGGTCGATGCAGCCCTGACGGCGGCCCGGGAAGAATTCGACCGCTTCACCGCCCAGGATGCCACCTTCCTTTTCGTCACCAACGAAATCGGAATGGGCGGCACGTCCGACAATGAAATCCAGCGCAAGTTCACCGACCTGCAAGGCTGGATGAACCAATACGCCGCTTCCCGCGCTGACGAAGTGATCCTGATGGTCAGCGGCATCCCCGTTAAAATCAAAGGCTGAATGGCAATCTCCTTCTCTATCGCACATCCTGACCCTGCAATCCGCCCGGCGTTGCAGGAGAAGATTGACAACCTGACAAAACCCAAAGGCTCCCTGGGCCGGCTGGAAACACTCGCCCTGCAGATCGGCCTGATCCAGCAGACCCTGTCACCGGAACTCCGGCATCCCCAGAACATCGTTTTCGCAGCGGACCACGGCATTGTGGAAGAAGGCGTGAGTATCGCGCCGAAAGAGGTAACCTGGCAGCAGGTATGCCATTTCACGCACCCCCAAGGCACCGGCGGCGTCAATTTTCTCTGCCGCCAGCATGGCTTTACCCTCAAAGTGGTCGATGCAGGCGTCGATTTCGACCTGCCCCGCGACCGAGGCATCATAGACTTGAAGGTAGGCCGCGGCACGCGCAATTTCCTTCATGGGCCCGCTATGACGGAGGATGAGATGGAACAGTGCCTGGCGGGCGGCGCCAAGGTCGTGCGCCAGTGCTTCGATGAGGGCAGCAACATCCTGAGTTTCGGCGAAATGGGAATCGGAAACACATCCCCCTCCTCCATCTGGATGTCGCTTTTCACGGGCATTCCCCTCGCGGAATGCGTGGGTGCCGGCAGCGGCCTGGACAGCGCCGGCATCCGGCACAAATACGAGATCCTGCAGAAGGCCGTGGACAACTACGCAGGCGACGGCTCGCCCCGCGACCTCATCCGCTGGTTCGGCGGTTTCGAGATGGTGATGGCCATCGGCGCCATGTTGCAGGCAGCCGAGTTGAAGATGGTCATCCTCGTGGACGGCTTCATCATGACCAACTGCATGCTGGCTGCCTCGAAACTGTACCCGGAGGTGCTGGATTACGCAGTCTTTGGCCATTGTGGCGACGAATCCGGCCACAAGAAAGTGCTGGACGCCCTCGGTGCCCAGCCCCTTTTGAATCTTGGTCTCCGCCTCGGCGAGGGAACCGGTGCCATCTGCGCCTACCCCATCGTCCAATCGGCCGTCCACATGATCAACGAAATGGATGACTTCCGCAGTGCTTCCATCACCAAATACTTCTAAGCCATGAGACTGCTGGCAGCCTTGACGTTCTTTACCCGGCTCCCGTTCTGGCGGATCCGGGAGATTCCGGCCGAGCATTTCAAGCGGGTGGTACCGCTATGGCCTGTTGCAGGCTGGCTCACGGGATTGGTCATGGCCCTGGTACTTTGGCTCTGCAGCCAGGTGATGCCGCTGACCCTGGCGTGGATCCTGGCCCTGGTCGCACGTTTGCTGCTGACCGGCGCGCTCCATGAGGACGGACTGGCTGATTTCATCGACGGCTTCGGCGGCGGCACATCCCGGGAGCGGACTCTTGCCATCATGAAAGATTCCCACATCGGCACGTACGGGGTTATCGGGCTGATTGTCTATTTCATGATCATGCTGCAGCTGCCCGTTGTCATCTCGCGCGATACGCTTTGCCTCGTGGTTCTCTGCGGAGATTGCTGGGCAAAGTGCTGCGCCGCCCAGCTCATCAATTTCCTCCCCTATGCCCGCACGGAAGAAACAGCCAAAAACAAGACGGTCTATGCGCGGATGACGCTGCCCGAGTTGCTGATCTGCTTCTTCTTCGGACTGGCCCCGGCCTTCGTGCTGTGCTTTGCGCTGGACTGGCTGCCAACCTCTTTCCTCTGGCTGCTGCTTGTGCCGGTCGGCGTGATGCTGCTGCTCGCCTGGCTGATGAAACGCCGCATTGCCGGCTACACCGGCGACTGCTGCGGTGCGACCTTCCTGCTTTGCGAACTCAGTTTTTATCTGTCTGTCTTATTCGCTTTTCCTTTCTGGAGCTAAACCAGCCGTTTCTACAAGGTCACGGCCACAACCGAAGCCGGCGGCAAGGTGAGTGTCACCGTGCTGCCTGCGATTTTGGCTCCGGAGAAGGCCTTGGGCTCAACTTGGCGGGGCTTGTCAAACGTGTTGTGCGCCCGTACGTCCGCTGCTTGCAGGATTTCACCGGAGACGGTCTTGGGGCGGAGCGCATCGAGTGTCAGCACCACGGTCTGGGGCTTGTCGAGACAAGGATTCGCCAAGGTAATCAGCAGCTTTCCCTCTTTCGTACGGGAGGCCGAAACACTGAGCGTGGAATACAGGCGACCGGAAGGGGCCTGCAGTGTGTCGCAGGTAAAAGACACCGGTACTGCCACGGCGTCCTGGTGTCCGTTAAACATCCGGAACACATGATAGGTCGGCGTCAGCAGCATTTTGTCGCCCTGCGTGAGCACCATGGACTGCAGGACATTGACAATCTGGGCAATGTTGGCCATCTTCAGCCGGGCCGTATGCTTGTTGAAGATATTGAGCGACATCGCGGCCACCAGCGCGTCGCGCATGGAATTCTGCTGGAACAAGTGCCCGGGGTTGGTGCCGGGCTCCACATCGAACCAGGTCCCCCATTCATCCAGCAGCAGGTCGATGCGGCGCTGCGGATCGTAGGTATCCATGATGTGCTCGTGATTGCGGAGAACTTCTTCTATTTCCAGGGCCTTGGCGATGATATCATAGTATTCCCCGTCGGTGAAGTCGGTAGCAGAGCCCTTGTGGTTCCAGTCCGTGATGGTATAGTAATGCAGCGAAACGGCATCCGCCCGATTACCGACCTTTTCCATCAGGACTTTGGTCCAGTTGTAATCATAATCGGAAGCACCGCTGGCGACTTTGTACAGACGATTGCCATCGTAATCCCGGCAATAGGTAGCGTAGCGGCGATACTGGTCGGAATAGAATTCCGCAGTCATGTTGCCACCGCACCCCCAACTCTCGTTGCCGATACCGATGTATTTGACCTTCCAGGGCTCCTTGCGTCCGTTGGCGGCGCGCTCCTCGGCTACAGTGCCGCCACGGGCCGTCATATACTCAACCCATTTGGCCAACTCTTCGACGGAGCCGGAACCCACATTGCCGGAAATATATGGCTCGGTGCCCAGCATCTCGCAAAGATTCAGAAACTCATGAGTGCCAAAAGAATTGTCCTCGAGCGTACCGCCCCAGTTGGAATTGATCATCCGGGGCCGTGTTTCGCGGGGGCCGATGCCATCGCGCCAATGGTATTCATCGGCAAAGCAGCCGCCCGGCCAGCGAAGTACCGGAACTTTCAACGCCTTGAGCGCCTCCAGCACATCTTTGCGATAGCCGTCGATGTTGGGAATGGACGAATCGGGGCCGACCCAGATGCCATCGTAAATGCAGCGGCCCAGGTGCTCTGAGAACTGTCCGTAAATCTCTTTGGGAATCACAGGTCCCGGATCGGACTCGTGTACGGCGACACGGATCTGCGCGGAGGCGGACAGGCTGGTGACAAGCAACAACAGGAAGAGGAGTTTCAAGGTTTTCATGGTAAGCTATTTTCTACAAAGATAGCTATAATCCCAAAGCGCGCAACAATTCGGCTTCGGCCCAAGTCTGTATCAGAATGAGTTGGAAATCCGTATCTGCCGGTCTAGCGCTCGAAATCCCTGAGGAGTTTCTTCATCTGCTCGCTCACACAACCTCTGTTGAGCGGGTGGTCGGCGTTCGAAAGGACGCGCGAATAATAGACGACACGGTCGGTCTGGGTATCCACGACGGCTGCATAAAGAGCGTTGCCATACTGGTCGTTGAAGGAATATCGCGGTGTCTCATTGAATACCGCCCGGATGATATTGCCCACCAGTTCCGCCATGCGCTCCTTGTCGTACATCTCATTGCTTTTGATATAGCCATAGGAATGAACGACGATGCCATAACGATGTCCGCTGGCCACAATCTTTTCACGAAGGCTCTTGGGGACCCGCAATTGCTTGGCATCGTTCGGTTCCAGATCGGAAAAACCGTCTATCCAGCGTGCGATGTCCGAATCCTTGTCGTCATAGTCAAGCGCAATCATATCGGAGAAAGGATACCGGCGGGAGTTGATCAGATCGGCCATCAAGGTTTCGGAAGCATCGGAAAGGTAAGGCTCGCGCGGTGCCGACTCGCTTGAGAAATAGTACTGGAGGGCCCGGGGCTGGAAGAAGGCGATTTCGCCCATTTCCGATGGGTTGGTCGCCGAATAACGGGATGTCATGCAGGATGTCAGCACAAAAAGCAGAATGACACCTACAGAAGAGAGAGCTACAAATTTTTGCATTTTACCGTTATTGATTGATTGGTTTGATTGGAAACAAAGGTATTTCCTTCTTCGTCAAGAAGAAGGATGGTGAGAGAAGCGGTAGGGTAAACAGCAGCACAAGCGGCAGCGCAACGGGTAAGGATGGCGGAGAGGAAGAGGCGCAGGTCATCGGCGGGAAGGCCTTTCCACAGTTCACGTGCGAGGGTGAGGCGGTCGATGGCTGCGGCGGTGGCCGGCGAACAACCGGCCTCGGCAGCCACTTCCTTCAGGAATCCTTTATTCATGACTACGCTCTTGCTATGGGTATCCAGATGGCCTTCGGCCAGTTTGACGGCCTTGCCGAGCATGATGCCCATCGTCACTTCGGGGACTTTGAGATCGGCTGCGATCTGGAGCGTTTCGCCGATAAAATTGCCATAATGCACAAAGGCCTGGGGCGGCAGGTCGGGAAAACGTTTTTTCAGGAAGGATTCGCTCTTGGCGCCGGAATTGATGACCAGTTGCGGAGTCCCGACGGCCATGGCTACTTCGACTTCGCGCCGGATGGCATCCACGAAAGCTTCGTTGGAGAAAGGCCGCACGATTCCGGAAGTACCGATGATGGAGATGCCGTCAACGATCCCGAGCTTGGGATTGAAGGTGCGTTGGGCCAATTCGCGGCCGCCAGGTACGGAAATCGTGACATCGAGGCCGCCGTCGTACAAGGCCGTCAGTTCCTGTTCGATCATCTGGCGCGGAACACGATTGACAGCCGGGCCCCCGATCGGCAGGCCCAGACCCGGCAGCGTTACACGGCCTACGCCTTCGCCTTGCAGGAATTGGATGCCGGGTTCGTCGCTGAAGGCGACGGTGACTACAATGGCCTGTCCATTGGTAATATCGGGATCGTCACCGGCGTCTTTGATGACGGTAGCGGTAGCCTCATCCGCAAAAAACTGCGACCGTCCAACGCGCGGCAGAACCTTTTTTGGCCCAGCGAGGGCGCTTGGGCCAAAAAGAACCTGCCGCTCCTCCAGGCCTGCCCGAGTCGCAGTTTTTTGCGAATGAGGCTGCAGATGGACGTCAGCAACGGGTAATGACAAGTGTTCGCCATCGGGGAAACAGATCGGGATGGTCTCCCCTACCTGCTTGCCAAGGAGGGTCAGCAGGGCGGCCTTGGCAGCGGCTGTAGCGCAGGCGCCAGTGGTGAAACCGCTGCGAAGGGGGAAAAAGCCGGGTACCCGGCGTTCAATGGCCTTACGGAGACCAAATTCACCCGTAACCACTTCGAAACCAGCCGGGAGCGCAGGACGTCGCACAGCATAGACAGGAATGCCCGCCGCTTGGGCTGCCGCCACTTTCTGGACAAAACCACCTGAGTCGCCACTTTCTTTGGTCAAGACAGCCTGGGGATGGAGACGGGCCAGCAGGGAGGCATCCTCTTCTTCCTCATAAAAGACAAGCCGCATCGGATCGAATCCTTGCTGCACGGCCTTCTCGAGCGATTCTTCCCGCCGCAGGATGCGGAACCAGCAGTCGTGCCGTTCCCAGAAGGGACGGAGTTTTCCAATCGTTTGCACACCGGTCAAGGCCAACAGGCGCGTGATGCCGTCGGCTTCCAGCCGGCGGATGGCATCCGCGTAATCGATACACCAACGGATGCTTTCGGTTTCGTCCGAATAGGTTCGTTCCACGCGGACGACCGGCAGGTCGAGCGACTCGGCTACGGAAGCGGCAGTCTGGTGCAATTCGGTGGCAAAGGGATGCGCGGCATCGACCAGCAGGCGGATGGCGTGTTCCTGACAGAAAGCCGTCATGGCCGCTTCGTCGAGGGCGCCTGTGATGTGCGTGCCATTCTTGCACTCGATCTGCTGCAACGTCCCCCGGGTCGAATACCAATACGGCGACCCCGCCGCATCGGCTACCCGAACTGCGAGCCTTCCTTCCGTCGTTCCACCGAGTATGAGAATCATCTTTCCGTTCTTTGATGTCGTACGACATCAACATTCTATTGTCTGAATAAATGTTTGAATTCGTGGGCGTAGAGGCGGGAGAGACCTTCGCGGTTGCCGATGGCGTCACCGACGACCAGTAAGGTCGTAAGGGTCAAGTTGTTGTCGCGGACGATCTTAGCCAGGTCGCGCAACTCGCCGCGATAGATCCGCTCCTCTTTCCAAGTCAGTTTATAGCAGGCCGCTACAGGGGTTTCCGGCGGATAGGCCTGCAGCAGTTCGGCCTGCACTTCCTCCACGATAGCGGCACTCAGGTAGATACACATCGTGCTCTGCGACTGCGCCAGCTTGTGCAATTGCTCGCGCTCCGGCATCGGGGTGCGTCCCTCCCCACGCGTGAGGATGATGGTCTGTACCTTTTCAGGAATGGTAAACTGCGAACGGAGCGCCGCGGCCGCGGCCTGGAAGGCAGAGATGCCGGGCGTGATGTGGTAGTGCATTCCGTAGCGGTCGAAAAACGCCATCTGCTCCTGGATTGCGCCATAGATGCAGGGGTCACCTGTATGAAGGCGGACGACCAACTGACCGCGGTCGTAGAATTCCCTCATCAAGGCGAACTGCTCCGCGAGGTCCATCGACGCGGAACTCCGCACCGTACAACCGGGCTTGGCATAATAGGTCAATTCTACAGGCACCAGGCTGCCGGCATAGAGAATCAAGTCAGCCTGTTCCAGGAACCGTTTGCCACGGACAGAAACCAATTCCGGGTCGCCCGGACCTGCGCCGACGATCTCAATATGACCCGCACGGCAGGAAGACTTCTCCTGTGCCACAGCGAAAGTAAAATCGTTCCCTTCCGAAAGACGGCCTTTTTGTTTCTCAATCAGGAGGGGGCCGCCATGCGCACTGGCAAGGGCGGCTGCCTCGGCTACACTGGCGCTGCCAGTCGCCGCCAGTGCTTTCTCCGAAGGATTCGGCACATCGACGGCAGCGAGTTCGTCAGCTGGATAAATCATCGTCCGAACCCATGGCCACTGGGATTGAAGCGCCTGCAGCAGCGGTTCGTCTTTTTTCAGTTCAATCGTCCCGGCCGACGCCAGTGCCTTCTCACTGAGACCCTGAGCATGAAGTTGTGTTTCCATGAAGGCAGGAATCCCGGCTGGATCGCATTGTTTCCGGCAACCGAATCCCAGATGCAGCACCGGCGGACGGAACACCAATACGGGGATTTCCGCAGGTACTTCGGGCAACTCGAGTTGGGGAGACACGACAATCAGGAGAGCCACTCCGTTCAGATCCAAGGTATCACGACGGTAATAAATCTTGACATGCGACGGGCAGGTACGCTCCAGGTAATCAGTCCCGAGGTCGCGCGCCTCCAGCAGCAGTGCGGTAGGTTTCTTTTCGACGAAAGCGAAGACGGCGCGGTTCATCCGGGCAGGCGTCGTTTCCACTTGCCAACCCATGCAACGGTCCAGCACATCGAGCGCCCAGAGGCCTTCATTGTCGCTTTGGGTCGTTACAACGGCTTGTCCCCCGATTGTCCGTGCAAGCTGCCGTGCCAATTCGTTGGCGCCGCCGACATGGCCCGACACGACGGGAACGACGAATTTACCGGTACTGTCGATACAGACGACAGGCGGGTCTTGATACTTATTTTTCAAAGCCGGGGCGATGCTGCGCACGCAAATGCCCATCGCACCGATGAACACCACGGCCTCAAACTCCGGCCAATGCGCTTTCAAGAAGGGGGCATACGGGCCGATGGCGGTACATCCGGGCACTTCGTTTTTCGTATAGATTACAACCGCGTTCCGCCCGCTCAGCGCAATCTCACCCGCTACGCTACGCGCCAGCGGCAACGACGATTCGGATACAAGGATTATCGCTATCTGTTTCATTCTGCACGCATGATTAAAATGGGATTGAAATCGTTGACGGCCACGCGCATCTCGCCAGTAATGCGGCGGCCGATGGCGGCAATGCCTTCACGGAAAAGATGCTGGCTCTGTTCGCTCACGGCGTTAAAAACAATGACACCACCTGGTAGCAGAACGCTGTCAATGCGGCGGAGCATTTCGACGAGTCTGCCGCCATGGCCGCCGATGAAGACGGCGTCGGGGGCTGGCAGGCCACTCAGGTCGAACGCAAGGAAGTCTCCAATCAAGGCGGTGATACCGGGGGCGCCGAACTTGCGGGCATTCTGCTCCATCAGTTCCCGGCCGGCTTCCCGGATTTCAAAGGATGTGACCTGGAGATGCGGGAACTGGAGCCGGGCTTCAATCGAAACGGAGCCTGTGCAGAAACCCACGTCCCAGAACGAACTACGGCGGGCCAGATCCAACTGGCTGAGCGTCAGCAGGCGGATGGGCATCTTCGTAATCATGTTCACCCGGCCGTCGAGCAAAGCGAAATCGTGTTCCGGCAGGCCGAAGGGATGCGGGCGAGGCCGGATCTGCTCGAGGATCAGGCAGTTCGGAAAACGGTAGTCTGCCCCGGCCGCCTCTTCCAGCGAGGCAAAGGCGCGTACACGCTCTTCTTCCTTATTGCCCAGGCATTCGCCTACGGTCATCGCGTAGTTGTCGTAGCCATAGTCGAGCAGCCGGCGGGCAATCATCGACGGCGTTTTGTGTCGGTCGGTCAGTGCACCGATGAGTCGCTCTCCCCGGATGACAGCCCGGTCAAAGCCGTCCCAGGGGCGACCAGTGAGCGAGACCGTGCACATACCGGCATAAGCCAGTTCCATCCGGTGTGCAAGCAGTTGCAGGGAATTGAAGGAGGGAAAAACCGTCAGCTCGGCTTCCGGGAACTCCCGACGCAGGGTATTGGCGATGCCGAAAAACAACGGGTCGCCCGAGGCGAAGACCACCACTTCGGACTCATTTGCATATTCTTTGAAAACTGCGTCCAGCGGCACGGTAATATCGATCCAACGCGCGTCCTCTGGCAATAGCGGCGCCACGATTTCATGATGCCGTTTTCCGCCCGAGAAGACACGGCCTTCAGCAATGGCGTCACGGACCTTCGGCGGGAACCAGACTTCCCGCTCATCTGTCATTCCAATGACGGTAAAATGAGGCTGGCTGATGCGGCACTCGCTTCCCCTATACATCGCGTCCCGGTTTAAGCTGTTCGGCGTCATTGAAACAGAGAATCGAATTGACGAGCGTGGCGGCAAGGTTGCTGCCGCCTTTGCGGCCCTCGACGATCAGTTTGGGTATCTGTTTGAAAGGTTTGACCATGTGTTTGCTTTCCTTCACGTGGACAAAACCGACGGGCGCAGCGACTATACCGGCCGGCGCCGCTTTCTTGAGACGGATTTGGTGGCAGAGTTCCATCAGGGCCGTCGGTGCATTTCCGAATACGTACAGGGCGTCGGGATGTTCCTCCACGGCCAGGCGGATGCCCGCCTGCGTGCGGGTGATGCCTTTTTCTACGGCCATTTCCGCCACTCGCGGATCAGACAAATAGCATTTCACTTCCACCCCGAGCCGTTGCAAGGCGCCCTTGCGGATGCCCGACGCGGCCATTGTCACATCGGTTACAATGGTTTTGATACGGCCCGCCGCTAAGCCGGCATACAGGCTCTCAACAGCGCCCTCATCCACCTGCAGGATATTCTCCATATCGAAATCGGCAGTCGTATGGATGGCGTGGAGCAGCGCCCATTTGTGCCCCAGCGGGATGTCGGGATTCCGCAGTTCCTTTTCGATGGTGCGGAAGCTCTCGATCATGATCTCCTGACCGACGCCTTTCGCGCCCTTGTCATCCCGCTCCCGGTAGTAGCCGCGCGGCGTGATGAATTTTCCTTCGTGGATGTACGACTGCGAGTTGCCGATGAGAACCACGGTGAACATATCGACCTGCTCCGGATCGAATGCGCCCAGTGTCGTAACCGTCACCTGTTGCTCGTCACGGCCGGCCTGGCGGACGAAGCCTACCGGCGTATCAGGACTGCGGTGCTGCAGGAAGATCTCCTGGAGCCGGTAAAGCTGCCAGTAGCGGCCGTTGCTCTTGGGATTATAGACGGCTGTGATGAAATCTGCGACAGCAGCGGCACGAATGCGCCGTTCGATGGTCTCCCACGGCGTCATCAGGTCGGAAAGGGAAATGATGCACAGGTCGTGTCCGATCGGAGCGCCCAGCAGCGAGGCCGCTTTCTGGAAAGCGCTGATGCCCGGCAGGACCTCGATCTCGATATCACTGCCGCGCTCGCGCTTCATTTCCCAGATGAGCGGGGCCATCCCGTAAATGCCCGCATCGCCCGAACTGACCACACAGACTGTCTTGCCCTGCTCAGCCCTTTCGAAAGCCTGGCGCGCGCGCTCCTTTTCCTTCAGCATCCCGGTATCGACACATTCCGTCCCGGGTTGCACGTAGGGTTCGACAAACTGAAAATAGTATTGATAGCCAATAATGACATCGGATTGCCGGACCGCCTCCAGAACCGCAGGTGTGATGTCACCCGCGCTCCCCGGCCCGATTCCGGCCACAATGATCTTTGCTTTGCTCATAACTTACAAAGATAAGCAAAAAGCCGTAAAAGACGTTTTTCCGGTCAGCCAAGAATAACCAGTTCGAGGAAAGTTGGCAGCAAGAACGGGAGAAATGTGTAACTTTGCGAAGGATCCGGTTTGAAGGATCGAATCTATTGTCTGTCTATGGTCATCAACGTTTATTCCCAGTATTTCCAGGCGCAAGGCGTCTTTTCTGAGGTAGAGCGACACGGGGCCAGCGTGGACTGGGCCCATCCGCTGAACGAAGCCCGGATGGGATAATCGCGCCCGCAAACCGCCTGATCCCGCTGATTCTTCCCAGTTTTTTGTATCTTTGGGGAATCAATGCATTTTGGAGCTATGAAAAAGACTTTGCTATTCTTTCTGCTGCTGGCCCTTCCGCTGGCGGGATCCGCCCAACAGAAACCGCGGGTTTCGGACAAAGAACTGGTTAGCGTAATCTGGGCGATGGGACAGATGTATCCGGATGGTTTTACGCTCAGCCTGGATTCCCTGCGCCAGCCAGCCAAAGGATTGGCCGTATCGTATCAAGCCACCCAGAACAGTTTTGACAAGAAGAGCCTGCCGGCTGTAATCAGGCATGCCCATGCGCATGACAACATCGTGGGCGGCTGGTACAGTCCCGAGGAAGACAAGTATTATTTCGACAGTTCCCGCATCTTCCCGGAAGACAGCCTGGAAGCAGCACTTGCCTTTGCCCGGGAAAACGGCCAGCATACCGTTTATGACCTGGCCAAAGGCATCAATGTCAAGAGCAACTATGAGCAGCAGGACATCCGTGTCATCCTCGACACCGACATGGGCAGTTCGACCGATGACCTCTTTGCCCTGATGATGCTCTACCGCTATATGGACATGCAGCGCTGCAAGTTGATCGGTGTGGTTGTGGACCGCATGGGCAAAGCCAATGCCGACATCGTGGATGCAATGAACCTCTATTACGGGTATCCCGACATCCCCATCGGCCTGGAAACGGACGGTGTCAAGAACCCGCCCGTATGGATTCCGTATCACAACCTGGCCTACGCCCGCACCATCCATTCCGAATTGATGTTCAAACGCTCGATCGGCGACGACGGCAGCTATATGGAAGGCTACAAATTGTATCGCAAACTCCTGAGTGAACAGCCCGACCACTCGGTGACGATCGCCTCCATCGGCTTCGTCACTTCGCTGGCCCGCCTGCTTGAATCGGGGCCTGATGAATACTCCCCGATGAACGGCGTCGAACTCGTACGCGCCAAAGTGAAGACTATCTACGCCATGGGCGGCGTGTTCGGCAAAGCCGTCGAACCCGACTACAATTTCCTGCAGGCCATCGACTTCTCACTGAAGTTCTTCGACATGCTGCCGAAAGAGGTGGACATCGTGTTCTCTCCCGGCGAAGTAGGCGATCCGCTCGACTACCGCCCGGAACAAGTGATCGCCGACCTCTCGTGGACAGACTGCCATCCCATCAAATGGACCTATCAGTTCCTCAACTGCGACACCGGCCAGAAGATGTGGGACCCGCAAGCCGTCATCAATGCAGTGGAAGGAGACGATCTGTATAAACTCTCGCCCCGCGGCTGGGTGACCCTCACCCCCGCCGGCGAGACGATCTTCACACCTGACCCGAAAGGCAACGCCCGCTACCAGTATCCCGGCGATCCGGTCTGGTGCGACATCGTCCTGAAATATATCCGCCTGATGGCCATCCAGCACTGATCGCATGAACCGCATCTATACACGGACAGGTGATCAGGGCACAACCGGTATCCACGGCGGTACCCGCGTTCCGAAAGACGACATCCGCATCGAAGCCAATGGAGAACTCGATGAACTGAACTGCCATTTGGGCGTGATTCGAAGCATGCTCACGACCGACGGCTGGGATGACATCTTACACGAAATCCAGCGGAACCTGATGACCGTGATGAGCCTGGTGGCGACACCCGCGGACGGGCGGAACAAAAACCCGAATAGCCTGCCGGAAGATCTCGTAGTCAAGTGTGAAGCCACGATGGACATCCTGACCGAAGAAAGCGGTCCCGGACTCCATTTCCTGCTACCGGGCGGCACGCCCCTCGCCGCACAACTGCAACTAGCCCGTGCCGTATGCCGCCGCGCTGAACGCCGCCTCTGGGCACTCAACCGCCAGGACCCCGTTCCCGAAGCCATCCTGCAGTACATCAACCGCCTCTCCGACCTCCTTTTCGTGATGGCCCGCTGCGAACTCGCCCGCCAGGACTGGCCCGAAGAACGCTGGCAAGCCTTCGCCTATAAGAACCAACGATGAAAGAACGACTCCATCCCGTGATGTTCGCCGGAACCGGCAGCGATGTGGGCAAAAGCATCATCGCCACCGCCTTTTGCCGGATCTTCCGACAGGACGGCTATACCCCTGCACCGTTTAAGGCGCAGAACATGGCCCTCAACTCCTTTGCCACACCCGACGGACGCGAGATTGGACGTGCCCAGGCCGTCCAGGCCGAGGCGGCCGGCATCCCCTGCCATACCGACATGAATCCCCTGCTGCTCAAGCCGCAAAGCGATCATACTTCCCAAGTCGTCCTCAACGGCAAACCCATCGGCAATCGCGACGCCTACGACTATTTCCGCAAAGAAGGCCGGGAAGAGTTGCGCGAGGCTGTCCATGCCGCATACGACCGGCTGGCCGCCCGCCACAACCCCATCGTAATGGAAGGCGCCGGCAGCCTGGCCGAAATCAACCTGCGCGATAGCGACCTCGTCAATGTACCCATGGCCATGCACGCCGGTGCTGACATCATCCTGGTCGGTGACATCGACCGGGGCGGCGTGTTCGCCAGTGTGTATGGCTCCGTCATGCTGCTGCGTCCCGAGGAAAGGAAGTACGTGAAAGGCATCTTGATCAACAAGTTCCGGGGCGACCTGCGTCTCTTTGAGGAAGGGCGGCGGATGCTGGAGGAACTCTGCGGGATTCCCGTGTTAGGCGTCGTCCCCTACTACCACGACATCCACATCGAAGAAGAAGATTCCGTAGCCCTGGCGGCCAAGTCGGCGGCAGCCCAGCGCGGCAAGATCAACGTAGCGGTCGTCCTGCTCCGGCACATCAGCAACTTCACGGATTTCAACGTCCTGGAACAGGATCCGCGGGTCCATCTGTTTTACAGCAACAACGTGGAGGAACTGGCCAAGGCCGATATCCTTATCCTGCCGGGCAGCAAGAGCACCCTCGATGACCTGTATGAAATCCGGCGCAACGGCGTCGCCCAAGCCATCCTGCGCGCGCGTCGCGAAGGAGCTACGGTGCTGGGCATCTGCGGCGGCTACCAGATGATGGGCCAGCAGATCCGCGACCCGCACCACGTAGAAGGGACCATTGAAGCGATGCCGGGGCTGGGACTGCTTCCGATGGTAACGGAAATGCTGCCGGAAAAAGTGACCCGGCAAGTGCATTTCACGCTGGCGGACAGTCCGGACAGCCAGCCGATGGAAGGCTACGAAATCCACATGGGCGAGACTTGTCCGACCAGCGACAACCCGGTCAGTCCGCTCAACCTACTGGAAGACGGACAAATGGACGGCTGCTTCGTTGATGCGAAATGCATGGGAAGCTACATCCACGGCATCCTCGACAATCCGGCCTTCATCGACCGGTTGCTGGAGCCCCACAGCGCGAAACTCACCAAGACCGCCTCGGCATTCGACTACCACGCCTTCAAGGAAACCCAATACGACCGGCTGGCCGACCACGTGCGCAAGTACGTGAACGTACCGCTGCTCTACGACATTCTGAAAGGGAAACGATGATCCAGGGACACGGAGATGACGCATACCGCTTCGCGCGGACCATCCGGGCGAACTTCAGTTCCAACGTGTACGGACGCGTGGACCTGGAGGCGCTCAAGGCGCATCTCAAGCAAAGCCTCGATGCCATCAGCCACTATCCCGAACCCGAGCCCTATACCCTGGAAGCGGCCCTGGCCGCCCGATATGGCATCGACCCTGCCGCTGTCTGCGTAACCAACGGAGCGACCGAAGCCATCTATCTGATCGCCCACGCTTTCTCCGGCAGCCGCAGCACCATCCTGCAACCGACCTTCAGCGAGTATGCCGACGCCTGCCAACTGTACGGGCATGAGATCCTTCACTCTGTTCAGGATGACAGTCGTTGGAGAAAAACGAAGCAGCGGGTGGGTTTCGGGCTGGACGGCATTTTCTCTGCCGGCCAGAACGAAACCCAGAGCAGCGGAGCGCTCGTTTGGCTATGTAACCCGAACAATCCGACAGGCAGCGTCATTCCGAAAGAGCAGTTACGATCTTGGATTGAAGCCCATCCCGACATCGTTTTCGTCATCGACCAGTCCTACGGATTCTTCACCCAAGCGCCCCTGCTGACAGCCGCCGAAGCCTCCGCGTATCCCAATGTCCTGCAACTCCATTCGATGACCAAACGCTATGCGATGCCCGGCCTGCGCCTGGGCTATGCCACAGCCGCGCCCCAACTGCTCGAGCGCGTCCGCGCCGTCCGGATGCCCTGGAGTGTCAATGCCCTGGCCATCGAAGCCGGCCTTTTCCTCTGCGACCATCCCGAAACCGCCCCCATCGACCTGCCGTCCCTGCTAGCCGAAACGCAAAGACTCCGTGCACAGCTCAATGCACTGCCCGGCTTGACGGCCGAGCCGACGCAGACCCATTTCTTCCTCTGCCGGCTCGCTACAGGTCGCGCCTGCGATCTCAAGCAGTGGCTCGCCGAAAAACACGGTATCCTGATCCGCGACGCCGCCAATTTCGAAAGCCTGGACGCAGGATGTTTCCGCATTGCTACGCAGACACCGGAAGAAAACAAGTTGCTGGTGGAAGCTGTCCGACAGTATCTGGAAGACATTGTCCTATGAACCATATCATTGCTTTTCTCGCCGGCTGGCTGGCTGACATCATCCTGGGGGACCCTGTCTGGTTGCCTCATCCTGTCGTCGGATTCGGCAAACTGATCGCCAAAGGCGAGAAGCGATGGAACAACGGAGAAAACCGACGGCGCAAAGGAAGGCTGCTTACCCTCGGATTGGTTATCGGTTCGTTTTTGGCGACAATCACCCTGCTGCTCGGAATGCGATTCTTGTCAGAAGCGCTGCACATCGGACACACGTTGCAATATGTGAGCGAGGCTATCCTCGTTTTCTTCTGCCTGGCCGGAACCACGCTCATCCGGGAGGTGCGTGCAGTCTTCCAGGCCGTGGACCGGTCTCTTGAAGAAGGGCGCACGCAAGTGGCACGCATTGTAGGCCGAGACACCTCAGAACTATCTGCTCAGGAGGTCAGGACAGCCGCTCTCGAGACTTTGGCTGAAAACCTCAACGACGGCGTCATCGCACCCCTGTTCTGGCTGACTTTGCTCGGTGTGCCCGGCATGGTTGCCTACAAGATGGTCAATACGCTCGACTCAATGATCGGCTACCGGAACGAACGCTATCTCGAATTCGGCCGCTTCGCCGCCCGGCTCGACGACGCGGCGGGCTGGATTCCGGCACGGATCACGGCTTTCCTGATGCTGCTCGTGGCCGGACGGCTGCGCCTCCTGCCTTTTGTGCGCAAATACGGTCCGCAGCACCTGAGCCCGAATTCCGGCTGGCCTGAGGCGGCGTTGGCCGCCATCCTGGACTGCCGTTTCGGCGGGCCGCACAACTATTTCGGAGAGGAGGTCTGGAAACCCTATATCGGCGAAAACGACCGGCCGCTGACTTCGGCCGACATGGAACGTGCCACGCTGGTCAACAGGCTCGCAGAAAGTCTGATGGTCCTGCTGGTAACTGTGATTTGGCTGGCAGTTGGCTTTTGAGGGAATAATTCAAATTCTTTTACTACATTTCAAAAGATAGTGCTATCTTTGCCCGGCTTTGGTAACCGGACGGCCGATGCCGTCCCGGTGCAAGGGAACCCGGTGCAAAACCGGGGCTGTACCTGCAGCTGTGATCTCCTGAAAAGGTCCGTCACACGAACGCCACTGAACCCGGCCTAACAACCGCCTGTCTGCAGAACCGGTGGCCGGTGTTTGGGAAGGTAGACGTACCGGAGAGAGCCAGAAGACCTGCCTTAGCTGTATTTGTTCATCCGCTCAGGAAAAAGCGGGCGTGGAAAATGGATATCAAGAAGTTTTTGCTCATTGGGCTGGCTTTGTTGCCTGCCTGGCCGCTGGCAGCGCAAGCACCTGTACAAGACACGATTCCTGAGATCGTCGTCACGGCTACCGGTACGAGCCATCTGCTGAAAGATGTTCCCGTCCAGACGGAAGTCATCACCCGGCAGATGCTCCAGAACTATGCCGGGCGCTCGCTCGAGGACATCCTGGGCGGCCTGACCGCCTCATTTGCATTCAACGAGGATGACATGGGCTCGCATCTTCAACTGAATGGATTGGGCAACAGCTATGTCCTGATCCTCATTGACGGGAAACGCATCCATGGCGACGTAGGCGGCGAGAATGACCTGTCGCTGGTCGATCCCCAGAACATCGAGAAGATCGAAATCGTCAAAGGTTCCTCATCCGCCCTCTACGGCAGCGATGCCATTGCCGGCGTGATCAACATCATCACGCGCAAGCACCGCGACGAAGGTCTGCTGTTGGAAAACAGCACCCGCTACGGTTCCTACAACGACCTGCGCCAGCACAATGCCATCGGCTTGAAATACGGGAAACTCAACTCCCTGACCAATTTCCAGCTGCAGCATTCCGACGGCTGGCAGAACACATCGGTCGAATACTCACCCGGCTCCCAGCATCCGGTCACAGATTCCCAGAACAAGACTGTCAACCGGCATACCAATGTCCAAGTGGGAGAGCAATTGACCTACACACTTTCGAAGCAGCTGGAGTTCTACGCAGGCGGAACCATCTACGGCAAACGGATCTATCGGCCCAACGGCAAATATGCCCAGTTCGACGTGCATACCTACGACTTGCAGTACCGCAACGCCTCCGCCTCGGCCGGTGGTCGCTGGAAACCGAACGAAACCGATGTCGTCACTTTCGACCTGGACTGGAACCGGCACGCCTATATGTATTATTTCACGGCCAACACGCTGGTGGAAGACTACGAAAAAAGCAAAGGCACCATCTATTACCCGTACTATCCCTATCTTCCGGGACAGACCGAGATGCAGAGCGACCAGCGGCGCACGATGGCCAGCCTGAAAGGCGTTTTCACATTGCCTGGCGAGAACCTGCTCAACACGGGTGCTGAGTACCGCTACGACTGGCTATACTCCCCCACACGTGTCCAGGGCAGCACGGTGAGCGACTGGACTGCCGCTCTCTATGCCCAAGATGAGTGGAAATACCTAAGCGGACGTACCCTCCTCCATCTGGCAGGTGGCTTACGCCTGACCTGGAACCGCCAGTTCGGAGTCCGGTTGACTCCGAAAGTCTCTGCTATGCTGGGACTCGGGCCGGCCTGGCGCATCCGGGCCAGCTGGAGCCAAGGGTTCAAGACCCCTACTCCCAAGGAACTCCATTACCGGTATGTCCGCCAGATGAGCGGCACATACCTTTATCTCGGCAATCTGGCCCTGCGGCCGCAGACCAGCAACTATTTCTCGCTGGGCGGCGAGTACACCCACGCAGGTTGGAGCATCAATGTCACGGCCTATCACAACCGGGTCGGCGACATGATCACGTTGGTCACGATTCCCAACTACCAGGCCCCCGCCGAATACATTATCCAATACGACCCGGTCCGGACGCGCCAATACCAGAATATCGAAGATGCCCGCACCACCGGTGTAGACCTCAGCATCCGTTACGGATTCAGGGACTGGGCTTTCGGTCTGGGATACAGTTGGCTTGATACCAATGCCAACCAATATGACAGCGACCACGACCGGATGCACCAGGTCATCATCGACGGTACAGCCCACCACAAAGGGAATTTCTTTACCAGTTGGAACCACCGCTTTTCCCCCAACTACCGTCTGAGTGCCGGCCTTTACGGACGGATGTCCTCAAAACGGTACTATCAGATTGACGGAGACGGAAAAGGATACCAGATCTGGCGCGTGGCCACAACCCATGACCTGGGCCATTCCAAGCGGACAGTGTGGCGGGTGGAAGCCGGCGTGGACAACATCTTCAACTATGTGGACCGCACCCCGCACGGCCTGCACTTGGGTACGACGACACCCGGTACCACATTCTATCTCGGACTGACCATCCGCTTCAACCAGGGCCGGAAGGTCAGCAGCCAATTCAATGAAACCATCAACAACAATTTTAACTCCAAGCAATATGAAGAAAATTAAAATTTTTGCCGTTGCCCTGCTCGCAGTCCTCGTCGCCGGCCTGACCGCCTGCAACCCGAACAAGAACGAGGAGTACAACTACACGGCCTATCAGAAAGCCGTCAACGAGACGGTCAAGACAAACAAGAAGAACAGCAAGGTTATCCTGCTGGTTGCCTTCGGCTCTACCTGGCAGCAGGCTTTCGACGCGTTCGATACCACCGTCGATGCGTACAAGAAAGCGTTCCCGCAGTACGATGTATTCCTCTCGTTCTCTTCCGCCATCTGCATCAACCGTGCAGCGGCCGGTGAGAACGCCGCCGACGGCGCCCAGATCCGCAACTACTATGCACCGCCGTTCTGGCTCACGGCTTTCGCCCAGAAAGGTGTGATGTACAATGAGATCGTAGTCCAGTCCCTCCAGGTCATCCCGGGCGAGGAATACACCCGTGTGATCAACTACATCAAGGACTTCGCCAACAATGCCAACGGTGACATCGATGATGACTACCTTTCCCGCGTGATCCTGAAACTGGGTGTTCCCCTTCTCCAGGACGAAAACAAAGATGTCACGGCCGTCGCCAAGGCGCTTGACAATCTTTACAAGACACAGGCCGCCAATGATATCGTCGCTTTCATGGGTCACGGTAACCCGGACTCCTACGACACCTACAAGGCCAATATCCGCTACACGCAGCTTGAAGAGGCACTGCAGGCTATCAACCCGCACTATTTCGTGGGTACGGTCGATATGATGGAGAACTTCAAACCGCATGTGTATGAGCGCATGGCTGAGGCCGGCCTCAACAAGAGCAACAAGAAAGTCTATCTGCACCCGTTGATGTCCATCGACGGAGACCACGGCCACAACGATATGGCTGGTGACGACCTGCCGGAAGAATTCCAAGGCAAGTCCTACACCTTCGCCGACCTGATGGCTACGGCCAACGAAGAGGGGGAGGTCGAAGACTGCAGCTGGAAGATGTTCTTCGGTGCCAACGGCTCCGGATTCACCTGCGACAATTCGACGATGATTGAGAAAGGCCTCCTCGAACTGCCGTCCATCCGTCAGGTTTGGATGAACCACACCCAGAACGCCATCAACGGCGAACCGCTCGACTACTACCATTCGAAGAACCCCGAATAGCAGCAGCCTGTACTCCAGTTCCGAAGGCAATTTGCTTTGAAGACCGTCGCGCTCCGCGCGACCCCTCCCAAGCAGAGCTTGGGCCCCTCCCTCTAATAGCCGAGGGTGGCTAAGGTCTTCAAAGCAAATTCCTTCTCCACTTGCGCACAGGCTTCGTAATCAGGAATCGTCAAGTCGTTTTGAAACGTAGGACGCTGCGGACTGTCATCGATTCGTTGCGGGCGTCCAGGCAGGTGATTGAATAACGTTTTCCGCCGGGGTCCACGTCGAGCACCACGTGAGCGCCCTCAAAGCAGGCTGGTTCGATGTCATCCAGCCAGGGACTGCCGGCATCCTGGGCACGGCGTTCCGCCGGGAAGATACAAGGGCACAAGACCCGGGGACCGGGATACAGCGAACGGTCGGCGAGACGTTCCATAACAGGGGCTACATCATGTAACTGATCCCATACACAAGTAACCCATACCCGCGCCTGCAACGCAGATACCAGCGGAGCCGGCATCGAATAATGCCCATGGTGGTTGACTTTCGCCACATGCACCGGACGGCAGACCTTGGCCAGTTCTTCTTCTATATCTACGACCGTGCCATCCGGCAGCGTGAAATTATCACAGAAATCACCAGCCGTGTAGAAGCGGAAATCTCCATAAGAAATGACGATGCCCTGGCTCATGCCGTTTTCATTCAGCTCCTGCTCTCCGGATGCAATCAGTTTCGCATACAGATCCGTCACCGTGCCGTCCGGAGCGGCAATCCTTCCGCTGCCACAAAGATTGAAAACAGAAAAGTTGGGATAGCGTTTCGGATCTCGCAGCAGGGCAATCTGCCCCGTTTCCCCTACCCGGAAATGCTCGACTTTCGTTCCCCAGTTCCGTTCCATGCGCTTGAACAAGGAATGGATCTGGCCAACACATCCGCCTTCCGTCTCATCCGGCATCGGAATCGGATCGTTGTAGTCGGGCCATGCCCGGTCAACGGCCCGCCGGAAAGTCAGGCGTTCGGCTGCCTGCGTGAAGCCGCTGAGGGCAAAGGTCTCTCCATCGCGTGTGACCATCCCGGCATTGAAGGAAGGATCGCCGGCGTGGTCACAATGATAATGGGACAGCATCATGTAGTCCACGTCACTCCCGTTGGGATTGACCCGCTCGACATAACGCGCAATCCATTCACCGGAATGCCGGTCCGGAGACGGCAGTACCGGTACGGCCAGTTCACCGCGACCGACGGCATTGTGGTCACCGCAATCAAGCAGCATCGTCGTACTGTCCGGAAAGATCAGGAACATCGATTCGGCCACGCCTGTGTAGATGAAATGCACTTGGAAATGTCCCTTTTTCCAGCCTTTCCAAGTCCGGCCGACACCCTTATCGGACATGCCTGCAGCAAATGCCTGCCGCCAGTCGAGCAGGAAGGCTGTTCCGGCCAGTGCCGAAGTCTTTATAAAATCTCTTCTGTCCATATTATAAGGTTTCTAACAATTCTGCGATGGAATGGGCGATGTGAGACCCGATTGTGAATTCGGGTTTTCCTTCAGGTGTGAAAACAGCGTGGACGACTGTCGGTGATGCGAGATCATAGTCGGCCCGAATCCCATTGCGACGCAATGCTTTCCGGACCATTTCACACGCGACCGGATCGCCTTCCAGCCGGACTTCGGATTGATAGGACGGCTCGATCCGGTACAAGCCGGTCTGCTTCTCGAAAGCCACGCCCTTGCGCTGGAAGAAGGTGTCGAGCGTTCCATCCAAGGCCAGATCTTCCGGAGTCCCGACCGTGACACCGCGTCCCCGGGCCATCAGCCAGAGTTGATCGGCAATCTGAAGAGCGAGTTCCAGGTCGTGCGTTGAAAGAAAGATGGTTTTGTGCATCTCCCGGGAAAGCCGGTGCAGCAGGTGCAGGATCTCAACCTTGCTGGGGTAATCGAGAAAAGCGGTGGGCTCGTCCAGGAAAATAATGGGTGTTTCCTGCGCCAAGGCCTTGGCAATCATCACCTTCTGGCGTTCCCCATCACTGAGGGTCTGGACCAGACGGTCTTGCAGGGAAACGATGCCGACCAGGCCGAGTGCCGCCTGTACTTTAGCCTTGTCTTCTGCAGACAAGCGGCCCCAGAAACCCGTGTAGGGACTCCGTCCCATTCCGACGAGTTCCTCAACCGTCATGTTTTGCAGGTTATTCTTTTCGGTCAGGACCACACCGATGACCGTGGCGAGTTCCTTCTCCCGGTAGGCCTCCAGCGGACGGCCCAGGATGGAAATCTGCCCCGCGAGGGGTGGCAAAAAACCCGAAAGGGTGCGTAGCAACGTGGATTTTCCCGCACCGTTCTCTCCCAGCAGGCATGTGAGCTCCCCACTGCAGATACTGTCGGAAATCCCTTCCGCAACCGTCTTGACACTGTGCTTGGCCCGGTAGCCGATGGAAAGGTGCTGGATCCGGATGGTCTCTTCGCGTTTCATTCGCCCGTATCCTCCTTTCTTCGTTTGAACAGTACAACAGCCACGACCGGAGCACCGATCAGCGCCGTGACGGAATTGACGGGCAAAGCGCCTTCAAAGCCCGGCATCCGCGCTATGAGATTGCACAACAACGCCAGCGATGCACCGGCCAGCAGGGAGGCTGGCATCAAGACGCGATGGTCCGATGTCCGGAAGATTCCGCGGCAAAGATGCGGCACGGCCAGGCCCAGGAAAGAGATCGGACCGCAATAGGCCGTCACAATGGCCACCAATACACCGGCGCTGACGATGACCCACATCCGGGCCCGTCTGACATTGAGGCCCAGGTTACGGGCATAGCCGTCGCCCAGCAACAAGAGATTCAGGGTTTTGACCAGCAGGAAAGACAGCGGCAGGAGAATCGCCATGATGATGACGAAAGTCATCACCTGGCCGCCGGAAACCCGGGCAAAACTACCCAGACCCCAGACCACATAGGCTCGGACATCCTCTTCCGCACTGAAGAATTTCAGCACCCCGATGATGGCCGTAGCCACATAACCGATCATCACGCCGATGATCAACAGCGTGACGTTGCCCCGGACTTTCTGTGCCACCCAGACGATGAGAAGCATGATGGCCAGCGCACCGATGATGGCCGCCATCGTCATGGCGAACTCGCCCATATAGCCGAGCCGGCTCAGGGCGACACCGCCCAGACGGCCGGAGAGCAAGACCACAAAGGCTACGCCCAAGCTGGCGCCCGAACTGACACCGAGCACGGACGGACCGGCCAACGGATTGCGGAAAACCGTCTGCATCTGCAGACCGGCCACGGACAAGCCTGCGCCGGCCACAAGAGCCGTAAGGGCCTGCGGAAAGCGCGATTTGAGGATGATATTCTGCCAGATGGCATTGTCCACGTCCCCGCCGGACAGGACCTTCCAGACCTGGCCGGCCGGAATCGATACTGAGCCCAGCAACAGGTTCAGGAAGAATAGCAGGAGGATTGAAACCCCCAGCAAGATCATACCGATGGCAACGGGTCGTTTCATGGAAGCAATTCGTAGAAGACGGGCTTATAATCGGCCGGAAGCAGTTCCGGATGGAAGATATGGATGAGGTCGGCCAGTACTACGTCGGGCTGGACCGGCATGTTCTCATAGAAGGGTTTCTCCCGCATATTGCAGTAGATTACACCCTTGTTCTGGAAAGCATATAGGTCGGCATACCGGGCATCCTCGGCTTTGAGCGCGTCATAGGAGAACTGGCCGGCATAGCTGTTGACGATGCGCCAGTAGCGGGCGTGGGCCGTCTGGCTGTAAACCGTCTCGAAATCGAGGTTCAGGCCGCCGGAGTTTTCATCGCCAGGCAGGAAATACTCCCCGCCGGCATCCCGGAATATCTGGGCCAGAAAACTGCGGCCGCCACCCACGTACCAATTACCGCCGTGCAACTCGCCGCTGAGCACAACAGGACGCGCCGTCACATCGGCAGCAAGTGCTTTCAAGTCGTTGTATCGCTTTTCGATGCCGGCGAAGATTTCATTAGCCTTCGTTTCCTGCCCGGTCAACAGCCCGATGAACTTGATCCACTCGGCCTGTCCGAGCGGCGTCATCTCTTTGTAGCCCAAGTGCGGAATCAGCGGAATATCTACCCCCTTGAGCGCCTCGTAACCACCGCGCTTGAAGGGTGATATCAGGATCAAGTCGGGGTTCAGACCGATGATGACCTCGTTGTCGAAATTGCCCTCGATGCCGATTTTCTGGGTGCGACCGTCCGCCAGGCGCTGTTTCATCGTCGGATTGAAGAGATGGCGTGTACTGGTGATGCCCACCACCCGGTCGAGTTCCTCCAGACAGATGAAATTGGAAAGCTGGAGCGAAGTCATGCACACGATGCGCGCCACCGGCACTTCCAGCTTCGTATAGCCGTCCGGCACCTGGGCAGGCTTGCTGCCGCGCGGCACGAGTAAATAGTGGAAGGACTGGCTCTCTTCCCGCAGCGGGTCCTGGATGTCCACCAGGCAGCCGGCATCCGTATAGCGCACGCTGAATCCGGCGGCATACTGCGTGGTGACCGCACCGGCTTTCGTGTCGCTGACAACGATACTTCCCCGCCCTTTCGGATTGCCACTACGGCAGGAAAAAGCCAAAACGGACACGGCCAGGACCAGGAGGATGGATGCTGCTCTTTTCATATTCAATCCCATAGTTTAAGGATGTCGGCTTCACCCCAATACAGATGGGTGTAGCCGGCAATGACATTCTTGTATCGGTAAAGCGGTGTAGGGACGGTTTCGCCCCGGGCATTGTATTGGATGGCACAAGAAGGCAAGGCGCCGGGCGCCGTGACATCCGAATAATGGAACTCATGGCCGCGCCACTCCCGGCCCGCGGCATCCACCAGCCGGCGGTAGCCAAGATGCAGCCGGGCACCTTCCATCGTCGCGGCGAAAGGCAGGATGCCGCACATCGGATACGGACCTCCCGCAACACCTTCCACGGATTGCGAAAGGTAGATCATGCCGCCACATTCAGCCAGAATGCGGCCACCCGTTTCAGCGAAAGTGCGCAACTGCCCGCGAACAGCCGTTCGGGCGGCCAATTCTGCCGCAAAAAGTTCCGGATAGCCTCCGGGCAGATAAACCAGATCGGCTTCCGGTACAGCCTCGCCCGCCAGCGGACTGAAAAAAGTCACCGGCCCCAACTGCGCCAGTCGGGAGAGATTCTCCTCATACGTGAAATTAAAGGCTGCATCACGCGCCACGGCAATCCGCCATTTGCCGGCAGATGGCACGGGCCTTGCCGACAGCTCCCGCCAAGGGCAGGCTACGGCTTCAAGCAGCCCTGCGATGTCGACGTGTTGCACCACCAAATCAGCCGCCCGGTCGATCCATGCATTCATTTCCTGTTCGGCAGCCAGGGTCAGACCCAGATGCCGTGAAGGGACAACAAGGTCCGGCACCTTCGGCATAGTACCGAAACAACGAAGGCCGGCATCCTCGCAGGCTTCGCGCAGGAAGCGGCCGTGATTGTCGGAGGAGACTTGGTTGAAAACGACACCCGCAATCCGCAGTCCCGGCAGGAAGGTCTTCATTCCATGCAACTGGGCGGCCACGGTATAAGCCATCGAGCGAGCTCCCACGACCAGCAGGACCGGGATGTCCAGCAACTGCGCAATCTCGGCGCTGCTGCCCTGCATCCGCTGGTAGCCGTCGAACAAACCCATCACGCCCTCCACGATGCAGGCATCCGCCTGCGCACCGTAGCGGGCGTACAAGTCGTTGACGTGATGCTTCGAAGCGAGCCAGGTATCGAGATTCACCGAAGGGTATCCCGCCGCCAGGGCGTGGAACCGGGTATCGATGTAATCGGGGCCGCATTTAAACGGTTGAACCTGCAAGCCTTGCCGTTGCAAGGCCCGCAGGATCCCCATCGTGAAAGTGGTCTTGCCACTTCCGGAATGCATCGCGCCGATGAGCAGTTGCGGTTTCATCGGACACAAAGTTAGTAAAACTTATTCAGCCTCCATCGCCCGGATGATATCGAAGCAGAAGCCTTTGGAAAGCTCCACGCCTTTCTCCACCACGCCGGTCTTGCAGTCGTAGATGTAGATGGTCGGATTGGTTTCCTCCGCCTCGCCTTCCACTTCACCGCCTACGCCGATGTAAGCCTTGCCGTTGGCAATAGCCGTACGCTGCGAGAAGCGGCCACCGCAATACTGCAGGTCCTTGCCGTTGAACTTCACGCGTTCGCGCGAACTGTTCGCAAGGTTGATGATCGTGTAGAAGTGGCTCTTGCTGTCGATCTTGGTACCGAGGGCCTCATCGCGCGAATAAGCCAACGCCTTGCCGTTGCCCAGATACTGGACGGTCAGGAGTTTGCCTTCCGGATTCGGGAAACCGTTCCAGGAAGCGTCGAAGGTCTTCTGGCCCATGGGGATGCGGCGCAGGATACCCATCTCTTTTCCGTCGATGGTCCGCAGACCGGCCACGTACAGGTTGTCAGCCTCGTCGTACATGATCATGTTCTGCATCAGTTCGCCATAGGCGCTGCCTGCGGTCTCTTCCATGATGTCGCCGGGAACGGCGGTGTTGGATTCGACTTTCATCGTAGCAGGATCGATGATGGCAATGTAAACCTGCGAAGTAGCCGCATCACTCATACCGGCAGCCGGTTTGGCGAAATAGAAATAATAGAGTTTCTTGTCGCTCTTGCGGTAAGTCAGCAAACCGGCGGTGGAGAAGGAACCATATCCTTCAGGCAGGCTGATGTCGAACGTACCTTCACTCTGGACGGCGAGATTTGATTCGTTGAGCTTAGACCAGATGATCTTCGTGGCCTTGTCAGCGGTACCGACAATCACCAGCGTGGTGCTGTCGTTGATCCAGGCATGGGTATATTTGCGGGCGCTGTAAACATTGTTCTTGAACGGCACTTCGGCGTCCTCGACGATGCTTTCCTCACCAGCCGCATTGCGCTCGATGTGGAACTTTACGAAACCACCGGTCGCACGCTGCGGAACCTGATAATAGTATTTGCCGCGCGTGATGCTCTCCAGGGTATAGTCCTGCGTGATGTCGATACCTTTGCCGGAAAAGACAACGGTCGGCTGGTCAGCGGTCAGGTCAGGGACACTGCGCACATACGTGCCGTTCTTGTTCTGGGACATGCCGCCATGCTTGACAGCGCAGACAAAAAGGTCAAAATTGTAGTCCTTGAGGACGACCGGTTCCGGCTCCGGCTCCGGTTCAGGTTCATGGCAACTGACGGCCATCATCATCATCGAGGCCATCGCGACGGTCAGGACGAACAGCAATCGTTTCATTTCTTTCATATCTCTCCTTTTTTGGATGTGTTGATTATAAAAACAGTCTGAATTTCAAGAAAAAGGCGCGGCCTGGCTTCTGCAGCATATAGTTGTCGAAGGCCAAGGCGTCGAACAGGTTGGTACATTCCAGCGACACGTTGTAGCGACCGCTCTGCCAACTGTAGAGCAACGAAGCGTTCGTGATGTGCTGCGTAGGGACGCGCGACTTGGAACTGGCCGAGCCGAACGCCTCCCAGGTCAGATAGAACCAGTGCACCCACTGGTAGTCGGCCATCAGCCGAAGCCGGCTGTCCCGGAGGCCTACATTGTGGAAGGTATAGGAGACCTCGGCATTGGCATACGACCAGGGACGGTTCGGCGTCCGGTTGTTGTAGGTCACAGACAGGTCGCCGGACTGCGTATATTTGCGGCTGTCCCGGCTGTCATCGTAGCTGGCATTGGCTGCCAGATGCAGCCGGCCAGCCCAGTCATAGCGGATTTCCCCATCCATACCTTTGACGTGGACGGCCGCCACATTGATATACTGCATCATTCCCTCCGTCTCGGAAACCGTAGCCTGGATGTAGTTGTCCACCAGACGGACAAAGCCGTTCGCCTCGTAGGAGATGACGTGGCCGTCGCCCAGGTCCCAGGTTCCGAAAAGGCCGAGATTGAAATTGTCACTGATTTCCGGCGTCAGGGCCAGGTTGGGATAGACCGTGGATCCATTGCCGAGGACCTCCCGCGAGACGGGAAGCCGGACGCTATGCTCATAGGAAGCTTTCACGGCCAGTGGCGCAAAGACTTCATAACGGCTGCCGACTCCATAGCCCAGGTAGTTCTTCGTGCTGACCGGTTCCACTTTCCCGGCTCCGGTCGTCGAAGGAATCTCACTTTGCCCCACCTCCAGATGGTTGACATAGTCCTTGATGAAAAAGGCGTTGTCCATCCTTCCGGCAAACAGCAGCTGGTTGTAGGAAAGCGACGCCACGTGCTTGGTCAGGGCATCGTCGGTCGGAACATAATCCGTATCCCACGCATCATCCTGCCGGTTGCCGGTTCGGTTGAGCATATAATTGAATGTCAGGGAATGGCCCTCTGCCAGCCGGTAATCGAAATTGCCGCGGACAAGCGTCATCGGCCGATGGTAATTGCGCAGGGTTTTCCCGCGGCGCCGGATCTCGCTGTAACTGCCGTCAATATAACTGCCGTCCCAATAATAGAGACGGTACGTCGTATCGATGGTCTGCACATGGTCCCAGGTCTGCGACACCATTGCATTGAAATCGAGATCATCCGTCAGGAACCGCTTTTTCGCATACCGGGCCGAAACGTTGAGCGACTTCGTATTGCGTTCGGCCATCCCGATGACGTGACCTTGCGTGGCACCTGTCTGGATCTCTTTGTCCACTTTCGACACGGATGCGGACACAAAGAACTCATCGGCCCAGGAGCGGTCGGTCACGCCCGCTTCCAACTGGCCGAAGAGCGAAAGATAGGCATCGTGGAAACGGGGCAGGTCCGTGACGATGAAGGCTGTCCGGTCCGCATTGCGGACCTTGACGTCGCGCATCAGGTAGTCATTCTTCGAATAGCTGGCGCTGAGGACCGGGCGGAAAACCAGTCCGGTCTTCTTTCCGCTGTACTGCGCGCTGAAATCGGCCTTGTGCGTATGGAACGAGCCGAGGCCGTAGGAAAAGTCGAGGTAGTTGCGGCGCTGGCGGTTGGTGATGATGTTGACCGCACCGCCCAAGGCGTCGCTGCCGAAACTGGCGGGAATCACACCTTTATAGATTTCCACGCGTTCAATCAGGTTGACAGGCAGGTTCGACAGCGTGATGCCGGTTCCCTTGGCATCAAGCGGCATCCCGTCGAGGAAATAGCGGATGGCATTACCGCTGAGTCCGTTGATCGACAGGTCGAAATCGCTGCCCACTCCGCCTTCTTCCCGGATCCGGATGCCGGAACTGCGGTCGATGGCCTGCGTAAGGGACTGCAAAGTCGCCGCCTGCAGCCGGATATTGACTGCACTCACGGCATAGGCACCCTCGCGAAGCTGCTGCTCCTGGCTGCGGGCCGTCACGGTGGCATTGTTCAGCACGAGCGTATCGTTCAACTGCCCTTTCACGGCCAGGGTGTCCTGTCCGAAAAGCGGTACGAAACGCAGCAGTGCGCAAAGCAGCACAAAGCCAATTCTGTTGATTCTCATCCTTCTGCAAGCTTTTATTACCCGAAAGCTTGAAAAACGCACGGTTCCGGCAGGTCTTCTGGCTTGTCCCTTCTCCGACGCCTTCCCGCCCGGGGGCAGTGGCTTTGGATTGCCGGAGAAACGGAAGGGACTCACAGCAGCGGTGTCTGCTCAGGTCTTGCACCTGATTCCCTTTTCACCCGTGCGACCGGCTGGTCGCGACGGACACCGAAACCGCGCGCAAAGATAGCCATTCCGCCCCAATATCCAAAAAAAACATGCTCGTGATAATTGTATCAGAATCCTTGACAGTTTTTCCGTTTTTTATTATATTTGCCAGATAAACCGACCAAAGTTGAAATAAATCAACAAATCCAATAACAAATCCAAACACTATGGCAGTCAAAGGTACTATCGTCGTTGACACGGAGAAATGCAAGGGATGCAACGTCTGCGTGGTCAACTGTCCATTCGGGGTCATTGCGCTCTCCCATGAGGTGAACAGCAAGGGCTACAACTTCCTCCATATGGTAGAACCGGACAAGTGCACCGGTTGCGCAAGTTGTGCGACCGTTTGCCCCGATTCCGTCATCACAGTCTATCGTGTTAAAATCTAAAAAACCTACAATATGGCAGAAAAAGTATTGATGAAGGGTAACGAGGCCATCGCCTACGCAGCCATCAACTGCGGCGCCGACGGATATTTCGGCTACCCGATCACTCCGCAATCAGAAGTGATGGAGACCCTGATGAAGGAGAAACCCTGGGAATCCACCGGCATGGTGGTCCTGCAGGCAGAAAGCGAAACAGCCTCCATCAACATGGTCTATGGTGGCGCCGCCTGCGGCAAGAAAGTGATGACCTCCTCCAGCAGCCCGGGCATCAGCCTGATGTGCGAAGGTCTTACCTACCTCGCAGGTGCGGAGCTCCCCTGCCTCGTGGTCAACGTGATGCGCGGCGGCCCGGGCCTGGGCACCATCCAGCCCAGCCAGGGCGACTACTTCCAGGCCACCAAGGGCGGCGGACACGGCGACTACAGGCTCATCGTCCTCGCCCCGGCTTCCGTACAGGATATGTATGACTTCGTGGACGAAGCTTTCGAGCTGGCCTTCAAATACCGCAACCCGGCCTTGATCCTCGCCGACGGTGTCATCGGCCAGATGATGGAAAAAGTCGAGTTCCGCCCGAAGAAAGCGCGCCGTACCGACGAAGAAGTCCGGCAGCAGTGCGACAGCTGGGCCACGCTCGGCAAGCCCAAGACCCGGGAGCGCAATGTCATCACCTCCCTTGCCCTCGACCCGGTCGTGATGGAGAACTTCAACATCAAGCTGCAGAAGAAATACGCGGACATCGAAGCCAATGAAGTCCGCTACAGTACTTACAAGACGGAAGACGCAGAACACCTGATCGTGGCCTTCGGCTGCATGTCCCGCATCTGCGAGAACGTAGTGGACATGGCACGCGAGAACGGCATCAAACTCGGCCTGCTGCGCCCGATCACCCTCTTCCCGTTCCCCAAGAAACAGATCGACGCCCTCGTGCCGCAACTCAAGAGTATCATGTCGGTCGAGCTCAATGCCGGCCAGATGGTCGAAGACGTCCAGCTGGTCGCGGCCGGCCGCGTCCCCGTCGGTTTCTACGGCCGCCAGGGCGGCGTGGTTCCCAACCCCGACGAAATCTATGAAGCTTTCCTCAAATTCATCAAATAATCAGGACTATGGACATCAATGACATCATCAAGCCCGAAAACAAGGTTTACGGCAAATCGTCGGTTCTGACCGACAACATTATGCACTATTGTCCTGGTTGCTCCCACGGCGTGGTCCACAAACTGGTGGCCCAGGTCATCGAGGAGATGGACATCCAGGACAAGACCATCGGCGTCAGTCCGGTGGGCTGCTCCGTGTTCGCCTACAACTATCTGGACATCGACTGGCAGGAAGCCGCCCACGGCCGTGCACCGGCCCTGGCAACCGCCATCAAGCGCCTCAACCCCGACAAGTACGTATTCACGTATCAAGGTGACGGCGACCTTGCATCCATCGGTACCGCCGAAACGATGCATGCCTGCAACCGCGGCGAGAACATCGTCATCATCTTCATCAACAACGCCATTTACGGCATGACCGGCGGCCAGATGGCCCCGACCACCCTGCTCGGCCAGGTAACGGCTACCACGCCGTACGGCCGCAAGGCGGAGCTCAACGGCTATCCGCTCAAGATTACGGAACTCCTCGCCCAGCTCGAAGGCACCTGCTATGTCACCCGCCAGAGCGTGCAGAATCCGGCCGCTGTCCGCAAGACCAAGGCTGCGATCCGCAAGGCGTTCGAGAACTCGATGATGAAGAAAGGCACCTCCTTCGTGGAAGTAGTCAGCACCTGCAACTCCGGCTGGAAGATTCCGCCGGTGGAAGCCAACAAGTGGATGGAAGAGAACATGTTCCCCTTCTATCCGCTCGGTGATATGAAAGACAGATAAAAACCAGTGGACAGTATGAAAGAAGAAATCATCATAGCCGGATTCGGAGGACAGGGTGTCCTTTCGATGGGCAAAATCCTCGCCTACGGCGGCATCATGCAGGACCAGGAAGTCTCCTGGCTGCCTTCCTACGGCCCGGAAATGCGCGGCGGCACGTGCAACGTCAGCGTCATCCTGAGCGACAACAAGATCAGTTCGCCGATCCTGAGCCGTTTCGACACGGCCATCATCCTCAACCAGCAGTCGATGGACAAGTTTGAGAAACAGGTCAAACCGGGCGGGCTGCTCATCTACGACACCAACGGCATCACCCGCCATCCCGAACGGACCGACATCAGCATCTGCCGCATCGACGCGGTGGAAGAGGCTGCCAAACTCGGCAACGCCAAGGCTTACAACATGGTCGTCCTCGGCGCTTTCCTCAAGATGAAACCGATCGTCACGATGGACAACGTGATCCGGGGTCTCAAGAAATCGCTCCCGCCGCGGCGTCACAACCTCATTCCGATGAATGAGGAAGCGATCACCGTCGGCATGAATGCCGTGGTCAAGGTCAGATAGACCCTACGTGAACCACCGTTTCACCCCCATGGGAAGGTTTTTCAACATAAACCTTCCCATTTTCATTGTCCTGGTACACCTCGACCGTATTATACAACATCGAAGTGATTTTGACGCCCCAGGAAGAGCCTGCGGGAAGTTCGTCCGCATTCTTGTCCGCTGTCAGATACTGATAGGTAACCTTCAGCGAATCTTCAGACGCGCCATTGTAGATATACGTCGTATAATCCAGCTTCGGCGTCTTGCCCCAGAGATAGGTCTGGAAAGCACAGCAATCATCACCGCTGGGGTCCTGCCATAAGAAATTGTATCCGTTGTTGTAAACGAAAATGTCGAAACCCAGGTCCGACTGACGCATTTGCTGGACCGTCATGATCGCTTCCTCGCGGGAGGCTGAATCTACCGGAAACATAAAGGCCGTCGGATAAGTCCGCACGTCAGCGATATCCGCCAGGCTGTTACCATCTTCATCGATGTAATAAAAGGTGACGGGACAACCCACGCTGAAAAGGACATCATTCGGAATCTTTTCGTAGGGTTCATCCCAGAGATTGCACGAGACAGCTGCCAGCAGGAGCAGCATAAGCGGAAGGGTGATACGAATCTTTTTCATGCTCATGGTTTATTTATAATTGAACGACCACACCTGCATTGAGCCACAAACCAGGCATCAGCAGGCCGCCAAAATCAAAATATCGGGTTCCGGTGAGGTTCTCCCCCTCCAGATAGATCCGTAACGAGCCGTTGCGGATCCATTTGGTTTCATAGCTCACGTTCGCATTCAGCAGGCAATACGGACGATAGGCCTGGGTGGATCCGTCGGCCGCGGCGTAATTGCCGATGCGGTCGTAGAGCGTACCGTCCAACTGAAGGGCAAATCGTCCATTCCAGGGACGCAAGTCCATCGACACACCCAGCTTGTTGCGCAGATAGTCCAAGGCATAAGCCGAAATCAGGCCGGAACTCTCTTTTCCCGTACGGATATAGCCGTACAGCAACGTGGCCCGATGCAACCAACTCCCGCCTCTATATTCCGCTTTGAAGTCGGCGCCGTAGGTATTCAGTTCCGTAATCTGCATAGAATGCCATTCAGCGTCCGCGTGCTCACGGACCCAGTCAATCACATGATCTCCATGACGGTAGAATCCGGTCAGCGCGAAGCCGAAAGGACGGGCAGCAAAAACCACGCCAGCCCTGGCAGTCAGTGCCCGCTCCGGCTGCAGGTCCGGATTGCCCTTGTGGCCCGGGGCATTGTAATAAAGATCCGTGAAGGTAGGCAGGCGCATCGATTGAGCCAAGCCGGCATCGAAATGCCAGCCGCCGGCCGGCCGCCAGTCAAAGTGTGCGTTCCAGAGCGGTGCCGCTCCATAGGGAGAAAAAGCGGCACCCGCCGACAGTTGCAAAGCGACAGTCCGGCCAGTCCATTCGTGACGGAGGAAGGCATCGCCTGTATGACGGACCTTGTATTTCGTATAGGTACGATCGTACCCTTTGACCTGGAGCCGGCTCTCGCGGACCTGTCCGGCCTTGATCGGATCACCGAGTACCGTACTCAAGATCACGTTGCTGGCATAGTTGGCCACCAGCGTTGTCGTGCCTGCCGTCCACTGGTAGCCGACGGCGGCATGGGCGCCATAGTTATCAGTCTGGTGGTGGTTGTAGGGGACATAGGATTCATCGCCCCGGATCAGTTGGAAACAGTCGAAGTTCTTGCGATAGGCGATCCAATGGTCGAAAGTCAGGCGGCCCGACGCTTTCATCCACCGAACGGATCCAAGTGCAGTGGCTGTTTTCTCATACTGGTCGGGAAAGGCCAGCGAATAGAAGCCCGCCGCGCCGAAATCACGCTTCTGCCATCCAGCCTGAGCATCGATGGTACCATGTTTGGGCGTGATATACGTAGCCCGGGTATAAGCATTCCAGTTCGCGAAGTCCGTCCCGGGCTGGTAGCCGTCACTGCGGCGGTAGGAACCGGCGCCGAAAAGGGTAAGCCGGTCGCCCGCCGCGCGAGTCGAACCGCTCAGGTTCCCGTAGGCGTAGCCGTGGCTTCCGCCAGTCAGGTTCGCGCGCAGGAAGCGTCGGTCGCTTCGCAGGGTACGCATGTTCACCGCGCCTGTCAGACCGGTATTGCCGCCAATGCCCTCGACCAGATCCATCCCGGCCAGCAGGTCTGCATCAATCGGCAGGCTATGGCTCTGGTGACCCGTCCGGGCATCCGTGAAATCGATGCCGTTGAGCTGGACCATGGTCTGGTCGAAACTGCCGCCCCGGATGCAGATATCCGTCTGGACACTTTTCCCGCCTCGTTCCCGGATGTCGATGGCCGGCATCATCCGGAGCAGCTGCTCTGCGGTGCGGGCATGACCTTCGGGAAGGTCTGCGCGGTTGACAAGGGCTTCCTGAGTCATCAGGCTGCGCATGCCGGCGCCTTTGTCGGCGGCGATGACGGTGGTACGGATGGTATCCTTTTCAGGCTTCCGCTGCTCGCGGGGTTGCGCAAGGCAAGGCAGCGTGGCTGCCAGGCAGCACGCTGCAAACACGAGTCCTTTCATGACGCTGTTTATTCGTGGTGGGCAAAGCGCTGGTCCGCCAGGGCTTCATAGCGCGTGCCCGGACGGCCGTAATTGGCATAAGGATAGATGGAGATGCCGCCACGGGGCGTAAACAGGCCGGTCACTTCAATGTATTTGGGATCCATCAGCCGGATGAGGTCCTTCATGATCGTATTGACGCAGTCCTCATGGAAATCACCCCGGTTGCGGAAACCGAAGAGATACAGTTTCAAGGATTTGCTTTCCACCATTTTCACATCGGGAATATAGGAGATCCGGATTTCGGCAAAATCCGGCTGTCCGGTAATCGGGCAGAGCGTAGTAAACTCCGGACAGTTGAAACGCACCCAGTAGTCGTTTTCAGGGTGCTTGTTTTCAAATGTCTCCAGCACCTCGGGGGCATAGCCGGCAGGGATAGCGGCCTTTTTCCCCAGCGCGCTGAGATGGTCTTGTTGGCGGTCGTATGACATGTCAGGTATTGAGCTTAAAAGGATTGTATGAAATATGGTAATCGAAGGTATCAATGCCTTCGGTTCTCTTCAGACGCCCGGCCAGGAGTTTCGTCAAAGGAAGGATGATCACTTCATACAGGGTTTTGACGGTTACCTGGGTAAGGATGATGGAAAGAATCGCCTGGAAGGGCATGACACCGATAAAGGCCAGGGGATAAAAAATCAAGGAATCGGTCAGTTCGCCGGCCAGGGTCGAGACGATGGCACGGCCTGCAAAACCTTTTCCCTGGGTAGCCACTTTCATCCGCGACATCACCAGGGCATTGATCTGCGAACCGAGCAGGAAAGCCAGCAAGGATGCCATCGTCGTTCGAGGCACCAGACCGAACAGTTTGTTGAAACTGTCCGCCACTTCCCGGCTTTCGGGATACAAGGGCTGGGGAAGCCAGCTGACCAGCTGCGCGGCAACAGCCACGAAAGCGCTCAGCGCAAAGCCCATCCAGATGACCTGCATGGCACGGCGGTAGCCATAGACTTCCGTCAGCAGGTCGTTGAAGATATAGGAAATCGGGAAGATGATGACAGCGCCCGACAACTGCAGGTTCAGTTTGCCGACCTGCCAGAGACGTGGCACGAAAAGGTTGGATGCAATGAGGCAGACGCAAAAGATAACTGCGAGCCACACAAAGGTCAGAGACAGCGACGGCTGTCCAATTTTCTTATTTTCAGTCATTTTCTCTTGTTTTTATAGTGGTACCAAGCACACTTGCAGCGGGACCTCCCGGCTACTCGGCGGCAAAGATACGACAAAATGTGTAAATTTGAAGTCAAGATTTGCAACAATCCGCCGTGGCGGACGTTATATAGACAGAATGACCCGAAAAGAGATCACAGCGTTCTACGAGGCCCATAGCCGCAGGCTCTACAACATGAGCTGCCGGATCCTCCTCAATCCGGAGGATGCGGAAGAGGTGATGCAGGACACGATCCTCAAATTCGTGACCCTGCCCCTGCGACCGATGTCCAACGAACAGGTCTCAGCCTGGCTGGCCCGCACCTGCATCCGCGCTTCGCTCGACCGGCTGCGGAAGCGGAAACGGGAAGCGCTCTTCCTGGAAACGTATGCCCAGGAGGCGGTGCCGGAACAGGAGCCGGAGATTCCGGCCGAGACATCCGCGGCGCGTGTGCTGGAGACCATGCAGCGTCTGCCGGACCCTTACCGGATCGTCGTAACGCTCATTCTTGCCGAAGGGCTCGACTACCAGGAGGTTGCGGCTTATACCGGCTGGAAGGAGACAACGCTTCGATCGCACTTTTTACGGGGAAAACAAAAACTGATTGCACTATTGAAGAATGATGGAGAACCGATTTGACCTTTACGACCTGCCGGAAGGGCATGCGGAACGCTTTCAGGAAAAGCTGACAGTCCGCCTCGCCCGGCAACACCGCAGGAAACTCGTTTTCCGGTGGACAGCCGCTGCTGCCGGCGTAGTCCTGATCGCCTGGATTGCGCTGGACCGGGATACTTATTTTTGGCGGGCGCACTCGCCGGAGGCGGTCTATACGTCCTACCTGGAGCAAGTCGGCGACCTCTATCGGCTCGTAGCCAACAACAGCGACAACGATGCCGTCGATTGGGAAGCGCTCCTGCACGAACTGACCGACGAGAACGTGTCGCTCTACGACCAGCTTCCCGAGGATCTGCCCGAAAAAGAGAAAACGGATATCCTCAAGCGCTATTACGGCGAAGTCCTGGACGAAGCCGAACAGATCAAAGAGAATATGAACAAAAAAGAATAACTGCCATGAAACGTCTTTCCCTCCTTTTCCTGATGCTGGCCGCCACCCTGGCTCCGGCCTATGCGGAACCGGTTCCGGCCAAGGACCTTTTCACGAAAAACTACGATTACAAGGATTTCACGTCGCTCACGGTGGCCAGCTCGTTCCGGGTTGAACTCCGCTTCGCGCCGACCTACGAAGTGTATGTGGAAGTCCCTGCCTATCTGGAGCCTTATCTGCGGATCATGCAGGTCAACAGCATCCTGCGCATCGACCTGGAACAGCTGCCGACCGATATCCAGAAAAAACTCAGCAAGGAAACCGACCGGCTCAAGGCCCGGGTCTCGATGCCGAAACTCTTAGCACTGCAAGCCAGCGGGGCGGCGCATGTTTCTGCCCACGGCCAACTGAACGTCGGTGACGAACAAATCCGCATCCAACTCAGCGGCGCCAGCGAACTGGACGATCTGAAGGCAAGCGGACGGCAGGTCTCTATCCAGTTGAGTGGTGCCTCCAAAGGAGAAATTGAAGGTGCTTTTCCGGAGAAGGTACTCCTCGACTTGTCCGGCGCTTCCAAACTGCGTTACAAAGGAAATACGGACAGACTCCTGATCGAATGCTCCGGTGCCTCCAGCCTGGATACGGAGGGGGATGCCGGACAGTTGACCGCCAATGTTTCCGGTTCCTCGAAATGCGAGATCGCGGGCAAAGCGAATGTCCTGACCATGGAAGGTTCCGGGGCCTCGAAGTTCGAACTGGAAGGCGAAACGAACACGGCTTTCGTAGAACTCAGTGGCGTCTCCAAGTGCCAACTCGCGGTCCGCAAGAAGATCAACTATGAGATTTCGGGCGTTTCTACGCTTAAACTCAAGGATTTGGGGGCTGTAGCGAAAGGGGATGTCAGCCGCGGCTCAAAAATCGAGTACATCCGGTAAGATTGTAGCTTTTTTCGATTACCTTTGTGCCGGTTTATATGGCACATTTAGGAGAAATCATATCACTCGCCGTCGCTGTCAGCTGGACCGCGACGGCGCTTTTTGCGGACGAAGCCAGCCACAGGCTCGGTTCGTTGACGGTCAATGTCATCCGACTGGTGCTGGGTTCGGTCTTTTTAGGCCTGATTCTCTGGTTTACCATCGGGGCGCCCTACCCTCGTTTCGCCGATGGTCCGACCTGGTTCTGGCTGGCGCTCTCGGCTTTGGTTGGGTATCTGTTCGGGGACTTCTGCCTCTTCAATTCCTATCTGATCATAGGAGCACGTTTCGGACAACTGTTCATGACGCTGGCTCCGCCGATGGCGGCGATAGCTGGTTGGGCTATGCTGGGCGAGACGCTTTCCTGGCGCTCAATCCTGGCCATGCTGGTTACAATCAGCGGTATTGCAATCTCCATCCTGGCCAAGGGCAATGACAAGAAAATGCATTTCACGCTCCCGCTCAAGGGCATCCTGCTGGGTCTGGGTGCAGGTGCTGGTCAAGGCATCGGGCTGGTTTTAAGCAAGGTGGGTATGCAACACTATGAGGCCGCCCTGCCGGTCGACGTGCCAGCGGCGATGGGGACGATGATGCCTTTTGCCGCCACGCAGATCCGTGCGCTTGTCGGCGGCCTGGGCTTCGTGATCATGTTGTTGCTCCAGCGGCAGGGCAAGCATTTCCTGGAAGTAACCCGCCAGGATCATAAGGGCGTCCGTGCGGCTGTCCTGACAACCATCTTCGGTCCTGTGGTCGGCGTGTCGCTCTCGTTGATGGCTGTTCAATACGCCCGTGCCGGCATCGCTTCCACCCTGATGGCGCTGACACCCGTCCTGATCATCCTCCCCTACGCCCTCATCCACAAACAAAAGGTCAAGCCCAAGGAAATCCTCGGCGTCACTATCTCCATGATCGGCGTCGCCATGTTCTTCCTGCTGTAGACCCTCGATCGTTCTCCTGCGACGTTCCCGCTCCGCGGCGAAGGGTATATGCTTGGAAAACCGTCGCGCTAGCGCGACCCCTCCCACCGCTTCGCGGCGGGCCCCTCCCTCTAATAGCCGAGGGTGGCTAAGGTTTTCCAAGCATATACCCTTCGCCGCTTCGCTAAGCGCTTGACCCCAAAACCATCCCGCTTCGTTTTGAGGGGGATCAACTTCCATAACAGGCTGATTTACTGGTGCGTCCGTTGCAGCGGAAAACTGGCGCTTCAGTTTCGGGATGCGGAGTCGGATAGCCCTAGTCGGGAGGCTTAAAGGATTGTGATAAGTCCGGCGACCAGCGCTGCGGGAATGGCCGGCGGATAGTTGAAGATGGTTTTGATGGGATCCCTGGACATCAAGAACACGAAAAGCGTGAAGACAGCGCAGGCGATGAGGGATTCGATAAGGAAGGCCATAGCGGATTGTCAATAGCTTTATCGTTATGGCAAAAAGCTTCAGATGCAGAGCTATTACGCTTCCCGACGGAAGTCTAGCTCCGGCAGATCACCGATCCGCTGGCCTGGTGGGTGGCCAGAATCAGGACTTCGGCGATCTGAACGTGGGCGGGGGCTTGGACGGCGTAGAGGGCTACGTCGGCGATGTCGTCGCCTGTCAGGGGCGTAATGCCTTTGTAAACGTTGGCAGCGCGTTCGGTGTCGCCGTGGAAACGGACCTTGCTGAAATTGGTCTCGACGAGGCCGGGTTTCAGGTTCGTCACGCGGATCGGTGTGTGAACCAGATCGATGCGGAGGCCGTCGGAGAGGGCTTTGACGGCAGCTTTGGTGGCACAATAGACGGCGCCGCCCGCGTAAGCGGCATCGCCGGCTACAGAGCCGATGTTGATGACATGACCCTTCTGCCGTTCCACCATGCCGGGAACGATGAGCCGTGTCATATAGAGCAGTCCTTTGATGTTGGTGTCGATCATGGTTTCCCAGTCGGTGATATCGCCCGCGTATTCGGGCTCCAGGCCGAGTGCGAGACCGGCATTGTTGATCAGGACATCGATGTCCCGCCAGGCCATCGGGAGCGAATCCACCGCCCGCTTCACGGCGTCCAAATTGCGTACATCAAAACAGCAAGGCAAGACTTCCACACCAAAATGTTGAGTCAGTTCATACGCCATCACGGACAAAGCACTTTCAGTTCGGGCAGTAATGATCAAATCGTATCCAGCCCCCGCGAATTTGCGGGCACAGGCGGCGCCGATACCGCTGGTGGCGCCCGTAATCAATGCAATCTTCTTCATAGGTATGGTTATTTAATAAGTGACAAATTGAACGCGTTCCAGCTGGAGCATGCGGGCATCATCGATGTCGCAGTCCCGTTCATTGTAAAAGAACGTCGCGTCAGTCAAGGTGATGCCGTGGATGAAAGAGAGCGGTCCTTTGGCCTTGACCGCCGTCGCACAGCCGCGGCAAACGATGCGGGACATGTGGATATCCGTGAAGTCCGGCAGGAATTGCTGGGCCGTGGCCGGCCGGTTCGTCTTGAAGCCTGCCGGACGATCGACATAATCCGTCTGGAAGACAATCGCCTCATCCTGGATATCGGTCATATAGATATCGTGGATGACTATATGCTTCGTTTTGCCGCCCCGCTCCGGTGCACTCTTGAAGCGCAAGCCGGTGTCGGTACCACTGAAGGTATTGTGACGGACAAGGATGTTCTCCATGCCGCCCGAAAACTCAGAACCGATGACAAAGCCGCCGTGCGCATGATAGACCACATTGTGCTCGATCAGAATATCTTTACAGGGACCGTCTGCCAGCGACTTGGCACCTTCGCCGCCTTTGAGGCAAATGCCGTCATCCCCTACATCCACGGTGCAGCCACGCACCACCACCCGCTGGCTCTGCATGATGTCGATGCCGTCGCCGTTCTGGGCGTTCCATGGGCAGCGCACCGTGACGCCATCTATGAGAACATCCGTGCAGTGCTGCGGAACCAAATGGAATTTCGGGGCATTCTGCAGTGTCACCCCCGTCACCCTGACCCGCTCACAGTCGGTAAAACGTACCAGATGGGTCCGCATGCGTTCCTGTTCCATAAAATTGTCAGCGATGTCGGGATAGTGTTTCAGCCCGTAGGCATACCAGAGTGAACCGTCATCGGTCACAGTGCCACCCTTTTTCAGGAATTCTTTCCACTCCGTTTCACTGACCTTGCTCCTTTTGACAGCCCGCCACCAGACGCCGTTTCCGTCGATAATACCTTCACCGGAGATGCTGACATCGTGACACTTGGAAGCCGAGATGGCAGGACGCACCTTTCCTTTCTCCAAGTGATCGCGCTTGTCGGGCGAGAACAGGATCACAGCCCCGCGTTCCACATGCAGGTCGATGCAACTCTTCAGCTTGACGGGACCTGTGAGATAGATGCCTTCCGGCACGACGAGCTGCCCCCCGCCTTTCTTCGAGAGGGCGGAAATCGCTTTGCTGAAAGCCTCGGTATTCGCCGTAACGCCATCGGGAACACCCCCGAAATCCAGCAGGGACACCTGGTTGGCAGGAATCTGGACAGGCGCAGGCGCAATCTCCTGGGCACGCAGGGTGAAAAAGACAGGCAGCAGGAGCAACAGGATAATGATTCTTTTCATAACTGATAAAGATACGCAATTTTTCGTTCGCTACAGGCTTAGGCTGTACAAATAGGCGTTCAGGGCCAGCTTGCCGCGCATGGTCTCGCGGGGTGTAAACTCGCTGTTTGCCCAGAAATACCGCTGGTTGAACCAGCTTTCCTGACGAGGCCAGCCTCCTGTGGACCACGAAGGATAGCAGCGGTTCAGCAAGATCGGCACATCGCCGCCATTGCCTTTGGACCAGGATTCAGTACCATTGAAAGGAGTCTGGCCGGGATGGGTTCCCGGCACGCCGTCGTTGCGGCCCGTGGAATAGACATCGGTGATGTGGCGGGGTCCGAGGCCGGTCATCTCGATGATATTCCCGGGATTTCGTCCCAGACACCAGCCGGCCTCATCGTACATCATCTGCGCCAGTTCGCTGCGGCGCTCGGCATCCGGAGCGACATAATGCGCCAACATAGCCAACTGGAGGTTTTCAGATGTCTGCCAGCGGCGGTCATCGGTACCGCGGCGGGAAGGACGGAGCCGGGAAGGATAAAGATGGCGTGCATCTGTCTCTTGCTGCAGGCTCGCAAGCAAGGCAAAATACAGGGGCTGGAAATGACGCGCATGCGGGCAGGTCACATAAGCTGCAACCGCCCAAAGCTGGCACCAGCCGTTCCAATCCCGATTGAGGATGGGTGTCGTCGCTTCGGCAGCAAAAGCATCTTCCCACTGTCGGTCGCCGGTCAGATTGTAGAGGAAGGCCGCAGCCAGTTGCTTGAAATCGCGTCCCCGCATCGACCCGTCGCCGATGCCCTGGCGGTCATCGAGCTGGGTCCACGTCTGCTTTTCCGCATAGCGGTAGGCTTTGACGGCTTCTTCAGTGTAATAGTTCTGCAACTCGGTATTGCCATCAACGCGAAAAGCCTCGGCCAGCATCGCGCAGTTGGCCGCGTTGGCCCAGGCTGCCATCGTGGTACAACCGGCCTGGAACATCACGGTCCAGTCTGTGTCAGGGTTGGTAACCCCCTGGGAATAGCCTTCCCCATCCCGGATGCTCAGGAAAAAGTCCACCTCGTTGCGGGCTTCGTCCAGCAAGTCGGGAATGCCGTTTCCGCTCTCGCGGATACCGAGATCGTCGTCTTTGAGCCTGCCCTCAGAAAGCAGGAAGGGCAGCAGCATGTCATAGATATTGCTCACATGGGCCAGATGACGGTCCCAGTCCATCGCGTCAGAATGCCCGCCGCGGACCATGTCGTTGGTGGGATACCCTGCGGGACGATGCTTCCAGAAAGAAGACATTTCCTTTTTCTTGAAATGCGGCTCATCCCACACGTCGCCGGGGTTCTTGCTCCAATCGGGATGCCAGGGCTGCAATTCGGACAGATACACCTTGAATCCCTTGGGATCTTCACCCGGAATGAAACGGGGCTGCCGCGGTGCGGGGCTGATCGTGGGAAGGATGGGCTCACCCAGCCGCATATAATAGTAGCCTCGCACACTGTATTGGTAGGGCGCCCGATACACATCTGCTGCGATGCGGAAATCCATGCTGCAACCGACATCCTCCACGACAAGGCGGTAGGTACCAGGCTTGGCATCACGGAAACTTATGTCCCACACCGGCGACCCGGTCAGATCCTTTCGGCCAGCTTCGAAGCGACTGTCTTTCTGGGGCTTCCAGAAACGAACGGCGCCAATCACATATTGTTCCCGGGTCGTTGGGTTGTAGAGCCAGACACGCTTTCCTTCAAAAGACTTGTAGTCACGAGGGCCGCCGTCGCCCAGCCAGTAATACAGGTCTGCCGTTTTCATCTGCTCGGCCAGTGCGTAGCCGTTGCTGTTGACGTGAATGGCTTCGGAGCATGCCTGCCAGATATCAAACGTAAGAGAGACCTGCCGCTCGTCCGAGCCGGTCTGGACAGGAATCGTCACTTGGTAGGTACAGCCCTGCCGCATCGGTTCTGGCAGCTGCAGGAAAAGCCAATGGTCCAGTTCGCTCGTGAGGGTGTGATCCGTATTCATCGGTTTGGACTTGCGAAAGACCGCCTTGACCGGAAGGCCGTTGGCATAGCGTTCGTCATCGGCCGAGCGGACGACCCAACTACTCGCCATCGCCGCTGCCTGGAGGTTGAGTCGCGGCGCAAAAGTCACCAGGGTGTCATCGCCTTCAACGAACGTATGCCCCAAATAGGCGCTCTTTCCTGTTCCGTCATCGCGATACCGCACTTCGCCGTCCCGGAACTGTACCATCAAATAGTCTTTGTCGATGACCGACAGGCCGACAAAATGCGTTGCAAAAGCTCCCAGCGGGCACAACAAAAGCGCGACCAACGCGCCCCAATAGCATCTCTTCATATCACAATTGATTCAAAGTTATAAAGATACTACTTTTGAGGGAAATCCCGTATATTTGTAGAAACAATCGGGAAAAAATGAAAAAACTGCTCACCATCCTGCTGCTTCTGGTCTGCTGCCTGGCCGGAGCACAACAATATGATGTACTGGATCAAGTCCGTGCAGACTGGCGCAAGGCAGCCGGAATGGAAGGCCCACACCGCTTTGACGGTCAGGCCCTCACGAAGGCTCCCAAGGGATACAAGCCATTCTACATCAGCCACTATGGACGTCATGGCTCCCGCTATGCCTGGGATTCGAAGACTTATTCCCTGCTCCACACTATTCTGGAAACAGCCCATGCCGAAGGCGCATTGACAATGCTGGGTGAGAATTTCCACGACAGTTTTGAAGCGTTCTACCAACTTCCGCTCATCAATACGGGCGATCTGGTACCGCTCGGGTGGGAGCAGCACAAAAAGATTGCGAGCTGGGTGTACGATAGTCTCCCGGAGGTTTTCAAAAAGGCTCGTCACATCGATGCAATCGTGTCCACCTCGGCCCGCAGCATCGTCAGCATGAGCTCATTTTGCCTGAGCCTCAAGGAAAAGAATCCGAAACTGGACTTCTACCAGAGCTCGACGCACGCAGGGCTGACTGTGGTGACACCGACAAATGCCCCGGCAGCGCTCAAACGGACGTTCCAGGGCGATGACTTTTCCCACGTTGAAAGCGTTTCTCATTTCAACCAGCGATTCATCGACTATGACGGGATTCTCGGGCGCTTCTTCAAGGATCCTTCCTATCCGTCGAAATTCGAAGGAGGCCGGACCGCTTTCGTCACACAGTTATACGCACTTCTCGGCGGCTATCACAATTACGAAGAACGTCCGTTATTCGACCAGTTGATCACCAGCGACCAGTTGCTGAACCTCTGGGAAGCCTCGAACTACTTTTCCTTCCATGAAGACCTGACGGCCCGCTACCAGAACATCCCGCTGCTGGAAGACATCATCGAGAAAGCCGAAATCGCCTTCCGAAATCCCGAACAGGCCGCCGACCTGCGCTTCGGCCACGACTATGTCTTCGAGGCCTTCATGTGCCTGATCAATGCGAACGGCTGCGGCACCGTGCCGGAAAAGGCTACCGACGTGAAATACTGGTTCCAGAACTACAACATCCCAATGGCCGCCACCGTACTCTTCGTCTTCTACCGCAACCGACAGGGAGACATCTTGTTCAAAGTGGTCCAGAACGAAACCGAAATCACGCTGCCGCAACTCACGCCGGTTACCGGCCCCTACTACCGATGGTCCGACTTCACCGCCTGGGCCCGCGCGATGATGGCCGCCCATCCGGAGATCTCCTGATCTTCCGGTCCAGTAAACATTCCGATGGCCCGGGAAGCAAGCCGACTCGGCTGGGCATCCAGCATTATCCTTTCGATTCATCCACACAAAATGGTAGTTTTATGGATGAAACGCCGTTATTGATATGCGCCCCAAAAGTTGGACAAAGAACTTTTGGGATGAAGAAGTATCATTATCCTGAGAAGATGGCGGCGATAGAGCTGCTTAAAGAAGGGATGTGCCGTAATGAAGTATCAAGGATTACCGGTATATCCTTCAAT
>JAFWOY010000024.1 GCA_017509755.1 Bacteroidales bacterium
AGTTTTCCATTGAGGGACGTGGGAGACTACCACGTTGATAGGCCGAAGATGTAAAGGCAGCAATGTCAAAGTCGATCGGTACTAATATCCCGAATACTTCGCTTGAGACGAGAAGAATAGTTGCAGACAGGAGTAAATATCAAGTTGACTCTCTCCTAGAGATATAAGAAAGGCGGTTATAGCGGTGAGGATCCACCTCTTCCCATTCCGAACAGAGAAGTTAAGCTCACTTGCGCCGATGGTACTGCTACACCAAGTGGGAGAGTAGGTTGCCGCCACCTTTGAGAGCCGTGAGGTAAAGACCTTGCGGCTCTTTTTTTGTTGTATCGGAGCGGTGCTGAGGTTCGGCCCGCTATTGTTGGGCTCTCAAAGGTGGGGCGGCTATCGCCGCCTTTTTTACGGGGGCACATCCCCCGGCCCCCTCGCGGCTTTGCCGCGTCAATCCGTTAGTGTTGCTTCGCAACGGCCCGCTGAGGCGGGCTGATTGAGTGGGTAGCTGGAGGCTAATTGGTTGTCGGGTAGGGGATAACGAAATCTCGCCCGGGTCGGAGGGACGGGGGCGAGATTGGATAAAGGGTTGAATGATAGGTCGTTTGCCTCCAGCGGGCGCGGGCTACTTCGTGGCGGCTTCGATGCGGCGGAGCAGGACGAACATGATAAGGCCGGCGATGGCGCAGAGCGCGGCGAGGATGGCCCAGTTGGCCCAGAGCGGAACGTTCATCCATAGGGCACCGGGGATCGAACTCATGTAGTTGCCGATGGCTGAAGCGGCGAACCAGAGGCCCATCATCAGGCCCTTCATCTTCGGTGGCGCCACTTTGGTGACGAAGGAGATGCCCATCGGACTGAGCAGCAGCTCGGCGAAAGTCAGAACCAGATAGGTTCCCATCAGGTAGGTCGGGACGACCGGATCGGGCGAGACGGTGCCTGCCAGGGCGGCCGGCGAAGCCTGGCCGACGGAGGCGAAAAGCATCACGACATAGCCGAGGGCAGCCACGAGCATGCCAATGCCGATCTTCATCGGCGCCGACGGTTCCCGGCCGTCCGGATGTTTCGCATCTTTGCGGTTGGCCATCGCGTTGAAGATGGCCATGATGACCGGTGTAAGCAGTACGACGAAGAAAGGATTGAACTGCTGGAAGAGTTGCGGCTGGATGTCGAGTACAGCCGGCATCTGCCGGTAGAGAAAGATGGCCCCTCCCCATAAGGCGGCCGTGATGATGCTGAGGAGGATGCGGTTCTCTTTCTTTTCTGCCTGGAAGGAGCCGAACAAGGTGTAGATCGACACGCACAGCAGCGAGAGGATCCAGACATTGAATCCCGCTTTCGACCAGCCTGAAACGGACGATTGCGTATAGTCACGGGCAAACCAGGTGAGCGACTGGCCGTTCTGGTTAAAGGCCATCCAGAAGAAGATGACGACGGCGAATACCATGCAAAGCGCGATGACCCGCTCTTTCGTCTGTTTCGGCGTGAGCTCAACCACGGGCGCATTTGCCGCTGCCGCCTGTTTGGCATTGACATCGGCATGCTTGAACCAGTTGCGGCAGGCAAAGTAAATGGCGATGGAGAGGATCAGCGAGACGCACGCCACGGCAAATCCCATGTGGTAGGCAGAGGACAGATGCTCGATGTAGTAGTTGCAGAATTCGGGAAGCGGCATGGCCGCTACGGTCGCATCGGGCATCTGGCCTTGCAACTCTGCGAGCCGGGCGGTATTTTCCGGTGTAATTGTACTGCCGAGCAACTGGTGAGCCAGTGCTGGGATATCCGCTTTGTAAACCAGGCCGGAATTGGCGAGCCAGCGGTTGGTGATGGCTGTCGCAGCGAAGGGCGCGAACATCGCACCGATGTTGATGGCCATATAGAACAGGCTGAACGCCGAGTCGCGTTTGGCCGCATATTGCGGGTCATCATACAGATTGCCGATCATCACCTGAAGGTTCCCCTTGAACAGGCCGGTTCCCAGCGCGACGAGCAGCAATGCGCCGATCATCAGCGCGATGCCGAAACTGTTGGCAGGCGTCGGGATTGTCAGCAGGACGTAGCCCAGGAACATCACGCAAATACCCGCCACCACGCAGCGGCCGTAGCCGATGCGGTCGGCGAGCCATCCGCCTACAACGGGCAGGAAATAAACGACTGCCAGGAAAATGGCATAAAGCTGGCTGGCCGCCGCCTGCTCCCAGCCAAATTTGGCCTGGAGAAACAGCATGAAGATGGCCAGCATCGTATAGTAGCCGAAACGCTCGCCCGTATTGGCCAAGGCCAGCGCATAAAGACCTTTCGGTTGCCCTTTGAACATAGTGCGCCGAGATTAGCTGGAGGCAGGATGCCGCTTATTGGGGAATCTGGGCGCCGTAACCAGCGACTTTGCCGAAGAGATCCTTCGCCTTTTCCCACGGGTACTTGTTGCAGTACATATTGGGACGGACAATCTCGGATCCCGTCTGGTTCATGCCGAAGATCCGGTTGACCTGGTTGGCGGCGGAATTCGGGTTGTAACTCTGGGAAGAGATGACCTTCAGGTTCATGTAGCCTTGCAGGTACGGCTGGTCGATGGCATTGATGAAAGCCGTTTCGCTGTCGGGCAGGTCTTTGTTCCCTTCGTATTTAGGGCCGATCTGCTCGGCTTCCTCGATCCGGGCAGCCGGGACGGAGATGGAAGCAGCACCCGCCGCAGCGATTTCGAGATCCCGCTTGTTGGCGAAGAAATAGTTGTCGTAGAGGTTGCTGATTTTCTGCTTCTCGATAGAGGCATTGGACTCGTAATACACCCGTTCCACGCCGCAGTTGCTGTTGCAGCCGAAGATGTTATTGTGCACATCGATGGTCCGGATGCCGTTCATGAAACGGAAGCCCTGGCCCATATCCTCGAATGCCTTGGTGCGCGTCCAGGTGAAAAGGACCGTGTTGTGATGGAATTCCAGTGAAACCTGGTCAATTTCGGAATCTTTCGTCGAGCCGCGGACCTGGCAGGCGGCATAGCGGCAGGCAATAAAGATATTGTTGCAGATTTCCATGTGACCTTTGCCCATCATCGCGGAGATGCCGTAGTCGCGGCAGTTGACGAAAATACAGTTGGCGACACGCACATTGCCTTCCACATCCATGTGAAGGCCATATTCGTCGCCGTTGGCATAACCCACTTTCGGGACGGCAGGGGCTCCATCCGGTTCAATGAAACGGCCGGTGAGCACGCCCGTGTTGGGCGTACCGGTGCGTTCGTCATCGACATTGGGCGCGCAGTAGAGGTTGTTCTCACCCAGGTCGAAGACAAAACCGTCGATGACCACGGTACCCATCGGACCGGTGTACCCATAGGGCCTCCGGGCGTTGATATTGAACAGCGGCGCGATGAATTTCTGGCTGGTTGGCTGGATTTTGGTCACATACTTGACGACGTCGCGCTCGCTGAAGTCGGGCGCGTACCCGCCATAGAAGCTGATGAACTTGCCGCGGTCGTTCTGGGCGTTGCCGAACTTGCCGCATTCAATGTAACCACGGTCCATATTGCCGAGGTAGTTGCCTTCGGCCACATAGATGACGTCATTCTCTTCAGCCGCATCGATGGCTTTCTGCAGGTCTTTCATGGCCGTAGCCGGGGTCAGGCCGTCGGCGCGGGCCGAGCCGGTCGTAGCGCTCACATAAAAGGTTTTGCCTTTTCCGGCAGGGGCTGTTTTGTTGCTGGTGCCGGGCACGGGAGAAGAGGAATTCGAGGATCCGTTATTGCCGGACACGGTTTCCTTGACGGCTTTCTGCGCCTTTTCCTTCAGCCCCTTTAAAAGATTCTGGGCCTGGATCTGGGTGCCGCAGGCTAAGAAAAGCATGACCGCGACTGCCATGCATTTGACGAAAAAGTTCTTCATAATAGGGTGTTTTTAAGAATTTGCACGCTTATTCCTGTGCAAGTTATCGAAAATATGTCAAAAAACCCACTCATTTTGCTAATTTTGTGAAAACGAAAGTGGACATTTCCGATGAAAAGGATTCTTGTTCTGTGTGTGGCATTTTTGCTGCCGCTCTCGCTGATGGGGCAGAATGACAAGGTTTTCCGTATGGGAATCGATGCCAGTCTCGATTGTTTTCTTTCAGGGAGTCATTCAGTCACGCCCAGTTTCGGGCTTGGGGCGCGAGCCCGCGTGGGCCGGCCTGACCAATGGCTCAATCTTGTGGGAGGCGTCCGGTACATCTATGGGCAGCGCCTGTCCGGCCTCCAGGTCCCGATTCTTTTGAATCTGAACTTGATCAAGGCTAGACAGGTTTCGGCTTATCTTGGTGGCGGCTATGAATTCGATTTCATCGGCACTTATTGGGGCGCTGCCAAATTCCAAGTCGGGCTGGCAGGCAGCCATTGCGATTTCCGGCTCTTTTACAAGCCTTATCAGGGAGATTTGGGCGCCGGGTTTACGTATTACTTTTAAACATTCTAGAAATATGGTAAAGTATTCCAACCTGCTGCTGGCGGTTCTGCTTGCCACCATGCTGCTTTTCTCCTGTAAGGGCCCTAAACCCGAACAGGCAGGAGAGGAAGCAGAAATGGCGGCCGAACCGGAACCCGTATATGATTTGGCGGCCTTGGCCCGTGTCCTGGACGGTTGTTCCTATGTGGAGAATTTCAAACAGGGCGTGGCGACTATCCGTAAGGACGGCAAGAGGTACTATATTGACAAAATGGGCCGTTTCGTGGACCCTGTACCTCAGGAAGAGGAGCCCGATCAACAGGCAATGGAGGCATTGCTTGCCCCCTATGAGTACCATGGAGAATTCAGCGAAGGATTATGCTGGATCAGCCTCGACAGCGAGATCGGGTTCATCAACGAGCAAGGCGAACAGGTGATTCCCTGCCAGTATGAATGGGCTGTCGAACACAGTCCCTGTGATTTTCATGAAGGTGTCTGTCCCGTGATGACAGTGCCCGAACGCGAGCTGTTCAGTTATATCGACAAGACAGGTCAACTGGCCTTTCCCGGTTACTTCAGTACGGAGTCTGACTTCTCAGAAGGGCTGGCCGGTGTTCGGCAGTTCTTTCTGGACGGGGACGAGGTCACCGGCACCCAGCCGGGCTATATTGATCATACCGGAAAAATGATCTTGTTGCTGGAAGAGAACGACCATGGCTTTCCTTTCCATGACGGGGTAGCCAAGGTGTCCAATTGGCTCGATAATACGGCCTGGTTTATCGATAAATCCGGGAACAAACTGTTCGATCTGGACCTGGAGCGTTTCTATCGAAGCGAAGACAACTGTTTCTCGGAAGGCTTGTGCGCCATCGTTGACCGGGAAGGTCGCTGGGGTTTTCTGGACAAGACGGGTCGCAGTACCTTCGACGCCCAATAATCATTGTCCATCGCGCTGAGATTGATCCCGGCTTTTTGCGAGTTTTTCCAGTTTTGCCTTACGTCTATCAGAATGGGCGCTGGGACATCAACTGTTCCAACACGGAATCGGATTTGTTGAAGATTTCTTCCGGCAGGAAAAAATGGGTGAGCAGGGTGGCGAAAACCTTGTCTTTGTAGATGAAGACAAAGTCATAGTAGCCCGGATCGACCTCTTCGGGATGAAGGTAAAACGAACCCCATGAGGAATCATCTTCCTGGTCGGGATCCTTGTTCAGACTGCATTCCAGGATATAGCCGGGAGTCTCGTCGTTCAAAGGGTTTTGCAGATAAAAACCCTGATCTGTTTTGTGAATGAAAACCATGACCCTGATGCCCGATGCTGCACTTGCCTGAGGATGGAACTCTATCCATTCGTCAAGTTCGAAAACAGCACGGATTCCGTCGGTGGAATAGGGTTTATGGTTGAAACTTTCGCTACCGCAGCGATTGCCAAACAGACTCAAGGCGGTCAATATGGGCTGTTCCCCCTCCTGGAGATTTACAAAATAGAGTTTACCAGGAACCATTGTATCCTGAACTTGCGAAGCGTAGGCGGCAATGGTGGCGGCAGGGTTTGCCGTATTCGCATAGGCGCCAAGGTTGACCCCGACTGCAGAGAATACGGCAAGTCCAGCCGCCAAGAGAAAGGCAACAGTTTTCATATACTTGGCTGCCAGTCAGTTTTACAAATAGATTATCTTGGTTTCATCGGCGCGGACGCGTACCGATTCGTCGAAGACTGTCCTGCCGTGGTAACGGACGTACACGTCATGATATCCGGGAGAAACGTAGATCATGTTGTCCGCGGCATGCTTCAGGTTCCGTCTCCGGTCGAGATTCCGTTCCCTGACTGTTTCGACGTTGTAGCGCGTTCCGTCAACTCTCACTTCGATGGAATGCCTGCTGCTATCGACGAAGACAAGGACCCCATCTTCCTCTTCGGTAGCCAGGGCGGCTGCCAGGAGGGTAAGACAACTGGTTGCCATCAGTGCAACAACTGCTGTCAAAAGGATTGGTAGTACTTTTTTCATTGCTATACGCTTAATTTTGAAAGATGATGGTTGATTCGATTGTTTTTATTCAGAAAGGCCAGGTGTCGTAGATTTCCATAGTGAAGAAGTCGTAACCCATTCCCATTATAACCAGATATAATGTTGTCCGCTCATTGGTTGCATCTGTATTGAGCGAATCGTCGCTGTTACGGACAGTGGGTACATAGAGGCAGACCGTTTTCGACGTGACATTCATAAACGCATCCTTTTCAACCGTTGCTGGCGGGTCTCCCCCCTTGAAATAGATACTAAACTTATTATTATCGTCAGAGACATTTTGCAGGTATTGAAAAGCGCCCTTACAGATGTACGTGAGCGTGGAAGGTAGCCCCAGTTTACGCAACAGGTAAGAGCCGCTTCTGGCCCCTTCCGCATCGAAGACGCTTTCGGGCAGCTTCTGGATGCCCAGATTATCGGGAATGGACCATGCCGTTATGGGCGATTCGTTTGACTTCAAGGTCGAACCCCAGGCGAATGCAAGCAGGGTCGTACCCTGATACAAGCCCAGTTTGTCAGGGGTCACCCGGACGGTTCCGTTAGTCGGCCCATTGAATTCTTTCAAATAGAAACAATGGACGAAACTGTTCTCGGCGATGGAATCGACATAAGCTGTTCCGTTATCGGGATTGATCGGGAAGCTTACGGTATTGATCTTTGAATACTCGAAAGCATGGTCGCGGATCGTCTTCAAGGAGGTGGGGAAGGTAACGCTGGAGATCATTGATTTGTAGAAGGCCTTGCTGCCGACGACCTGTACGCCATCAGGAATACTATAAGCGGCAATTTCCTCCAGGACTTTGAGAAGGATTCCGTTATAGTTCAAGGCTTTTCCATCGTCTGTCGCAAACTTTCCGGAAATTGTTTTCAGGCTGCTGCATTCCACGAAGGGACCATCTTCGTCACCATACCCGCCCTGGATCGTCGTGATGCTTTCGGGAAGCGTGATGGATTTGAGGTTCCCCCATCCCTTGAAGCTCCCCGCAGGAATCGTTTCGATGCCGGTGAAATACTGGAATTCATCGAAAAACTCGTAGGTAGCACCTTCGGTCAGCTCATTTCCGAACAAATCATTCAACGATTTGACCATCTTGGCTTCGGCTTTACAGATTTTGAAGTCGTTGTCGATATCCACGGTTTCACGTATCTTATCGAATAAGTCCCTGTCTTCGAAATCGATAATCTTATCGTCATACCCTTGTTGTATTCTGAACTCGAGGGCAGCTCTATGGAATCTCGTTTCCTTGACGGTCACGCTCGTCTCGCGGATGCTGAGTCCCATATTGGGCTGGAGTTTGACCTGGATCGTCGTGGTTTCGTCCGTCTTGTTGTAGGAAAGTACCTCGAGCCAGGGTACATCGTCATTTCTCAGCGAATCGGGAACCTCCGGCTTGGAGGTTTCCATATTGGACTTGAGCTTAAGCTCCAGGGTAGTGCAATCAAAGCCGACATGGATAGTTTCGGTGATCTGAGTGACCGGTTCAAGGGGTTTGAGATACGCCTCCTTGATGGACAGCGTACGCTTCACGGAAGCGTCCTTGTTGGATGCCGTGATTTCGACCTTGGTTTTCCCATCCGTGATGCTCTTTCCGGACACGATCTGTATGACACCTTTCAGCGGATCGTTCGTGTCCGGGACGACGGTGGCGGATATGTCGTCGGAAGGTGTAACGGTCACTACGGCATCGGAATCCGAGGTCACGGTGTAGGCGATGGGGAGGGACTGCTCCGTCAGCATCATCACCACGTCTTCTTCCATATAATCCTCGTCAATAGTAATGACGGGCGGCTTGGGAATCAAGTCTTCGAGAGCTTTCTGGATGGCCGTGAGGATTTCGCCGTAGTCCTTAAGGCCTTTGGCTGCACCGAGGATGTCCGTGAGGGTTTTTGTGACGTTGTCATTGATTGTGGTGCCGATCGTGGAGAGTTTCGAGACGATCTCGTCTATCTTCTTGATGAGTCCGTCGTCGTCCACGCTGTCCTTGAGGCCCAGGATTGCGGTTTTGATTTGACCGAGGGTCGTCGTGGCATCGCTGAAACCGGCGTTGAGCGCGCCGTTGATGAGGTCGAGTTTCCCTTCCAGGCTGATTGTCTGGCTTTGTATGGCCTTGTCGATGGCGGCGATCTTCTCTTCCATCGTGCCTTCCAGGCTTTCGATGGCCTGCTTGATGAGTTCAAATCCCGTTTCGTTGTCGGTTGAATTGTTTTTTACTGCCGTTTCAATCAACTCCAGTTTCTTTTCCAGGCTGATCGTCTGGCTCTCGATGGCGGCGCGGAGTGAGGCCAACTGGCCGTCCATATCGCCGCCAATGCGCTCGATGGCCTGTTGAATCAGTTTCTGACCGGCGTTTGCATCGGTCAGGCCACTAGTCACGGCTGCTTCTATCAATCCGAGCTTAGTCTCCAGGCTGGTGGTCTGTCCCTTGATGGCCTCTTCGATAGCGGCCAGTCTCTCTTCGGCCGTTCCGCTTAAACTTTCAATCGCTTCCTGTACCAGTTCCTGTCCGGTCTTCGCATCGGCGAAGCCGCTGGCGACGGCCGCCTCGATGGCGGCGAGCTTGGTTTCCAGACTTGTTGTCTGGCTTTTGACAGCCGTCTCAAGCGTGGCCAGTTTTTCTTCCAATTTCCCGTCCAACGATTCAATCGCCTGCCGGATCAGTCCCAGCGCCTCTCGACTGTCGGTCAACTTGCTCTCGATGACCGATGAGATCAAATCCAGTTTCGTTCCTAAACCCAACGACTCGCTCTGAATCGCCGTCTCGATGGCTTTGAGCCGCTCCTCGATCGGGCCGGCCAGCGATTCAATGGCAGTTTTGATCAACGCCTGCTGTGCCATTTCATCCGCAAATCCCCTCGTTACGGCTGCCTCTATGAACGCCAGTTTTGTTTCCAGGCTGGCAGTCTGGCTCTTGATGGCCGTTTCGATGGCCGCAAACTGCTCGGACGTGGTGCCGGAAAGCGATTCCAGTGCTTTCAGGATCATCTCCTGCAGGGCCTTGCTGTCGGCGAAACCGTCGGAAACAGCCGACTCGATCAGCGTCAGTTTTTGCGACAACGTGTTGTTGACATCGTTGATGGCCTCGACGATTTTGCTGTAATCCGATTTCATCGTGATGTCAATCTTTTCAGACTCAGTGTTGCAAGCCGTAAATACAAACGGCGTGACAAGTGCCAATACCAATAAGACGCCCGGTAAGCTTATCGGAAGGATTCGTTTCGTCTTCATAGGTTTCATGACTAGGAAAAAAAGAGATTCTGGCCCAAGTGTACAAATTTACATTTTTTTTGAATAACCTGACAGAAAACGCGACTTTTTGCAAATCGGAAAAAGCTTATATTTGCAACGCAGATCTTACAACACGATTCTATGAAAAAGTTATTCTTTCCCATTCTTTTTCTCCTGGTTTTCCTTGGCCTCTTCGGGGCTTGTGGCGCACCGAAGGCGCAGGAGCCGGCGCCGAAGTACATCGTGCAGGTTTCCATCGGCCACTGGAAGGCGCCCACCTTTTCCGCAGAGCAGATCATCGCCCGGCTCGACACCGTCAGCCGCCTGATTCCCATCGAGAAGGTCATCATCGGCTGGAGCCTCGACAAAGAGGTTTACCGGAAAGTGGGTGCGTATCTCCACGAAAACAATATCCATATGCTCCTGTGGCTTCCCGTCTTTGCCGAGACAGAAGACGTTCTCGACAATTCGCCGGCCGTGGACCTCTGGGGACGGCTTCCCGCCGAATATGCCGCGGGCGGCTTCCGCTTCAACTGCCCCACCGATCCGCAGAACCTGGCCAATGTCATAGCCTTGTACGACCAGTGTTTCAGCGACTGCGGCTTTGACGGCGTCTTTCTCGACCGCGTCCGTACGCAGTCGTTCGTGAGCGGAGTAGGCGGCGTGCTGAACTGTGGCTGTCCGACTTGCACGGCGCATTACGCCGCCGAAGGCGTCGATCTGGCGGAAGTGCGCAAGGCCTGGGAAGAGAAAGGCGACGAATTCCTGTCGGTCTCGGGCTACGATCCGGTCGCCGGTTTCGAATTCGCCGATCCGCTGGCTGCTGCCTTCTTCCGGGCGAAAGGCCATATCGTGAGCAATTCCGTGGCGGCGGTCGCCGACAGCCTCCACCAGCGCGGCCTTGAAGTCGGTCTTGACCTGTATGCACCATTCATGGCGCCTTTCGTCGGGCAGGATTACGCGATCCTCTCGCAGCACGCCGACTTTATCAAACCGATGCTCTACCGGATGACCTTCGCTCCTGCAGGTATGGGCTACGAATACGATCTTCTGCGGAAAGCGATTCCCGGCGCAAAGGGCTACCCCGACATCAAGATGGACGTGGCATTCCTGGAGTCCCAGTTGGAAGCGATGGCCGATTGTCCCTGCGCCAAATACCCTGGCATCGAGATCAATTATCGGGCGGACATCGTCCCCACTTCACCGGAATATGTGGCTGAATCACTCGCAGCTGTCATGCGCTACCACTTCGACGGCCTTGACCTCTCCTGGAACATCATGGAAGCCCCAGACGAACATATTGCCTGTCTGGGGAAATAAACAGAATCAACGGGAATAGCGGTCCGAATCCCGGCTGCTACAGCCGGGGCTTCTGGATCACGCGCACGATGAGCGAGACCATGTAGATGATGATCCCGTAAATTGTGGAGATCAGGGCTACCTTTAAGCCCGCGCAGAGGACTTGTTGCGGGATGGGTCCGCTGGCACTGATGGCATCAAAGGCTTGCTGTAAACCCAGAATCGTTCCGAAGAATCCGAACGCGAGGGCGAACAGACCGATTTCCTTCACACAACGCGGGGCTTTCCAGGCCGCGAAAAAAAGGGCGACCAGCAATACGGTGAGGACCGACATGAATGCGGGACCTCCGTTAACGAATAATGCAAACATAAGGCAAATAGGTTTGGGATTGAACTTTCTGGAGCAAAAGTAAGGGTAGGAACGTTTCTGCCCAAGCCGAAACCCCGGACACGGAAGTAAAATCCCCAATTTGCCTTTTTGGATGGGCAGAAAGTCGTGATTTTGCTACATTTGTATCCGTAATGCAACGGCTGCTGGTCATATCTTATTGGGTGGTCTCCGTCCTCCTGGTGTCGCTTGTCCTCACCAGTCTGGGCTACCGTTTCCTGGAAGCGGTATTCGTCGGAACGATGTTCCTTCCCGGCGCCCTGATGGCCAAGTATTTTTTTCCGAAAGTCGATTTCAAGGAGCGGCGGACAGCAATCAGGAATACCGTTTATATCGTACTGGGTATCCTGATCGCTGAAGTTCTGCTTTTCCTGGTTGCCCATTATTACATTATGAACCTGCGGGCGGAGCAACAACAGATGAATGATATCCCACAGCTCCTGACCAATCCCGCCTTCATCGCCATCATCCTGACCGCACTTGCGACAGGCAGCCATTTCTTCGAAGCGTGGCTCGAGCGGAAACACCCCGCTTCGCCCGCGCCCATCACCTTCACTTCTGAAAGGAAACCGATAACCCTTTCCATCGAGGAAATCCTGTACGTAGAATCCAACGACGATGTCACTACGGTCGTGGCGACCGGCGGCCGCAGCTTCCGGAACATAACCCCCATCTCCCGCTGGGAGGCCATCCTCAAACCCCACTTTATCCGCATTCACCGGTCCTATCTCGTCAACAAGGCCGCCATCACCGATATTGACGTCGACATCCTCCTGATCGGCGAAACCCAGCTCCCCATCTCCCGCAAGTACAAGGACGAAGTGTTGGCGCTGAATCCCCGTCGTCCTGACTGATCATTCGGCGGGGCAGCAAATAAAAAGAAAAGCACCTACATTTCTGTAAGTGCTTGATTCTGAGGAGCTCCTCAAGTAGGACTTGAACCTACGACCCCCTGATTAACAGTCAGGTGCTCTAACCAACTGAGCTATTGAGGAAGGTTGTTCCCGTGTTGGGATTGCAAATGTAGGACAAATATTCGGGAGTGCAAAATTTTTTTGAAGATTTTTACTCTTCGCAAAAAAATGTTAGGAAGTTTGGTTTTATTTACTACCTTTGCATTCCCTAACGGTTGAGCCCAGATGGCGGAATCGGTAGACGCGCTAGTTTCAGGGACTAGTAAACGCAAGTTTGTGCAGGTTCGAGTCCTGTTCTGGGCACTGAAAAAATCCGACTGTTTTTGCAGCCGGATTTTTTCGTGCCCGGGGGCACCGTTTCTACGGGGGCATATCCCCCGGTCCCCCTCGGCCTTCGGCCGCCGACTGCTTGCCGCCGCAAAATCCAGATCTGCCAAACAGGTGCACAGGCGGCATTCGTATTGTGTTGATAATCAGCGATGGATTTCTTGAAATTGTGCGCTATAGGCCGATTTCGGAGTCTGGCGCACGCTCATCTGTCTCGTAGGCACGTAGAATGAAGGTAGTCGTGCGCCTGCTTGGCGCTGCCCGCGGCTTCCCAGAGGATCTGCCTATAGTAGCGATTAATGCTTGGGAGTGTAGTCCATGTGGACGGGGGACCAGCCGACGGTGCCGTCGCTATCCACGTGGACCCGGACCAGGTAGTCGCCGGGATCGGGGTTGTTGCGTTCGCACATGGCGTCCAGGGTGAGGTAGTGGACGCCGTTGTAGTTGCGTTCATCCCAGGTGTGGACATGGCCGCAGAATACGCAGGTGACATTCCATTCTTCGAATTTGTCGAGCAGGTAGAAGGTTTCTTCGCGTGTGAAGGTCGAAGCGAATTCGTTGAACTGCGGACGGAAGATGTTGGTGTGGGAGAAGACGAAGGTATTGCGGTAGCCGCCTTTCAGGTATTTGCCGTTGAGGACACCTTCTTCGATGAGTTTGATCTGCGTCTGGCCGAGCGTGCCGCTGGCCGAGTCCAGGAAGATGAGATGGTCGATGGCGATATCCCCGTCGGGAAGCATGACGACTACGTCAATCTCGTAGAAGGAAGAATGGAAGATCGACGACCAGAGCGCCCAGCCGTTGCGGGTGATGTCGTGGTTGCCTACTACCGGGAAGAACGGGAAGGTAATTTCGTCATAGGTGCTCGTCAGCGGATGGTCGTCGGAATTGGTGTTCGCTACATAATGAAAGGGGTCGATCTCTGTGTAATGCTTGGCCACATACCGTTTCTTTCCTTCCTGGAGCAGGGAATCTAGGGTGATGTAGTAGCGCGCCTTCGTGTCTGCGATGTCACCCAGGTGGGCGTAGAAGAGGTCGTCGTCTTTCAGGCCGATGGCAAGCATCTCGTCCATCCGGCCAGGATCTGTGGTCACATGGCTGTCTGCACCGACAAGGAAGGTATAGTCACCATCGCTGATGAGCAGTTCGAAGTCATCGTTATGGTTGAGGAAAAAGTTGTATGACATGTCGATGCGGTCCTCGACGGCGGTGCCGGCAATCAGGATGCCGGCCGGGCTGATCTTTTCTTCCAGCGTATGGCAGGAAGACAAGGCGGAAGCTGCGAGCAGCAGCAGCGGGAGGATGTATTTCGATTTCATGTTACCAGGCATATTTGATTCCCAATTTCAAGGAGGTTTCGTAGCGGGTGGCGAGCTGGCTCAAGCTGCCGGCGGGCCGGACGTTGAATTCGCCGAAGAGTTTCATGGCGTCCCAGGGGAGGGTGGTGTGGAAGCGCACGCCCCAGTTGATGTTCCAGTTCTCATAGTAGAACTGGTCATAATTGCGAAGGAACAGCCCCAGATTCCAAGAGCTGGTGCGCGGAAGCAGGTTAAGGCCGAGACCGAAAGTGATGGTCGGTGGCTCGGTGTACCCAGCATCGGTAAACCATTGGTACTCCTCCTTGATCTTATATTTATAGTAACGAATGTAACTCATGCCGAGACGCAGGTCGAAATGGGCGGTTTCCCAAAAAGCCGAGGCATTGATCAGGATCTCATACTGATCCCATTGTGTATAGAAATTGTTGACGAGCCGCCCGTCGAAGTACAGATTGGTACGGCCCAGGGGAAGGCGGTAAGTTCCCATCACGTCGGCCGAATAGAGCCATTTGAGGAACTGGACCTGCTGTCCGGCACTGAGGCTCCAGCGGTCGGTAAAATGGCGGGTATAGGTACCGGCCTCTCCGATGAACCAGCCGGTCACGACATTGAATCCACCCGACAGGTTCCCGCTTACTTCGTTGCGGTGGATGCCGTCAAATTTGCGTTCTCCGCTGTAAACCTGTGCGTTGGCGAAAGAGCCGCTCAGCGGGAAGAGGAAAAGCAGGAGAAGGACAACATAGCGTTTTTTCATACGATTCATGTTTGCGGGGGGCAAAAATACAGCTAAGAAAGCGTCTAAACAAATATTTTCCTAACTTTGCCCTTCAGTCCTGACCTGGCCATGGAAATCAAACTTTTCTCAAAATGCATCAAGGAACTCATCGTGGAGAACGACAGGGTGGATGTTCCGTATCTGGGCATTTTCACGGCAGAAATGGTTCCGGCCAGCTACTCGGACCGGCAGACGACGATCCTTCCGCCCTACCGCAAAATGGCCTTCCACAAGGAAGAAGTGACGCTGGCGGACGGGCAGCTTCTGCTCGACAAGGTGCGCCGGGAACTTGGGGTAACGCTCAATCAGGCTGGCGTGGAGCTGGGTTGGTGCCTGAGCCGCCTGTGCTCGGAACTGGAAGGTCACAAGATCTGCAAGTTGCCGGGTCTCGGCGTGATGCGGGCCAATGCGCGCAACGAGTTCTTCTTTGTTCCGGATGACGATCTGGACATCTGGCCTGATGGCCTCGGATTCGAACCTATTTCCATCAAGATTTCCGAAAAGGTGCCGGTCGGCGGTAGCATTGAGATTCCCAGTCAAGCCGGGAATAACGAAGGGGCGAAAGAGGAGATTGCCGAAGAACAGGAAGAATTTGTTGATGAAGAGCCCGCGGCAGAAGTAGAAGAAGTAAAAGAGGCTGAAAGCGTATCGCCGGTGGCACAACAGCCTTCGGCGCCGGTGTATAACAAAGAAGCCAGGAGGCCACGTCGTCGTCCGCTCAAGCCGCTCAAGCCGCTCTGGATTGTGCTGATTGTGCTGGGCGCCTTGTTTGTGCTGTTTGTCGCCGCGTCGTATCTCTTTACGGAACAGATGTCGCCGATTCTGGATCCCCTGTTGTATTCGAAGGAAGAACTTGAACTCTTGAGAGGGCTGTAAATGATCGATCGGGCTACAGTCGATAAGATTCTGGACGCCGTCAGGATCGAAGAGGTCATCGGCGATTTCGTGTCGCTGCGGAAGCGCGGTGCGAACTATCTGGGATTGTGCCCGTTCCATCAGGATAAGAATCCCTCGATGAGCGTCTCGTCGACCAAAGGCATCTTCAAATGCTTTGCGTGTGGCAAGGCCGGGAATGCCGTTTCTTTCTTGATGGAGCATGAGCACCTGACCTATGTGGAGGCGTTGCGCTACCTCGCCAAGAAATACCATATCGAAATCGTAGAGAAAGAGGAAACAGCAGAAGAGATCGCCCATCGTATGCGCTACGAGAGCCTGTTGGTGGTGACCGATTACGCCCAGAAATTCTATGCGGATATCCTGTGGAATACGGATGTCGGGAAGGCGATTGGCCTGAGCTATTTCCATGAGCGTAAATTCAGTGACGAGACGATCCGCAAATTTGGCCTCGGCTATGCGGCCTCGCGTCCCCTGACGCTTTGCAGCAAGGCTGTGAAGGAAGGCTACAAGCCTGAATATCTGGTGGCGGCGGGCCTCTGTCTGGAACGTGAAGGGACGGGGGAGCTGTACGACCGCTTCTTCGACCGGGTCATTTTCCCGATCCACTCCATCAGCGGACGCGTCATTGCGTTTGGCGGCCGGACGCTGAAGGCCGACAAGAGCGTCGCCAAATATGTGAACAGCCCCCAGAGCGAAATCTACGACAAGAGCCGTTCGCTCTACGGCATCTTCCAGGCCAAAAATGCCATCGCCAAGGCGGACAAGTGTATTCTGGTGGAAGGCTATGCCGATGTGATCTCGATGCACCAGGCTGGCGTAACCAATGTGGTGGCCTCTTCGGGCACTTCGCTGACGGTGGAGCAGATCCGCCTGATCAAGCGCTTCACCGACAAGATCACCATCATTTACGACGGGGATGCGGCCGGCATCAAGGCGGCTTTGCGTGGTATTGACCTGGTCCTTGAAGAAGGATTAAGCGTCAAGGTGGTGCTCCTGCCGCCGGAAGACGATCCCGATACCTTTGCCAAAAGCCACAACCTGATTGAGATCCAAGAGTATATCGAGGAGAACGAAAAGGATTTCATCTCGTTCAAGAGCGATCTGCTGTTGGAAGAGAGCGAACGTGACCCGGTGCGCCGTGCTCAGGTAATTGGAGATATCGTGCAGAGTGTTTCGGTCGTAGCCGATCCGATCTTGCGCAACATCTATGTGGACATGGTGGCGGAGAAATTTGACCAGAAACCCGATTCGGTGCTGGCCAAGATTGCGGAACTGCGGCGCAAGAAGCGGGCGTTGGAGCGCTCCCGCCGCCGCTTTGAAGACCAGCAAGCTCCTGTCCCGCCCGTTATGGAACCGGCCCCTGCTGCGGAGGAAGATGTAGCCCCGCCCACCCGGCCCGCCTTTGAACTTCGTGACGCATTCCTGGCCGTACCGGAACGGGAACTCTGCTACTACCTAATCAAATTCGGTACCTATATCCTTCACTTTGAGAAGGATATGTACTATGGTTCCGAGCCCGTGGAAGAGACCACGGTTTCGCAGTATATCCGGGCGGCCCTTGCCGATGACGACCTGGTTTTCGTGAACGACCTGTACCGCACGCTTTTCGACCGCTATTACGCGTTTGAAGCCACGCTGCCGGCCGAGGAGGAGCCCGAAGCGCGCCAGGAACGCATCGTGCGCTATTTCACCTCCGGGGAGGACCAGGCCTTGAACCAGGCCGTTTTCGATCTGATCCTGGAGGAACACCCGCTCACCGTCAAGACGTATGAGGAGTCCATTACCCCTGAGGCACAGGCCCTCGCGCGGACCGTTCCCAAATCCGTGCTCCTCTACAAGCTCCGCATCACGGAGGAGCAGTGCAATGCCACGACCAAAGAAATTACGCAAGCGCAGCGCAATGGCGAAGCCGAAATCCTGCGGGACCGCGTCGCCCGGCTGCAGCTGCTCAATACAGTCAAGAACCGATTATCAAAAGAATTGAAACGATTATGAAGAAACGGAATCTCATCACTTGCGCGTTGCCCTATGCCAACGGCCCTGTACACATCGGTCACCTGGCCGGCGTCTATGTCCCTGCCGACATCTATGTCCGCTACCTGCGAATGCGCGGACGCGAGACGCTCTTCGTGTGTGGCTCCGACGAGCACGGCGTGCCCATCACGATGGCTGCCCGCAAGGAGGGATGCTCCCCGCAGGATATCGTCGATAAATACCACGCGATGATCAAGCAGTCGTTTGCCGATTTCGGCATGACGTTCGACATCTATTCGCGTACCTCCTCGGCTACGCATCACCGCTATGCCGCGGAATTCTTCCGCAAGCTCTATGAGGAGGGCAAATTCATTGAAAAGGAATCGGAACAGTTCTACGATCCGGAGGCCAAGATCTTCCTGGCTGACCGCTATATCGTGGGGACTTGCCCGAAATGCGGCGCTGAAGGCGCTTATGGCGACCAATGCGAGAAATGCGGCAGCACGCTGAGCCCCGATGAGCTTATCAATCCGCACTCCAAGGTGAGCGGCGCCGAGCCCGTCAAGAAGCTGACCAAGCACTGGTATCTGCCGCTGAATGAATACGAACCCTGGTTGCGCGAATGGATCCTCGAAGGCCACAAGGAGTGGAAGAGCAATGTCTATGGGCAGTGCAAGAGCTGGCTTGACGGTGGCCTGCAGCCCCGTGCCGTGAGCCGCGACCTCGACTGGGGTGTGCCTGTGCCGGTGGAAGGCGCTGAGGGCAAGGTGCTTTATGTATGGTTCGATGCTCCGATCGGATATATCTCCAATACCATCGAGTTGCTGCCTGACAGCTGGGAGAAGTGGTGGAAGAGCGAAGACACGCGGATGATCCATTTCATCGGCAAGGACAACATCGTGTTCCACTGCATCGTGTTCCCGTCGATGCTCAAGGCCTACGGTGACGGGTTCATCCTGCCGGAAAATGTGCCGGCCAATGAGTTCCTGAACCTGGAGGGCGACAAGATCTCGACCTCTCGCAACTGGGCAGTCTGGCTCCACGAATACCTGCAGGATTTCCCGGGCAAACAGGATACGCTCCGTTACGTACTGACCGCCAATGCGCCTGAGACCAAGGACAACGACTTCACCTGGAAGGACTTCCAGACCCGTCACAACAGCGAGCTGCTGGCTGTTTTCGGGAATTTCGTGAACCGGGCCGTGGTGCTGACGCACAAGTATTTCGGGGGCTGTGTACCGGCGCCGGGCGAGCTGCAGGACATTGACAAGGAAGCGCTTGCACAGATTCCGGTCCTGAAGCAGTCCATTGAGGACAATCTCGAGACCTTCAAGTTCCGCGAGGCACTCCGCGAAGCGATGAACCTGGCCCGTGTGGGCAACAAGTACATTTCCGATACCGAACCCTGGGCTGTGGCCAAGACGGATATGGAGCGTACGGCGACCATTCTATATACGTCCATCCAGCTCTGCGCCTCGCTTTCCGTGGCGTTCGCGCCGTTCCTCCCGTTCTCCGTGGAGAAACTGAACCGGATCCTGAATGTCCAGCCGCTGGGTTGGGATGACTTCGGTCGCAGCGACCTGCTGCCCGTGGGGCATAAACTGAATCAGGCGGAGCTGCTCTTCTCGAAGATCGAGGATGCGGAGATCGAGAAACAGGTGAAACGCCTCGCTGACATCAAGGCGGCGCGCGAAGCTGCCGAGAAGGCAGCTGCGGCCGCTGCTGCGCCCAAGGTCGAGCCGGCCAAGGAAGCCTGCACCTTCGATGAATTCGTCAAGATGGATATCCGCACGGCGACCGTTCTGGCGGCCGAACGGGTTCCCAAGACCGACAAACTGCTGAAACTCACGATTGACACCGGCCTGGACCAGCGCACCATCGTGAGCGGCATCGCGCAGTACTACACGCCGGAAGAAATGGTCGGCAAGCAGATCTGCATTTTGGCCAACCTCCAGCCCCGGGTTATCCGCGGCATCGAGAGCAAAGGCATGATCCTCATGGCCAAGCAACTTGACGGGACCATGCGCATCGTCACACCAGAACAGCGCCTGGCCAACGGTTCCACCGTCGGCTAGGCGCCGTCATTCCTAGCGATTCTTATTGCTGGCCGTACAGGAGACGGGCCGCCTCGGGTGCCATCTTGGCATCCGAGTGGCCGGCTCCCGCTGCGTAGGCCTTTTTCCAGTTGAACGTCATTTGACGCCGGGCCGCATCGGCTTGACAGAAAGCGAAGAACGTATTGCCGCGCTCGAGACGCGTCAGTCCCTGTGCATCCGCTTCCGGCGTCTGCCGGAGCGAACTGCTGCGCAGCGTATCGGCATCGCCCAACAGGACGATCATCTGCTTTCCATAGAACGTACGGATATCCGTCCCGGCTTTTGTGGCGCCATCCCCGATTCCGTAAGGGTAGCCGATTGTGTCGGTAGGGAAGGTATACCAGCCGGCATTGGCCGCTACAGCCCGGTCCACAAGCGGCGAATCCCCGAACAGCAGATAGCGGTGGACGAATTGGCTGCCGGCCGAGTGCCCGTAGATATTATACTTCTTCGCCGACGACAGGCTATGGGCCTGGAAATAGCGGAAGACTTCGTCAATGATGGGATAGGTCATCGCCTCTTTGGGAAGGAAGGCACCTGTCTCATCCACCACGTTTCCCTGCTGATAGGCAATTTCAGGGAATTCTTCCTCACTGAACTGCGGTGCCAGCAGGATGAATCCATACTGGTCGGCAAGAGGCACCCAATGGTCGCGGTACCCGTCACCGTTCCGGCTCATTCCGTGCATTACGATCTGGACCGGCATCGTGCGGACATTTCCGGCCGGGATGTGGTAAAAGACCTTTACCGTCTTGCCCGCGTACAGGCCCTGACAGGCATAAGGGACCATCCCTGTGCCTTCGGTGAAAAGCAACTCCTTGCCGGAGCAGGAAAGCAGCGCCATGGTGGTCAATGCCAGCAGCAGCGTGCGCAGGAGCAACTGTTTACGATTCATAGACCTTTTTGCCTCTGGCATATACGGAGTGGATGGAAAGGTTGTCGTCCAGCGCGACGAAGTCGGCGTCGCATCCGACAGCGATCCGTCCTTTGGTTTTCAATGAAAGATTGCGGGCTGGATTGCAGGTCAGCAGCGTCAAAGCTGATTCCAGCGGCAGGATGCCGTCCGTGACCAAGGCTACCATTTCCTTGAAATTGCACGTCAGCGGTGCCGGCGTGTAGGTCACGGTGCCGGTAACGGGATCTTCCCGCCGCACGCCCCCGTGGCCGTCGCTCGAGAATGTCATCTTGGCCAGGGGGACGCCGGCTTCCAGCGCCATCCCGACGGCTTTGTGGGCTTCGGTAAAACGCGTGCCGCCTGCCGAGAGGTCGATCATGCCGCCCTTCTTGGCGAATTCCACGCAAGTGTCGAACAGGTCCCGGGTCCGGATGCAGTGCGTCGGCGAGAGATAGGAAATCAGTGAAGGGTACTGGTCCACAATGTTGTGTAGTACATCGATCCGGGTTTTAAGGTTGCCCAGGTGGATGTGCAGGATACCGTGCTTGCCCGACGTGAAGCCACCCAGGCGCACTTGGTTGATCAGGCGCAGGATTTCCAGTTCCGTGGGGAATGAGGACCGGTCGTCGCTCAAAGCCAACTTGCAGCCGATGACCTTGTCGATGTAGATCAGGTCTTCGGCAACCGAGCCCATGAGTGTCTTTTCGGGCAGGCCGTAATAGCTGGTCAGCATATAGGCGGACAGGCCTTGTTCGTCCAGGGCCTTGACCTTCGCATAGAGGGTCGGCAGGTCTTTGACGAAGCCGTCGGTGCCCAGCAGCCCGACCACGGTCGTCGTGCCAGTCGCCGCCAGTTCGTCTTTCGTCACTTCCGGGATGAGCGAAGCGAAGCCGAACTGGCCGCCGCCGCCGGTTACGTGCACGTGCTGGTCGATGAAGCCGGGGCAGAGATAACGGCCTTCCAGGTCGAATTCTTCGACCGGGAGCCCTGTCACGGATAAGTTGTCGCCGATGGCCAGGATTTTACCGTTAGCCGTCAGCACCTGCGTCTCCGGCAACTGTTCAGGCGCATAAATCTTGCAATGCTTGAATAATTCCATCGTTAGATAAAGAAATGAATGAGGGTCAGGCAGATGACGCCGATGATCAGCGGCACCATGTTGCGCTTGGCCAGTTCCAGCGGCGAGGCGCCTGCCACACCGCAGATAGCCACGATCACGCCGGCAATCGGCGAAGTGGCCCGGCCCATGCTGGCGGCCAGCTGCATCGGGAGGATCATCTGGACAGCCGGCATGCCGATCCGGGCTGCGATGTCCGGAATCAGCGGGCCGAACGAGAAGAACGCCGCGTTGCCGCTGCCCATGAGCATGGCCGCAAAGAAGACGACCGCCGTGATGACAATCGAAATCATGATACCGCCAAAGCCGATGCTGGTCGTTCCGGACACCAGGTTTTCGATAAAGCCCAGGCTGATCAGGCCGCCCGAGAAGATCTCGGCCGCTACGATCAGCGTGATGACCGAAGCGAACACGTTGCCCATTCCCTGCCAGAACGTCGTGAAGAGCGGGAAGACCTTCTTGACGCTCCGCTGGTGCACGGCCACGAAGATCATTGCGATGAAGAAGGAAATGAGCATCGCTACGGTCGTCGAAAGCTCGACATGGAACATGCCCAGGTATTCTGAGAAGACGACCAGGATCAGGATCGGGACCAACGGGAGAATGGCGAAGATGCCCGGGACCTCGGGGCGGTTTGCCTCGTCCACTTTCTCCGTGCTGTAAATCTGCTTTCCTGCCGCCAGGTCGCGTTTGTCGCACCAGCGGTTGTACAGGAAAAAGACCAGCATCAGGATGAGGGTGGTCGGGATCACGTTGGGCATCTGGAATTTCAGGAAATACTCCACCGGGCTGAGATCCACCAGCGACGAGGCGGCCGCCGTGTTGGCGGAACCAGGCCCCTGGTCGAAGAGCGTCGCGGCGGAGATCACGGTGAGGGCCGTCATCTTGCTGACTCCCAGATTGATAAGAATTGGATAGAGCGTAGCCACGAGCAGCAGGCCCACTCCCGCTGCAGAGGGCGTGGTGATGAAAAGCAACTGCCCGATGGGAATGGCCAGGGCTGCGGCCAGGTACGGGCATTTCTTGAGGAACCCCAGCGGCTTGATGGCCAGGTAAACCAGCATATTGGTCGCCTGGATCTTGTTCATGAAAGCCACATAGCCACCGATGACCATGATCATCAGGCCGGCCCGGGCAAAATTGGAAACGAATTTCTCCTCGGCGAAACGGAACACGTCGAACAGGCCGGACCCGGTGGTCTTGGCCACGTCAGGGGCTTGCAGCCCGATGACGGCGGCCAAGGCCACCATGAACAGTCCGGAGAGCAGCAGGACGCCTTGCGGATTGTACTTCTTGTAGAGCAGGACCGCCGTGAGGGCGATCACGGCCACACAAATCAGGAAAGACAGAAGTCCCATAGCGTCAGGCTGTGCGGATTAATAACCCGGGTTCTGCTGGATCGTTCGTCCTGTGTTGGAATTGATGAACTCCTGCGGGATCGGGAAGAGGACGGGCGTCACGTCGTCGTGCATGCCGCGCACTTCGCGACCGGAGACCTCGTTGTGGGCGCGAACCCGGCTCTTGAAGATATTGCTGGCAAGACGCTCGTCGCCACCGTTCTCCTGGCTCAGGCGGATCAGCGTCTCGCGGCGCTGTTCCTCCGTGATCAGCTCGCGGCTGCGTTCGTCGAGAATGAAGTCGATGGAAGCCACGCTGGCCGGAATCTCCGAGCAGTTGGCGCGACGGCGCACCTTGTTGATCCATTCGGCGGCACCGGCGGCGTCATTCGTCTTGAGAAGGGCCTCGGCGTACAACAGGTAGGTCTCTGCCAGGCGCAGATAGACCAGGTTGTTGAACTGGTTGTCGGCATTGGATTTCTCGAAGACCGGGTTCACATACTGCCACTTGCGGGTGGACGGCAGGTGATACTGCTTGATGGTCGGGTCGTTGTCGTTGCTCATGGCCGCGTTGGTCTTGAGGTTGATGAAGTTCGGAATCTCATATTCTTCTCCGTCGTCATTCAGGAAGTAGAGATGCCAGACCAGGGAGTTCTCATCGTAGCGGACATCGTTGTCCTGCTGGTTGTCATACGTATAGAGCTTGAAGGCTCCCAGCGAGATGGCGCAGCGGCCGGCACCCTTGCCACCATTGAGAGACCAGAACAGGATCGGGGTCTGTCCGGGATAGAGGGCGCAGGTAAGTTTGGAGATGGCCGAATCGTTGGAGTAGTAGTTTACCCACATATTGCGCATGAACATCACGGTTGAGTTGCCGTAACTCGTGTTTTCCTCTTCCGTATTGAGGAAAGCCCAGAGCACCTCATTGTTGCCTTCGCTGTAGAGCGGGGAGCGGAACACGTCGATGAAGGCACTGCCCGGATTGCTGGCATTCTTGCCGAAGCGGCTGGTCATCAGACGGTAGTCGCTTCCTTCCACAAGCGGCTGCAGGACCGCTTTGGCCTCGGCCGGCTTGCCCATCGCCAGATAGAGTTCGCCCAGATAATGGCGGGCGACGGCCTGGTTCGGACGGGTGTTGTTGCCCTTGTAGCGCATCGGAAGGTTTTCGATGGCGTATTTGAGGTCGGCTTCCATCAGCTGGCGGATTTCTTCCACGGAGTTGCGCTCCCAGTCCACCCGGTAGTTCGCGCCCGTAATCTCTTCCGTGCTCAAGGGAACGGCGCCGAAGGAATAAGTCAAGTGGCGGTATGCCCAGGCACGGTAGAGCCGGGCCTCAGCGACGATCTGCGCCTTGCGCTGCTGGTCGGCAGCGGCGGAACCACCGTCCCAGTCCACATCTTCATTCTCGGCGCGGCCGATGACCATATTGGCCGTGTTGACCACTTTGTAGAGCCACTCGAAGATCGAGAGGAAGCAGTTCGCATCGGTCATGCCGGTGATGTTCTTCGGGAAACTGAAGAAGCGGAATTCCGTGTGGCGGTTGTTGCCCCAGGCATTGTCGGTACCGCAGGACCACATGGTCGATTTGGCGAAAGGCAGGGAGCCGAAGTTGGTACTGCCATAGTTGATGTCCATGCGGCCGTATTCGTCGCGGACCATGCTCAGGAGTGCGTAGTTCATGCTCTCGAAGCCGCTGTAGTTGGTCAGCAGGTTGTCGGCATAGATGTCCGTGACCGGTTTTTCGACCAGGAAGTCTTTCGCACAGGAAGACAGGACCGAAAGGGTCAGCAGGGAAACGAGGATATAGAGTATGTTCTTTTTCATGAGATTGTCCTCCTTAGATTAAAAGTCCAGTTTTACACCGAAGAGTACCTCGAAGGTCTGCGGAATGGAACGCTGGGCGTTCGCCGACGTGACGAACTCCGGATCAAGGCCGGTCCAGGTTGTCCAGGTATAAGGATTCTTGACGTTGCAATAGACTTCCGCCCGGCTCAGGCCGATGACATTGACCCACTTCTTGGGGAAGCGGTAAGCCAGGTTGACGTCTTTCACGCGGATGTAGTCGGTCCGTTCGTAGAAACCGACGCGCTTGGTGTTCTCCGAGCCGTCACCCACGTTTTTCGGATAGGTGTTGATCGGATTGCTCTCGGTCCAGAATTCCTTGGTGAGCTGGTTCTGGCGATATGAGAGCGTGTGGACGCCCCGCAGGTAGTTCTGATAGGTGGCACCGAACTGGCCGTTCAGGAAGAACGAGAAAGTGAAGTTCTTGTAGGAGAACGAGTTGTTCATGCCCAGCATGACCAGTGGAATGCGGCTGCCGATGATCGAGAGGTCTTGGGTGTCGATGGTCTGGTCACCGTTGAGGTCCTTGTACTTGACGAAGCCCGGCTGGGAAAGCGGCGTGGTATAGGATACCGTCTCGCCCACCTGGTGGATGCCGTCGAAGGTATAGTCGTAGTTGACATTCACCGGATAACCGATGAACCACTCGGAAGCCACGTCATCGATCGGCTTGCCCGCCTCGTCATAGAGGCCGACGTCCACGATCTCGTTGTGGTAGTGCACGATATTGAAGTTCGTGGACCAGGTGAAGTCCTTCGTGGACACGTTGACCGAGGAAATCTGGAACTCCACACCGTGGCCTTTGGTCCGGCCGATGTTCTGGAGCAGCGAGTTGGTACCGTTGATCGACGGGATGGTCCGCTCGAGCAGCAGGTCGGTGGTCCGCGTCGTATAGATGTCGAAGGTACCTTTGATCCGGTCTTTCAGGATGCCGAAATCGAGACCGGCATTGTAGGACGTCGTGGTTTCCCAGCCCAGGATCGGCGAAGCCAGCTGGTTGGGGTAGAAGCCGTAGATTGGATTGTAGTCGTCGGTCAGATAGTTCTTGCCGTTGAGGACCGGGAGGGTGGAATAGGCGCTGATGGCCTCGTTGCCGTTCTTACCCCAGGACAGGCGGAATTTCAGGTTGTTGAACGTTTTGCCGAACCCCGTGTCTTTCATGAACGGTTCGCGGGCGATGTTCCAACCCAGTGCGACGGAGGGGAAGATACCGTACTTACGGTCGGCACCGAAAGCGGAATAGCCGTCCCGGCGGGCCGTCACGGTGAGGAGGTAGCGGGAATCGTAGCTGTAATTGACACGCAGCATCTGGGAGATGTGTGTCGTGGTCGTGCTGTTGGCCGAAGCCGAGAGGGCGGTGGCTTTGTTCGGCTGCCAGTAGGTCATCACATCGTTGGGGAAGCCCGAAGCGTTGATGGTGTTGGAAGTCGAGTTTGCAAACTGAGCCGAATAAAGGCCTGTCAGGAAGAGGGTGTGCTTGCCGAAATCGCGGGTGTAGGAGAGGATGTTTTCAATCAGCCAGTCCTTGCGGTAGTTGTTGTTGATCTGGAGCACACCGCTGTTCTTGTTGCCGTCCACTGTATCCAGGCCCTTGTAGTTCTGGTAAAGGCGGGTATTGAAGGTATAACCCGTGTTCAACCGGTAGGTCAGGCCTTTGATGGGGAAGGTCACGTCGATGTAGTTGTTGGTCGTGAAGTTCTGGCCGACGTTGTTGGTTCTCTCGTTGAGTGCGCTCAGCGGGTTGTTCGCGTAGTTGTTGTCTTCCCAGGTGAGCAGGCGGATCGAGCCGTCCTCATTGTAGGGGACGCCCAGCGGGTTCATCAGGTAGGCGTTGCTGAAGTTGACATAGCTGCCGCTGCGGTCGAAATAGCCATAGCGGGTGCTGGTGCCGAACTTCACCCATTTGCCGAGGTCCTGGTCGAGGTTGATGTTGAAGGAATAGCGCTGGAACTTGTTGCCGATGGCGATACCTTTGTTGTCAGTCAGGTTGGCGGAGATGTAATAGCGGGTTGTCTGGCCGGAGCCGCGGACGGAGAGGTTGTGCTGCATCTTGTGTCCCTTCTGCAGCGCGAGGTCGAGCCAGTCGGTGCCGCCGCCAGCTGCGTGGACTGCTTCTTCCGTGGCCGTTGTGGACCAGCCGGCTTCTTTCTTGTGCTGGTAGAAAGTCTCGGGATCCATCATCTTGGGGATCTTGATGGCCTTGTTGAACGACCAGTAGCCGTTGTAGGAAACGACGGTCTTGTCGCCTGACTTGCCTTTCTTGGTCTGGATCAGGATGACGCCGTTGGCGCCGCGGGCACCGTAGATGGCGGCCGAAGAGGCATCCTTGAGGACCTCGATCGACTCCACATCGTTGGTGTTGATTTCAGACCAGTTGCCGTCGAACGGAATGCCGTCGAGGATGATCAGCGGTTTGTTGGAGGCCGAGATGGAGTTGTTGCCGCGGATGAAGGTCACGGAATTGGATCCTTCCGCATCCGATCCGGTCATTGAGATGTTGAGGCCGGCCACGGCGCCTTGCAGCGCCTGGATGAGGTTGGTGGAAGGTCTTTCTTCCAGTTCCTTGGAATTGAACGTGGCGACCGCACCGGTTACGTCGCTCTTCTTTTGCGAGCCGTAACCGACGACCACGATTTCATCCAGCAGATTGACGTCTTCCTGGAGGATGACGTGGATGGGCTGCATGTCCGCGACCGTGACTTCCTGCGTCAAGTAGCCGATAAAGGAGAACTGCAGGATGTCGCCGACCTTGGCAGGGAGGCTGAATGTACCGTCAACCTGGGTGTCGGTACCGACCGTGGTACCCTTGACAAGCACGCTGACGCCGAAGAACGGTTCGCCGGTGGACCCGTCAATGACCGTTCCTTTGACTTGCGCCATCGCCGGCAGTGCGGCCAGCGACAGGAGGAGTGCAATGAATAATCGCTTCATGGATTTGTATGAATTGGTTAATATTTGAGTAGTCTGCAAATGGGAAGCGCCTGGCCTTCCCGGGCCTCGATGACACGGAAAGAGACGAAACCGTTTTCTGCTTCCGGCTCCAGTACGGATACGGCGAAGTTGGCGTTTTCCTGGTCGATCCGCACGAGATAGGTTCCGGTCGGGAATTCGCGCCGGGTCTGGCTGGTCTCGGTCCGGACGGTAACGCGATGGATTTTCTCCCAGAGCGTGCCGGCTTCTTCGCGCGAAACGACTTTGTATTCTTCGACAAGGAAGGTGCGTGGCGCCGTCAGTTCCTCGACTTCCAGGCCCAGTGTACGCAGGTTTTCCACGGCTTTCTTCTCCGAGGCGGCCAGCAGGTAGGCAGCCGGACGTTTCCGGACCAGGTCAGGCTGCGGTTCGCGCGCATCCAGCACCAGGACATCTTCCAGCACAGTCGGTTCGGCTTTCTCCACGTCCAGGAAGGTCACGGGCAGCCGCTTTTCCTTGGAATGGAACGAGACCGTCACCGGCTCTTTCCGTTTCGTGGTCTGCCGGATGGCTTTCTTGACGATGCGCAGAATTTCTTTGTGGTGCGCATAGCTGCTTTCCAGAATCGTCTTTGCGACGGTGAATCCACAGTAAGTCCGGCGTTCCAGCGAGAGGCGGCCCAGGCCGATGCCGCGGATTTCCAGGAAGAAGGAGATGGCATTGGACAAGGCATACGAAGTCGAACTGGACTGCGGACTGCGGGCGTTGAGGGTCAAAGCCATTTCTCCATCCCGCTGGGAGATGGTAAAGTATTCGAAATGCGAATAGCCGATGGCATCCAAGGCTGCGGCGCAGGGCTCCTCGAGAAGCCGGATCGTGGCATCACGCAGGTTCTGCGGCACGTTTGGATAGCCGGTCGGCAGGAAGAGCGCGTCATAATAGAGGATGGCATTGGGCTCTTCGGAATGCACTTTCACGGGCCGGTTCGGTTGGAATTCATGGAAATCGACGGCCACATCGGGATTGACCTGCATGAAAGCCCGTTTGATCAGCACGCTTTGCGGGTCGGCGAACTTGGTCTGGTCGCGGTTCAGGTCATAGCCGTCGCCGGAGACCCGTTTGTTCGCGAGGTAGCCGTCCAGATTGGCCATCGGCAGGATATAGACATCCACCCGGTCGAGCAGCCGCGCGCCCTCGGGCGTGCGCAGGATATAATCGGTCAGCATGAAAAGCGCCTCCGCCGCGGCCGGTTCGTTGCCGTGGATGGCCCCTTGCAGCCAAACCTTGACTTTCCGGCCCTTCGTGTCGTTGTGCAGGCAGTACATCGGGACTTCGCGGCCTTTGGTCGTGGTTCCGATCTTGGTGAGCGTCATCCGGGGATCCTGGGCCCGGACATCGAGCCAGGCCATCACCTCTTCGTAAGAGGCGAACCTGTTTTCGTCGATCGAGAGGGTCGGTGTCGTGAAAGAAATGCCTTCCGGGTTGGGATACACCTTCTTCTGCAGTTCCGCATGGGGCTGGGCCTGCAGCAGGACCGTTGTCAGAAAAAGGAGCCAGGCAAAGAGAGTCAGTTTGCGCATATTAGATTAAAGGGATGGTCAAAAGGTAAATCAAAGTCAACAGCGAGATGATGGCAATCGGGACGAAGTGGTAACGGACCAGTTTGATGGGCGCTACATCCACAGACTCGGCGAGGGCGATAATCACGATGGAGATAGGGGTGAGGGCCCGGGCAAAACCGGTCAGCAATTGCACGGTAAGGACGACTTGGAGCGGATCGGCCCCGAATTGGAAAGCGACATCCGGTGCCATGGCGCCGTATGCGGCGAATGAGGCGGTCGCGCTGCCCGTGATGACGGTCGAAAACATGGTCAAGGCTGCCAGCATCACGGTAATGCCGACCTTGCCGATGCGAACCGACCCGGCCAGCGAAACCAACGTATCGATGACGCCCATCCGCATCAAGCCTTCCGCGAAGATATCGGCTGCAATGATCATGACGACCACGGAAGCGAAACCGTTTCCCATTCCCCGCCAGAACACGGACATGGAATTGAGGGCTTTTTTGTAGGATCGTCCGCGCAGCGCGTCCATGAGCCCGGCAAGAAAGAAGGACAGGAGAATGGCACCATTGATGCCGGACAGGAACGAGGCTCCGGCTTCCTGCGGAAGCGTGAAAGAGAATACCACGGACAGCAGCAGGGGTAACACGGGCAGCAGCGCATAATAGAGTGGCGCATCCTTTTTCCAGGCAAGGTCTTTTTCGCTCGTGGCTGAGGCGGGAGCCGGGGTGTCATAGCCTTCTTTCCGGGCTTTGTAGCGACCGAAGAAATAATATACGGCCACGATGATGATCAGGATGGGAAAGACAACTTGCAATTGGTAGCGGGAGTACGTAGCTACGTCCATTCCCAGGAAATCAGCCGCACGGTTTGCGTTGGGGGAATTCAATCCGAGATCGAACAGGGTAGTAGCCACCAGGATGGACAGGATGCTCATCTTGCTCATGCCGATTTTGCGGAGCACGGGATAGAGCGTGGCAACCAGCAGGAGGCCGACCGCGGTGGCGGAAGGCAACGCATACGATAGCAAGGTGCCGATCGGGATGAGGATCAGGCAAGCGAGGTTCGGATTGTTCCGCAATACAGAAAGGGGTTGCAGCGTAACATAGACGAACGCACTGTCCGCTTTCAAGGTTTTCATGTACTCCAGATAGCCGAAGAGCAACATTACCATAAGGCCGCTGCCGGCCAGTCGCGTAGAGAATACGCGCGCCGCCCACGCGTGCATTTCGAAAAACACGAACGACCCGAAATCCTGCCGGACGCCGGGCAGGTTGAGCAGCCACGCGACCAGCGTCATCAGCATGCCGAACAGAATCAGGATAAGGGCGGCATTGCGGTTTTTGAGCAGCAACCAGATGGTTGCCGCCAGGATATTCAGGGCTATGAGGAGGCTCGCGAACTGCATTTCAATACAAAATTAGATTAGCATACTAAATTAATAGATTAGCAAACAGATTAATTTTGTTTTATTTTTTATCTTTGTAGCAAAGATTCTGGCCTTGAAACGCTTGTTTTTCACTTTTTTCGCCATTTTGGCGTCGATCTGGAGCATTTCCGCCCAAAAGCCGGTGGATATCGCCATGGTCATGGAGGACACAGGGCAGTCCACTGTGTCCGGGCAGCGGCAATTGATGAGCGTCACGTTTGGCGATTATATCCTCTACACGTTTTTGCTGGAGCGGGATACGTCCGCCGTGGCCATCCTTTCTTTGCTGCAGGCTACATCCGTGCAGCAACAGGCGCTTCATTTGCCCTTTGTCCAAGGCGAAGAAGGTTTGCTCGATTTCCGGTTTCATTTTTCGGCGGCCGACTCTTCGTGCACCGTCCGTTGCGGTCATGACAGTTGCCGGTTCGAAAACGTGTTTCTCAGCCAACGCAACTTGCAGTTCAATCCTTTGCCGGACGGACGCGACGACCTGTACCTGGTATCCCTGGACGTACGACGGGAACAGGCCAAGCGCACTTCCTGGCCAGTCATTGCACTGATTGTCGCCATTCTGCTGGGCGACCTGGCGCTCTTCATCTATCTTTACACCCGCCGGCGAAAGCAGCACCTTGCCCCGCAACCCGAACCAGTTGCCATTTCTTCGCGCCGCTATGTCAACAGCGAACGCAATGTGCGCTGCGGCATTTATCTGTTCGGAGGATTTCGTGTCATAGCAGCGGACGGGACCGATATCTCTTCGCAATTTTCCCCGATTCTCCGAGAACTCCTGCTGTTGCTGATCTGTCATACGCCCAAGGGGGGCATCAGTTCTGAGCAGATCAAAAACATCCTTTGGTACGATAAGGACGAAAAAAGTGCCATTAACAACCGTTCGGTCTCGCTATTCAAGCTGCGCGGGCTTCTCCGCGAAGTCGGGGCTTGCGAGATTCGTAGCGAGCAAGGACGCTGGAGTCTCGAGGCGCCGGACGAATTGGTGGACTATTACCGTTTTATTGAGCTGGTCAAGGCCGGACAGTTGACGCGTGACCAGATGGAAGAACTGCTCACGCTGGTCGAATACGGACCACTGCTCGAAGGATTCAATGAGTTGTGGGCCGATACGCTCAAAGCTGATGTCACCGATTCCATCCTGACCGTACTGACCCGTTTCGCTTTGGGGCTTGACCTGCATGGCCAGGCTGACTTGCTGCTCGACGTATGCGACGCTGTCTGTAAATTCGACTCGCTCAACGAGACGGCGCTCGCGCTCCGCTGCAAGGTGTACCGCGAAAAAGGCAACAGCATCCTTTCGCGCCAGATTTTCACCAACTTCCAGAAAGAATACCTGGCCGTTTATGGCGAGCCGTTCCAACGGGAGTATGCCGATGTCATCTCGGGTTGACAGGGTGGGCGATTTTGACTATCTTTGCATCAGAACTTTGAAACAATTCATTCAACTCTATACTATGGAATTCAAATACGCTCCTATGTTCCAACTCGGCGAGGATACCACCGAGTACTACAAGGTCCCGGGTTCCGAGGCGTGGGTCTCGGTCGGTGATTTCGAAGGCAAACCGATGCTGAAAGTGGCGCCCGAGGCGCTGACTGTCTTGGCGAACACCGCTTTCCGTGATGTATCGTTCATGCTCCGTCCGGCGCACAATGCACAGGTGGCCAAGATCCTCTCCGACCCCGAAGCGTCTGAAAACGACAAATACGTCGCTCTGACGATGCTGCGAAACGCCGAGGTGGCCTGCAAAGGCAAGCTTCCGTTCTGCCAGGATACAGGTACTGCCATCATCCACGGAGAGAAAGGCCAGCAGGTCTGGACCGGTTTCTGCGATGAGGAAGCGCTTTCGAAAGGTGTCTTCAAAACCTACACCGAAGAGAACCTTCGCTACAGCCAGAACGCCCCGCTGACGATGTACGAGGAAGTCAATACAAAATGCAACCTGCCCGCCCAGATCGACATCGAGGCGACCGAGGGCATGGAGTATCGTTTCCTCTGTGTGACCAAGGGCGGCGGCAGCGCCAACAAGAGCTACCTCTACCAGGAGACCAAGGCCATCCTCAATCCGGGAACCCTCGTCCCGTTCCTTGTGGGCAAAATGAAGACTCTCGGCACCGCGGCCTGCCCGCCGTATCACATTGCGTTTGTCATCGGCGGCACATCTGCTGAGCGCAACCTGCTGACGGTCAAACTCGCCTCCTGCAAGTATTACGACAATCTGCCCACCTGCGGCGACGAGACCGGACGCGCCTTCCGCGATGTTGAACTCGAGAAACAGGTCTGGGAAGAAGCCTGCAAGATCGGCCTCGGCGCCCAATTCGGCGGCAAATATATGGCACACGACGTCCGGATTATCCGTCTGCCGCGTCACGGCGCCAGCTGCCCTGTCGGCCTCGGCGTCAGCTGCTCGGCCGACCGCAACATCAAGTGCAAGATCAATGCAGACGGTGTCTGGATCGAGAAACTGGACGACAACCCGGGCCGCTGGATTCCGGAGGAACTCCGCCAGGCCGGTGAGGGCAATGCCGTGAAGATTGACCTCGACCAGCCGATGGCCGATGTCTGCAAGATCCTGACGAAGTACCCCATCGGCACGCGCCTGAGCCTGAACGGCACTATCATTGTCGGCCGCGACATCGCCCATGCGAAGATCAAGGAACGCCTCGATCGTGGCGAAGAGATGCCTCAGTATTTGAAAGAGCATCCGATCTATTACGCCGGCCCGGCCAAGACCCCGGCAGGCATGGCCTGCGGCTCGATGGGCCCGACAACGGCCGGCCGCATGGACCCGTATGTCGATCTCTTCCAGGATCACGGTGGCTCGATGATCATGCTCGCCAAGGGGAACCGCAGCCAACAGGTGACCGACGCCTGCAAGAAGCACGGTGGTTTCTATCTCGGCTCGATCGGCGGCCCCGCCGCCATCCTGGCCCAGAACAACATCAAGAGCATCGAGTGTGTCGAGTACCCGGAACTCGGCATGGAAGCCATCTGGAAGATCCGCGTAGAAGATTTCCCCGCCTTCATCCTCGTGGATGACAAGGGCAACGATTTCTTCGCCCGGTTCAAATAGCGGTTGTGAGTAGCGGTCTCGAATAACAGTGTCGAGACTCGGACCTTTGGAGGCCGCTTCACCTTTATTCTTCTGCCGCGACAGGATTCCCGACATTGACTGGATCCTGTCGCGGCTTGTTTCCCGGAGTAGAGCCGGCTTTTCTTGCCGCGACAGGATTCCCGCACAGTCCTGCGTCCTGTCGCGACAAGAATAGCCGCATCAAAGGACGAGGCAGCGTCGCAATTGAGCCTTCGTGACATATTTGCCCGAGAGCCCCGCTTGCCCAATCAACGTTCGCTTGTCATCAGTCACGGCATTCTGCGTCCGCTCCAAGTCGCGGGAGATAGCTGCCGACAATCGTGTCCGCTCCTGGGGAGAGCATGTGTAAATCGTTTCCATATGGCCAGTTGCGCCTTTCAAAGAAGGAATGTAGAAGTCATCAATCAAACGGCACAGCTCGAGGTCTGTCATGTGGCGTCCATCAAAGCTACCGTGTTCATTGAGCAAGAACTGCTGAACATCAAAGTCGGGGATACCCTTCTCTATCAGGTCAATTGTAATAATCGGCGTATCCGACTTTTCTTCTTTTTGATCTGCGATGACCCGCTCATTCGTCAACTTGTTCATCTGATACAGGAAATTGCGAGGCGAAACATATATTTGTTCAACATAAGCCGTGTCAAGTATATCTTCCCGCAGCAACAACCCATTCCCATCCATTCTGAACCGTTCTGGGATTCGGACGTTCCGGGTAAGGGAGTGATGCCTCAGTTCGGATGGCATCAGTCGGAAGTTTTCATACCCGGGTTGACCGAGTTCCTTTCGGAAATACGCATTCGCTGAACAAAACGGATAGCCGAAAGTAGTTTCCGAAATCCCATGATGTAGACCCTGCCGGATTACATAATTCAAAGCTGTCAGTAAATGGTTGTACCCCTCAATTTCTGTGATAAAAGCAAACTTGCTGCCGAATCTTCCTGCTCTGCCATATTGTGCATTGAAGAAACGTGTGTAAGCATACCGCATCCATCGCGTCCATCGCACCGGGTTTTCCGTTCGGACCAGACTATGCCAATGCGTTGTTAGAAAGCCTTCTGCCAAAAGCTGACTGTCCGTTCGAATGGAGGCCTCTGCCATGCAGTTGAACCCGAACGTGAAATCCCTGACGTTGCGAAACATTACCTCCTCGTGAGAAGACAGGCAAATGTGGTAGATCTTCCTCACGCAGCATTTCAAAAGAGATCGGGATGATACTTGCCTGGATAATCCGGGAACAGACCGATTCGCTCAGCATGGGCAATGATGGATGTGACGGAACGGTCATGAGACCATGCGACTTCCGCCAGATCGGCAAAAGCAGCCTGCAAGTGAGCCAAATCCTCTTTGAGAGTTTCGGTTTCTTCTTTCGTCCATGGCTCATACGCTTTAGGGGCATCCACTCCACCCATCGCCACTACTTCAGCGTTTGTGAGGATACCGATTTCAACGAGTTTTTCCGCAGTTTCATTGCGGAGACGCCCCAGCATTTTCGCGCAGGCCTCTACCGGATACCCTTGGGAATAGAAACGCCCGAGCCGCTCGGTCTCCGCATCGGTCCAATCCTTGCCGCGCCGGGAAAGATATGGCGCGATTTCCCCGGCTTGTACCAACTTGATCCGGATCGCATTGGCGGTCCTCCCTTGTAGGCGCGCGATTTCTTCCACACTTCTTCCATTCTGAAATTGGGAAACTACAGCATACCGTTCCTCTTTAGACCATGGCTCATTGAAACGCCCGGCCTTTTCCTTGATTCTGTCCATCTGCTCGGCAGACATGTTGTAATACGTGTTCATGACTTTTTTTCAGCAAAGATAACGACCGTTCTACCGTATCCCGGTACAAAAGAGAAAAAGGTTAAGTGGAACGTATATTGTTATATATCAAAATATTGCGCGTTCTGTATTTCCGTTTTACGCATTTGTTCTTCCTTTTTTCGAGAATGTATGGATTCGGAAAACGGATCGGGAAGGAAAATGATTAAAAAGGATGACTGCGAAATCCAAGTTTCGAATACGGAAAAAGTTATAAAAAGCACAACATTGGCTCTCTGGCGGACCTGTCTAAGATAAGGAAAGGTGCATGGAGAACGAGTGGCTCGGCGTACGACAGATTATATCGCGATTAGGCCCGGTTGAGTAACCGGAACAGGGAGACTCTGTTTACCAATGACTTCCACGATATAATCGGCATATAACGTTATATGCGGCGTAGATGATACAAGAAACGGGTGCGGCAGTCTAGTAGTCATACAAAGGATACAGCGAAAGAGCACCCTATGTAGAAAAAGTTAAAAATGAAAGAGGATAGATTCCCGACAGGTCGTGCGCGATAGATGTTGAATGGGGACTGTTGGAAGATAGCGACTCTTTCTACTAGAGGCGTTGCGTCAGGATGAGGTTACGTATAGGCCAAACTGTACCAGTTCATCACGACCTTGGATTAAGGGCGCAGTATATCATCATTAGGTCCACGCGCGAAGGCGGATGTTGAACGTGCTGATTATCAGTCGGAAATACGATATAACCGACGTATAATGTTATATGCGGCGTAGAAGGGACCAAAAATCTGATGCATCGAGGGATTCCTTGGACGCGACAGGATGCACGGCTGCGTAAGAATCCTGTCGCGGCAGAGAGCAAGCGCTTTTGGCTGGAAAACGTGCCGCGACAGGACTGGACGACCCTCCACGATCCTGTCGCGGCCGGAATTGAACCGGAATTCACGTCATCCGATACAGAGGAGTCCTACCAACGAGAATACCCCTTTGTTAGATCATCATTAGGCTATCATTGGAGCGGCGAGCTTGGAAGTTCTGATTATCAACTTCTTATACGATATAACCGACGTATAATGTTATATGCGGCGTAGATGGAACCAAAAATCTGGTGCATCGAGGTGATTCCTTGGACGCGACAGGATGCACGGCTGCGCGCGAATCCTGTCGCGGCAGAGAGCGAGCGCTTTTGGCAGGAAAATGGGACGCGACAGGATGCAGGACTGCGCGCGAATCCTGTCGCGGCAGAGAGCGAGCGCTTTTGGCAGGAAAATGGGACGCGACAGGATTCCACAAGCGATCTCAATCCTATCGCGGCAAGAGACGTTGGTTTTCGAGGACGAAACAAGCCGCGACAGGACGCAAAGCACCAGAGCAATCCTGTCGCGGCAAAGAAAAAGCAAAAAAGGAACAAGGCCGGCACGCACTCCCTAAGAAAAAACGCAAGAGAGAACAGGGCCGGCACGCCACCAAACAAGCCGCCCAGCAATCCATCCGCCCTAAAGATCGTTCCGCATCAGATACTCCTTCATGAAGGGGTTGAGGTCGCCGTCGAGGACGGCTTGGGTGTCGGAGGTTTCGTAGCCGGTGCGCAGGTCCTTGACCATCTTGTAGGGGTGGAGGACGTAGGAACGGATCTGGGAACCCCATTCGATGCGCTTTTTCTGGCCTTCGAGTTCTGCCTGTTTTTCCTGCCGCTTCTTGAGTTCCAGGTCGTAGAGGTGCGACTTGAGGATGCGCAGGGCGTTCTGCCGGTTGTCGAGTTGGGAGCGCGTCTCCGTGTTTTCGACCACGATGCCTGTGGGAATGTGCCGGACGCGTACGCCGGTCTCCACTTTGTTGACGTTCTGTCCGCCGGCGCCGGAGGAACGGAACGTATCCCATTCCAAGTCAGCCGGATTGATTTCAATCTGGATGGTATCGTCCACCAGCGGATAGACGAAGACCGAAGAGAAGGTGGTCTGGCGTTTGCCTTGCGCGTTGTAAGGAGAGATGCGCACCAGCCGGTGCACGCCGTTCTCGGCCTTCAGGTAGCCGTAGGCATAGTCTCCCTCGAACTGGATGGTGCACGACTTGATGCCGGCTTCGTCTCCTTCGACGAACTCCGTGGTGGTCATCTTGTAACCGTTGCGCTCGCCCCAGCGGGTGTACATGCGCATGAGCATCGAAGACCAGTCGTTGGCTTCGGTGCCTCCGGCGCCGGAGTTGATGGTCAGCACGGCACCGAGGTTGTCGCCTTCGGCGCCCAGCATGTTGCGCATTTCCAAGGCTTCCAGTTTTTCGACCAGTTCTTTGTAGGCGGCATCGATGTCGTCTGCCGCGTCTTCTCCAAAGTCCAGAAGCGTCTCCAGGTCGGAGAGCCCGGCTTCCAGGGCATCATAGCCATCCACCCAGAACTTGACAGCGGAGACGCCTTTCATGAAGGCCTCCGCGGCCTTCGGGTCATCCCAAAAGTCGGGAGTTGTCGTTTTTGCTTGTTTTTCAGCTAGATCTGCACGTTTTGCAGGGATGTCAAAGAAACCTCCCCAACGTCTCTATCCGCTGTTTAATCGTTTTAATCTCTTCTGAGGTGATCATAAATCCGTTTTATTTCTTCATAGTTGTAGCCGCGTCCCAAGCCATAACGGAAGAACTTGGCTTCGCGCCGGGCGGGATCGGTTTCGCGCTGCAGGGTTTTCCATTTTGCGTGGAGCACCTGTTCACATCGGGCTGCAGCGGCCCCGCTGTCAATGTCGGCCAGGGCGGCGGCAATCGTGGCCGCGGGGATGCCTTTGCGCTGCAAAGCTAACTTAATTTTGAGACTTCCCCAACCTTGCAGGGCACTTTTGTCGCGTGCGAAAGCCCGGGCATAACGCGTGTCATCCACGTAACCCTCGCGGCAGAGGGTGGCAAGCACCTCTTCAGCATCCCTGCTTGGAAACCCGGTCAGTTTGCGGCGGATGTCGCTCCGGCAGTATTCCCGGCCGGCACATAGCCGCATCAGGCGATCCAGTTGCTTTTGGGCGGCCTCCTCCATGGGTCAGAAACTGTAACCGAGTGAAAGATAAAACCCGACTTCCTGGGTGTAGCTTGACCAGAACAGGTTGGCGGCCAGCGGGCCGATGAAGGAGTTGTAGGCATAGCCTACGCGGGCTCCGAAGAAGGGTTTGTTCTCGAAGGCAGTTTTCAAGTTCTGGAATTCGAAGGCGCCGGCCCCGGACAGGAAGAAGTAATGGTTGTCGAGCATCCGGTAGCGGAGGTCGAGCGTCGCATCGCTGAGCACATTCTTGAACAGATGGGCGTAGCCGAAGCCGATGAAGGGCATCTGCTGGTCGATGTATCGGCCGGGGAGGCAGCCGCCCATGATGTTGCCCAGGGCCACCGGGATGTCTTTGCCCAGCAGGGTGCGGTTGTCGAGCGTCAGGATGGCGGCAAAACGCTTGCCCATCGGGAAGACATTTGTGAAATGGACGCTGACAGCGCTGAAGTCTCCGTTTTCTGTGTCGAAGAGATGGTTGAAGTAGTAGTTGAATTGTCCGTCGAAGGCTGATCCATGGGTCGGAAAACTCTTCTGATCCCGTCGGTCAAACTGGAAACGGGCGAAAGCGCTCAGGTATTTGTTGCGTGAAAAGTCATAATCATAGTCGACCAGTTGCACGTCGGCATCAAAGAGGTCGTATTCATGGATCCAGCTGAAACGACCGCCCAGATCGATGGCGATGTTCCGCGCCTTGGCGGTCGAGAACATGGCGGTAACCGTGTGGGTCGAGAAGTTGGACATGCTCCGTACGCCGAGGTTGATGATATTGAGGTTCGACGAACGGTAACCGTAATTCAGGTTGAATTTGGCCAGGGACCGGAAAGCGTAGGTGTATTGCAGGTTTGCCTGAAGATTGTAGGCCAGCTTGGCGTTGATGTCGAATTTCGAACCGTAGAGGGCCTTTTCGTTGAAGCCCACGTTGACCAGGATGGCCGCCACCTCCTCGCTGTCGAAACGCACGCCCAGGCCCAAGGACGATTTTCGTCCGCTCACGAAACTGAGTTCGAGGTCATAAGGCTCCTCCTGCCCTTTGAGAAGGTAGGTTACCGATTCGAAGGCACCGGTGTTATAGAAGCGGGCGATTTCTGCTTCCAGTTCCTTGCCGCTGATGCGTGCGCCGGGTTTGAGGGGACTGTGGCCCAGCAACCACTGGGCGTCCTGGGCGCGGAGGCCACTGTAGTTCACAACACCCAAGGTGATGGAATCCCGGTCCAGGTGAACGGCTTTCCGGTATTTTTCGGGTTGCTTGATGGGCCCGATGAACATGTCGGTGGAGCGGTCCAGCCAGTCTTTCATGGCCGTTATCTCTGCCTGTTTTTCCCGGGCGGCTTTTTCGCCGTTGTCGATCAGGGTCCTCAGGCTCTGCGTGTCGAAACTCATGGTTCCGAATCCTTTGGTACTTGGCGTGATGAGCAGGTCGGTATCGGCGATGGCCTGGGGATACTTTGTATCCATGTACAGGTCGAGCGCTTCGTTGAGCAGGTCGCCGATGTTGTTGATCTGCGGCTGGGATTTCTCCAGTTCGCCGAGTTTCACGCCGATGATGATGTCGGCGCCCATGGCCCGCGCCACATCGACCGGATAGTTGTTGAGCGCGCCGCCGTCGATCAAGACCATGTCACCCATCCGGACCGGGGAGAAATAGCCGGGAATGGCCATCGAGGAGCGGATGGCATCGACGAAGTTGCCGCTGTGGAAGACCACTTCCTTTTTGCCGATCAGGTCGACGGCCACGCAGGCGAAGGGAATCGGCATCCGGTTGAAGTCGAGAGAATCCTGGTAGCCGACCGATAGCCGGGTGAAGAGGTTGTAGATGTTCTGGCCGTTGACCATCGCGATCGGGATGTTGCTCAGAAGCGATCCTTCATTGTGTGACGGATCCTGGGTATCCCTGGCGCCCAGCCGGCTGTAGTCGCCCCGGCCGAACGGGATGCTGATCACGTAGTCATCCTGGTATTTGCGCTGCTCGAAATAGGTGTCTTTCCGGGCGATGCGGTCGCTCATCACCACGTTCCAGTTCTGGGCGATGATCAGCGAGTCGAGCTCAGCTGCGCTGTAACCGATGGCATAGAGGCCTCCGACGATGGCGCCCATGCTGGTGCCGACGATCAGGTCGATGGGGATGTTGTTCTCTTCCAGGACTTTGAGAACACCTACATGCGCGGCGCCTTTCGCCCCGCCGCCGCACAGCACGACACCGACTTTCGGCCGTTGGGCGAAAGAATGCAGGGTCAGGAGCAACATCAGGAAAAGGATGGTCAGCCGTTTCATGGATATGGAAGCTTACATGGATCAGAAATAATAGCCCAGCGAGAAGTGCATGCCGAATTTGTGGGACAGGGTGGACCAGTGGGCGCAGAGCTGGATGGGTCCGACGATGGTGTTGACCGCATAGGCCGCACCGGTCCCGAAATAACCTCTAAATTTGTCGACGGGTGAATTCAACCACCATTCAGCCAGATAATTGCCGATGAGGTTCAGGTAATGCTGTCCAAAGAGGTTGATGCTCAAATCGATCCGGGCGATATCAATCGTATTGGAACTGATATAGGTATTGTTGATGCCTACGAACGGCATTTGCCAAGGCGTGTATCGTTCCGGCATGTAGCCGCCTATCAGATTGCTGCTGTAGCGGTCATAGTCACTTGTCATCCAGCGGTTGTAGAGTTGGGGGATCAAAGTGACTCTTTGGCCCAGGGGGATGGCGGCTTTGAGGTCGAAACGTCCTTCATAAGCCATGGATCCATAACACCGGATGGCCGCTCCGAAAAGGTCGAATGCCACGCCGTGGCGGGGGAAGTAATTGTCGTCGAGACTGTCGAAATGCCAGTTTAAAAAGCCCTGCCAGAAATGGTTGCTGAATTCGAAGCCCATATTGTATGCGTCTGGGGAAGCGTTGGTCGACAGGCAGGAATTATAGGTGAAAGAAGCCCCGAACCGGATGATGGCATTGTGCCAGCCGACAATCTGGTAATCTGCCTGGGCCCTGAAGATATTGAAGCGGTTCGTGGTGTTGAGCATATACTCCACCTGTTCATCGATATTATAGAGGTTGCTGTAGGTATCGAATTTGGTGTGGATTCCAGTAATGGTGAAATTCATGCTCGTCAAGTTGCGGAAGGTGTAGCTGTAGGCGATTTTCAAGTCGGAGTTGACACCCAGCTCCAGTTTCGTGTCGAGTTTGGAACCGAAAAGCTTGTTTTTGTTGAACGAGACGCCCATCAGGATGGAAGCCATCTCTTCAGAGTCGAAGCGGAAGCCGAGTGCTGCCTGATGGATGCGCTGGGGCAGGAAATTGATCTTGAGCCGATAACCCTCCTCTTCTTTGCCGGCGATACTGTAATTGACCTTCCGGAAACTGCGGGTGTTGTAGAAGAAGGACATGGCATCGTCCATATCCTTGCCAGAGACCGTTTTACCGGGCGCTATATCGGTCTTCGAGAGAAGCCAGGCCATGTCATCCTGATCAGTGCCCTTGATTTCGACCTGGGAGATCTTCACGGATCCCCGGTTCAGGTTCACAGCCTTGGGCGGACGGACGGTCTTTTCGTCGGGGTATTCTTTCAAGTGTTCGGCCAGCGACCGGAGTTTCGGATAGACCCGGCTGGCGGCTACCCTGCCGCTGTCTATGAGGGCATCCACGCTCCTTTCGTCGAAATCGAGCACACCATAGGCGCTGGTATTGGGCTCGATGAGGATGTCGGAATTCGCCCGGCCCGACTGGTATTTATCGCCGTTCATCATGGTAAGCATAGTCGCGAACATTTCCGGGAGGGTCTGGTCGTTGTCGGGCCGCTCTTTCTTGAAATGGTGCAGGTCCACGCAGATTATATAGTCGGCGCCCATTTCTTTGGCCACGTCAACGGGCATGTTGTTGCGCATGCCACCGTCGATGAGGAACTGGTCGCCGATCTGGACCGGGGCGAAATAGCCCGGAATGGACATGCTGGCGCGGATGGCAGTTACGATGTTGCCGCTGTGAAATACTACTTCTTCCTTGGTATTGAGGTCAACGGCCACACAAGCGAAGGGGATGGGCAGTGTGTTGAAATCGACGTCATCCTGGTAACCGACCGAAAGTTTGGTGAAAAGCTGGTCCAGGTTGTGGCCTGCAACCAGGGCGGAAGGCAAGTTTCGCAAGACGCCCAACTCTTTTTTCTCTGCGTTTGCCTCTGTCTCTTTCCGGAGCATCTGGCGGTTCATGAATGGGAATCGGACGATAAACTGGTCTTCTTCTTTTTTGTGCGTGTAATAGGCCTTCTCCCGGGATACACGGTCTTTCATCAAAAGGTCCCAGTCCTGGGAGCGCACGAGCGTATCCAGTTCGTCGGCCGAATAGCCCAGTGCGTAGATGCCGGCGATGATGGAACCGATACTGGTGCCGACCACATAATCGATGGGGATGTCCAGTTCCTCGATGGCTTTCAGGGCGCCGATGTGTGCCATACCCTTGGCGCCGCCGCCAGAGAGGACGAGACCCACTTTGGGCCTTTGCCGCTGGGGTGCGGGTGCCGGGTCGTCGTTTTCAGCCCGGAGGGACGGGGTGAGGAAAAGAAGGAGGAAAGCGAGGGCCAGAATGCGTTTCATGGGTTGTGCGTGTTCTTTTTGAGTCCTTTTCCTGCGAGCAGGCCGCAGGCAGCGAAGATATCCTCTCCGCGCGAGGCGCGCAGAGTCGTGGTGATGCCGGCTCTTTGCAACCGTGTCTGGAAGGCGGCAATGGCTTCCGGACTTGAGGTGTGGAGCGGAGAGTCGGGGATGGCATGGAAGCGAATCAGGTTGACCCGGCAAGGGAGGCCGCGCAGCAGGCGGGCCAGGGCGTCGGCATGGCGCGGGGTATCGTTGACGCCGGCGAACATCGTGTATTCAAAGCTGACGCGGCGCTGGCCGGTGAAGTCGTATTGGCGGATCAAGGCGAGAACATCCTGGAGGGTCCATGTCCTCTGGACGGGCATCAGTTCGGCCCGCTCCTGGGGGAACGGATTGTGCAGGCTTACGGCCAGGTGGCAGCGGCTCTCTTCCAGGAACAGTTTCAGTTTCGGAATAACACCGATGGTGGATAGGGTCACCCGCTTCGGGCTCCAGGCCAGCCCCCAGTCAGCGGTGATGGCTTCGAGGGCACGGGAAACCTCCGGCCAGTTGTCGAGCGGTTCGCCCATCCCCATGAAGACCGCATTGGTCAGTTGGTCCGCTTCGTCGATACTCAGCAGTTGGGAGAGTATTTCCGCGGCCGAGAGATGTCCATGGAAGCCACCGCGGCCGGTCATGCAGAAGCGGCAGTTCATCTTGCATCCGATCTGGGAGGAAACGCAGACCGTGGCCCGGGCGATGCCGCCTTCAGACCCGTCCTCATACTGCGGGATCATCACGGCCTCGATGTACTTGTCGGCAACCCGGGTAGGGAAGAGGTATTTACGTGTACCGTCACGGGATGTAAAGGCCTCTACGGGCGCTGTGCGTCCCACTTCGTAACGTTCGGTCAGCGTAGCGCGTGCCGCTTTCGACAGGTTGGTCATCGCCGCGATGTCCGTGACCCGTTTCTGGTACAGCCACTGCGCGAGTTGCCTGCCCGCATAGGCAGGCAGGCCGTTCTGCAAGGCGATTTCCTGCAGTTCAGCCAGCGTTTTTCCCAATAAAACCTCTTTCATCGGCGTACAATCGGGTCTATCTGCAAATTTACGACAAACGACGGCAATTTCCCACAAAAATTGTATCTTTGCGTGATAGACGGAACGTGTCAGCGATCCACTAACCTTTAAACAAGCAAAGAAACATGGCAAAAGACAATGAAGAAATGACGGGCGGAGCCGGCAAGAACGCGGAGAAACTCAAAGCGCTACAGGCCACGATTGCCAAGATCGAGAAGGATTTCGGCAAAGGTACCATTATGAAGATGGGCGACCAGCCTTCCGCAGAAGTGTCAACGATCGCGACAGGTTCCATCGCGCTGGACCACGCCCTCGGCATCGGCGGTTATCCGCGTGGCCGGGTCATCGAGATCTATGGACCCGAATCCAGCGGCAAGACCACCCTGGCCATCCATGCCATCGCTGAAGCCCAGAAACAGGGCGGCATCGCCGCCATCATCGACGCCGAGCATGCCTTTGACCGCACCTACGCGGTCAATCTGGGTGTCAACATCGATACGTTGCTCATCTCGCAGCCGGACAACGGCGAGCAGGCCCTCGAAATTGCCGACAACCTCATCCGCAGCGGCGCCATCGACATTATCGTGATCGACTCGGTGGCCGCCCTTACGCCGAAAGCCGAGATTGAAGGCGAGATGGGTGACAACAAGGTCGGCCTGCAGGCACGCCTGATGAGCCAGGCCCTCCGCAAACTCACGGCCAACATCGCCAAGACCAATACCTGCTGCATCTTCATCAACCAACTGCGCGAGAAGATCGGCATCCTCTTTGGCAATCCCGAGACGACAACGGGTGGCAACGCCCTCAAGTTTTACGCTTCGGTACGCATCGACGTGCGCCGCGTCACCACCCTCAAGGACGGTGAAGACGCGACAGGCAACCGCACCCGCGCCAAGATCGTCAAGAACAAGATGGCCCCGCCGTTCAAGAAAGCCGAGTTCGACATCGTCTTCGGTGAAGGCATCTCCCATATCGGCGAGATCGTGGACCTGGGCGTGGAACTCGACGTCATCAAGAAGAGCGGATCCTGGTTCAGCTATGGCGACTCCAAACTGGCGCAGGGCCGTGACGCGGTCAAGAACCTGCTCCGCGACAACCCGCAGCTGGCCGATGAGATTGAGGCCCAGATCCGCGAGAAACTCAAGACAGTCAAAGATTAAGAGCTTTATAGATGGAAAAGATTATCCTGACCGGTGACAGACCCACCGGACGGCTCCATATAGGCCATTATGTCGGTTCGCTCCGACGGCGCGTCGAACTGCAGAACAGCGGCGCCTTCGACAAGATCTTTATCATGATCGCCGATGCGCAGGCACTCACCGACAACGCCGACAATCCGGAAAAGGTGCGGCAGAACATTATCGAGGTGGCGCTCGACTACCTGTCCTGCGGCCTCGATCCGGAAAAATCCGTGCTTTTCATCCAGTCGCAGGTGAGCGAGCTTACCGAGTTGACATTCTTCTATATGAACCTGGTCACGGTGCAGCGCGTCCAGCGTAATCCGACCGTGAAGGCCGAGATCCAGATGCGCGGCTTCAACGATGCAGAAGGGGCTGATAACAAGGCGGGTACGCCGGTCGGCTTTTTCTGCTATCCAATCAGCCAAGCGGCGGACATCACCGCCTTCCAGGCAACCACCGTACCGGTGGGCGAGGACCAGGAGCCGATGATCGAGCAGACCCGCGAGATCGTGCGCAAGTTCAATGCTACCTATGGTCCCACCCTGGTAGAACCGGAGATCCTGCTGCCCGACAACGCGGCCTGCCTGCGCCTGCCCGGCACCGACGGCAAGGCCAAGATGAGCAAGTCGCTGGGCAACTGCATCTATCTCTCCGATTCGGCTGAGGAGGTCGCTGCCAAGGTGCGTGGGATGTACACAGACCCGGGCCACTTGCAGGTGAGTGATCCTGGCAAGGTGGAGGGCAACACGGTCTTCACTTATCTCGACGCATTCTGCCGTCCCGAGCATTTCGAGCGCTATGGCGACTGCTTCCATGGCCGGAAAGTCTCTTTCGATTTCCGTAGCCTCGACGAGGTGAAGGCGCAATACCGGGCCGGCGGTTTGGGCGATGTCATGTGCAAGAACTTCCTGAATGCCGTGCTCAATGAGACCCTCGAGCCGATCCGCCGACGCCGCAAGGAGCTGGAACAGAATATTCCCTATGTATATGAAGTGCTCCGCAAAGGCTCCGAAGCGGCCCGCGCCGCGGCTGCAGAGACCCTTGCCGCTGTCAAACGCTCCATGCGGATCAACTATTTCGATCCGGGCGTGCTGGACGAACTGATCCGGGAGCAGACTGCCAAATACCAATCCTGATATTTACTATTTACGATACGATGAAAAAAATGTTCATGGGCCTTCTGGCCATCGGATGCCTTCTGGCGGCTCCTTCTGCGAAAGCGCAGAATATCAATGAAATCTGCCCCAACGAGATTTCTTTCAGCTACGGCGTTTCCTTGATCGGCGCCGCTACTGCCAACTTGATCAATACGTTTGAACTGGTCGAACAGTTCACGGATGGCGACTATATCGCCTTGAAGAGCGGTGGATCCAAAGGTGTCCTCAATCTGGGCTATATCTATCATTTCAACAAGGTCGTGGGTCTTGGCGGCCATTTCGGCTTCAATCGGATAAGTGCCAACCTGTCCGATAACACCGGCCAGCTGACGGCTGTCTCTGTCAATATTTATTCGATGATGGTGGATGCCAAACTGAACTGGTTCCGTTATGACATCTTTGGCATGTATTCCAAAATCGGCCTTGGTGCGATGTGCCTCAATACCAACCTGGTCGAAGAATATAGCGGTAATATCTGGGCACCGACCGCCCATATTTCCCTGATTGGCATGGAAGTCGGCCGTCAGTTCAGCGGTTTCCTCGAACTGGGCGCCGGCATGAAAGGCATTGCCCAGTTCGGTGTGAAATTCCACTTCTGATTTACTACCGGCTCAGAAACTCATTTCCCAATACGACGCCCGCCAGCTCTCCTGTGTGGGCGCCGTCTTTTATGGTATGGACCCCGTTGACGAAGACATGCGCAATACCGGCCGGGAACGTGTGAGGCTGGGCGTAGGTCGCCAGATCGGCAATCGTTTCCGGATTGAAGACCGTGATGTCGGCCGCATAGCCGGGGATGAGGAGCCCCCTCTCTTTGAACTTGGCGCGGGAAGCGGGCAGGCCGGTGCACTTCCAGATGGCCGTGGCCATGTCGACCACTTTATCTTTCCGTACAAATTGCTCGAAATAGCGCGGGAACGTGCCATACGAACGCGGATGCGGCAATTCTTTGCCTAACACGCCTTCCGGCGAATAGACGCTGCCGTCGGAGGCAGGCATCGAGAGCCGATGGGCGTAGATTTTCTTGAGATTGTCCTCTTTCATGGCGAAGGTAGCCTGGTTCACCGCCAGCTTTTCGGAGATGAGCAGGTAGCGGATCATCTCCCACTCGTCCATGCCGGAGATCTTACAGCACTCGGCCAGGTTCTTGCCCGCATAGACCGCGTTGGCAGGGTCGGTGCAGCCGGCAACGACCACCTGCTGGGGACCGCCGAAGCGCTCGAGGCGGCTGTAGGCATATTGGCGGATCTTCTGGCAGGTCTCTTTGTCGTTCAGGCGGGCGTAGATGTCTTCGCTTGTGCCGTCCCTCAGTTCGATGGGAATAAACGAAGTGAAACCGGTGGAGAACGCCGTGTAGGGATAGCGGTCGAACGCGATATCGATGCCTTCGGCATAGGCGTCGTCAATCTTTTTCAGCATCCGGTCGATCTTGTCGAAATTGGCCGGGTTCTGGGCTTTGAGGTGGGAAATCTCCAGGCGGGCGCCGGACTTGCGGGCAGCTTCGATGGCTTCGTCCATGGCTTCGAGCACGTGGTCGTCCTCGTTGCGCATGTGGATGGTATAGAGGGCGTTGTGTTTGGCTACCACTTGGTTGAGCGCTACCATTTCACGCGTGTCGCTGTAGCAGCCGGGCGCGTATTCAAGTCCATAAGACAAGCCGATGGCGCCCAGCGAGAGTTGTTGGTCGAGGATGGCACACATCTTCTTCAGGTCGTCGTCGCTTGCCGGTACATTGTAGGGTCCGACCACCGCTTCGCGTACGTCACCGTGACCGACCAGGCTGGAATAATTGATACCGATCTTGTTTTCCGTCAGACGCTGGTAAAAGCCGTCGATGTTGCGCCAGGCCGGACCGCCATGGCGAGGACGGTCTTTGCGTCCTTCCCAGGCCTCATCCGAATAGACGAACGGACAGTAGCCGCAATTGCCGCCTACCTCGCTGGTGATACCCTGATAGATGCGGCTGTCGCCTTTGGGCGCGTCGAACAGATTGGTGTCGGTGTGCGTATGGATGTCGATGAAGCCCGGCGATACGATGAGTCCTTCCGCATCCACAAGGATCGGAGCATTGGTTCCCAGGTCTTTGCCGATGGCTGCGATCTTTCCGTTCCGGATGGCGATGTCGCCCTGGATCGGGTTCTTTCCGTCCCCGGCGTGGATGACACCGTTCTTGATGATGGTGTCAAAAGAATACGTGGTCTTTACCTTGCATCCCGTCACACCGGTCAGGCCGAGGGCTGCAGCACCGAGTACGGAAGTCTTGAGGAAGTCTCTTCGGTTCATGGTATCATTGAGTTTTTAGATTGTCTGTCTGGAAAGTCTGCATCTGCCCGTCCTGGTCAAAGACCAGCATGGCCTCGAGGTCGGGCCGGCTGGCAAGGAGGGCGCGCGCCCGCTCCACGCCGATGACCATCAGCCAGGTGGCATACGCGTCCGCCGTCGCGGCATCTTTAGCTACGACGGTGGCACTCAATAGATTGTGCGAAACGGGCCGTCCGGAAGCCGGGTCGATGGTATGGGCGAATTTCTGTCCGTCCTCGATGTAGAATTTGCGGTAGTTGCCCGAAGTCACGATGCCGCAGTCGGTCACTTCCAGGATGGCCTGCAGGTCTTTTCCTTCCTCCATGTTGCCGTCGGCAGGCCGGTCAAGCCCGATATGCCACGCCGTTCCCGAAGCATTGACGCCCTTGCAGCGGATTTCCCGGCCGATATCCACCAGATAGTCCGTACAGCCGATGGAATCGAGCCACCGGGCGACCACATCGCAGGAATAGCCTTGGGCGATGGCATTGAAATTGAGCTGGCAGCGCGGATCGTCCCGAACCAGGAAAGTTCCTTCAGCCCGTTCCTCCAACCGGAGATGGTCCATGCCGACAAAAGACAGGATGGAATCGATGGCAGTCTGGGTAACGGTGCGCTTGTTGGAAAAGCCGAATCCCCAGAGGTCGAAAAGCGGGGCTGCCGAGGGGTCGAAGGCTCCTTCCGTTTCCGCCCAGATTTCTTGGGAACGGAGGAAACAGCCGATGAAAAGGCTGTCAAGGGGCAGGTCTTCCCCCGCGTTGAGGCGGGAAAGCAGGGATCCCTTGTTGTAGCCGCTCAGTGAGACGTCGATGGCTGTGAGGTGGCTGTCGATCCGTGCCCGCAACGCTTTCTCGGTGTATCCGCGCACGGGCCTGCAGATAACATGGTACGTGCTCCCTTGGGCGAACCCCTCGATGCGGACGTAGGGCTGTGTCCTTTCGCAACTGCAGGCAAGCAGCAGCGAAGATAGGAGGAGCAGGAGGGCAGAACGGTACATTTCTTGCAAAATTACGATTATTTGTGCATCTTTGCAAGTTGTAATACACAGGATACAGATGAATCTGACCAAAATAACCGGCTGGCTGACCCTGGTGCTCGCACTGGCTGCGGGGCTTGTCTCCTGCAAGGAAGAAGAAGAGGAAACGACCCTTCCTTCCATGTCCGGCGAAGTGACATACGATATTCCCTATTATGTGCTCAAAGGCGAGACGGTCACGATGTCCGCCTCCGGTATCATCTATCCGGAAGATGCGTATTACAAGTGGTATATCTCCGGCGTCTATTCTGATACGCTCGTGGGCAATACCATCACGGTCCAGTTCCCGGACAGCCTGGGTATGTTCCGCGTGTCTGCGCATGCCTATGCAATGGGTTTTTACAGCCTTTCCACAGCCCGTGACGTGACGACCATCGATACGACCTGGAACACGTCCCTTACCGGCCTGCACCGCAGCCTTGCGTCGTTTGTGGACGAGCGTGACGGCCGCCGCTACGGCTATGTGACGCTGGGCGGACTGGACTGGTTCAACCAGAACCTGGCCTGGCAGGGCAGCGGTGTCCCTTTCCGCGCTTCCCGGTCAGCCGCCCCGCTGTTCGGCAGTTTCTACACTTGGCAGGAGGCCATGACAGACCATGTGTGTCCAGAAGGATGGCGCGTTCCGACACAGGAAGACTGGGAATCCCTGTCCGCCGCGCTCAATGGCGGCGAGCCCCTCGATTTCTTCAGCAATTGGACCGGTCTGGGCGCCAAGGCATCTGCTGATGTCCGCTTCAATGACGTGCGGATGTGGCCCTATACCCCCGACAACGTGCATTCCAATGATTTCGGATGGAATGCCATGCCGCTGGGCTATACGTTTGCCAATTCCTGGGACACCGAATTCTCCGGTGTCAAGTCCTATGGCTGCTGGTGGAGTGCCACAGAGCGCAATGCGGACCAGGCCTATTATCGCTACATCTATTGCGAACGGCCTGATTTCCCGATGAGCTATACGTCGAAAACGGATATGCGCGCCAGTGTCAGATGCGTTCGAACGCATCCACAATCTTTGTGACGAGCGGGTGCCGGACGATATCCTCCTTCCCGAATTCCACGATACTGATTCCCTTGATGTCCCGCACGAGCTGAATCCCGCGCAGCAGCCCGGAGTCGTTCTTGTTGGGCAGGTCGATCTGGGTGGCGTCGCCCGTAACGATGAATTTGGCATCGCAGCCCATGCGGGTCAAGAACATCTTGAGTTGTCTGAGTGAGGTGTTCTGGGCTTCGTCGAGGATGACGAAGGCCCGGTCGAGTGTGCGGCCGCGCATGTAGGCGAGCGGTGCGATCTGGATAATCCCTTCCTCCATGAAAGACTGGAGCCGTTTGGCCGGAATCATATCACCCAGCGCATCGTAGAGCGGCTGGAGATAGGGATCGAGTTTTTCCTTCAGGTCACCGGGCAGGAAACCCAGGCGTTCGCCGGCTTCCACAGCGGGACGGGTGAGGATGATCCGCCGCACCTCCCGGTTTTTCAAGGCGCGGACCGCCAGGGCAATGGCCGTGTAGGTCTTGCCGCTGCCGGCAGGACCGATGGCGAAGACCAGGTCGTTGCGGGCAGCCTCGGCAACCATCCGTTTCTGGTTGGGCGTACGGGCCTTGATGGGGCGTCCCTCGTTGCTGTACAAGATGATGCTGTCCACGCCGGGACCGATCTGAACCGGCCCTGCTTCGGCACTGCGGTCGCTCCCCTCGAAGAGGGCTTCCACATCGTATTCGTTCAGGACGCTCTTGGTCATCCGTTTCTGCCGCAGCAACTTGATTTTCTCTTCGAAGTCGTCGAGTTCGCTCTGGGGGCCCATGAGATAGATCTCCGCCCCGCGGGCGATGGCCTTGACTTTGGGATAGTGGGCGGCAAGCAGGTCAAACAGCTTGTTGTTGACACCATAAATGTCGACCGGGTCGATTTCTTCGAGGAGGATCAGTTTTTCCATAGAGGCTATAGATCAAATTTCTTTTTAAAGGCTTCCCATTCGCGGACCATCTTGTCATAGTCGCTCTTGTCGAGCCACTCGTCGCGCCGGCCGATCCAGTCGAGGATGGGGATGACGGTATAGTTCTTTTCCAGCATGCGTCTCCGGCTGCACCAGGTATAGGTGGGATTGGCTTCAGCGATGGACACCTGTCCCCGGGTATCCCGCACGACGACCAGTTCGAACAACATTCCGATCTGCGTGAAGATGTCGCTCTGGTTGGAGATGAAATTGCCGAGCGACCAGGCGATGACGTGGGGTGGCTTGAATTCGACCGGCTGGACGACATGGGGATGGCCGCCTACGATGGCATCCACGCCGTGGCGGAAGAGCATTTCTGCCCAGCGGCGCTGCTGGGCACTGGGCGTCTGGTGGTATTCTTCGCCCCAGTGCGGAATTGCGATGGTCAGCTCTGCGCCCCGGTCCTTAGCGCGGGCCAGGACCTCCTGGACGTGGGTGGAGTCGAGCAAGTTCACCCGGTAGGGTTGCGGCACGGGAATGCCGTTGGTCCCGTAAGTGAAGTTGACGAAGGCCACCCGGATGCCGTGGATGTCCACGATCATCGGATTGGTCTCGTATTCTTCCCCTTCGGAGCGGTAGAAACCAGTAAACGGCACGCCCAGGCGGGAATAGATGACATAGGTGCTGTCCATCCCGACTCGGCCCTGGTCGCAGATATGGTTGTTGGCGGTCAGGAACAAGTCGATGCCGCAGCGCTTGGCTTCATAGGCCAGGCTTTGGGGTGCGGAAAAGAATGGAAAGCCGGAATAGGGCTTGACGCCGCAAGGAAACTCCAGGTTGGCAACCAGGAAATCGGCCGCATCGAACCGGTCCTGCACATGACGGAAACAGGCCGTGTAGTCGTAATCGTCCGGATTGCTCCGGTCGCCGCCGGGACGAAGGGCTGCCATGGCCTGAGGCCCGTGCGACATCACGTCGCCCACGATGACGATGCGGACCGTATCGGGCAGGCTCGCCGCCGCCGTCTGGCACAAGGCCAGGCCAAGCAGGAGGGCAAGTATTTTCCGCCGGGTTTTGCGCATTCGTTTCAATTTGGAATGTAAAGTTACGCTTTTTATGCGTTTTTTGTGCTATCTTTGTTCGATTATGAGAAAACATCTTTTCGCTTGGCTTTTGCTGGCCGTCCTGCTGGCCGTTGCACCGGGTTGCGACCTGGTCCGTGCTTCGCTGGGAAAGCCCACATCCGCCGAACTGACGGCGATCCGGCTGGCGAAGGAAGCCCGCGAGCAGGCTGTCCGCGATTCCATCGCACAGGCCGCCGAGCAGGCGCGCCTCGAAGCGGAACAGGCGGCCGCCGCTGCGGCGCAAGCTGCTGTGCTGAAACGCTATTATGCCGTGGCCGGTGCCTTCAAGGAAGCCTCCGGTGCGCAAATCTTTGTCGATAAGCTGAAAGAAAACGGCTTTCCGGTCCGCACCTTCGATTTCAAGAGCGGCCTGACCGTGGTCTGCGTCGAAGGCAGCGATTCGCTTGAGGTCGTCCGCCGCGACATGGCCGCCCTCAAGAAACTCGGCATTGCCCCTTCCGATCCCTGGGTTTACAACACGAATCAAAAACTACACAAAGAAATATGAAAAATACCGTATTTACCGAGAAGCACATCGCGCTGGGTGCGAAGATGGCTCCGTTTGCCGGCTACAACATGCCGATTCAGTACAAGGGTATCAATGAAGAACACGCCTGCGTGCGCGAAGGTGTCGGTGTCTTCGATGTCTCCCACATGGGTGAGATCTGGATCAAGGGTCCCAAGGCGCTCCCGTTCCTGCAGTATGTCTCTTCCAATGATGCCTCGGTCCTCTTCCCGGGCAAGGCGCAGTATACTTGCTTCCCCAATGGCAAAGGCGGCATCGTGGACGATTTCATCGCCTACTGCTTCAGCACGGAGAAATACCTGCTGGCCGTCAATGCTGCCAATATTGAAAAAGACTGGAACCACCTTTGCAGCATCGCGCCGAAGTTCGGGCTGGAGATCGGCAAAGACCTGGTGAACGCCTCCGACGCTACCTGCCAGCTGGCCATCCAGGGCCCCAAGGCCATGGAAGTGATGCAGAAACTCTGCAAGGAAGACGTCCTGTCGATGGAATACTACACGTTCAAGGAACTGGAAGTCGCCGGCATCCCGGGTGCCATCCTCTCCACCACCGGCTATACCGGCAGCGGCGGATGCGAGGTCTATGCCCCCAACGAATACGGCGACCAGCTCTGGAAAGCGGTCTTCGAGGCCGGTGAACCGTTCGGTATCCAGCCGATCGGCCTGGGCGCCCGCGACACGCTCCGCCTGGAAATGGGCTTCTGCCTCTACGGCAACGATATCGACGACACGACCTCTCCGCTTGAGGCCGGTCTGGGCTGGATCACCAAGTTCAACGACGTGAAGGGTGACTTCATCGACAAGCAGTTCCTGCTCGACCAGAAAGCGGCCGGCCTGACCCGCAAACTCGTGGGCTTTGAACTGGTGGACCGCGGCATCGCCCGTCACGAGATGCCCATCTGCGACGCCGAGGGCAACAAGATCGGCCATGTGACTTCCGGTACCATGGGCCCGACCGTGAAGAAAGCGATTGGCATGGGTTATGTTAATGTACCTTTCAACAAGATCGGCAGCGAGATCTTCATCGAAGTGCGCGGCAAACTGCTGAAAGCCGAAGTGGTGAAGATGCCGTTCTACAAGAAATAGTTGAAAAGGAGACTGATCATATTTTTCGTGCTGGAATTCTGTGCGGCAAGCCTTGCCGCACAGAATTTTGCTGTTGCGCCAGCACTGCGCGGCCATGTGGACAACTTGTGCGCGGAAGAACTGGATGGCCGTCGGGCAGGCAGTGACGGGGAACGTGCGGCGGCCCGCTATCTCTATTCCGCGCTGCGTGAAGCGGGCGTGCTGATGCTGACGGACAGTCTCGGCCAGGATTTCCGGATCGCCGGGGATGCGGGAAGCGACGAGATCGCTTCACAGAATATCGTCGGCATCGTGGAAGGCGCCGATCCGCAACTCCGCGAGGAGTATATCGTGGTAGGTGCCCGTTACGACCATCTTGGGACACACACGCTGATGATTGACGGAGAGCCTGTCGTCCAGGTTTTTCCCGGCGCCGATGCGAATGCGTCCGGCGTCGCCGTCCTCATTGAGCTGGCCCGGATGGTGGCGCAGTACCAGGGCCTGTTCCGCCGTTCCATCCTTTTTGTCGGATTCGGGGCCGGGGAGCAGGGGATGGCCGGTTCCTGGTATTTCGTAAACCGGGCTTTCGAACAGATCCGCGACGTAAAAGCCATGGTCGATCTCAACGCCCTGGGCCGGGGTGGCCAGTCCAACCCGTTCCAATGCTTCACCCAGCTTGCGCCCGTGGACCGCGACTATGTTTTCGACAAGACCCGCGAAACGCCGGTTGTCACGCTGCCGACCGTAACGCAACGTCCGCCCCTTTCCTCCGATTATCTCTCTTTCTATGAGCGGAAGATTCCGGTCTTCCTCTTCACGACCGGTCCGGCCCGCGAGCACCGGACCATCAAAGACACGCCCCGGCTGCTCGATTATGCAGCCATGGAGTCCGCTTGCAATTATCTCTACCATTTCCTGCAGGTCCTCTCGGCCCAGGATGAGATTTCCACGGCCGACGGCGATCCGGCGGCCCGCGCAGCCCGTGCCGAAAAAGTGTATTCCGTTTCGGAATGTGACATGCGGCCGCAGTTCTTCCATTCCAATGAGAAACATTTCCTGCAGAGTTGGGTCTATAAGTATTTGAAATATCCCGCCAGCGCCATCGAGCAGAATGTCCAGGGACAGGTGCTGGTGAGCTTCATCATCGAGAAAGACGGGAGCGTGACGAACGTCAAGGTCGAGCACGGCATCGATGACCGTCTCGACGATGAGGCTGTCCGCGTGGTGTCGGTTTCCCCGAAATGGATTCCCGGCCAGATCAAGGGCTTGAAGGTCCGCACATTGATGGTCATTCCGGTCGAGTTCCGCCTGAAAAAGTAAGCATTCCTCGCTGGAAATCATTATCTTTGCGGCTTAAAACGACACGCAATGGATTACAATTTCGCCAGTATTGAGAAGAAATGGCAGACTTATTGGGCTGAGCATCATACGTTTCGGGCTCAGCTTGACCCTTCCCGTCCCAAATATTACGTGCTGGATATGTTCCCGTATCCTTCGGGAGCCGGCCTGCACGTCGGCCATCCGCTCGGCTACATCGCCAGCGATATCTACAGCCGTTACAAGCGTTTGAAGGGTTTCAACGTGCTGCACCCGATGGGGTACGACGCTTTCGGCCTTCCGGCCGAGCAGTATGCCATCCAGACCGGACAGCACCCTGCCAAAACCACCGAACAGAATATTGCCCGCTACCGGCAGCAGATGGACCGTATCGGCTTCTCCTACGACTGGGAACGCGAAGTGCGTACCTGCGATCCCGCTTACTACAAGTGGACGCAGTGGGCTTTCCTCGAAATGTACAACCATTGGTACAATCCCGAGACCGACAAAGCCGAGCCGATCGACACCCTGATTACCAAGTTCAAGGCGGAAGGCCGCTGGGATGGTCTTTCCGAGAAGGAAAAGTCCGACCTGCTGATGCAGTACCGCATCGCTTACCTGGGCGAGACCGCTGTCAACTGGTGCCCGCAGCTGGGAACCGTACTGGCCAATGACGAGGTGAAGGAAGGCTATTCCGTGCGCGGCGGCTTTCCGGTGGAACAGAAGAAGATGAAGCAATGGCAGCTCCGCGTGAGCGCCTATGCCGAACGGCTGCTTGCCGGCCTCGACCAGCTCGACTGGACCGACTCCCTCAAGGAGATGCAGCGCAACTGGATCGGCAAGAGCCAGGGTGCGGAGATGGTGTTCCACGTGTTCAACGGCGACAAGGAGTATGAGATGACCATCTTCACCACCCGGGCTGATACGATTTACGGCGTGACCTTCATGGTACTCGCACCCGAAAGCGAATGGGTGGAGAAACTCACGGCGCCGGAGCAGAAGGAGGCCGTCGAGGCCTATCTGCTTCAGGCCAAAAAGAAGACCGAGCGGGAGCGTATTGCCGAGACCCGCAAGGCGTCAGGCGTATTCTCGGGCTCCTACGCCCTCAATCCCCTGACGGGCGAAAAAGTGCCCGTCTGGATTTCGGAATACGTGCTGGCCGGCTACGGTACCGGTGCCATCATGGCCGTGCCTGCGCATGACAGCCGTGACTACGTTTTCGCCAGGACTTTCAACCTGCCCATCGTGCCGGTAGTGGAAGGCAGCGACATCTCCGAGTCCAGTTTTGACGCCAAGGAAGGCATCATGTGCAATTCCGGCTTCCTCAATGGCATGACCGTCAAGGAAGCCATCCCGGCTGCCATCGATTATGTCGAGGCGCATGGCCTGGGCCGTAGCAAGATCAATTACCGCCTGCGCGACGCGATCTTCTCCCGCCAGCGCTATTGGGGCGAACCGTTCCCGATCTACTACAAGGACGGTATCCCGCAGGCCATGCCCATGGACTGTCTGCCGCTGCAGCTTCCGGAAGTGGACAAGTTCCTGCCCACCGAAAGTGGCGAACCGCCGTTGGCCCGTGCCAAAGACTGGACCTACGGAGGCTATCCCATTGAAACCAGCACCATGCCCGGCTTCGCGGGCAGTAGCGCCTACTATCTGCGCTACATGGATCCGCACAACGACCAGGCTCTCGTGAGCCGCCAGGCCGACGAATACTGGCGTGACGTGGACCTCTATATCGGCGGCACGGAGCATGCCACGGGCCACCTCATCTATTCCCGCTTCTGGAACAAGTTCCTGTATGACTGTGGCTACGTCTGCGAACAGGAACCTTTCAAGAAACTCATCAACCAGGGTATGATCCAGGGCCAGAGCAAATTTGTGTACAGGATCAAGAATACCAATACCTTCGTGTCGTATGGCCTTAAGGACCAGTATGATACGACCGAGATCCACGTTGATGTGAACATCGTGTCGGGTGACCGGCTCGACCGTGAAGCCTTCCGTCGCTGGATGCCTGATTTCGCGACGGCCGAGTTCATCCTCGAGGACGGTGAATACATCTGCGGCAGCGCCATCGAAAAGATGAGCAAGTCGATGTTCAACGTGGTCAACCCGGACAACGTGTGTGAACGCTACGGCGCCGATACGCTCCGGATGTACGAGATGTTCCTCGGTCCGCTCGAACAGTCCAAGCCGTGGGATACCCAGGGTATCGACGGCGTCCATCGTTTCCTGCGCAAATTCTGGAAACTCTTCTTTGACCGCGACACCTTCTGCGTGTCCGACGAGAAAGCGACGCCGGCCGAGCTCAAAGCCCTCCACAAGCTGATCGGCAAAGCCCAGGAAGACATTGAGCACTTCTCCTTCAATACCACGGTAAGTGCGTTCATGATCGCGGTGAGCGAGCTGACCGATCTCCATTGCAACAAGCGGGAGATCCTGGAACCACTGGTCATCGTCCTGAGTCCGTTTGCGCCGCACATTGCCGAGGAACTCTGGGAGATGCTCGGACACACGGAAAGCATCAGTTTCGCTTCCTACCCGGTCTATAACCCGGCTTTCACTGTCGAAGACATCGTAAAGTATCCGGTCCAGTTCAACGGCAAGCTCCGTTTCCTGCTGGAACTCCCCAAGAGCCTGACACGCGAGGAAGTGGAAGCCGCAGTCCGTGCCGATGCCAATACTGAAAAATACCTGCAGGGCGCTGCTGTCCGCAAAGTGATCGTCGTGCCGGGCAAAATCATCAATATCGTCTGTTAATGGAGAAGAACAAGTTTCTGTCGACTTTCAAGTCCTACGCCATCATCACCCTGGGCCTCCTCCTGTATGTACTGGCTTGGGTCGTTTTCATCATTCCCCATCAGCTGGTCGGCGGGGGCGTGACAGGTATCTCTGCCGTAATTCAGTACTGTACCGGCTTCAATGTGAGCTACTCTTTCTTCATCATCAATGGCATCCTGCTGCTGATTGCCCTGAAGATCCTGGGACCGGCATTCGGCGTGAAGACCGTCTATGCGATGGTAGTCACCACACTGCTGCTGCGCTTCCTGCCCCTCGTCATTCCGGAAGAGTTCATCCGCATCATCGCCCTCGACAACGGCAAACTGCTCAGTGTCATGATCGGCGGTACGCTTTCCGCACTGGGCATTTCGCTCACTTTCTCACAGGGCGGCAGTTCAGGCGGTACCGATATCATCGCGCTGATGATTACAAAATACCGGGCCATCTCACCCGGCAAGATCCTGCTCATCCTCGACGTGTTCATCATCGGTTCGTCCCTCATCGTCCCGACGGAAGGAAGCTGGGGTGTACGCGTGGCCAACCTGATGTACGGCTATGTGATGGCCGGCGTTTTCAGCGTAGCGCTCGACCTGTTCGTATCCGGTTCCAAGCAGTCTGTACAAATCTTTATTTTTTCGAAAAATTATGAAAAGATTGCAGACCGCATTACAGTGGACGTCCATCGCGGGGTGACAGCGCTGCAGGGGAAAGGCTGGTACACTAAGACCGAATCTACGGTCCTGATGGTGGTAGCCCGGAAACAGGAGCTGAAATTTTTGCTCAATCTGATCAAGGAGGAAGATCCCCAGGCCTTTATTTCGGTGGGCAGTGTAAGTGGCGTGTACGGCTACGGATTCGACGCGATCAAGAAATAGTGTCTGTTCCGCTATGGCCGCTCCCAAAACACCCGGACGTTTCTTTTTCCATCGCGATCATCTCCTCATCGTGGTGGGGGCTTTCGTCCTGTTGGGGGTGGTATCTTTTGTCACCTTGAACCTTTCTTTTCTCAACCCTGTATCCCGGGCCTGGAAGGCGTTCAGTGTTACCGATTTGTTCTTCGATATCCAGCATTATGGCCCTTCCGAAGAGAGTCCGGCCATTGCGGTCGTAGATATCAGCGATGTCGAAGACAGGGGCGATCTGGCTGTTCTGTTGGAACGCGTGGCGCTGTGCGATCCCGCCTGCATGGGCGTGGATGCGATTTTCGAGGGACTGCGGTCGGATGGGGAAGGGAACGCCCGGCTTGTGGATGCCGTCCGGACATACGGTGATAAGATGATATTCACTTGCAAACTGACGGATTATGACAGACAGGCTGGCTGCTTCTCCTCGTCGGTCCATTCTTTTTTTGCAGACAGTTTACCGATCCGGGAAGGATATGCCAATCTGAAGAATAATCTGGACAATCTGCCGGTCCGCAAGCTCAGCATCCAGAACAAGCTCGGTCCGAATACGGTCAAGTCTTTTCCTGCGGCTATCGTGGAGCAATTTGCCGGACGTTCCCTTGAAAATCATGGGGAGGACTGGCTCATCAACTACCGGAATGTCGGCTTTCGTGTGATTGCGCCCGATGACATCGAGCAGGAAGCCGGTTTCCTGGAGGGTAAGATCGTCTTGCTCGGCGGTGTCCGGGAAGAACGGGATGCGCATGTTTCTCCTCTGGGTAAAATGCCCGGCGTCATGATCCAGGCTTATACCGTCGATACGTTGTTGGGGAAGAAAGTGCGTTATCTCCCTTCCTGGGTCAACTGGATCCTGGCCTTTGTCTTGTGTTTCCTTTTCCAGGTTACGGTGGAGGCCCTTGTCAAAGTGACCGGGCAGGGCAGACGCGTCGTCCCGGCGACCTTCCTGCGGGAGTCGAGGATTGTGCCCGGCAACACCTTGTTCCTGTTTTCCGCCCTCCTGACGTATCTGACTTTCGTCATCTTTACGAAATGGGGCTTTTGCATAGACATAGCCATCGTATTGACACTTTTCGCTTTGACGCTGGAAAGCAGGAAACTCTATCGTTCCTCGGTCATCGCGCTTTCGAAACGTTATTCCGGGCGTTTCATTCAGAATTCAATCTACACTTAATTTTCTTCGTATGAAATACTTGTTAGCTTTCACACTCAGTGTCGTCCTCTCGCTTCCGTGCCTGGCGCAATCGTATCTCGTCTATACCGTGAAGGGGGAGGTCGTATCCAAGGATAAAGCAAAGGCCGCGCCCATACGACCGGGTGACCAATTGACAGAGAAAGCCGTTGTATCGGTTTCCGCGGATGGCCGGCTGACGGTCATTGACGAGAAGGGTGAAACGCTCTTTACGCTCAAAGAAGGAATCGGGACCCTTTCGTCGCTGATCGAAAACCAGCAGAGCAAAGCCCGTCCGGTCACGCCCAGTTTCCTGGCGTTCGTGAGGGAGAAGATTTCTACGAAGAACAATCCCAAGGATGTCAACTACATGCAGTCGGCTGGTGTTACCTATCGCGGTTGGGGGCAGCATTGGATCCCGCTGCAGGCCGGTACGCCCGGTACGTTGCTCGATCCGCTCCGGGAGTCGTTCGCGCTGGCCCGGCAGGCCATTGCCGACAATGATTTGGATTTATTGTTGTCTGTATCCGACAGATTGGACAGCCTGGGCCTGGTCCGTTATGATTTCCCCCTTGTTACGGCCTACATGCCTCAGTCTTTCAACGGTTACTTCCTGTTCGATCCGCTTTGCCTTGTGGACTTGACCGCCAATCTCGATCCATCCCTGCCGTTTGCCGACCAGATTGCCGATATGCCGGTTCCGATGGCTCCTTCAACGGATAACAAACTTTCCGGTGGAAACATCTTGTGCAATTACTACCTCCTTCAGCCCGGCCAGCGTCTGGAACTGGCTGTCGAATGTTCGGGATACTGTGAAATCGCGGCTCTTTCTTTATCAGGGGCAGTCACGGCATCTTTTGAAGGTAACGATTCTTGTTTCTGTACCTATCCGGCTGAGACAACGGCCCATATCATCCTGACGAATCATTCGGAGACCCAGGAGGCCGTGCTCTTTGCCATCAATGCCGAATAACGAATCTTGATTTTTCCGGAAAAAACAGAAAAAATCGGGGTGTTTACAAAGTGACTGAGCGTCAAACGTTTCGAAAACTGTTATAGGACGATTATACGGAGAATGGTGTAAAACGTCCGTTTTGTTTGTAGTTTCGTTCATTATTTAATGAAACGGAACTATGAGTACGATTTTTCTTCTGATTGGTTATTTGCTGCTGGCGGCGGCGCTGGTTTTCATTTTTCTTTTTTTTCGCAGGAAAAAGGCAGTCCCGGAAGCGGAAGACAAACAACCGGCATCCCAGGTTTATCCGCGGCAGGACTGTTCGATTCCCCATGCCGACCGGATTCTGGAGGATGCCGGTCCCAGCCTGAAAGACTCCGACATGGAAGAATTGAAAGACCGGCTCTGCAACGTGCTCGAGCGGGAGAAACTCTATCTCAACCCGGATATCCGGGTCGGCGACCTGGCCGAGCGGCTCTATACCAATAAAAGCTACCTAGCCCAGACCATCAAAATCAAGTTGAACAAGAACTTTTGTCAGTTGGTCCACTACTACAGGGTGCGGGAGGCCATGCGGCTCTATGCCCAGAACCCGGAACTGACCATTACCCAGCTGTGTCGCCGGGTCGGTTTCAACTCGATGACGACTTTCAACACGGCTTTCGGCCGGAATACCGGTTTTACGCCCGCGGAATGGTGCAAGGAGTACCGCAAAAGAAATGAGGCGAAAGCGACATAGCGACGATGAGATCTATGCGAGAATGCAGCTGTTGATGCAGGAAAAAAAGCTTTTCCTGCACAAGGACCTTACCCGCGATGAGATGGCGCGGGAAGTGATGACCAATCGGACGTATATTTCCCGTGCGCTTCAGGGCCGCGGCCTGAATTTCGCCCAGTTCGTCAATTCCTTCCGGGCTCAATACGCCATCGAACTGATGCTCAGCGAAGATCATCGCGACCTGCCTCCGGCGGACATTGCCGAACTGAGTGGCTTCTCCCACGTGGCGACCATGAACCGCTACATCAAAAAAAGCGCAGGCACAACGGCCTGCGCGATGCGGGAAAAGGTTTTCGGACCCTGATGGGTACGGTCATCAATCGCCGTCGAGGAGGATGAAGGCGGCCCAGTAGTAGGGCGAGGAGAAGTCTTTTGCCTTGTAGTTTTTGACGGCCTTTTGCGCCGCTTTCAAGGCATCCGCTTTCGACAGGCCTTTTGCCAGTGCCTTGTAGAAAGAAGTCATCAGCAGGCTTGTAGCCTCGTCATCGACTTCCCAGAGACTCATCAGGATGGTGTTGACGCCAGCCTTCTTGAAACCGCGCTGGAGGCCGAATACG
>JAFWOY010000025.1 GCA_017509755.1 Bacteroidales bacterium
GGCCAATATGTTCGATGACCTGCGTGAACGCGGTGTAGGGCATATCGGATTGGTGGTTGCCGACGGCCTCTCCGGATTGGATAAGGTTATCGGCGAAAAGTTCCCCGGAACCGCCTTCCAGCGTTGCACGACGCATCTCAAGCGCAATATGCTGGCCCGAGTACGCCACGGCGACAAGAAGGCCCTCGCCGACGATATGCGCGAAGTGTTCCGTACGGGAGACAAGAACTACACTGTGCAGCAGGGCGTAGCCGCATGGCGGGAGATGTGCCTGAAGTGGGGCAAGGATTACCGTTCTATCCGGAACATGGCCGAAGATGAAGACATCGCGTTCCACTTCACATATTTGAACTATGCGCCTCATATACAGTCGATGATATACACGACGAACTGGATCGAGCGGCTCCAGAAGGACTTCAGACGGGTGACACGGATGCGGGGCGCAATGCCGGACGAGCTGTCGGTCATCGTGCTGATGGGCAAGACAGCGATGGACAAGGAGTCCTACTGGAGGGTGATACCGAGGATGCGGGAGGAACGGGTTCTCTTCCCGAATGGTTAGGCACTCAGGGGCTTCCGGCCCCTGCCGCTGCGGCAGACCCCCGGGAAGTTTTTCATCAGTTGCCTGATTGGCTGGAAAAATGTAAATTTGTACGTTCTTTAAATTGCAGAGTCCGTTCTGGACACACAAATTGGAACACTACCGAGAGAATAAGTAAGCGAATCGATCAATAATAACTATGTATGCTATGCCCCTGATCTTCGATATCAAACGTTATGCGATCCACGACGGGCCGGGGATCCGGACCACGTTGTTCCTGAAAGGATGCCCGCTGCGGTGCATCTGGTGCCATAATCCGGAGAGTTGGAGTCCGCTGCCGCAGAAGCTTTATAAGCAGAGCCGCTGTATTGGGTGTAGCAGTTGCGTAGCGGTGTGCCCGAATGGGGCGCTCGCGCTGACGCCGGATGGGATCCGTCCCACAGGGAATCCATGTATCCTGTGCGGGACCTGCATCCGGGAATGCCCTTCCAAGGCGCTGGAAATGAGTGGGGAACAGTGGGGGATGGAGGAACTGATGGCGGAAGTGGAGAAGGAGCGTGGCGTAATGGAACGCAGTGGCGGTGGCGTGACGCTTTGTGGAGGGGAGCCTCTCATGCATCCTTCTGAGACGCTGGCGTTACTCCAGGAACTCGGCCGCCGGGGTTTCCACCGGGCGGTGGACACTACTTTGTATGCGGCGGAGGACGTAGTCCGGCAAACGGCGACCCATTGCGAACTTTTCCTGGTCGATCTAAAGCTGATGGACAGCACGCTCCACGCCCGTTATACCGGCGTGCCCAACGAAAGCATTCTGGAGAACATCCGACTCATCGCCGATCTGGGCGCAACCTTCCGCATCCGCATCCCGCTGATTGTCGGCATCAATGCCGATGATGCCAACCTCGAGGCTTCGGCGCGCTTCCTGGCTTCGCTGCCCAGACTGCCGGAGGGCGTGGACCTGTTGCCGTATCACGATATCGGGAAAGGCAAGCACGCCCGCATGGGCACGACTTACAATCCGGAGGGCATTCCGATGGCTACGCCTTCCGATGCGGAATTGCAGCACGCACGCACCGTCTTTACGGCTTTTGGGCTGCCCGTTTCCTGAAGAAGAATTTGCGGACGAACTCGATGCCGATCCGATAGGGGAGCGGCCGGAGGGCTTTGTCGGCTTCTTTCAACTTTTCCCGGATGGGAATGGCTTGCGGGCAGTGCTTTTCGCACTTGCCGCATTCGATGCACTGACTCGCGAAGGCCGGTTTCTCTGTCAGGACAACGGTCTGCGCGTAGTGGAAGCGACCGGCACTCTTGGACTCGGTGTACATCTCGTTGTAGCAGCGGAAGGCGCCGGGGATATCCACGCCTTGTGGACAAGGCATGCAATAGCGGCATCCTGTGCAGGGCACTTTTTCTTTTTCGCTGATGAGCTGGTTGACTTCGCGGATGAGGGCGAAATCGGATTCGGTCCACTCCCCGACGCTGGCTTCGGACGCGGTCCGGACATTTTCCTCTACCATCTGAAGGGAGTTCATGCCCGAGAGGACAACCGTCACTTCCGGCTGGTTGTAAAGCCAGCGGAAGGCCCATTCCGCGGGGGTCCAGCCGCGCGGGTTTTGGGCGATGGCTTTCCTGGCTGCCTCCGGCAGCATGCCGACCAGTTTGCCGCCGCGCAGCGGCTCCATGATGATGACGGGAATGCCTTTGGCTGCGGCGGCTTTCAGGCCGGTGACGCCTGCCTGCGTGTGCTCGTCGCGGTAGTTGTATTGGATCTGGCAGAAATCCCAGTCATAGTCGTTGAGGATCTGCAGGAAATAGTCGGAACTGCCGTGGTAGGAAAAACCGATGTTGCGGATGGCGCCCGTGGCTTTCTTCCGGGCGATCCATTCCCGGATGCCGAGGGACTTGAGTTTCTCCCATTGGGCGAAATCGGTCATCTGGTGCATCAGGTAGTAGTCGATGTGGTCGGTGCGCAGGCGCCGGAGTTCTTCGTCGAAGAAGCGGTCCACAGCACTGATCTTCTGGACAAGGTATTGCGGAAGTTTGGTCGCGATGTACACCTGGTCGCGGATGCCGTTGCGCTCCAGGATCTGGCCGAGGGCTGCTTCGCTGCCCGGATAGATATAGGCGGTATCGTAGTAGTTGACGCCGGCCCGGAAAGCGGCCATGATTTCCTGTTCTGCCTTCTCCAGGTCGATGGCGGTGCCTTTGCGGGTAAAACGCATGCATCCATACCCCAGCAGGGAAAGCGCAGTTCCGTTTCGATCCTTTCTGTACTGCATTTTCTTTCTATTTGGGCCAAAGATACATTATTTTGATAGGAATTGTTTACTTTTTTGTAAATTTGCAAACTTACATTTAACTTGTCATTTACCCATCATAATGAAAATTAAATCAGCCGATGCCCTCGACGGCATCCGACGGAAAGCCGCCAAGGCGTTGTCCGTCCGGGAGGCAAACAAACGCGCCGGCACCATCGCCCCTTGCGGGCTGGAGACGGGTACCCCGCATATCCAGATTCTCTGCTGCGGCGGTACGGGTTGCAAAGCCTCTGAAAGTGCGAAGATCGTAGAAAACTTCCACGCGTCGCTTCAGGCCCACGGAATCACCGACAAGGTGGACGTGGTCGTGACCGGCTGCTTCGGCTTCTGCGAGAAAGGCCCGATCGTCAAGATCATGCCCGACAACACCTTCTACACCTCGGTCCGCCCGGCGGATGTGGAAGAGATCGTCACATCCCACATCATCGCGGGCAACCGCGTGGAGCGGCTCCTGTACCTTGATCCGGGTACGGGCCGTCATGTGAACGACTCCAAGCACATGAATTTCTACCGCAAGCAGATGCGTGTCGCGCTCCGCAACTGCGGTGTCATCAATCCCGAGGATATCAACGAGTACATCGGCCGACACGGCTACCAGGCACTTGCCCGGAGCCTGAAGCGTCCCAGCCAGGAAGTTCTCGACGATATCAAGGCATCCGGCCTCCGCGGCCGTGGCGGTGCCGGCTTCCCGACCGGCACGAAGTGGGAGATCGCCCGCAAGTTCAAGTCGGAGGACAAGTATGTGGTCTGCAACGCCGATGAAGGTGACCCGGGTGCTTTCATGGACCGTTCCATCATGGAAGGCGACCCCAACTCGATCGTCGAAGCCATGACCATCTGCGGTTACTGCATCGAGGCGCACCACGGTCTGATCTACATCCGTGCCGAGTATCCGCTGGCCGTCGAGCGCCTGCGGATCGCCATCGCCCAGGCGCGAGAATATGGTCTCCTCGGCGAGAATATCCTCGGTTCGGGTTTCGATTTCGATATCGAGATCCGTTACGGTGCCGGTGCCTTCGTCTGCGGTGAGGAAACGGCCCTGATCCATTCCATGGAAGGCAAACGCGGTGAGCCGACGCTCAAGCCGCCGTTCCCGGCCGAAGCCGGTTACATGGGCAAGCCGACAAACGTCAATAACGTGGAGACCCTCGCCAACATCCCCGTGATCCTGACCCGCGGACCCCAGTGGTTCTCGTCCATCGGCACGGAGAAATCGAAGGGCACCAAGGTCTTCGCCCTGGCGGGCAAGATCAACAACGTCGGCCTGATCGAAGTCCCGATGGGTACCACCCTGCGGGAAATCATCTACGACATCGGCGGCGGCGTGAAGAACGGCAAACGGTTCAAAGCCGTACAGACCGGTGGCCCTTCCGGCGGCTGCCTTACGGAGAAACACCTCGATATCCCCATCGATTACGAAAGCCTGACGGCGGCCGGTTCGATGATGGGTTCGGGCGGTATGATCGTGATGGACGAAGACGACTGCATGGTGTCGGTCGCCAAGTTCTATCTGGAGTTTACGGTCGGCGAGTCGTGCGGCAAATGCACGCCGTGCCGGATCGGCAACAAACGGATGCTGGAGATCCTGACCCGCATTACCGAAGGCAAAGGTGAGATGGCCGACCTGGACAAGCTTCAGGACCTGGCTACTGTCATCAAGGATTCCGCACTCTGCGGTCTCGGACAGACCTCGCCGAATCCGGTGCTCTCGACGCTCGCCAACTTCCGGGATGAATATGTGGAACACGTGCGTGCGCACAAGTGCCGCGCCAAGAAGTGCAAGGCCTTGCTGACCTACACCATCGACCCGATGCGCTGCAAGGGATGCTCGGTGTGCGCGAAGTCCTGCCCGGCCCAGGCCATCATGGGCGAGAGCCGCAAACCGCACGTCATCAATCCGTACGTCTGTATCCGCTGCGGCATGTGCTTGTCGCGCTGCCACTTCGGTGCCATCTCCGTAATCTAGTACCACGATGAACAAAAAAGTCAATCTTACCATAGACAACCGCCCGGTCTCCGTTGCACCGGGCACGACCGTCCTCGATGCCGCGGCTTCCGTCGGCATCGCCATCCCCACGCTCTGCCACATCGACCTCAAAGGCACCTGCGTGAAGAACAATCCGGCTTCCTGCCGTATCTGCGTCGTGGAAGTGGAAGGCCGCCGCAACCTGGCTCCTTCCTGCGCCACGGTCTGCACCGAAGGTATGGTCGTGAAGACCAACTCCGCGCGCGTCATCAAGGCCCGCAAGACCATTGCGGAACTGATGCTCTCCGACCACCCGAACGACTGCCTCACTTGTCCCAAGTGCAGCGACTGCGAACTGCAGCGCCTGGTGATGCGTTTCAATATCCGCCAGATGCCGTTCACCGGTGGCGAGCAGTCCACCCGCAAGAAAGAGATTACAGCCGCCATCACGCGCAACATGGACAAGTGCATCCTCTGCCGCCGTTGCGAGGCTGTGTGCAACAATGTCCAGTCCGTGGGTGTCCTCGGCGCTGTCCGCCGCGGTTTCGACACCACCATCGCTCCGACCTTCGACCGCATGTTCAAGGACACGGATTGCACCTATTGCGGCCAGTGCGTCGCCGTCTGCCCGACGGGCGCCCTGACCGAGCGTGACAACACCGACCGCCTGATGGATGACCTGGTGGATCCCAACAAGATCGTCATCGCCCAGCCGGCTCCCGCTGTCCGCGTGGCCCTCGGCGAGGAGTTCGGCATGAAGCCTGGCTCCATCGTGACCGGCAAGATGGTGTCCGCCCTCCGTTACCTGGGCTTCACCAAGGTGTTCGACACGGACTTCGCCGCCGACCTAACCATCATGGAAGAAGGCGCCGAGATCCTCAAACGCCTGAAAGCCCATCTGGCCGGCGACAAGAGCGTCAAGCTTCCGATCATGACGTCGTGCTGCCCGGCCTGGGTCAATTTCTTCGAGCACAACTATCCCGACCTGCTCGACTATCCGTCTTCGGCCAAGTCGCCGGCCCAGATGTTCGGCGCCATTGCCAAGACCTGGTGGTGTGAACAGCGGAGCATCAATCCCAAGAAGGTGGTGGTCGTCTCGATCATGCCTTGCCTGGCCAAGAAATACGAATGCGAGCGCGAAGAGTTCTCCGTGGACGGCAACAATCCCGACGTGGACTATTCCATCTCCACCCGCGAACTGGCACGTCTCATCAAGCGGGCCAACATCCGCTTTACCGAGCTCCCTGACAGTGATTTCGACACGCCGCTGGGCGAGTCCTCCGGTGCCGGCGCCATCTTCGGCGCGACGGGCGGCGTGATGGAAGCGGCCCTCCGTACGGTCTATGAAGTCTATACGGGCAAGGTGCTCGAGAAACTGGAATTCACCGAAGTCCGCGGTCTCGAGGGCATCAAGGAAGCGACCATCGACCTGGCCGGCTTCCCGCTCAAGGTCTGTGTGGCCCACACGCTCAGCAATGCCCGTATCCTGATGGACAAGTTGCGCAAAGGGGAACTCAACTACCATGTCGTGGAAGTGATGGCCTGCCCGGGCGGCTGCATCGGCGGCGCCGGCCAGCCGTATCATCACGGCAACATCGAGATCCTGAAGGCCCGTGCGGCTGCCATCTACCGCGAGGATGAAGGCAAGCCCATCCGCTTGAGCCACAAGAATCCGGATATTATCAAGCTCTATGAATCGTTCCTCGGCGAGCCGCTGAGCGAGCGTTCCGAGGAGCTGCTTCACACCCATTATTACAACAAACAGATCCAGTAGTCATGGCTGAAATGAAATTATCTTGCGAGGCTGTCCGCCAGGTGGAGGAAGTCTGCGAAAAATTCAATAACGATCCGGGTGAACTGATTGCCATCCTGCACGAATGCCAGTCGAAGCTGGGTTACCTGCCCGAACCGGTGCAGCGCGTCGTCGCCAGGCAGCTGAACATTCCCGCTTCGAAGGTGTACGGCGTGGTGACGTTCTATTCGTTCTTTACGATGACGCCCAAGGGCAAGTATCCGATCTCGGTCTGTCTGGGTACGGCCTGCTATGTACGGGGTGCCGACAAACTGCTGGAAGAATTCAAGCGGGTGCTGGGCATCGATGTCGGTGAGACGACCCCCGACGGCAAATTCTCCCTCGACTGCCTGCGCTGCGTGGGTGCGTGCGGCCTTGCGCCGGTGGCCACCATCGCGGAGAAGGTGTATGGCCGCCTGAATCCGGCGGACATCCAGAAGATCGTGGACGAGTTCGCGAATCGGGATTGACGGTTACAACTTCTTTGACTTGAAGCGGCCGGAGCAATCCGGCCGCTTCCTTTTTCCGGTTTTGATTATTCCTTTTTTTGGGGTATTTTTGTAAATTAAATCGATTCCTGCTATGATTCTGAAAGTCTGTGTCGGCAGTTCCTGCCACTTGAAAGGTTCCTATGATGTCATCGAGGCCATGAAAGAGGTCATCAAGAAATGCGACGTGGAGGACCTGGTGGAGTTACGGGCCAGTTTCTGTCTGGGTTGCTGTGCCCAGGGCGTCACCGTCAAGGCCGAAGGACTTGACAACCCGTCGGTGGAACACCTGGAGAACGGCGATGTCCTGTTCCATAATGTCAATAGCCAGAACGTGGAAGAACTCTTCCTGAACGAGGTGTATCCCTATATCATCAAGAAATAGCGTCCGGCCATGTCAGAATACCTGTGCTCCCTGAACGTGCAGTGCGACGACTGCTTCAAATGCCTGCATGAGTGCATGGTCAAGGCGATCGCCGTGAAAGACCGGGAAGCCCGCATCCTGGAGGACCGCTGCATTCTCTGCGGTCATTGCACCATGGTTTGTCCCCAGAATGCCAAGGTCGTGGTCAGTGAGACGGAGAAAGTTCTCCAGCTGATCGCCTCCGGCAAACGGGTGATCGCCAGTGTCGCGCCTTCGTTCGTCTCCAGTTTCGGCATTTCCAATTTCACCACGTTTAAGCTGGCGCTGGCCAGGCTCGGCTTTACCGATGCCGAAGAGACGGCTGTCGGCGCGGAAGCGGTCACCCGCAAGTACAAGGAGTTGCTGGAAGGGGGAACCTATGAGAATTTCATTACATCTGCCTGTCCGGCTGCCTGCCAGCTGATCCAGAAGTATTATCCCAATGCCCTGCAGTATCTGGCAAAAGTGGATTCTCCGATGATTGCGCACGCCAAGATGCTGCGGGAACAGTATCCCGGTGCCAAGATTGTCTTCATCGGCCCCTGCATCGCCAAAAAGAAGGAGGCGGAAGAAAGTGGGCTGTTGGCCGGCGTACTGACCTTCACGGAATTGCGGGATCTCTTCGAAGCCAAGGGCATCGTTCTTTCGGACATTATGGATGTCCAGCTGGAAGATGGGGATCGGCACGCGAATTACGCCAAGAATTATCCGGTCTCCCGCGGTATCATCAATTCGTTCCAGAAGCGGCCGGAAGGGTACTCCTATCTGGCTATCGATGGTATCGACCGTTGCGTCAAGGCTTTGGAGAACATCGAGCATCTCAACCACGTGTTCCTGGAGATGAATGTGTGCAATGACGGTTGTATCGGTGGCCCGTGCAGTCTCAAGAAGGCGGGCGGAACGATTCAGGCCGCCTGCGAGATCTGGCGGTATGTCGATCATGAGAAGAAGACCTATCCGGTGACGCCTGATGCCGGAAAGACGCACGTCATCCTGGAGGCCGACTATCCGCGGCTTCGGACGAAAGGGCGTCCTGTCTCCAACCAGGAGATTGAGAACGTCTTGCACCGTATCGGGAAGTATCGTCCCGAGGATGAGCGGAATTGCGGTTCCTGCGGCTATCATACCTGCCGGGAGAAGGCCTGGGCCGTCATCAATGGCTATGCCGATATTGACGTCTGTCTCCCGTATATGCGGCAGCGGGCCGAGACTATGTCCTACGAGATTATCCGCAACAGCCCTGAGGGCATCGTAGTCCTTACCAATGATCTGAAGATCCTGGAGATCAACAACAAGGCGCTGGAACTGCTCGGCATCGGGAACGTGGATTTCAAAGGCCGGCTGGCGGCGGATTTCTTCAATCCTGAAGATTTCCTCCACGCGCTGGGGGAAGACGGAAACATCCTTGAAAGCGAGATGTTCCTCGAGAAGACAGACCGTTATGTCAAACTCACGGTAACCAAGATCCCGGAACAACATGTCCTCTTCGGAATCCTGAAGGACGTGACCAGCATCGTGAACTACAACCAGCAGTTGGACGAGGTCCGGCAGAATACCATCCGTACGGCCGACGAGGTCATCACGAAGCAGATGCGTGTCGCCCAGGAAATCGCCTCCCTGCTGGGCGAGACGACCGCGGAGACCAAGGTCGCCCTGGTGAACCTGAAGAAAATTCTCGAGGAAGACAAAAAAGAGGAGTAGCGGATGGATCTCTGTCTTGAATACGGTTGTTCTTCGCTCAATAAATATGGGGAAGAGTTGTGCGGCGACCAGGTGGAGTTGTGCCGGAACGGAGACTGGACGACCCTCGTCCTGGCCGACGGTCTCGGCAGCGGGGTGAAGGCGAGCATCCTTTCGACGCTCACTTCCAAGATTCTATGCCGGATGATCGCGGATGATATCGACTTGATTGACTGTATCGAGACGATGATCCAGACGCTTCCTGTCTGCAAGGTGCGCGGGCTCGCTTATTCCACGTTCTCCGTCATCCACATGAACAGCCGCGGCGAAGGAAGCCTGATTGAGTTTGACAATCCGCAGGCCATCTGTTTCCATGACGGCCACTGCTGCGACTTTGCGCGGACCGAGATGGAAATAGGGGGGAAGCGGGTCTATCGAAGTACGCTCGCCCTGCAGGAAAACGATATCGTCATTGTCATGTCCGACGGAACTGTCCATGCCGGTGTGGGGAAGATTCTCAATTTCGGCTGGACGAGAAAACAGATCATGGAGCACCTCGACCGGACTGTCCGTCCCGACATGTCTGCCCGGGCCGTCTCTTGTCTGCTGGCTTCCGCTTGCAACGACTTGTATCTCGACAAGCCGGGTGACGATACGACGGTGGCTGCCATCAAGGTCCGGAAACCGACGGCTGTGAGCCTGATGGTCGGCCCTCCTGTCGACCGGGAGAGCGATGGCTATTATGTATCGGCCTTTCTTTCCCGACCCGGCAAGAAAGTGGTCTGCGGAGGGACAACGGCCATGATTGTGGCCCGGCAGACGGGAAAGACCCTCGAGACAAGTTTCGATTTTCCGGACAAGGATGTGCCCCCCATCGGTTTCATCGAGGGCATCGACTTGGTCACGGAAGGGGTCCTGACCATGCGGAGACTGTTGGAGCTTTCTTCCAAGTATCTGTCCGTAAGCGACTTGACGCCTAAAACCTTCCACCGCAAGGACGGCGCATCCCTGCTGGCCGAAATCCTTTTTGAAGAAGCGACGGACGTCACTTTCTATGTGGGACAGAGCGTCAACAAGGCCCACCAGGGGCTTGAGATCGACACGACACTCAAGCTCAAGTTGGTGGAACACCTGGCCACCAACCTTCGCGCCATGGGCAAGACTGTCACGATTTATTATGATTAATCCCTTTTTCTATGAGCGTTAGCAATAAGATATTCGATACCAACGTACAACTTGTCAAATACAAAGTCCTCAAAGAGGTGATCCGGCACGCTTTTGCCGGTGACCTGGAGTCTTCGCGGATTGACATTGCCAAGGAGATTGCCGCCGGCAACAAGGAAAGCATGCAGTGCTGCATCTACAAGGAAAGAGCCATCTCCGAAGAGCGGGTGTGGATGGCGATGGGCGGCGACCGCACTAATCCGAATCCCATCGCGGTCATCAACATCGCCTGTGACGAATGTCCCATCGACGGAATGCTGGTCACTTCCGCATGCCGCGGGTGCCTGATGCATGCCTGCAAGGACGTCTGTCCGCGCGATGCCATCTCCATCGTCGACAAACATGCGGTGATCGACCGGTCCAAATGCATCGAGTGCGGCAAATGCAGCCAGGTCTGCCCGTATGAGGCGATCATCACGCGTCATCGTCCCTGTATCAAGAGCTGCAAGGTCAAGGCCATCTCGATGGACGAGGAAAGAAAGGCCAAGATCGATTACGACAAGTGCATCGCCTGCGGCGCCTGCGTCTATCGTTGCCCCTTCGGCGCCATTACCGACAAGTCCTTCGTGACGGATATCATTGCTATGCTGAAGGAATCGGACGGCGGCCGGAAATACCGCGTCTATGCGGTCATCGCACCGGCCATTGTCAGCCAGTTCCATTTCGGGCGGGTGACCCAGGTCGTCACGGCCATCAAGAAAATCGGGTTCCACCAGGTCGTGGAGGCGGCGCTCGGCGCTGACATCACCCTCTATCACGAAGTCAACGAGTGGAAGGAAAAGCAGCTGCTGACGACCTCCTGCTGTCCGTCGTTCGTGGCCTTTCTGGAAAAGAATTTCCCGGAGCTGGTCAAGTACGTCTCTTCGTCGGTTTCCCCGATGGTTGAAGCGGCCCGCCTGATCAAGCGTTCAGATCCTACGGCCAAGGTGGTCTTTATCGGTCCTTGCAGTTCGAAGAAGATGGAATACCGGCTGCCCAAAACGGGAGGCGCCATCGATTCCGTCCTGTCATTCGAGGAACTGCAGGCCTTCTTCGATGCCTTGGATATCGACACGACCGAGCTTGAGGACAGCAGTCTGGACAACGCTTCCTTCTATGGCCGTATCTTTGCCAAGTCCGGTGGTGTAGCCCGTGGTGTTGCCGATGTGGCGGCTTCCTATGGTGTGGAGGGCGTCGTCCCCGTAGTGATGAATGGCATCGATGAATGCCGTGCCAATCTCATGAAGTTGAAATTCGGCAAGGCAACCGCCAACTTCTTCGAAGGCATGGCCTGCGACGGGGGTTGCATCAACGGCGCATTATGCCTGACCCACAGTTCCAAGAATGTGGCCGACGTGGAAGGTTACGGCAACGAAGCCAAGGAGAAGACCATCGAGAATTCGGTCAAGCTCTACAAACTTACTCTTCAGTCCGGGACCCCGGACCGGGGATGACGATCCTTCCCAGAATACCCTGCAGAAAGGCCAGGGCGATTCCATAATTGGTGATGGGCACTCCGTTGAGGAGTGCCTTTTTCGTCCGGGACCGTACCACTTGTTTGCCGGCCACACACGCGCCGCAATGAATGATCAGGTCGTACGGTGTCAGATCTTCCGGAAAATCGTTGCCGGCAGCTATTTGGACCGTCGGCCCCTCGTCATGGCCGGCCATCTTGATTCTCTTCCGCAACAATGCTGGGATCTTCACCCGGCCGATGTCCTCCGTATCAGGTACATGCGTACACGCTTCGGCGATCAGCACGTGGGAGTGGCCGTCGAGACGGTCAATGGCTTTCGCCCCCTCCACAAATGTCCGGATGTCTCCTTTGGCGTTGGCAAGCAGGATGGAAAAAGAAGTAAGCGGCCAGTCCTGCGGGATGCACTGGTTGACAAGGCCGAAAACCTGGGAATCGGTGATGGTCAAGGCTGGCGGTGTCCGAAAGCTTTTCATCGCATCGGGAAGGGACTCGGGTGTGCAGCAGAAGGCGTTGCATTTCCGGTCCAGCAATTCCCGCAGCACTTGGACCTGCGGCAGGATAAGACGGCCTTTCGGCGCTTCGCTGTCTTGCGGCATGACCAGCAGTACGGTGTCCCCGGTTTTGACGAGGTCGCCTGTTAAGAACTGCTCTTCTTCTTTTGGCAGTGCTTTCTGGATGCGCTGTAGGAGGGAAGCGACAGACTCACCCCGGATATAACGGATGACGGGAATGCCGGCACGCGTAGCCAATAGCTCGATATCGGAGCCATTGGGTGCATTTTGCCCCCCTTTTTGCGCCCAATGGACCTCATTGGGAGCCATTGGCAACACTACGGCGATGTCGGTCTCGTCGAGGACAGCGCGGGTGAGGCGCTGCCGTTCCGGACCCAGCACGCCTGTGTCATCGAGCCCTGCCGTATCAATCAGGACACAAGGTCCGATTCCCGGCAGTTCGATGGCCTTGCGGACTGGATCGGTCGTCGTCCCGGGAATGTCGCTCACAAGCGAAACCTGCTGCCCAGCGATCGCGTTGACCAGTGTCGATTTGCCGCTGTTGGTCGGCCCAAAGAAAGCGATTCGAATGCGTTCCATCGTGTGTTTTAAAGGTCTCCCCGTTTCTATTTCAAGACCGTCTGCGCCCACGCAGCCGTGAGTGGGAGGGGCCCAAAGCCTTGGCTTTGGGAGGGATAGGCCCCGAAGGGGCCGTAGTCTTGAAATAGAAACGGGGAGGCCTTTTTCATCGTAATCAGAAGCGGAAGTCGCGGCTGCCGGACTCGATGGCCTTCAGCCGTTCGATGGTGAGGTTGCGGACACGGCCTTCCGGAATGTCGGTCAGACTCTTGGCGATCAGTTTTTCGCCGATTGTCCGCGTCTCCGGAGTGGCATAGTCCATCAGGTATTCTTTTAGCGTCATGAGGGCATTCGGCGTGCAGCACAAGCTGATCTTACCGCTCTTGCAGAGCGCCATGAATCGGTCGCCGGTCCGTCCTTCCCGGTAGCAGGCCGTGCAGAAACTCGGGATATGGTCCGTTTCCAGCAGCCAGCGCACGACTTCCTCAAGGGAACGCGTATCCGAGACGTCGAATTGCGCCGTCTCATCGTGCCGTGCCTCAGTCGTATAGCCGCCGACACTGGTACGTGAGCCGCCGCTGATCTGCGACACACCGCAGGCCAGCAACTGTTCCCGCATCCGCGCGGATTCTCGGGTAGAGATGATCATGCCGGTGTAGGGGACCGCCACACGAAGTACCGCCACAAGTTTGCGGAAAATGGCATCCGGCAGCGCGTCGGGGAAACTGTCGAGCGACACGTCGTCGGCCGGGCAGATACGCGGCATGCTGATGGTGTGCGGACCGACCCCGAAGCGGGCTTCCAGATGTTCAGCGTGCATTAACAGTGCTGTCAGTTCATAGCGATAGCCGCCGAGACCGAACAGTACGCCGACGCCTACGTCGTCGCAGCCGCCTTCCTGGGCGCGGTCCATCGCCTCGGTATGCCAGTCGTAGTTGCTCTTCGGTCCGGTAGGGTGGAGCTGTTGGTATTTGGCTTTGTCGTAAGTCTCCTGGAAGAGAATGTATGTGCCGATGCCGGCATTCTTGAGCTTGCGGTACGATTCCACATCCGTGGCGGCGATATTGACGTTGACGCGGCGGATGGAATTGCCGCCTTCCCGGACATCGTAAATGGTCCGGATGGAATCGAGGATATAGGACAGCGGATTGTGTACCGGGTCTTCGCCAGCCTCCAGAGCCAGCCGCTTGTGGCCCATTCGGATCAGGGCGCGGACCTCTTCGGCAACTTCTTCCTGCGAAAGCTTCTTGCGCGGGATCGAACGGTTTTTGGCGTGGTATGGGCAATAAACACAGCCGTTGATGCAATAGTTCGACAGATAGAGCGGTGCGAACAGCACGATTCGGTTGCCGTAGAAATGCTGCTTGATCTCGGCGGCGAGCGCGTAGAGTTGTGCCTCCAGGGCGGGATCGTTGCAGTCCATCAGGATGGCGGCTTCCCGGTGGCTCAGTCCTTTCTGAAGGGCGGCTTTCTCGAGGATGGCACGCACGACCTGCTTGTCGCTGCTTTTGCGGGCGGCTTCGGCGAGCGTCTCCAGGACTTCGGCATGGTCGATGAACTCGTCGGCGTGGGTGGATAATGGATTATACATGGATATCGTAGTCTGGTTGGAAAATACAATATGCAAAGGTACGTTTTCTTTCGTATAAAAGTTTCGTATATTTGGGATTGAATCTGAATGCAACACCTATGAAACGTTTCTGCTCCCTTGTTTTTGTCTTGCTTGTTGTCGCGTGTGGACGGTCCGTAGAGGCGCCTACCGGCGAATCAGTTCCCGACTTGGGCTGGCTTTTCCTGCAAAAAGGACCTTATACCTTGCAAACCCATGTCCATGCAACGCCCGGCCCGGCCACGTTCCAGCTTGTGACGGACCTTTCGCTGATGGCCGATACGCCTGAAGTCGTGCTTTCCCGCAACGTCACAATTGCTGCCGACAGCACCCTGAAAGTCAAATTGGGCCGTCTGGCGCCCGGCTTCTACGAAGTACGTTTGCGCGATTCCATCCGCTTCAACATCGGCGTGCGGCCCGACGCCGTCGTGAGCCTGCCCGATGCACAGCCCGATTTTACCGCTTTCTGGGAGCAGACGCTGACGGAGTTGGCTGCCGTGCCGCTGAATCCGCAACTGACCGTCGTGCCCGAATATTCCAATGAGGTACGGACATGCTACAAAGTGGTTTATGAATCCTGGGGCGGAGGCGTTTCCGGCGGTATCCTTTCCGTTCCCGTAGCGGAAGGAAAGTATCCGGTCTGTGTTCAATATATGGGCTATGGGGCAGACGTTTATTATTTCGACCCGTCCGCAGCACCGGACCGGATCGATTTTCTGGTAAGCGTCCGGGACCAGGGTATCTTCAAGGAGGGGCAGGATCGCTGGATCGACCGCGGCCTGGCTTCGAAAGAGACATTCTATTACCGGGGTGCTTTCTGTGATGCCAAGCGGGCCGTCGATTTTGTCGCTTCGCTCGACAAGGTCGATCCGGACCGAATCGTTTCGTTCGGGGAGAGCCAGGGAGGCGCCTTGACCTGTGTCGCGGCGGCTTTGGACAGCCGCATCAAAGCCATCGCGCCGTCTGTCCCGTTCCTGGGCGACTATCCCGATTATGCGAAGATTGTCTCGTGGCCCGTGCACGAAGTTTTCGAACAGGCCGATAAAGAGGGCATCGACCGGGCAGACCTGTTCCAGATGCTTTCATATTTCGATGTGAAGAACTTCGCACCTGGTATCCAATGTCCTGTCTATATGGCATTTGGCCTGCAGGATCCCACCTGTCCGCCGCATACCAATTTCTCCATCTATAACAACCTCGGGACACAAGAAAAGCGGTTCTACTGCGTTCCCACTTGCGGCCACGCGATGTGGCTGGAAGCTGCCTGGGATACGGAGCGAACCGCTTTCCTGTTCAAATACTGACGCGCTTAGGCGAGGTCGGCCCGAGCCATGGAGTCCTTGTAGTACTTCTGGTTTACAAAGACATCCTGCTTGTACGGGTTGATGTGGCGCTTCTTCGCCTGGACGATGATGTAGCCCAGTGCAATGGCGTTGGTGATCAGGGCAAGGACACTGATGATCGTCATCGCCGTCGGGTTGGCGGCAACCGAATCGACTGTCGTGCCTACGGCCGCAGCTTCACCACCGGCCACTTCGTAGATCTGCTTAATGGTCTCGACACCTTCCGGATACTGCACCGGGAGGGCAGCCCAACTGAACCACTGCTGCCCGTTCTTGAAGGTCTCCTGGAAGAGCGGGAAGACTTGTGCGAACATGCACCAGATGGCCAGGGTGTTGGCGCGGTTCTGGATCCAGCCGCCACGGTTCCAGCAGAGGGCTGCGATGGTCGGGGCGAGCAGCAGGGCGATACCGCAATACCAGGAGTGCGTCGGCAGGCAGTTGTAGGTGTAGGCGAAGTTCCAGATGTCATAGACTACAATATAGACCCAGGTCATATCCGGCCACAGCATATCCTGTTTGTCCTTGGAGGAATAGACGCTCCACCAGGCCGTCATACAGAAGATGTTGAGCAGACCGGCCACACCGTTGAACACATTGTGCCAGCCTCCATAGAGCCACACGCCTTCGCTGGAGAGCCACCACTTGTTCCAGCCCATGAAGGCGGATTCGAAGTCGGAAGCAACGGCGATCAGGATGTTGATGGCCACAATGATGAAGGGGAATGGTTTGAACCAGTGCTTGGCACCGATACCCCATTTGTACTTGATCATCATGAAGCCGATGCAGCCCGTCAGCGCCGCATACAGTTTGGCGTAGTGGAACCAGCCGTTCATATAGACGTGCGTCTGGTTCTCGAGGGCCCACTGGGCGCCGGTGCGTACACCGATGGCGATGGCGACAAAATAAACGGTCAGGATGATCGGCACCACGAAGAACATGATGGCACCGCCCGTCTTGGTGCGGCGGGCAAATTCATTGAGGAGGATGAGGCCGAGCAGGACGACCAGCAACATTCCCCACTGGGCGAGCGCATGCTCGCCATAGACTTGGAATAACATAGGGTTTAGTATTAAAAAAGCATTTTATTGCGTTTCAAGCGCAGTCTTCTTCCGCCGCGATTTGACGACCGCCCAGACGGCCCAAATAACTGTCAGGACCACCGACATCGGCACCCCGACAGTCAACAGTTCGCGGAGACTGAAGGTGAAGATTTCGCCGTGGATGATGTGATCGACAAGCAGGACGACCGTACCGCCCCAGAGCATCTTCTCAAGAGCCGGGATTTGTTGCTTGAGCGGAGCGGAACTGCCAGCAATGGCAGACGCATTCGCCCTGCGATAGACGCTGGTTACGATAGCCTGCGTCATAGGTACTAAAAAACAAGACATTAGGTAGTGTTATTTAAAGTGTTTGTTACTTCGATTTCTTGGATCTCGACTTCGTTGCCGCGCAGGAGCCAGGTGTTGCCGCTTTGGCAGAAAGGGCAGGTTTTGCCGTGGCGCACGGTTTCGAATTCTTGCTGGCAGTCGCCGCAGTAGCTGACGGCCGGGATAGGCACGACTTGCAACTGACAGCCGCGCAGCAGGTCTTCCTTGTCGGCGGCCCAGCGCCAGCAATCGGTCAGGTATTCGGGGATTACGGTGGACACCTCTCCGATATGCATCACGACGCGGGAGACGTGGGACACGTGGTTCTCTTCAGCCACTTGCTTCACGTCGCGGATGATGTAGAAGACGATCCCCAGTTCGTGCATGCTATTGTTTCTTGCCGCCGAAAACAATCTTGCCGGTGCGTTTGAGCATGTAGGGGAGGATGCCGCCGAACTTGCCTTCGGAGGTGCGCATGATGCTCGCTTCGGGATGCTCACGGTGCAGGTGGATGGCGTCGAAGGCACACTTGGTGGTGCATACGCCGCAACCGATGCACCTGTTCTCATCCACAACCGAAGCACCGCAGGAGAGGCAGCGGGCCGTCTCCTTGCGGACCTGCTCTTCCGTCAGGGTGAGGTGGTACTCGCTGAAAGGCGCCTTGCCTTCGGCGACGCCTTCCACCTGGCGGGAACCGTTGTCATACGATTCGACCCGGATGTCGGACTTGTCGAGTTCGATGAAATCGCGGCGGTTGCGCCCGATGGTCAGGTGACCGTGCTGGACATAGCGGTGCAGCGATTCGGCGGCTTCCTTGCCGGCGGCAATGGCGTCGATGGCGAACTTCGGGCCGGTGTAGCAGTCGCCGCCCACGAAGATGTCTTCTTCCGCCGTCTGGTAGGTCAGCTTGTCGGCCACCGGATAGACGCCGCGGAAGAATTCCACCTTGGTATCTTTCAGCAGGTCCTTGAGGATCACGGTCTGGCCGATGGCGAAGATGACGCAGTCGGCTTCCAGGGTGATGGTTTCGTTTTCGTCGTATTGCGGTGCGAAGCGGTGGTCCTTGTCAAAGACCGAGGTGCATTTCTTGAAGACGATGCCGGTGACCTTGTCGGTGCCCAGCACTTCTTTCGGGCCCCAGCCCGGGTTGAGCACGACACCGTCCTCGCGGGCCTCACGGCGCTCTTCCGGCGAAGCGGGCATGATGTCTTCCGTTTCAAGCGAGAGCATCGTCACTTGTGCAGCGCCGCTGCGTTTGGCAACGCGGGCTGCGTCAATGGCGACATTGCCGCCACCCACGACCACCACCTTTCCGCCTACCGGTACTTTGCCGGTGTTGGCTTCCCGGAGGAAATCGATGGCGGTCGTCGTGCCGGGCAGGGTTTCGCCGGGAACATCCGGGAGCCGGCCGCCCTGGCAGCCGATAGCCACATAGAATCCTTTGTAGCCCTGTTCGCGCAGGCTGGCGATGGTCACATCCTTGCCGACTTCCACGCCGGTGCGGATCTCGACGCCGATCTCGCGCATGATGTCGATTTCGGCGGCGATAACGTCTTTCTCCAGTTTATAGGAAGGAATGCCGTAGCGGAGCATGCCGCCCGGCTCGGCGTTTTTCTCGAAAACGGTGGGCTTGTAACCCATGGTGGCCAGATAGTATGCGCAGCTCAGGCCGGCCGGGCCGCCGCCGATGATGGCGATCTTCTCTTCCCAGTGGTCCTTGACATTGGAGCAGATGTTCACTTCCGGGACAAAGCGCGTCTCGGCCTTGAGATCCTGCTCAGCGATGAATTTCTTGACGGCGTCGATGGCGATCGGCTGGTCGATGGTACCGCGGGTGCAGGCATCCTCGCAGCGCCGGTTGCAGATGCGGCCGCACACGGCCGGGAAAGGATTCTCGCGCTTGATGAGTTCCAGCGCTTCTTTGTATTTGCCTTCGGCGGCTTTCTTCAGGTAGCCCTGGACGGCAATATGGGCGGGACATGCGGTCTTGCAGGGCGCCGTGCCGGTGGGATAGCAGTTGATACGGTTGCGGTCGCGGTAATCCTCGTTCCATTTGTGCGGGCCCCACTTCGTCGCGTCGGGCAGTTCCTGCTTGGGATAGGTCTGCTCGCCGTGCTTCGTGCAGAGTTTCTGGCCGAGTTTCACGGCGCCGGCGGGGCAGTATTCCACGCAGCGGCCGCAGGCCACGCAGCGGGACGGATCTACTTTTGCCACATAGGCACTGCGCGACATGTTCGGGGTATTGAAGAGCTGCGAGGTGCGCAGGGCATTGCAGATCTTGACGTTGCAATTGCAGATGGCGAAGATCTTGCCCTCGCCGTCGATGTTGGTGATCTGATGGACGAAGCCGTGGTCCTCGGCCTTCTTGAGGATGGCCATGCACTCGTCGTAGGTGATGTAGTGGCCGCGGCCGGTTTCAGCCAGGTATTCGGCCATGTCGCCCACACCGATGCACCAGTCGTGATAATCGTCCGCACAGCCTTCGTCGAGTTGCTTGCGGCCGATGCGACAGGAGCAGATGCCCACAGCCAGGTGCCCTTCATAGCGTTTGAGCCAGTAGGAGATATGTTCGATGTCGATGGACTGGTTCTCCATCGAGATGGCTTTCTCGACCGGGATGACATGCATGCCGATGCCGGAGCCGCCCATCGGGACGCTGGGGGTGATCTTCTCCAGCGGAAGGAAGGTCATGCGTTCGAAGAACATACCCAGTTCCGGGTGTTTTTTCATGAGCGCCTCGTTCATGTTGGTATATTCGGCGCTGCCGGGGACAAACATAGGTACCCAGTACACGCGGTCCTTCCGTTCGTAGGTGGTGCCGGGAATCGGGCCGTCCTTGGTATATTTGTCACCATAATCGTACTCCATGACACCCATCCGGGCCATCAGGTCCAGCAAGTCGTCAAAAGCCTGTTCTGTGGAAGCATAGTGCTTCTGGCGGTTCATTTCGTGGAGCTGCTCGTTCGTCCAGTGCTTGCGCACCTTGAAGGGACTGCCCGGCAGCATGTCGAGCATCAGGTCCAGTGCGGCTTCCCGGGTGATGGGATCCATCTCGTCTTCGAAGATGCAGGCCAGGCCCCAGTACTCGGGGGCTTCCGTGGTCATCTTGATTTTGCCGGGGATGCGGTCGGTGACGTGCCGGACCAGCTTGAGGAGTTTTGGGTTGGGGTTTTTGTCGCCAAAATGCTTGGGGACAAATTTCTTGGACATTTCAGGCATGCGGTCTATCTTTTATTGTTCTTGCCAGGCTTGGACTTGGGCGACGAGCCAGTCGGCAAAGGCTTCCACGCCTTCGCCGGTCTTGGCACAGATGGGGATCACCTGTGCGGCCGGATTGCGCTGCAGGACATGGGCCCTGCATTTCTCCAAGTCGAAATCGAAATAGGGAAGGACATCGATCTTATTGACGAGCACCAGGTCGCAGACAGAGAACATCAGCGGGTACTTCAAGGGCTTGTCGTCGCCTTCCGGGACGGAGAGAATCATGGCATTGCGGACAGCGCCTGTGTCGAATTCGGCGGGGCAGACCAGGTTGCCGACATTCTCCAGGATGACCAGGTCGGTGCCGGTCATGTCGAGGTTGTCGAGCCCCTGGCGGGTCATCTCGGCATCGAGGTGGCACATCCCGCCCGTGTGGAGCTGGATGGATTGGATGCCCGTGGCTTCCTTGATCTTGACGGCATCTACGTCGCTGTCGATATCTGCTTCCATCACGGCGATGCGCAGGCGGTCCTTAAGGAGGTTGATGGTCCGGATCAGGGTGGTGGTTTTGCCGCTGCCGGGAGAGGACATCAGGTTTAGGAGATAGACCCTTTTGTCCTTCAATTCTTGCCGGAGCGCTTCCGCATCCTTCTCGTTATCGGCAAAGACGCTCTTCTTGATTTCGATGATTTTCACTTCGTCCATAATCTCTGCAAGTTATCAAAAATCAGCCTTTTTTCCAAATTTCCGCCATATTTTGTTGCAGACTTTCCGGAATCCGAACTCTTTGCTATCTTTGTATCAAATATCCGCTTTTTTTGCTTATGAAACGAATCATTGCTATCGTGGCTGCGCTGACCCTTTCGTTCAGCGCCCTGGCCGATGAGGGGATGTGGCTGCTGCCGCTGATCCAACAGATGAACAAAAAAGACTTGAAAGCGGCCGGCTGCAAGCTTACCCCGGCTGAAATCTATGCCATCAACAAATCTTCGCTCAAAGACGCGATCGTCCAGTTCGGCGGCGGCTGCACCGGCGAGATGATCTCCAACCAGGGCCTGCTGGTAACCAACCACCACTGCGGTTACGGAAGCATCCAGGGCCTCTCGACCGACGAGCACAATTATCTGATGAACGGCTACTGGGCCAACGAGCGGGCCGAAGAGATTCCCGTTCCGGGCCTCAGCGTCACTTTCCTCGTCTCGATGGAAGATGTCACCGCCCAGATGGAACCGGCGGCCGACAAGGAAGCTGTCCGCAAGGAGCTCATTGAGAAAGCTCAGCAGGCCAATCCGAAATGCCGGATCGTCGTTACCGGCTTCTACAATGAGAACGTCTATTACCTGATCGTGTACCGCACCTATACCGACGTCCGTTTCGTGGGCGCTCCGCCGGCAACGATGGGCAAGTTCGGCGGTGAAACCGACAACTGGATGTGGCCCCGCCACACCTGCGATTTCTCGATGTTCCGCGTCTATGCAGGTAAGGACAACATGCCGGCGGAATACAGCCTCGACAATGTGCCGTACCGGCCTGCCCACGCCCTGAAAGTCTCCCTCAAAGGCCCGCAGGAGAATGACTACGCCATGATCATGGGCTATCCGGGCCGCACCCAGCGCTACCAGACGGCCGCCCAGCTCAAGCAGATGATTGCCCGCAACCGCGTGGCCATCGATGCCCGCACCGTCCGCCAGGATCTCATGTGGGAAGCCATGTGTGCCGATCCTTCCGTCCAGTTGAAGTATGCCAGCAAGTATGCCGGCTCCGCCAATGGCTGGAAGAAGTGGCAGGGCGAAGAACTCGCTTTCGAAAACCTCGACATCATCGGCCGCGAAGAGCAGAAAGAGAAAGACCTGAATGCCTGGATCAACGCCGATCCCGCCCGCAAAGCCCTCTATGGTACGCCCGTGGAAGATATCGCCGCTTATGTCGCCAAGACGTCGGCAGGCGAACTGGCCTCCTCACTGATTTCCGAAGCTCCGAATCGTATCGAGCTCCTCTCTCCTTATACCAACTTGATGACGGCTTACGACCGCCTGGTCAAGGGTGGAAACAGCGAAGCGCAGGCCCTGGAAACCGCCAAGCAGCGGCTGCAGCGTTTCTATCGCGACTATGTGCCCGAACTCGACCGCAAGGAAGCCGTCGCGCTGCTGGAGTTCTATCGCCAGAAAGCCAAGAAAGAGAATTACCTCGAGATTCCCGGCCAGGATTTCGCCACGATGGATATCCCGGCTTACGTGAACAATATCTTCGACAACAGCGTGTTCACCTCGTACGACAAACTCAAGGATGCGTCTTACGAAGAGATTGCCAAAGATCCGGTGGCCCAGCTGCGCGAGGCCATCTCGGGCAAGCTGATGTCGGTCTATGGCACGCTTTATACCGACCAGAAAGCGGCTGCTGCCTATGACAACGCCCGCAAACGCTTCGGCGCGGCCCTGATGGCATGGCAGAAAGGCCAGGCCATGTATCCGGATGCCAACTCCACGATGCGCCTGACCTACGGCCACGTACTGCCGTATTCGCCCAAGGATGGTATCAAATATCTGCACTACACCACGCTCAAGGGTGTGATCGAGAAAGAGGATCCGACCAATCCGGAGTTCATCGTTCCGGCCAAGGTCAAGGAACTGTATGAAGCCGGCGATTACGGCCGCTGGGCAGATGCCGATGGCACGCTCCACACCTGCTTCCTCACCAACAACGACATTACGGGCGGCAACTCCGGTTCGCCGGTGCTCGACGCCAAGGGCAACCTCATCGGTCTGGCCTTCGACGGCAACTGGGAGAGCATGAGCTCCGACGTGATGTTCGAACCCGAACTGCAGCGCTGCATCTGCGTGGATATCCGTTATGTCCTCTGGATGGTCGAGAAATACGGCGGTGCAACCAACATCATCAACGAAATCTCCTACGTCAAGTAGGCCTATGGACGGAAGGAAGATTCGTCCTGCAACCCCCGAAGACCTGGCGGCAATCCTGGATATCCTGGATGCCGCCAGGCATATTATGTGGGACTCCGGCAACCTGCTACAGTGGGTGCCGGGCTACCCCGCTGTAGCGACAATCCAGGCAGATATCGAGCAGGGTGGGGGATTTGTTTTTGAAGAGGTTGACACTGGCGCAGGCCGTATCGTGGGCTATTTCGCCTGCCTGCCTTCGCCGGAGCCAACCTACCGTGTCATCTATGACGGCGCATGGCTCGACGATACGCAGCCGTATCATGTCGTCCATCGCCTCGCCAGCTATCCCGATGTCCACGGCATCTTCCAGGAGGCCTTGGACTATAGTTTCGCCCTCAATCCCAACATCCGCATCGATACCCACCGCGACAATGCCATCATGCGCCATCTGATCCGCAAAGCTGGTTTTTCCTACTGTGGCATCATCCACCTGGCCAATGGAGACGAACGTCTGGCCTATCAGAAAATCGACCGCTCATGAAAAGAATCCTTCTCCTTGCTTTATTGATCCTGTGCTGCCTTCCCGCATCGGCCAAACACCGGGTGCGGCTGATGACCTACAATGTCGGCGCCTTTGGCAAAGAACTGGATGACAGTGCGCCCATGATTGCCCGCATGATTGCGGAACTTGGCGCCCGGACTGTGGCACTGAATGAGCTTGACAGCTGCAACCGCCGGCACAATATCAACCAGGTGCAACACTTGGCGGATGAACTCAATCTTGTTGCTCCCCAGCGCGGATGGTCAGGCCGTTTCGGCCGGGCCATGGCTTATGCCGGTGGCGCCTATGGAAACGGCATCGTGACGCAGGAAAAGATCCGGGATTCTTTCTCCATTCCATTGCCGAAAGAAGAGGGGAGTGAGCCCCGCGTCTGCGTGGTCATCGAGACGCCGCGCTATGTCTATGCCGCCTGTCATCTCGACCATATCGGGGAGGCGGCGCGCCGGATTCAAGCCAAGGTCATCACCGATGCCCTCCAGGCGCGTTACGGCAACAGCCGCAAGCCCGTGTTCCTGGCCGGCGACTTCAACGACACGCCCGACAGCCCTGTCATCCGCCAGATGAGCCACGACTGGACGCTGCTTTCTCCGCTGGGCGACAGCTACTCAGCGCAGAATCCGCACACCTGCATCGATTACATCTTTCTGCTGCACAACCGCGCCTCCGTCCGCGTCACGGACGGTGCCATCGTCACCCAATTCGCCACAGGTGACGTGACCGTCGCCTCTGACCATCTGCCGGTCTTTATCGAGGTAGTCTTCTGATGGATTATCGAGCTTGCCTGCCGCTCCAGGTATCTGTCTCTGAAACCCATGCCACCCTCGGCACTGTAAGAGGGAGGGGCCCAAAGCCTTTGGCTTTGGGAGGGGTCGAGCGGAGCGAGACGGTTTCAGAGACAGATACCTGGAGCGACAGGCAAAAGCGCAGATGGATTATAATCCGAAATATTCCCGGTAGCGGTCGTAAAGATGCCCGGCTTGTTGATAGGCCGACTGGGGACTCATGAAATGGCTGAATTCGAAGGTGATGGCCTTGTCGTAGCCGCAGCGGGCCGCCGCTTCCAGCTTGAGGCGCAACTTGTCGAACTTGATGGGCAGGAAATGGATGGGCATATCGCGGTCGAACGATTCGGCATTGGTCCAGCACTGCATCCCGTAGCGATCGGCCAGTTTCTTGTTGACCGTAAAGAAAGCATCCAGTTCATCATAATCGATGTGGCCGTCCTGGAAAGCGCAGGCGTCCACATAATCGTGGATGCCGTCGAAGATCTCATTCCACTCCCGTTCGTGCTGCTCCACGGAGACAGCCTGTTCTTTGGTCAGCGCGCCGCTGGCCGCATCCACAGCTTTTTTGCCGTCGATCCACGGAGAAATGAATGTGGGAAGCCCTCCTGAGACCTCCTTGCACTGACGCCCCATCGTGCGGAAACTCTCGATGGCGCCCCGCGTAGCCCGTGAAATCTCGCCGGAAATGTACCATCCGCCGAAACTCTTGTACCGGGCCCCATAACGATCCCATACCTCCTCGATTACATACTTGTTCGCCTCAACCTCGTAGCGCATATCGCCCGTGTCCCAGTATCGGCCGGAATCATAGAGGCCCAGCATGAATCTCATCCCGTATTTCTCCGCCAGGCGGCAGAACATGTCGATCAGGTCCACCGAAGGCTGGTAGCATCCTTTTTTGAGCAGATAGGGGGACGGATAGGTGATGAATTTGCGGTAGCCGCAGCGGATGTCGATCACTGTGTCGATCCCGATCGCCTTCATATAGCGGAAATCGCGGTCCCACTCGCGCTCGCCCCAGTTCTGGTGCGGAATGTCGTGGGAAATCTCATCCAGGAAGGTACCCGTGATGGGCAGGGCGTTGCCCGGTTCGACGAGGAGACGGCTTTGAACCGACGGGTCGGGTTCGATGCCCCAGGGATCGGCACCTCCGGCCGGATTGCTTGCAGCAGGTTTGCATCCGGCCGCAAGCAGCGGGGCGGCCGCTGCAGCCAGGGCACTTTTTTTCAAAAAGGATCTGCGGTTTTCCATAGGTGGGGAAAGTTTCTTTTAGTCAGGGAGATGAACCCAGGTTTCATTGGCCCAGCCGACCGACCGGCCCGTGCCGCGGACTTCGCCGCGGATGCCTTGCTCCTGCAGCTGACGGAAGCCCGGATCCTCAGGTTTGAGATCAAGGAACGGAAGCAGATAGCATCCGTGGTCAAGCAGAATCGCCTGCACTTCAGCTGCAGGCACCTGGGCGGGATGCCGGCCGCTTGCCGCAGCAAGGGCTGCCAGGGCGCCGGCCGCTTGTCCCATTCCGAGAAGGACCGGCTGCAAGCGGACGGCGCCGTTCATGGCCCAGTCAACAGAGACGGCTTTGTCGGCCACCAGTAAATCTTCTACCTCCACGGGAATCACGACACCCAGCGGAACGCTGAAAGAGGGGACGGGGCCGAATCCCTGATGCGCAAGCGCTTGCCAGTCCGGGTTCTGGTAGTGATGGTGGTCCACCGGGTAGTCGCCCACAGCCACGGCCCGGGTGAAGCGGTCGCTGGCATAGGGGTGGCGCGCTGCCTCCAGCGTCATCGTGTCGCGGCCCGCGATGCGTCGGGCTTCTCGGAAATAGGGAAACAGCGGGAGACCGTCTTCCGTCGGAAAAATGTCGTCCGCAATGCCCAACCGGGTGAAACCCAGCTCCTGCTGCAGGAAATAGACAAAGCCCAGCGTATGGTCTTTGGCGGCCCGGAAAGCCTGCGCCCGGCCGGCCGGTGCCATCTTCAGGTAATCCACGTAGAAATCATTGCCTTCGATCGGCCAGTTCAGCATCAGGTGGCCGTCCGGCAACCGTCCGTACGACAGCATCATCGCCGGACTCCACAACTTCTGTCCTTTGGGATTGTTCCCGTCCGTATCCTGCGCCAGCGGATTCAGGCAGCAGTTCCGATAGTTCTCCGGGTCATAGGATGCCGGCTCCGGAAGGAGGACATCGTGGTCATATTCCTTGAGGATCGCTACATAGGTCAGATCCTGCACCGTGCGTCCGTCATCGAGCGGGATAGCCCCGGCCGCAGCGGCTACGTCTCCCAGTTCTGTCCCATCAATCAAAATCTTCGCCCGAACGCGCGCGCCGTCCGAAAGGCGCAGCTGCCATCCTTTGGCGTCCTTTCGCTGTTCTAACGAGGACAGCCCCGTCCCAAAGCGGACAGCGACGCCCGCTTCGCACGCCATGTTCGCAAAGATTTCCGCGCCGACCCTGGGGTTGAACAGGATGTTGGATACCCAGCCCGACCGAAGCGCCTCGTAGCCTCCGTAACGCCCTGCCAGGGAATCGCAGAATGCGCCGAAAATCCCGCCACGTAGTCGATAGTTCCCGTCAATGGCACTGACACCGGCACTAGTCAACACACCGCCCAGCCACGGTCCCTCTTCAACGACAAGCGTCCTTGCGCCGCAACGCGCGGCCTCAACGGCCGCCGCAGTCCCGCCCGCGCCACCGCCCACGACCACGACATCATAGCGCTCTTGGCAACCGTAGAAGGTCAGGGAAGACAGGAGTGCCAGGATGGTCAGAAGAGGACGGATCGGACTTAAATGCATAGGGGGGCGGGAGAACACTGGCGGAGGAAATGACGGAAAAGCATCAGACTGTCCGGATCTTTCTCGAACAGGTATTCAGGATGCCATTGGACGGCCCAAAGGAAACGGCAGTCCGGCTTGCAGAAGGCTTCCACCAGTCCATCGGGGGAATAGGCCATTGGTTCGAGGCCGGGTGCCAGCGTCTTGACGGCCTGGTGGTGGAGCGTGTTGACGACGATTGTTTCTTTGTTGAGAAGTGCAGCCAGCGGGCCCGACAGTTTGACGGGATGGGAGGGTACATCATAGGGCTTTCCCTGCCGGTGAACGATCGATGAGGGATGCTCGGTCGGCAGGTCTTGGTAGAGCGTGCCTCCTAGTGCCGCGTTAATCAACTGGATGCCCCGGCAAATGCCGAAGATTGGCTTATCAGCCTCGAGCGCAGCTTGCAGTACCCTTACTTCAAGCTGATCCCGCTTGGGACAAGGAATCAGCCGCCCAGTACGGTCTTCTTCTCCGTATACAGATGGATGAACATCCTGTCCGCCGGTAAACAACAGCCCGTCGCACATAGCGGCCATTCTGGCAATTTCCTGCGAGTCCAGATCAAAAGTCAGGACAATCGGCGTACCACCTGCTGCGCGCAGTGCGTCCAGATAGTTCGTCAACATCCATAGGCTTGTACGGTCCACATCCCAAAGCGGCAGGACCCCGATGACAGGTTTCGTTTTCATAATATCACAAATATAGCAAGAAATCGGGCATTGTGCAATGGTTGGGCCGGCGAGAATGGCGGCGGCTGGTGCTCCCGAGCAGGTCCGTCCGGTTCGGGATGGGCAGCGATCAAGAAAGACGAGGAGTGTTCTCCCGTGAATCCTGGTTATGCGAGGCCGAGCTGCGAGAGAAAGTGGTGGAAGATGGCGGGGCGGCAGAGGAGCGGGAAAAGGAGGCCGTAGATTGCGCCCCAAAAGTGGGCGGAGTGGCCGATATTGTCGGTGCCGCGACGGGCCATATAAACACAGTAGAGCAGGTAGAGCGGCGCGAAGATGTAGCCGGGGATCGGAATCGGGATCATGAAGATGTAGATGCCCATCTCCGGCGCGAACAGAATGGCCGCAAAAAGGATGGCGGATACGGCGCCAGAGGCCCCTAATGCGCTGTATGATGGATAGTTTCGATATTTCAGCAGGTCACCTGTCGTCGAAACGGCGAGAGCCGTCACGTAGAACACGACGAACAGAAGCCGGCCATTGCCGAATGCCGCGGTGAACGACTGCTCGACGACCGGTCCGAAGAAATAGAGCGTCAGCATATTGAAGATCAGATGCCCCCAGCCGGCGTGGATCAGGCCATAGGAGAGCATCCGATACCATTGCCGGCGGTGCCACACTGCATAAGCGTTGAATAGCAACTGATTGAGGCGCCGTTCGTCTGAAAAGCCCCAAAGGCTGACGCCGACGGTTAGGACAATAAGGACCAGTGTGAGCATGAATCGAAATCCTTTTCTGCAAAATTACATAAAAATCAGCGATATATCGTATCTTTGCGAATGGACGGCGTCCCCAAGCCGTACACCAGACCGATTGCTAAACCCCAACCGACCCAACCATGTATAAAACCAGAGGGCTGCAAAACAGCCGGATCGAAGTCGCGGACGCCCTGCGAGGCCTGGCCGTCATCGGTATTATCCTTTACCACGCGGTAGAGCATTTCAACCTTGGCACACCCGATACAGTCACCTGCGGCCTGGCATGTGACGACACCGTTTTCAATGTCCTGACCGTCCTGCTTTCCGGCAAGATGTACGGTATTTTTGCACTGCTCTTCGGCCTGAGTTTCTTTATCATGCGCGACAACCAGGAACAGAAGGGAAAGGATTTCTCCCTGCGTTTCCTGTGGCGGATGGTCCTGCTGCTGGGCTTCGGCATCCTGAACCTGGTGTTCTATAACGGGGACATTCTGACTTTCTATGCGCTGCTCGGAGTCTTGATGATTCCGGCTGGCTACTTGCGTACGCCCGTCCTGTGGGCCATCACAATCGTTCTTCTCCTTCAGCCGATCGAAATATACAGTCTCCTCACGGGCTGGGAGCCGGATGTCTCCGCGCTGGGCAAGTATTGGAGTGAGATGGGCCCCTCTCTCGCCGAGGGCAATTTCCTGCAGGCGGCCGGTGCGAGCCTGCGCTACGGCTTTATCTGTTCCTGGCTCTGGTTCATTGCCCACGGCCGCATCACGCAGACCGTGGCGCTCTTTTTCCTGGGCATCCTGCTGGGTCGGCGGCGTCTATTTTATAACGAAGGAAACAATCTGAAAATCTGGCGAATCGTTTTCATTATCTCAACGATTGCTGTGGTAGCTGGCATCCTCTTTGGCGCAGCTGGGGAAGGCAATGTCCATTTCGGCAAATGGGATGCGCTGCTTCATCCGATCTTCAATCTGGCCATCCTTCTCTTCATCGTTTCGGGCGTTGTCCTGCTCTGGTACGGCTTTGCGGGCTTCCGGCGCAGTTTCTCGCACATCTGCTTTTTTGGACGGATGTCGCTGACCAACTACCTGTTCTCTTCGCTTCTGGGTAGTCTGGTCTTTTACGGATGGGGCTTCGGCTTGTACAAAGTCCTGGGCACAACCTGGTCCTTCCTCGTGGGAATCGGTATCGTGGTGCTCCAGATTCTCATCCTGCGCCTCTGGGCCCGCAAGCACCCGCGCGGTCCGCTGGAGACACTCTGGCGCAACCTGACCTGGATTGGTTCGGCGGAAAGCGCTACTGCTCAGCGGCAATCACGTCCTTGAAGGTACGGAAGCCGTAGCCACGTGCTTTCAGGGTGTCGATGATCTCTCCGAGGTGATTGTACGGGCGCTCGTACGCCTCTTTCTCGGGATAATTCATGGCATGGATCAGCAGGATCAGGCCGTTCAGACCTTCGCTTTCCTCCAGCTCCCACAGCCGGTCGAGCATCTGATCGATCGTCTTGTAGGATGGCATGTCAGGGGTAGTCCAGTCAAACCCGAAGATCGGGCCCGGGGACGGATTGAGCAACTTGTAGCCGAGGGCTTCCATGTTTTGGCGGGAAGCGACGTCGCAGGTCTCATACGGAGGAATCAGCCAATAGTACTGTTTCTTCTCAAGGCCGAAGCGCTTCAACTGTTCTTCCATCAGGGCGAAATCGCGGGCCAGCGAATCGGCACTGACCAGCGTCTCGCCATTCTCGCATAGGACGAGATGCGCATAAGAGTGGGCTGACAGATAATGACCCTCATCGATAATCCGTTGGATGGGCTCCTGATACTGCGGCTGCACGAAACAGACACCCGTCGGGAAGAACGAGCCTTTGACTCCTTTCTCTTGTAAAGTGTTCAGAACAGGCACGATGCCGTCGAAATTCTCGAAATACCCGTTGTCATTTTCGCTGAAGTGCGCCGTAAACACCAGGTACACATTCTTCTCATCCGGATTGACGCGCCGCACGATGCCTACGTCGTCTTTGACGAAAACCGGAGCACTGGCGCCGGCAGTTTTGCCGCAACCCGGCAAGAGAGCCAGCACGGCGACAGCCACTGCCAGCCAAGACCAAAAACGCAGATTCATATTCAGGAGTTTTAATTGCATTGTTTCAGGGCACGGGCGAGTTGGTCGGGGCAGCTGGTGCCGCGGCCCTTACAGTCGATGCCGTCCAACATGTCGATCACATCTTTCACTTTCCGGCCGACGCAGAGGGCGGCTACGCCCTGCGTGTTGCCGTTGCAGCCGTTGGTGTATTTCACGCGGCGGATGGTATCGCCTTCCACGTCGATGTCGATCTGCGTGGAACAGACGATTCCGCAGGTCAGGAAGGAATATTTCCGCAAGGCACCTTCCTGCGATTGGTTCACTAAAGTAACGTTGTACATTGTATTGATTTTTTATCCAATAATCCATTTGCCTGCTTTGGGGATCCGCTGCACCAACACGGAGAACGCCGCTACCACGACAAACGAGACGACAGCCGTAACGAGGATCGCAACAGGGGTCGGACAGAGCGGTCGAAAGTAAGCGGAGACAGGCACAAGAACCAGCAGATGACACAGATACATGCCGTAGCTGGCCTTTGAGACAGGCAGCAGCACACGCTGGTAAAAGCGCCCGTCCGCTGTAATCTTCCGGAAGAGCAGGAGCCAGGCAATCGTCATCAGCGCCACGCCGACGGTATCGTTGCACCAGGTCGTTTCCCAGCTGACGGCCAGGTCGATTGTGCCGCTTTTCGGGAATACTTCTCCACCGGCCAATACGCGGCGCAGGAAACCGCCGAAAGAGATGGCAAAGCCCGCGAGATATGCCGGCAAAGCAATGGCCAGTGTCTTGCCCCAGGACAACTGGCCGACAAAGCGGCGGAAATACAAACCCAACAGCAGGTAGCCGATCATGCCGCTCAAGTAATAGAACACGCCGTAGCCATTCCAGCTAGCCTCGCCCCAAAGCGGATAGAGGGCTTGGCGCGGCAGCCCGAAGGGCCCGTATGTCACGGCCAGCTCGCCGCCAGCCGCCCAGTCGCGCACCAGTGGCAGCAACGTGGTCAAAAACCAGATCCCCAGATAAACCTGCAACTCTTTCTTGCTGACCTTCTCCGCCCACGGCGAGAGCAGAGGCATGATCAGGTAGAGGCCCACAAGCATATAAACGAACCAGAGGTGTCCGGCCGCATAGTTGAAATTGAGCAGCAGGCCCCTGAAATTCTCCACGGGTTCGCCCCAGACCAACGCATAGACCACGGTCCAGATGGCGAATGGAATAAGGATCCGCACCGCCCTGCGGCGGAAGAATTCTCCCGTGGTATAGTGCAGGGGGAACTGCAAGAAACTGGAAGCCACGATGAAGAGGGGAACGCAGGCTCGCACGAAAGAATCGAAAAAGGCCGCCCAGAAGGCATCGGAACGTGTCAGGATTTGCGCGCCTTCTCCGCCCAGATAGAAAGGTTCGGTACTGTGAACCAGCATTACCATGAAACAGGCGGCGACGCGCATCCAATCCACCCAGATGGCACGCTTGGCGGTTGGGTCAGTGCTTGTCATAGGCATCGATCAAAGATTTCATTTCCTTTTCGAAGATGTCGCGCGCGATAATCCGGTAGTGCGGGTGATACGTGTCGCGGAAGGCAGCACTGTGGCTGATTATCAGATGTCCCTCAGCGATCATGGCATCGAGCGCGGCAAGGTCTTTTTCCGCATCGGGGATTTCGGGGAAATGTTGCCGGATCACTTCCGCGACCGCCTGCCACTTCGCAATCCACTGTTCCGGTGGTACCTTCTGCCCCTCGTTGGCGCTGCGCACAAAAGCGTCCAGATAGGCTTCCGGAGTCAGGATTCCGTCCAGCACGGTAGAGAGATCGACCCGGATATAATTCCCTTGGTCGCCGACCGGCACATGGCGTCGGGACGGCACGGTATAGCGCGCGGCAGCCAGGTCTTCCCGGTAGGTCTGCAACTCGGTCTCGAGATAATTCCGGGCTGATTCCACATTTGCAATGAGGTGCTCCGGCCCGAGATTGTCCTGACAGAAACTCTTATAAATGTCCAGCACCCGCGTCTCCGGATAATCGGTCAGCTGCCGGGAAATGGCCTTCTGCACCGGATCGGCCTGGCAACTGCCCAGCAGCAGGACTGCGGCGAGGAGAGAAAGGATACGGTAGGGCATGGGTATCATTTTTCACAAAGATACACAAAAAACCCCTTCGGAGGTCGGGATATGCGAAGGGTTTCGTATCTTTGTAAAATAGCAAAGAATCCTGATGAAAAAACTGTTTTATTGCTGGGCCGTTGCCGCCAGCCTGCTGTGCCTGGCTTCCTGCAAGCAGAAAGAAGTGCATGTGGTGCTCGAGACTGACTGCGGGACCATCGAACTCAAACTCTACAATCAAACGCCGCAGCATCGCGACAATTTCCGCGCCCTGGTTGCGGAAGGCGCGTACGATTCGCTGCTGTTTCACCGTGTCATCCGCGACTTCATGATCCAGGGCGGTGATCCTGACTCGAAAACGGCGGCTCCCGGTGCCCTGCTAGGAGAAGGAGACCGGCCTTACACGATTCCTGCGGAATTCCGGTTGGATGAAGGTATCTACCATCGCCGGGGTACCCTGGCTGCCGCCCGCGAAGGTGACGACGTGAATCCAGCGCAACGCAGTTCGGCCATGCAGTTCTATATCGTCTGGGGCCAGATCTTCGATGAGGAAGGGCTGGACAAGGTACAGAAGCGTCTTGATGCCCGCACAGATGGTCGTGTGAAACTCACACCTGCCATGCGTGAGACTTACAAGACTGTTGGTGGTACACCGCATCTGGATGGCCAATACACCGTCTATGGCGAGGTTGTCAGCGGGCTGGACGTCGTAGATGCCATCCAGAACGTCGCTACCGACTCCAACGACCGTCCCCTCCAGGATGTCCGGATTCTTCGGGCTTACGTCAAAAAGTAAAGGAATGGCTTCTCGGGGAACATATATCTATGACTACCCGCGGCCGGCCGTAACGACCGACTGCGTCGTGTTTGGCCGGGAAGCATCCGGCGCGTTGTCCGTGCTCCTCATCGAGCGAGGCGGCGCGCCCTTCGAAGGCTGCTGGGCTTTCCCGGGTGGCTTTCTGGAAATGGATGAGACGGTAGAAGAAGGCGCTGCACGAGAGTTGTTGGAGGAGACGGGATTGTGCCTTTCGCCCGCGAGCGGCCAATTGACCCAGTTGGGTTGTTACTCGGAAGTCGATCGCGATCCGCGCGGTCGTGTCATCACGATTGCTTTCTATGCGCTTATCGAAAAACAACCTGTCAAGGGAAGCGATGACGCCCGCCAGGCACAATGGTTTCCGCTGTCTGCGCTGCCGCCGCTTGCGTTCGATCACGCTTTGATCTTGCGGCACGCTTTGGAACGCTTACGCTGAATAGGATGGCCCGGCACGGTTTGGTTTTCTTTCTCCTGGCGTTGCTGCTGGCAATGATCGTTTATGAAGGCTGGCATCTGTGGAAGATTGTGCCAGGCGGGTGGCCTGTCAAACTGGGCTTCACTGGGCTTTTTATCTGCTGGTTCTGTGTGTTTGTGGCCGGTTTGGCGTTTACGGAACGTTTTTCAGTCCGGACGACCGTCTGGCTCAGCGAAATCGGCATGCCCTGGATGATCGCTTTCGTGTATTTGCTCCTGCTTTTCGCGCTGGCGGACCTGGCCCTGCTCTGCCGGTTCCTGCCACGTGCTATACTGGAGAATAACGCGGTTGTTTGTTTCTCTCTCGTGGGATTTATCGCAGTCCTTACCTGGGCGGGCAATCTCCAATACCGACACAAGAGCCGTGAGGAATTGACCATCCAGACCGACAAGGTCTTAGAGCGGCCTTTGACCATAGTCTTCGCCAGCGATCTGCATCTGGGTTACCAAAATCGCCGGGCGGAACTCGCCCGTTGGATCGACCTGATCAATGCTGCGCATCCCGACCTGGTCCTGCTGGGCGGCGACGTTTTGGACCGCAGCCTCCGGCCGGTGCTGGAAGGGAATTATGCCGCCGAGTTCCGACGGCTCTCAGCTCCCGCCTATGCGGTCTGCGGCAATCATGAGTATTATGGCGATCCGGAAAAGGCACGGCAATTCTTCGCGGATGCCGGTATCACGCTGCTGCAGGACGAAGCCGTCGATATCTTTTCCCTCCGTATCATCGGCCGGGAAGACCGGACCAATCCCGCCCGAAAACCTTTGTCGGCTCTTTTGGGTGAAATAAAGGAAGCGACGTCTGATCTATCTGCGGGTATGCCCCCCGCTAAGCCCTTTACGATCTTGCTGGATCATCAACCGTTCCATTTGGAAGAAGCCGAAGCCGCCGGCATCGACTTCCAGTTCAGCGGCCATACCCATCGCGGCCAAATCTGGCCCGCCAACTGGGTCACCGATGCCATGTATGAAAAGTCCTGGGGTTCGCATACCCGCGGCCATACCCGCTACTACATCTCCTCCGGCCTCGGCATCTGGGGCCCGAAGGTCCGCCTCGGCTCCCGCTCCGAGTATCTCGTCCTTCATCTCACCCACACCGGACAAAACTAGCACGTCCCTCAAGAGATTCCTTTGTTCATGCCCGCCTCCTCTTTGAAATCTCCCGAGCCGGTCAGCACTGCCCTGTGGCATGACTAAAAGCCATCATCGCTGGCTCGCACGTGTCGCTGTCCCTTGCGAGCCGGCCGGACCCGCTTTGGATCGCCATCGGTCGTCATTTCCGCCGGCTCGCCCCATTCGTAGAGTATCCCGAGCCGGAAGATTCCGCTCGTTAGCGTCTTCAAAGGCCACCTCCGCCGGCTCGCACCAACCACAGATCACTGCGAGCCGGGCGACCACGTCCGGGAACGCCCTCTGTAGCTATTCTCTCGGGCTCGCCCCATTCGTAGAGTATCCCGAGCCGGAAGATTCCACTCGTTAGCGTCTTCAAAGGCCACCTCCGCCGGCTCGCACCAACCACAGATCACCGCGAGCCGGGCGACCACGTCCGGGAACGCCCTCTGTGGCTATTCTCTCGGGCTCGCCCCATTCGTAGAGTATCCCGAGCCGGAGGTTTCCGCTCGTTAGCGTCTTCAAAGGCCACCTCCGCCGGCTCGCACCAACCACAGATCACCGCGAGCCGGGCGACCACGTCCGGGAACGCCCTCTGTAGCTATTCTCTCGGGCTCGCCCCATTCGTAGAGTATCCCGAGCCGGAAGATTCCACTCGTTAGCGTCTTCAAAGGCC
>JAFWOY010000026.1 GCA_017509755.1 Bacteroidales bacterium
ACATCGAAAACTAAACTGTCGGTAAGAGTATGTGAGAGGATGTGTGCCATCAAGATTGCCGCGACAGGATTCTTGAGTACGCTGGAGTCCTGTCGCGGCGGGAAAGAGGGGCCATCTGGTGATAATGCTTCCGCGACAGGACTCGGAAGGCCTTGTGGATCCTGTCGCGGCGGAAATCGCAGCGAGAGCCCTTTCGCTTGACGTCTCCCGACTGCCAAACGCGCAGCGGAGCGGGTGGGTTTTTGGGCCAGGCGCATTTTTTCTGCGCCTGGAACGAAAACCCAGAGCGCAGCGGCGCGACCGATGAAAGTAAATGAGAGGCCCGACCGGAGCAGGCATGACGAAAGAATGAAAACGCCTTGACGAGAGACAATCGACAACAATGAACGACAGCAGATGAAGCGCAGCGAAGCGGGTGGGTTTTGGGGCCAGGCGCATTTCTCTGCGCCTGGAACGAAAACCCAGAGCGCAGCGAAGCGACCGATGAAAGCGGACGAGAGGTCAAGCGCTCAACGACTTGACGCGCTCATAGAGCGTCGGATGAGAGTACTCGGTGAAAACGACGACCGGGTGCGGAGTCAAATTGGCTAGGCTCTTGGCACTCATCTTTTTCAGGGCCGACGCTTCAGCCGGGCCCAGACCGGCTTGACGAGCGAAAGCATCCGCCTGGCACTCATGACGACGGGAGATGATGTTCGTGACAATATCCAGCAGGATACTCAGCGGCGTGTAGATCAGCGAAAAAACAGCCAGATTGACATGGAACGAAGCCTGTCCACAACCCGCAGCAGCAGCCAACGCATCACTTCCGATAAACAAACTGAACAGCCAGAACATCAATAGATTCGTAGCGAATCCTTCCAACGATGAAAGGATGATATGATGCCGTTTGTAGTGCCCTACCTCATGCGCCAGCACCGCCACGATCTCCTCCGTAGAAAGCTGCTCCATCAACGTATCGTAGAGCACTACCCGCTTGCGGCGGCCAAACCCCGTAAAATAGGCATTCGACTTGCTGCTGCGCTTCGACGAATCGATGACAAAAATGTTGTCGAGTTTGAAATCCACCCGCGCCGCAAACCCCTCGATCGCATCCCGCAGTTCCCCTTCCGGCAGCGGTGTCTGCTTGTTGAAAAGCGGAACGATCAGCTGCGAATAGAAGTATTGCATGAACAGCGAGAACAATGTCACTGCCCCCCAGGCGATCAGCCAGAACCACTGCGGCGTCAACGTATAGATCCAAGCACAAAGCGCCAGCACCGCCCCCATGATGACCAGGTTCATCAAGAGACTTTTGACCGCATCCGTCACGAAAAGCTTCGGTGTCGTCCGGTTGAAACCGAAACGCTGCTCGATGACAAAAGTCCGGTAAACATCGAAAGGCAACGAAACCACCCAGGAAATCAAATAGAAGATACCCCAGAAGACCAGCGCCTGTACCACCGGGTGCACACTCACGGCCCGTGCCGCCGCATCGAACGCCGCGAAGCCCCCGAATGCGAAGATTGCCAGGGTAATCAACGTGCTGACCAGATTCGAGACCAGGGAGAACTTCCGGTTCGTCATCGCATAGGCCTGTTGCTTACGATAACGCGCTTCGTCATAGAGATCCCGCAGCAGATCCGGAATCGGCTGCCGGGAAGCCTTGATGTTGAGGAGCGTCAGCGCAACCGACCAGCCGAATTCAGCCAGCACGATGGCGATGACCAGCCAAAAGAGCGTCTCGACCATCCCCTATTCCTCGCCGACATGTTCCAGGAACTGCGGATACCGCTCCCCGATACGGACAGCGTGTCCCGCCTTGTCGAGGAAGCAATGCATAGACCAGCCCTCAAACACGGGTTTTCCGCCACAGGACATCTTGTAGCCGATCTTCATTTTCAAGAGCGACATTTCCCGGATGGACACGGCGACCTCGATGGTATCGTCGAACGTCGTCGGGGCGAGGAAACGGCCCTCAACCGCCATGACAGGCGAAACGATCCCGTCCGCCTCGATGCGGGCGAAACTGGCGCCGATGGCGTCGAGATACGCAACGCGGGCTTCTTCCATGATGCGGATATAGTTGGAATGGTGGGTGACCCCCATCCGGTCGGTCTCATAATAGTGGACCTTGTGCTTATAGACAAACATCGGGTTTCATTTTTTAATCCGCTGCAAAGATAGGCAATTTTGGAGAGTCCGGGAATATTCGTTATCTTTGATAGATTTTAGCAAAGAGGATTACCGCCATGATGAGAGAAGAAACGGTCTTCGGACCGATCCACAGCCGCCGGCTCGGCCGTTCGCTCGGTATCAACCTGCTGCCCGTGGGCGGCAAGATCTGCAATTTTGACTGCATCTATTGCGAATGCGGCTGGAACCGGGACGGACGCGGCGACACCCAGCTTCCTACGGCTGCCAAAGTGCGGGCCGACCTGGAAAACAAGCTGATCGACCTGATGCTGCAAGGAACGGCCATCGACTCGATCACTTTCTCCGGCGATGGTGAGCCCACGCTCAATCCCGAATTCCCGCGCATCATCGACGACACCCTCTTCCTGCGCGACGCCTATTATCCGAACGCCAAAGTCTCGGTCCTGTCGAATGCCACGCGCGTCCATATACCCGAAGTCTTCGAGGCCCTCAAGAAAGTGGACAATCCGATCCTGAAGATCGACGCGCCGACCGATGCCCTGGTCTCCCGGATCAACCAGCCGGCGCCCGGCTATTCGCTGCAACGCGTCATCGATGCCCTCAAGGCATTCGAGGGCAACTTCATCCTGCAGACTATGTTCCTCAAAAGCAAGGATTTCGACTCAGCATCGAAAGAAGTACTTGAGGGATGGATGGAGATCGTCCGGATGTTGAAACCGCGTAAAATCATGGTCTATACCATCGACCGGCCCACCCCGGAGAAAGACCTCGAAGCCTTCTCCGTCGAAAAGATGCGCGACCTTGTCCAACCGCTGATCGACGAGGGATTCACCATCGATATCAAGGGAAAGGAATAATTGAGATCAAATAACTTAACAATATGAATACCAACGAGAAATTTGTCATTACCATCAGCCGCGAACTCGGTTCTGGCGGTCACACCATCGCCCAGAAGCTGGCCGAAAAGATGGGCGTACGCCTCTACGACAAGGAACTCATCAAACAACTGTCCGAGCGTTTCAACCTGAACCAGACCAGCATCGAACGGCTCAAGGCCCAGAAGAAGAATTGGATGTCGGATTTTGTCCGTCTGGTCTTCCCCGCCCCCGCCCCCACGAGTTTCACGGCAGCCGAGCCGATCCACACCAAGCGCGAATACGACCCGGAAGTCACGACCGACGACATCTTCCTGGCAGAAACCGAGATCTTGCGGGGACTCGCCGAAGAGGGTTCCTGCGTGATTGCCGGCCGCTCCGGTTTCTTCGCCCTGAAGGACTGTCCCAACAAGGTGGACATTTTCATCACGGCTTCGCGTGAAAACCGGATTGCCCGCGTCATGCGCAAACAAAACCTCTCCCGCGAGATGGCAGAAGAGGATATCGACCGGGTGGACATGGCCCGTGAAAACTATATCAAGCGCTATGCAGGGGTAAGCCGTTACGATGCCCGCAACTACCACTTGACAATCAATGTGGACGGCATGACGGAGGACCAGGCCGTTGATGTCATCCTGGCCTACTGCAACGCGCAGCCCATGATGTAGTCGTTCATGTAGTACCCGTGGCCGATGGGGAAATCTCCCTCCCGGAGGATTTCCATGCCCAGGTGCTTGTAAAAAGTGACGGCCCGGTTGTTCCGGTTGACATGCAGTTCGATGCGGCACGGCCAGCCGGAAGCAGCATTGCGCACGAAACGGCAGATATGTTCGTACATGCGCCGGCCAATCTGCATTCCCTGGAAGCCAGGCAGTACATAGATTTTCTGGAGATCGAACAGAAAGGCCCCATCCCCCTGAAGACCATGGGGTTGTACAGATACATAGCCACAAGGTTTCCCTTCGGATTCAGCCAGGAAATAGACATGGCCATCCGACAGCATCTGCCGCTGCAGGCTGCTTTCGGAATACATCCAGTCCATCATGTACTCCATCTGATCGGGAGACAGGATAGCACGATATGTATCGCGGAAGACGACATCGGCCAGCGAACGGATGAGCGGAATGTCATCCGTAGAAGCGCGGCGGATCAGGAAAGGAGCATCACCGGGCGTATCCATCTTATTTCAATAGCCGCCGCTTGAGCAGGCGGATTGCAACCAGCGCCAGGTCAGTCCATTTGACGCCGTTGCTGATGCCGTTGGAAAAGAAAGAAACTTGCCGGGACAACTGGTTCCCGGCTTTTTCACGCTGCACCATCCGCAGGGAAGCCTCCAACTCACCGTAGGTCCGGATGTTGGAAAAGCGGCTCGCACTAGGCCTCTTGATCGTCGCCATAGAAGATCCCGATGAACAGTTTGACAAACGTGTCGCGGAACAGCCGCTTGCGCAGGAAAAAGACCACGGCGAGCACAAGCACGAAGAAGCCGCACACAATGGAACTCGCGACCGCCAGGCTCCCGGTCAGACGGCCGAGCCATTGGATGAGGACCACGGCCAGCAACGCCAGCACGATAATGAGAAGTCCGACCAACAGCAGGACCACTGTCAGCCGGCTCATTGCGAGGGAAAGACCTTGGGTCGACTTGAGCTTGAGCTCGTCGGCCTTCAAGTCGACATAATCCCTGAGTTCACTCATCGGTTCGCGCCCACCGCCTCCTTGACGGTATCAGCAGCGGCCTTGGCCGTGGCTTCCGCCTTCAACTTGATATCTTCCACGGTGTTCTCAAGTTCGCCAAGGCCTTCCGCAGCCTTGCGTTTGAGGTCTTCCACCGTCTGTTTTCCCTTTTCGGAGGAAAGCAGCCAGGCCACGGCAGCGCCCGTGGCGGCACCGGCCAGAAAAGTAAAGAAATTGTTCGCGCTCATAGGTGCTAGTGTATTTTGGTAAAATAAAATCCGGTTTCGGACGATTCGGTCAAGGTGCCGCGCCGCTCGCTGAAGCTGTCGCGGCTGCGGTGGCAAGGATAGAGGAACCTGTCTCCGTCCCGGAGCAGAATCGAGATGACCGGATCGCCGGCTTCATCATACCCCACCGACCAAGTAGACTCGAAAGCAGGCTCTTCCGGAGAGATGAAACGATAAACGCCCCATTCGTCATAAACGCCCCCACGGGCGCCGACACTGACAGAGCCGTCATCCCGGAAGATCAGCCGGGTGCCGTGCCGTTCGCGCCATTCGCCGAAAATCCAGGCATTCTCCAGCCGCCGTTCCTGTTCGCGCAGAAGCTCGACATCGGCGGTCTCACGCGCCGAAAGCGCACTGCCGTCGGCATGCCGCGCCAGGATCGCTTCGCGCATTTCGCGCAGCGTCTCCAGCGGCAAGTTCCGGATGGCATCCGAATCCAGCGGCCGGGAGCAAATGCAAGAGGGCGTGCACAAGGCCGTCATCAGCAAGCAGGCAAGCAGGTAAAAGCAGGCAATTCTCCGCATATTCCACGATTTGACGCTTGCAAGATACTAAAAAATCAGCAAATTTGTATTTTTGCAAAAGAATATTCCGGCCGACGCTGACCATGAAAAAGAAAATCCTACCGATCCTGGCGGCAACCCTCCTGCTCGCCATTCCTGCATATGCTGTGTTCAATGAGCGGAATTTTGCCAAGACGCTCAGTATCCTCCGCTCCGAGCTCCATCAGGAAAACGCCAAACTGGAGAACATGCGTGCCCGCTTGACCCAGAGCAACACCAGCCAGCACGAAAAGCTCGTGGAGATGACCAAACGCTGCAACGAACTGGCCCTCATCCTCTATTCCCAGAACCCGGACTACACGTTCGACATGACCTACGCGCTCGATGAAGTGACCCGGCAATATGAAGACTATGCAAGGCAGCGCCTGCCTTTCGACGATATCGTAACGCGGCTCAACCTGGAGATCGAACGCTATGAGCATTTGGCCGAGGCCCTCCGGCGCCTCCCGCCCATCCTCGACAAGATCGAAGCTATCCCGGACAGCCTTTCCGCTGTCATGGACACCATCATCTTGAATGAACGCCACCACCATCATGACCACGATTTGCTCTACGACAAGGATGGCAACTACATTGCTGCGGATGAAGCGCTGACCGGTCATGTCCACGAAGGACACGAACTGCACGAAAATGAAGCCGATGAAGACGACGATGAGCCCTTCTTCCTGGACCGTCAGGGTTGCGAAGACCGCGACTCCTGTCTTTTCTATACCCTCAACCTGCTGGAAATGTACACCGAGTTCCGGGACAAGATCGTGATGGACAACGACCATTACGAGGCCATGAGCAGCCGGCTCGAAGAGAGCTACAATTTTGCCCGCGCCCGGTACCGGATCATCCAGAAACACATTTTCATCGACGGACAGGACAACTATTTCAAGGTGATCCGCACCTTCCCGCGCTACATGCGGATGGCCATCCAGGACACCGGCCGCAAATATGGACTCGGAGATGACAGCATGGATTCCAACGCCCTGCGGCAGAGCGAATGGAGAGGGCCCATGATCAACGCGTTCATCCTGTTCATCCTGTTCTACCTCCTGCTGGCCACCCTGATAAGCAACGTAGTCGTCTGGCTGCTCCGTAACCGGGTTCGCTGGTTCAAGACCGCCGAATTCAAGCGGCGAAGCCCCATCGCCACGCTCTTGAGCGGCGTGGTCATCTTCGCCGTCACGGTCATGGTCGCCTCCCTTTTCGTCAAGCAGAATTTCTTCCAGGTCGCCTCTGGCCTGCTGCTGATCTACGCCTGGCTGCTGGCTGCCATCCTGGCGTCCCTGCTGATCCGGATCCCTTCCGCCACCATCCGGAAAGTCAGTATGCTCTACCTCCCGATTGCCATCCTCGGCTTGATTGTCATCACATTCCGCATCATCTTCATCCCGAACCGGCTGATCAATCTGGTATTTCCCCCGATCCTGCTGATTTTCTCCATCTGGCAGTACATCCTCATCAAGCGGAACAACAGCGAGAAAGAAGCGCGAGGCGATATGCTCTACGCCTGGATTACCTTTGCCGTGATGCTGGCCACCACAATCGTGGCATGGTGCGGCTATGTGCTGCTGGCCATCCAGCTGTTCATCTGGTGGCTCTTCCAGCTTGCGGCGATTGAAACCATCACAGCGCTCTACAGTTTGCTGGACCGCTACGAAGAGAAGCACCTCAAGCAGCGGCTGTATGCCTACAAGAAAGAGCACCGTGTGTTCGATCCGAACCGGAAGGATTCTTATATATCCGTCACCTGGATGAGCGACTTCATCAAACAGGCCCTGTTCCCGATCCTGATGATCCTCTCCGTGCCGCTCTGCCTCTGGATGGCAGCCGACATCTTCGACCTGACGGAAGTCTGCAAGGAATTCTTCTACAAACCCTTCTTCAACCTGACCAGCAAGGACGGCGACGCCATCCTTCATCTTTCGCTTTACAAGATCGTGCTGGTCACCACCTTGTTCTTCCTGTTCCGCTATGCCGCCTATCTGCTGAAGGCGTTTTACCGCAAGCTTACGTTCGAGAAGCTTGCCGCAAAGGAAGGCAAAGCCTACATCCACGCCAACGAGATCAACTTCACCCTGTCGGACAACGTCATCGGCATCCTGGTCTGGGGCAGCTACATCGCGATGATCATCATCCTGCTCAAGATTCCGATGGGCGCCCTTTCCATTGTGGCGGCCGGCTTGGCGACCGGTCTCGGTCTGGCCATGAAGGACATCCTCAACAACTTCATCTACGGCATCCAGCTGATGTCGGGCCGCCTCCGGGTGGGTGACTTCATCGAATGCGACGGCATCCGCGGCAAAGTGACGTCCATCAGCTACCAGACTACGCAGATCCAGACACTCGAAGACACCCTGATCGCGTTCACCAACACTACGCTGTTCAACAAGAATTTCAAGAACCTGACCAGCAACAACGCCTACGAGTTCGTGAAGGTCACGGTAGGCGTCCGTTACGGCACCGACATCGAGCAACTGCGCGCCGTGCTTTCAGAAGCTTCCCAAGCCTTGATGACCAAGGACAAATACGGGCGCAACATCGTCGACCCGAAGCGGGGTATCACCATCGCCTTCGACAATTTCGGCGACAGCAGCGTGGACGTGGCGCTGAAGCAGTTCGTGCTCGTGGAAGAGCAGATCGGCTTCGTCGCCCGCGCGAAAGAATTGGTTTATAAGACGTTGAATGAGAACGGCATCGAAATCCCGTTCCCGCAGCGGGACATCTATGTCAAATCGATAGTTCGGTCAGAACCGTGATCAGTTCCGGATCGATGGGCTTGTCGATCTTGACGGCCTTGCTGATGGGAACATAGACGATCTGGTCGTTCTTGATGCCGATCATGATGTTGCGCTGGCCTTCCTTAAGTGCCTCGACAGCCGCCACACCCAACCGCGAAGCCAGGATACGGTCATACGCCGACGGCTTACCGCCACGCTGCAAGTGTCCCAGAATCGTCACGCGTACATCATACTCAGGATACTCCTTCCGGACGCGTTCGGCATAGTGCAGGGCGCCGCCGGGTGAATTCTTCTTGCTTTCGGAAACCAGGACGATCGAGCTGTTCTTGCTTTTGCGGATCCCCCGTCCGATGAACTGGGCGAGTTGGTCGATATCGGTACGGTCCTCGGGAATGATGGCAGCCTCGGCACCTGCGGCAATAGCGCTGTTCTGTGCCAGGAAACCGGCATCGCGGCCCATCACTTCCACAAAGAAAATGCGGTCGTGCGAGGTGGCGGTGTCCCGGATCTTGTCCACACATTCCACAATCGTGTTGAGTGCCGTGTCGTAGCCGATGGTCGAGTCCGTCCCATACAGGTCGTTGTCGATGGTGCCCGGCAGGCCGATAACCCGGATTTCATGTTCACGCGCCAGATCCTGAGCCCCCGACAGGGATCCGTTGCCACCGATGACGATCAGCGCGTCGATGTGGTATTTGCGCAACGTCTCATACGCCTTGGCCCGGCCTTCCGGCGTCCGGAATTCCTCGCTGCGGGCCGTCTTGAGGATCGTGCCGCCCCGCTGGATGGTATTGCTGACCGACTCACTGGTAAACTCCTTGACTTCCCCGCTGATCAGGCCTTCATAGCCCCGGTAGATGCCATAAACTTTCCAACCCGCAAAAATCGCGGAGCGCGTAACCGCGCGGATGGCGGCATTCATGCCCGGCGAGTCGCCCCCGGACGTCAAGATGCCGATCGTGCTGATATCTTTCATTGTTTTGGTGGATTTTAAGTCGTAAATATAGAAAAAAAACCAGAAGTTTGGCCAATTTCCACTATCTTCGTAGTTAATTGATAACGACTGAAACCGATACTCCTATGAAGAGATTTTCTATGCTGACCGTCCTGGCTGTTGCCTGGGTGGCCCTGCTTGTTGTGGCAAGCGCCTGCGGCCGGGATTGGGAAGAAAAACAAGCCGATGGCTACAAACTGATTGTCCAGCCAAACGGACCGACACTCGGCTATACCTCCGTACCTATCCTGAACATACAAGGCCGTGCCTTCAAGGACCTCAACCGCAACGGCGAACTCGACCCCTATGAGAACTGGCGGCGGCCGGCCTGGCAGCGGGCAGACGACCTGGCCCGCCGGCTTTCCATTGAAGAGATTGCCGGCCTGATGCTCTACAGCGCCCACCAGGCAGTCCCCTCGCCCGAAATCACGGACTCCCAGCGCAAATTCCTGGCAGAAGACAACCTGCGCGCCGTGCTCGTCACGACGGTTGCAAGCCCGGAAGTGGCGGCACGCTGGAACAACAACGTCCAGGCCTTCGTGGAAGCGCTTGGCAAAGGCATTCCCGCCAACAACAGTTCCGATCCCCGCAATGAGACCAGCGCCACGGCCGAGTTCAATGCCGGTTCGGGCGGACAGATTTCCCTCTGGCCTTCCCCGCTGGGTCTGGCTGCCACCTTCGATGCGGACCTCGTGCGCCAGTTTGGTGCCACCGCTTCCAAGGAGTACCGCGCCCTCGGTATCGCCACTGCCCTCAGTCCCCAGATCGACCTGGCTACGGAGCCGCGCTGGAACCGCTTCAACGGCACTTTCGGAGAGGATCCGGATCTGGATACGGACCTGGCCCGCGCTTACGTGGACGGATTCCAGACAACGCCCGGCATCCGTACGGGCTGGGGTGCTGAAAGCGTAAACGCGATGGTCAAGCACTGGCCTTCCGGCGGCCCGGAAGAAGGCGGCCGCGACGCCCATTTCAACTACGGCAAATATGCCGTCTATCCGGGTGGTCAGTTCCGGGCGCATCTCCAGGCATTCATCAAAGGCGCCTTCCACTTACGTGGCCGGACCGGCTCTGCTTCAGCCGTCATGCCTTATTATACCATTTCTGCCGGCATCGATCCGGACGGTAAAAATGTGGGCAACAATTTCAGCCATTACATCATCACCAAGCTCCTGCGCAACCGCTACGGCTTTGAAGGCGTGGTCTGCACCGATTGGGGCGTCACCCATGACAATGCCGGCATTGAGCGCTTTGACGGCAAATGCTGGGGTGTGGAAACACTTACCGAAGCCGAAAGGCACTATGAGGCCCTGAAGGCGGGGATTGACCAGTTCGGTGGCAACAATGACATGGGGCCGGTTTTGGAAGCGTACCGGATGTGGGTGCGGGATTTCGGAGAAGATGCCGCCCGCGAGCGCTTCGAGCAGTCAGCTGTCCGACTCCTGCTCAACATATTCCGGACCGGACTCTTTGAAAACCCGTACGTCGATCCGGCGACCACGGCAGCGTTGGTCGGCAATCCGGCCTTCATGCAACAGGGCTACGACGCGCAGTTGCGGTCGGTGGTGATGGTGAAGAATCATGACAAGGTGCTGCCGCAGATTCCCGGTCAAGCCGGGAATGACGAGGGGCAAGCCCGTCTGAAGGTGTACGTGCCGCAACGGCACTATCCGGCTTTCGGCGGCCGCTTCGGCCTGTTTGGTGCCCACCCCGATTACTGGGCATATCCCATCGAGCGGACACTCGTAGAACAATACTATGACTGGGCTGAGACACCGGCGGAAGCCGATTTCGCCCTTGTCCTGATCCAGGAGCCCTATTCGGGCACCGGTTATGACGTGAAAGACCGTGAACAGGGCGGCAACGGCTACGTACCCATCAGCCTGCAGTATCTCCCCTACACCGCCGAATTCGCCCGCGCGAAATCCCTGGCTGGCGGCGACCCGAAAGAAACTTTCACCAACCGTTCTTACAAGGGCAAGACCGTCACAACCGACAACGCCGATGACCTGAACAGTGTGATAGTTGCTCGTAAAGCCATGGGACACAAACCTGTAGTAGTCGTCATCTCGGCAACCCGTCCGTTCGTACCCGCGGAATTCGAACCCTACGCCGATGCCATCCTCGTCCATTTCGGCGTCCAGAACAAGGCCGTCCTCGACTTGGTCAGCGGCGCTGCCGAACCATCCGGCCTGCTTCCCATGCAGCTTCCGGCTGACATGCGCACCGTAGAGGAACAAGCCGAAGACACGCCGCACGACATGCGCTGCCACGTCGATGCCGACGGCAATACCTACGATTTTGCCTACGGCCTGAACTGGCAAGGCGTCATCCGGGATGCCCGCACCCGCAAATACAGCAAGAGATTCTAACAGCCTGACCGTTATGAAACGTATCCTGCTTTTTGTCGCCTTGGGGGCTATGGCTGCTGCATGCCACACCGGCAACCCGGTCCTGAACGTCTCCGGCGGAAAGATCCAGGGCGTCCTGACAGATTCATCGGACGTACTGGTTTTCAAAGGAATCCCCTACGCCGCTCCGCCTGTGGGCGAACTGCGCTGGAAAGCGCCGCAGCCTGTCCCGGCTTGGGAGGGCGTGAAAGTGTGCGACAACTTCGGCCCTATCGCTCCGCAGCCGGGCAATGCGCCCGGCACTTTCTATGGAGACGAGTTCTACTGGCAGGGAACCCCGGATCAAAGTGAGGACTGCTTATACTTGAATGTATGGGCACCTGCCCGGACGGTCGGCAAGTCTGGCGCGAAGCTGCCCGTTGCGATGTGGATCCATGGCGGTGCTTTCCTCAACGGCTACGGCTATGAGGTGACGATGGACGGGGACGCCTGGGCCCGCCGGGACGTGATCCTGGTAACCATCAACTACAGGCTCGGCACGCTCGGATTCCTGAGCCATCCCGAACTGACGGCCGAACAGGGACAATCAGGCAACTACGGCACGATGGACCAGATTGCAGCGTTGCAGTGGATCCGTGACAACATCGCTGCTTTCGGCGGTGATCCGGACAACATCACCGTATTGGGACAGAGCGCAGGTGCCATGAGTGTCAAGAATTTGCTCATTTCGCCCCTTTCCCGCGACCTGCTCTCCAAAGCGATCATCCAGAGCGGTGGCGGTGTCGGCCTCCGGAACATGTCACCCGACAATACGGTCACGCAGGCTCAGTATGACACTTTGGGCAAGGCTGTGATGGACGCCGCCGGTTTGGAATCCCTCGACGCAATGCGTGCAGCTTCCACCCAAACGGTCTTCGAGGCTACCAATGCCTATCTGGCTGCCGGCAAAGGCTGGGTCATGTTCTCCCCGCATCTGGACGGAAAGGTGCTGACCGAGGACTTCGACCATGCGTTGCGCAATGGGACGATGGCACAGGTCCCCGTGATGATCGGCTACAACAAAGACGACATGGGTATGCTCGCCGGGGAGTCGGTTGACCGGTTCTGCGCCCTCCGCGATTCGCTGGGATTCCCGGTCTATGAATACGAATTCCTGCGGGAATTGCCCACCGACGAGGCGCATCCCGCCTCTGCCGCCGGGGCTTTCCACTCGGCAGAACTCTGGTATATGTTCGGCACGCTCAAAAACAGCTGGCGTCCCTTTACGGCAGCAGACTACGCGCTCTCCGAAGAGATGCTCGATGCCTGGACCGCCTTTTGCAAGGCAGGCAACCCCGGCTGGGATGCCTGCCGATATGACAAACCTTTCAAAAAAATATTCGATATCCGCTAAAAAAGGGGCCTGGTTCAGGCTTGTCCTATTTGAAAATCAGCGGAACGAATTCACTGAGATAGATGCGCCAGTTGCGCCAGATATGGCCGCCGTCCGTTTCCATGTATGTAAACGGATACTTGCTCTCTTCCAATTTCTTGCGGAAATCGTTGTTGGCCTGGATGAGAAAGTCGGTGCTTCCGATACCGATCCACAGGAGTTTCGGCTTCTTGGCAAAGTAGGTCGCCAGTTTCTTGTCAAAATCCTGGTAAATCGGGCTCACGCTCGGGTCGTTCACGCCGATAGCCGCAGAGAACATACCGGAATAGCCGAACATGTCCGGATTGTTCAGGGAAATGTACAGCGTGTGGAAGCCGCCCATTGACAGGCCGCAGATGGCACGGGATTCCTTCTTGGCAATGGTGCGGTAACGGCTGTCGATGAACTTCACGATCTCTGGGAACGATGTTTCGAAGGTACCTTCCATCGTCTGGGGAAGCTGCATCGTGGGACGCGTGTAGTCCATGGAATTCTCCAGCGGAGCAGCCTCCTGCGAGATGTTGCCATTGGTGAAGACCACGATCATCGGCTTGGCCTTGCCGCGGGCGATGAGATTGTCGAGGATCTGCGTGGCACGACCCTGCGTGACCCAGGCATCCTCGTCACCGCCAATGCCGTGGAGCACGTACAGCACTGGATACTTCATCTTGGGATTGTTCTCGTAGCCGGCCGGCGTGTAAACGGTCAGGCGACGGTCGAAACCCGCCGTGGCTGACGGATACCACACCTTCGACACAGTTCCGTGGGGAACACGATGGATGGCGTAGAGGTCGCTGCGAGCACCTGTCTTGGGAACGAGCAGGACGCTTGTCAGGGAGGCAATGTCGCGGTTGACAAACACGTTGTTGTTGTCAATCACGGCATTCCCATCTACAATCATCGTGTAGGTGTACATTTCCGGATCCACGACAAACGGTGTGGTATATTCCCACACACCACCTTGACCTTCCACCAGGTCGGCTACGCCGGGGGCGTCGTACAACATCTTGTTGCCGTTCATTTCAAACTCCAGCTTCTGTGTCGGAAGAAAATCACCGGTAACCTGGACCTTGACGGCCTTGGGAGCACGATAGCGGAACGTAACGGTTCCGTCGGGGTTGATGACGGGAGATTCCACATTCTGACCTCCCCAAAGTGCCTGCTGGGCGAAAGCCGAAACGGTCATCAGCAATGCAGCAACAATTGAATGAACCCTTTTCATATCACTTCACCTTTATTTCCTGCACGGGTTCGGAAGGAAGCAACACACGGTGGGCAGCCCAGGCCTGCGGCTTGGCCAGTTTAAAGGAAGCATTCGCGCGGAAATCGGCCGAAGAAGCGCCGAAGCACACCGTATAGGTTCCAGCCGCCGTTTCCCAGGCAGAAGTCGTCTCGTTGAACGAAGCGAGTGTGTAGGGATCGATCGTCACGGTCAGCGTCTCGGAAGCGCCCGGTTTCAGTTGCTTCGTTTTGGCGAAGCCCTTGAGTTCGAAGGCAGGTTTGACCAGTCCGCCGTCCGGGGCCGCCACATAGACCTGGACGATCTCCTTGCCGGCTACAGCGCCCGTGTTGGTCACAGTGATGGAAGCCGTTACCTTTCCGTCCTTCCCTACTTTCACAACCGGTTTCGCATAGGCAAAAGTCGTATAGCTCAAGCCGTATCCGAACGGATAGGAAACGGGTTTGCCGGCCGTGGCAAAGTAGCGGTAACCCACCCAGATGCCTTCGGCATAGTCGGTATAATCCACATCCTTGACCGGTCCCCGTTGCGTGTTGTAGGAGAACGCCGGCCGCTCATAATTGTACGGAAAGTTGCGGGAAGACGGGATATCGAAATAACCCACCGGGAACGTCATCGGCAGTTTACCCGAAGGATTGGCCACGCCGCAGAGCACGTCGGCCACAGCCAGGCCACCCTCCTGCCCCGGCGTCCAGGCCAGCAGGACTGCATCGGGAATCTTTTTCCAGGAATCGGTCTCGATGACACCGCCGATATTCAGGACCACCACGAGCTTTTTGCCGGCCATGTGATACACATCGGCCAGCGTCTGAAGCAGCTGGCGTTCCTGGCCTGTCAGCGACCAGTCGCCATCCAGGTCTTTCCGGTCGGCGCCTTCGCCTGCATTGCGCGAAATGGTCAGGACAGCCATGTCCGTCTGTTCGGCTTTGCGCTCAATCACGGCGCGATTCACTTCGAGTTCAGGGATAACGGTCGAACCCAGCAGAACCCCGCCCCGGCCGTTGATGCGGCGTTCGGTTTTCATATAGGACAGGTAAGATTCATACCACGCCTGGATATCTTTGTCCACTTCCACGCCATTGGCCTTGAAGCCTTCGGCAATGTTGCGGACATAGGCCTTGTTGACATTGCCGGAACCTGTGCCGCCGGCAATGAAATCGTAGGACCCGATGCCATAGAGCGCTACCGTGGACACATCCTTGAGCGGCAGCACACCCTTGTTTTCCAGCAGCACAAGGCCTTCCGGGGTAGCTTCGTGCACCAGTTTCGCGTGCCCTTTCAAGTCCGGTTTATTAGAGAACTTGTAGCCCTTGAATCGCGGTGTGCGGACCACATATTCGAGCATCCGGCGTACATTGCGGTCGAGCTCTTCCTGTGAAATGCGACCGTCCTTCACACCTGCAATTATGCGTTCGATCTCACTCTCGGCACCCGGTTCCATCAGGTCGTTGCCGGCTTTCACAGCATCCACGGTACCTGCCTTGTTACCCCAGTCGGTCATCACGATACCGTTGAATCCCCATTCGTCGCGCAGGACGGTGGTCAGCAATTCATAATTCTGCTGGGTGAACGGACCGTTGAGCCGGTTGTAGGAAGACATCACTGTCCAGGGATCAGCCTCGCGGACCGCGATTTCGAACCCCTTGAGATAGAGTTCGCGGAGGGCGCGGACATTGACCCGGGAATCATTCTGCTGGCGGTTCACTTCCTGGCTGTTGGCCGCGAAGTGCTTGATGCTGACACCGACGCCGTTGCTTTGGACGCCTTTCACATACGCCGCAGCAGTCAGGCCGGTCAGCAGCGGATCCTCGGAGAAATATTCAAAGTTACGGCCGCAGAGCGGGTTTCGGTGCAGGTTCTGGCCCGGAGCCAACAGCACATCCACTCCATACTCTTTGACTTCCTCTCCCATAGCGGTAGTCAGTTGCTCCACCAGCGCAGTATTCCACATCGAAGCCAATACGGTGCCGACCGGAAAGCCGGTGCAATAAAAGGTCGCGTCCGTGCCGGGACGGGTCGGGCTGATGCGCAAGCCGGCCGGGCCGTCCGCCAGGACGGTAAGCGGAATCCCGAAACGGGAAATCGGGCGCGTCGTTCCGGCCGCTCCCGGGACAGTCGTCCTGTCGAAAGCCGTCATTTCATCGGGCGTCATCGAACTGCGGCGGGCACCCACCAGCAGGGTCGCTTTCTCCTCCAGGGTCATGGCCTTCAAGACTTCATCGATGTTGTCGGCCCGCAATCTCGGCTGGGCGGACAACGAATAAAAGAACGTGCAGAACACGGCAGTCACAAACAAACAGATTCTTTTCATAAAACGGGAGATAAAACAGGATTTTCTTTCTTACAAACTTACGCAGAAATACGCACTGTTCCAAACGCTTTTTCGAAAGTCTTCGTAAATTTGCAAGGATAAACCGGAAATAGCATCCCATGAAAAGAATCCCCTTCTTCCTTTGCCTCCTGCTGGTCCTGATTTCCTGCTCACCCAAACAGACCGATGCGCAGCGGGCTCGCGAATTGCTGGCAGACTTGACCCTCGAACAGAAAGCCTCACTGATGATGCATCCCTCCGCCGCCATTCCGGAAGCCGGCATCCCAGCCTACAACTGGTGGAACGAAGCGCTGCATGGCGTTGGACGCAACGGAAAAGCCACGGTATTCCCCCAGCCTGTCGGCATGGCGGCCTCTTTCGACGAGCCGTTGCTTTTTGAAGTCTTCACAGCCGTAAGCGACGAGGCCCGTGTCAAGAACCGGCAGGCCCGCGAGCGTGGTTCAGTCGGCCAATACCAGGGTCTCACATTCTGGACGCCCAATATCAATATCTTCCGCGATCCGCGCTGGGGACGCGGCATGGAAACTTACGGAGAAGATCCCTACCTGACCGGTCAGCTCGGCATGGCTGTCGTTCGCGGCCTGCAAGGCCCGTCCAACGCACCGGTACTCAAAGCGCATGCCTGTGCCAAACATTTCGCGGTCCACTCCGGCCCGGAATGGAACCGGCACTCGTTCAACGCGGAGATCTCCGAGCGTGACTTGCGCGAGACTTATCTTCCAGCCTTCAAGGATCTGGTAACCCGTGCCGACGTACAGGAGGTCATGATTGCCTACAACCGCTTCCGTGGCGTTCCCTGTGGCGCAAATGACTATCTGGTCAACAAGATCCTGCGGGGAGAATGGGGCTACAAAGGCCTGATCGTTTCGGACTGCTGGGCCATCGCCGACTTCTATGAGCCCGGCCGCCACAACTTCAGTGACAATGCCGCGGAAGCCACGGCTCTGGCCATCCATGTCGGAACGGACCTCAATTGCGGCGGTTCTTACCGGACCATTCCGGATGCGGTCCGGAGCGGCCAACTGCTCGAGGCCGACGTCGACCGCAGCCTGGAGCGCCTGCTGACAGCCCGCTATCGCCTCGGCGAACTGGACAACAAGCCGACCCAGTGGGATGCGTTGCCCGATGCCATCGTAGAAGGACCCGACCACCTGGCGCTTGCCCGCAAGATGGCCCGGGAATCCATCGTCCTGCTGCAAAACCGGGACGGCCTGCTTCCGCTGGCCGATGGCACCCGTATCGCGTTGGTCGGCCCCAACGCGGATGACCGCGAGATGCAATGGGGCAACTACAACTCCATCCCGGAACAGACCGTTACCCTGGCCGATGCGCTGAAGGAACGGATTCCAGGCCTGCCGGTCCTTCGTGGCTGCGAACTGGTGCTTGCCGAAGCACCGTCAGCCAAGGCTGAGCAGGCTGTCATCGACAGCCTGACGGGCTATGACGTGATTATCTTCGCAGGCGGCATCTCGCCTCGTATCGAGGGCGAAGAGATGAAAGTGGCACTGCCTGGCTTCCGTGGCGGCGACCGCACGGATATCCAACTCCCGGAAGTACAGCGGAGCCTGCTCAAACGCTTGCATGAGGCCGGCAAGAAAGTGGTGCTGGTCAATTTCTCCGGTTCTGCCATGGGACTTGTCCCGGAAACGGAAAACTGTGATGCCATCCTCCAGGCTTGGTATCCAGGGGAAGAGGGCGGTCACGCGCTGGTGGATATCTTGTTCGGCGAAGTCGCCCCTTCCGGCAAATTGCCGGTCACTTTCTACCGTGACATCGCACAGGTTCCTGACTATGAGAACTATGACATGAAAGGCCGTACGTACCGCTATTTCGAAGGGGATCCGCTTTACGCTTTCGGCTATGGTCTCTCCTATACTACGTTCGAATACGGGGAAGCCCGGGTGAAGGGGCGTGAACTGATCGTTCCGGTCCGCAATACAGGCAATCGGGAAGGCACCGAAGTCGTCCAACTCTACGTCCGCCGTCCGGATGATGCCGAAGGTCCCTTGAAGAGCCTGCGTGGTTTTCAGCGTGTCACGATTCCGGCCGGCGCTACCGCCGAGGTCCGTTTCCCGCTCACAGACGAGACCTTCCTTTATTGGTCGCCCGAAAAACGCGACATGATTCCTGTTTCCGGCGGCTGGGAACTCCTCTACGGCGGCCGTTCCGACCAGCTGAAAGTCTTGTCCTATTAGGGACCAGCATCGTCCCCTGAACGGTTCTTTACTTCAGAAAGACAAAGAAAACAGCCAGCACCAGGCAGGCGAAGGCGGCCAGGTGATTCCACTGGATAGGCTGGCCCTTGAAAACGAAAAGGACGATGAGGGAGAAAACCGTCAGGGAGATGGCTTCCTGGATGACTTTAAGCTGCATCAGGTTGAAAGGCCCGCCATTGCCCTGGAATCCTATGCGGTTGGCAGGCACGGTGAGGCAATACTCGAAGAAGGCGATGCCCCAGGAAAACAGGATGACGCAGATCAGCGGCCAGCCCGTGGAGATTTTCATCTCCTGCAGTTTGAGGTGCCCGTACCAGGCAAAGGTCATGAAAATATTGGAACAGACCAACATAAAGACGGTCCAGAATGCTTGCATAGTCGTTTTCAGTTTTTCGGGGCGCAAAGATAACAAGCCTGCGGCAAGATTGGCACAGAAATTGGTAAAAAATGAATCGTTTTACAAAACCCTTATCTTTTACAATGGAAAAACTCAACAAACCCGCCATCCTGGTCGTCGACATGCTCAACGACTTTGTGACCGGCGCCATCGGTTGTGACCGCGCCAGAGCCATCGTACCCGCCACCGCCCGCCTGCTCGATGCAGCCCGTGAAAAAGGCGTTCCCGTCATTTTCTGCAACGATGCACACCGTCCCGGCATTGACCGCGAACTGATCATCTGGGGCGACCACGCCATCGTCGGAACCCCCGGCGCAGAAGTCATTCCCGAGCTTCCCATCCATAAAGAGGACTACGTCGTTCCGAAACGCCGTTACAGCGGCTTCTTCCAGACCGACCTCGACATCCTGCTCAAGGAGCTTGGCGTCAAGACTGTGGTCATCACAGGCCTCCACACGCACATGTGCTGCCGCCACACCTCCGCGGACGCGTTCTGCCTCGGTTATGATGTCGTGGTTGCCAAAGAGGCCACGAACTCCTTCACGGAAGAAGACTACCTGGGCGGACTCGCCTACCTGAAAACCTGCTACGGTGCGGACGCCTACACCAACGACGAACTGATCGCAGCATTCTGATATACCACCAGTGAATACCGGACGGATCCGGCAGACCGTCCGGCAAACGGGGCGCCTTTCGCTAGAAGGACGCCCTTTTTGTTGTGCATAATCACCATCTTTTGTTTATCTTTGCGACTTAGCAACGACATCCGATGGAACAGATCAAGCACGAATGCGGCATCGCCATGATCCGGCTTCTCAAGCCACTCTCCTATTACAAAGAAAAATACGGCACGGAACGCTATGCGCTGAACAAACTCTATCTGATGATGGAGAAGCAGCACAACCGTGGGCAGGAAGGCGCCGGCCTGGCCAGCGTCAAGATTGTCACGGACCCCGGACAGGAATACATGTTCCGGGAAAAAGCGCTCGGCAAGGACGCCATCGCCAATATTTTCGCGGACGTCCACAAACAGATCGACGAGGCCTGTCACCGGAAGGAACAGGCGCCGTTCATCGGTGAACTCTACATGGGCCATCTGCGCTATTCGACGACCGGCCGCAGCGGCATGCGGTACGTCCACCCTTTCCTGCGCCGCAACAACTGGAAAGCCAAGAACCTCTGCATCTGCGGCAACTTCAACATGACCAATATCGACGAAGTGTTCCAGATGCTGGCCGACCAGGGCCAATATCCGCGCATCAACGCCGACGCCTATATCATGCTCGAACTCATGGGGCACCGGCTGGATCGCGAAGTGGAGCGCAATTATGTGAAGGCCAAGGAAAAGAATCTGAGCGGCAGAGAAATCACGGCTTATATCGACAACCATGTGGAGATTGCCAACGTGCTGAGCACGACCATGCCCCACTTCGACGGCGGATATGTCATCTGCGGCTTGACCGGCAGCGGAGAAATGTTTTCCATGCGGGATCCTTGCGGAATCCGCCCAGCTTTCTGGTATGCGGATGACGAGATTGTGGCGGTCGCCAGCGAAAGACCGGTCCTGCAGACCACCTTCGCTTTGGAATACGGGCAGATCCATGAACTCCATCCGGGTGAGGCACTCATTGTCAACGGACGGGGCCAACTGTCCCTCAAACAGATCATTCCCGCCCGCAAACTGGCCGCCTGCAGTTTTGAACGCATCTATTTCAGCCGCGGCAACGACCGCGACATCCACCGCGAACGCAAGCAGCTCGGCTACCAGCTTCGCGACAACATCCTCAAGGCTATCGGGCACGACATCGCCCACACGGTGTTCTCCTATATTCCCAACACGGCCGAGGTGGCCTACTACGGCATGGTCGAAGGCATCCGCAGCATCTATCCGGGCGTCCGGGCCGACAAGGTCGTGTCGAAAGACATCAAGCTCCGCACGTTCATCACCGAAGGCGGCGCCCGCAACGACCTGGCCGGACACGTCTATGATATTACCTACGGTACCCTCACACCGTACGTGGACAACCTGGTCGTCATCGACGACAGCATCGTCCGGGGCACGACGCTCCGCGAGAGCATCATCCGGATCCTGGACCGGCTGCATCCCAAGAAGATCGTCATCGTGAGCTCCAGTCCACAAGTCCGCTATCCTGACTGCTACGGCATCGACATGTCGCACATGAAAGAATTCATCGCCTTCCACGCGGCCATCGCCCTGCTCAAGGAAAAAGGGATGTCCAGTCTCATCGATGTCGTTTACCGGCAATGCAAGGAGCAGGAAGGCCTTCCCATCGCGGGGTATCGCAATTATGTGCGCCGCATCTACGACGCCTTTACCGACGAGCAGATCAGCGACAAGATTGTGGAACTGCTCCGTCCTGCCGACATCGGCGCCGAAGTGGAAATCGTGTACCAGTCCCTTGAAGGACTGCACACGGCCTGTCCCGACCATCCGGGCGACTGGTATTTCAGCGGCGAATACCCCACACCTGGCGGCTACCGGATGCTCAACCAGGCATTCATCGACTATTACGAAAACGATTATCTCAACCAACCATGAAAGCCATAACCCATACTGATTTCCATTTCCCGGGACAGACATCCCGCTATGTCGGGAAAGTCCGGGACGTCTATTTCATCGACGGGAAATACATCCTCCTCGTCGTGACGGACCGCATCTCCGCGTTCGACGTGGTCCTGCCCAAAGGCATTCCCTGCAAGGGACAGGTCCTCAACCAGATCGCATCCGAATTCCTGGACAAGACGGCCGACATCGTACCGAACTGGAAGATCGCCCAAGTGGACCCGATGGCCACCATCGGCCTGCTTTGCGAGCCCTTCAAGGTCGAGATGGTGATCCGCGGCTATCTGGCCGGTCATGCCTGGCGCGAATACTGCGCCGGCAAGCGTACGCTCTGCGGCGAACCGCTGCCCGAGGGCATGCAGGAAAACCAGAAACTCCCCCGCCCCATCATCACGCCGACCACCAAGGCCAGCGAAGGCCATGACGAGGACATCAGCCGCGAAGAGATCATCGCCAGCGGACTGGTTTCAGCCGAGGACTACGCCCAGCTCGAGCAATACACGCTGGCGCTCTACCAGCGCGGCTGCGAGATGGCGGCCCGGCGCGGCCTCATCCTGATGGATACCAAATATGAATTCGGCAAGAAGGACGGCAAGATCTACCTGATGGATGAGATCCATACTCCGGATTCATCCCGCTACATCTACGCCGAAGGCTATGAAGAACGCCTCGCCCGCGGGGAACGGCAGAAGCAACTCTCCAAGGAATTCGTCCGGGAGTGGCTGATGGCAAACGGTTTCCAGGGAAAAGAAGGCCAGCAGGTCCCGCCGATGACGGACGCAGTCGTCGCTGGCATTACCGACCGGTATATCGAACTTTACGAGCACATCACCGGCGCGCCTTTCCAGCGCCACGACGACGAGGACATCCTCGGCCGCATCGCCCACAATGTGGAGGCTTTTCTGGCCGGCGAAAAATAATCAGCTGGGCAGATTGTTCTTGCTGCTTTTGAACAGCTCGTACATCGCACTGAAGTCCGTCTCGCGCGGACTTCTTTCTTTTTCTTTGTCCGCCTCCGGCTGGTCCTGTCCGTCACCGGACATCAGGTAATCGAACATGGCTTGATAGACTTCCAACAAGCTGATGGCGGTCTCCAGGTAGCCGATCAGAGTCGATTTGGAGAGCGGATAGGTCGTGATGAAAGGATTGTTGAGTTTTTCGAGCCGCTCCGACAGTTCTTTTCCTTCCGCGGCGTAGTCAGGCTGCAGCCGTTTGTACACAGCCCGGCGTTCGTTGACATCGGCAGGTGCACGGCCTGCTTTCTCATCTTCGTCCAGCACCCACAAGAAATCCTCGATGTCTTCGCCTGCAAAAGTCAGGCACTCCGCCAGGATCGGAATGATTTCGCGGAAGGTGTCGCCCGGCATGTCCACAACCAGCCGGGTATCGTGGTGATCCGCGGGATACGGGTCTCCGCGTCCGGTGTCCAGGAAACGTTTGCGGAAATTATAGTAGCGGATCAGGTGTTCCTTGTCTTCCTTCGTCAGTTCGTCGTCACGCAGCATCTCCAGCAGGGGCGCAACGGCATAGGAGCGCCCCGGAGAATTCTCTTCACTGACGATCAGCTTCTCCAGCAGGTCCTTCACTTTCTTCGGTATCGCCATGGCCATTTTTGCTTTACGCGTCAAAAATACGGCAAATCGGGCGAAAAGCAAAAAGATGTTTGTGTATCTTTGTCTTCGGTATGGATACGCGGAAATACGGAACCTGCTTTTTCGAGCAGTATGCCCAGATCACGCTCGCGGCCCTGCTGGGCCACGAGTTCGACGATCTGGTGAACCGCGACCGCCCGGACCTTCAGTCCGCAGACGGCCATACGCTCGGCATCGAGGTGACCCGCGCCATGGAAGAGAATGCCAAAGCGGCGAAAGAGATGCTCAAAGATGTGGCCGGCTACACCTACGGCTTGCGCCAGGACGACCGCTTCGGCCAACAGGAACTGAACTATTGGTCGATGGCTCTCCCGCTCCGCCGGATCCTGGAGAGCAAGGTCGCCAAAGTCGGCAATCATTTCTATGGCCATTTCGACAAAATGGGACTCTATATCTTCTGCAAGGATCCGCTCAGCGAGCTTGACGCATTCCTGACGCTGCGCCATACGATGAGCCTTCAGAAATACATGGATAACCGGTATAACCGGCTGTACCTCTCCGAAGTCCACAACCTCTACGTCTGCAACCTTGACGAAGGATTGAAAGACAGTTCCCGCCTGCTTGTGATCCCTTTCACGCCCGCGCAGCGGAAAGCCTTCTATCTGGAAGCGATCCGGCGTCAGTTGGACGTATCCTAAGCATCATGAAAAGAAACCTGCTCAGTTGTCTGTTCTGCGGCCTGGCCATCCTGGCCAGTGCGCAGCCTTATCCCGACCGACGCCCGGCACCTGCCGACCGGCTGTTCACCTCCCCTGCCGTAGAAGCCAAGATTGCGGAAGTGGAAAAGCTCCTCACCAATGCGAAACTGCGCTGGATGTTCCGGAACTGTTTTCCTAATACACTGGATACCACGGTCGAATACACAGAGGATGAGAACGGGATTCCCCGCACGTTCGTCTATACCGGCGACATCCATGCCATGTGGCTGCGGGATTCCGGTGCGCAGGTATGGCCTTACATCCGCCTGGCGGGTGACGACCCGGCGCTGAAAAAACTGCTGGAGGGTGTCATCCGCTGCCAGTTCAGCCTGATCAATATCGACCCTTACGCCAATGCTTTCAATGACGGTCCTACCGGCGGCGAGTGGATGAGCGACCTCACGGAGATGAATCCCAATGTCCATGAGCGCAAATGGGAAATCGATTCCCCTTGTTATCCGGTACGCCTGGCCTATGCGTATTGGAAGACCACCGGCGATGCGTCCGTCTTCGATACCACCTGGTTGGAAGCTGCCCGTAACATCTATGCCACGTTCCGCGCCCAGCAGCGGAAAGAGGGCCACGGTCCCTATCGTTTTCAGCGCCGGACTGAGCGGCAGCTGGACACCAAAGCCTGTGACGGCTGGGGCAATCCCGTCCATCCCGTCGGGCTCATCGCCTCCTCGTTCCGGCCTTCCGACGATGCCACCACATTCGAGTTTCTGATTCCATCCAATTTCTTTGCTGTCAGCACACTGCGCAAGATGGCAGAAATTCTGGACACGGTCAACGGCGAGACAGCCCTGGCACGCAATTGCCGCGATCTGGCTTCCGAAGTAGCGCAGGCCCTGCAAAAATATGCTGTTTACAAGCATCCGAAATATGGAAAGATCTACGCTTTTGAGGTGGACGGTTTCGGCAACCATTTCCTGATGGATGACGCCAACGTACCTTCCCTGCTGGCGATGGCCTACCTGGGGGATGTTCCTGCGAAGGACAAGGTCTACCGCAATACCCGCCGCTTCGTCTGGAGCGAAGACAATCCGTTCTTCTTCAAAGGCGCAGCCGGTGAAGGGATCGGCGGTCCGCACATCGGCTACGATATGGTCTGGCCGATGAGCATCATGATGAAGGCATTCACATCCTCCGATGACGCAGAGATCCGTTGGTGCGTCGAGACGCTGCTGCGCACCGATGCCGGCACAGGTTTCATCCACGAGAGCTTTCACAAAGACGACGCTTCCAGGTTCACCCGCGCCTGGTTCGCCTGGCAGAACACACTTTTCGGCGAATTGATCCTGGACCTGATTGACCGGGGCAAACTGAACGTACTGAACAGTATTACGGTGCAATGATTAAGGCAGCCAGACGATCTGTCGGGCTGAGGTGAGTTGGGCATGCGTGACAGTGAAACCGGGAAGGCGGCGGCCATCGATGGTGACTGCTTTTGCGGAGGCGGGAGCACATTTTCCGTCCCCATAAACAGATTCACGTAGCGGCTGTTGTCCCTGGCCTGCGCAGAGAAGCACACGGCTAAGCTGACCCAAAGGGCGCAGAAGGGATTGATCCAGGATTTCATCGGCAGTACTTTTTCACGAAGATAGCAAATATTCCCTACATTCGTTATCTTTGCAATATGGCACTGGAAGTAACCCTTTCTTATACGCCGGTCGTGAATTTTGCGATGCAGCAGAACCATGCACCAGTCCTGCGCGAGATCCGGCTTTTGAACGCCTCGGAGAAGGAACTCCGTGACCTTGACATTTGCATGGCCTTCGAACCGGCCTTCGCTTATGGGTACACCGCGCACCTGGAAACCATTGCGCCTGGATGCGAGGAATGTATCTCTCCGCTGCCCGTTGTCTTTTCCACGGCGTTCCTTTCCAACTTGACCGAGCGGGTAGAAGGGGTAATCCGGCTGACTGTGCGCACGGGTGACGAGGAACTTGCCCAGCAGGAACATCCCATTGCCGTGCTCGCTTTCAACGAATGGGGCGGTTCGAACGTGCTGCCGGAGATGCTGGCGGCTTTTGCGACGCCCAACCATCCTGAAGTGTCGCGCCTCATCAAGCGGGCTTCCGAGATTCTCGGGCAATGGACGGGCAGTCCGTCTCTCGACGAATACCAGACCCGCGATCCCAACCGGGTCAAAAAGCAAATGGCTGCCCTCTATCAGGCCATCTGGGAAAAAGAGATTGCCTACAGCACCCTACCGGCCAGTTTCGAAGCATCCGGCCAGCGGATCCGGCTTGTCGAAGAGCTGATTGCCAACAAACTCGGCACTTGCCTGGATATGACGATGCTCTATGCCGGCTGTCTGGAGGCCATGGGTATTCACCCGCTGGTCGTGTTTCACAAAGGCCATTCGTACGCAGGAGGCTGGCTGGTGATGGATTCCTTCGCCGATTCGATCAATGACGATCCAGCCCTGCTGACCAAGCGGATGGCCGACGGCATCAACGAGATTCTCCTTGTTGAGACCACCTGTATGAATGCCGGCTCCCACACCAGCTTCGATGTGGCCTGTGCCACTGCGGAGCGCAGGCTCGACCAAAGCGATTTCCTTTTCTTTGTCGATATTTTCAGGGCGCGGATTGCGCATATCCGCCCCCTGCCCCAGCGTGTCCCGGAAGAAGGCGGTTGGAAACTGGTCGAAGACGAGATGGCCGAACTGTCCTATGCAGCGCCGCGGGATCTCAGTGCTACCGACATCATCATTGACAGCCAGACCACGGTTGACAAGAAAGTCATTTGGGAACGCAAACTCCTCGACCTCAGTTTGAGGAACAACCTGCTCAACACGCGCCTCACCCAAGACACCATCCCGGTCATCTCTGTCAACGTTGCGGAACTGGAAGATGCGCTGGCAGACAATCAGGACTTTCAGGTATGCCCCAAACCCACGGACTGGGAGAATGACGCGCTCAGCGCGGGCGTCTACAAGGCCATCAATGCCGGAGATCCTGTCTTCGACCTTGTCCGCGAAGAGCTCGCCCAGCACCGCATCCGGACATATCTTTCGGAAGAACGGCTCAAGAATGCATTGAAGCATTTGTACCGTGCCTCCCGGACCATCATGGAGGAGAACGGCGCCAACACCCTCTACCTGGCCATCGGCCTTCTGAAATGGTACGAGACGCCGTCCAGTACGAAACCGAGGTACGCACCGATTTTGCTCTTCCCGGTCGAAATCATCCGCAAATCGTCTTCCAGCGGGTACATCATCCGAAGCCGCGATGAAGAGACCATGCTCAACATCACCCTGCTGGAGATGTTGCGCCAGGCTTTCAACATCACGATCGGAGGCCTCAACCCCCTGCCGCAGGACGGCAAGGGTGTCGATGTTTCGCTCATCTTCAACACCATCCGCCGCAAAGTCATGGAGCAGCGGGGCTGGGATGTCATCGAGCAGGCCATCCTCGGCTCCTTCTCGTTCAACAAGTTCATTTTGTGGAACGACATCCACAACAATTCCGATATTCTCTGCCAGAACAAGTTGGTTTCCAGCCTTGTATCAGGCAGGGTGGATGAATCCGTCAATGAGGGCCTGCCCGCAGAAGAGGAACTGGAAGAACAACTGGATGACGGCGAAATCCTGCTCCCCCTGAGCGCCGATTCGTCCCAGATGGCCGCCATCGATGCAGCGCTTTCGGGCAAAAGTTTCATCCTCCACGGCCCTCCCGGTACCGGAAAATCGCAGACCATCACCAACATCATCGCCAATGCGCTCTACCAGGGCAAACGGGTACTGTTCGTGGCGGAAAAGATGGCCGCTTTGGAAGTAGTACAAAACCGTTTGGAATCCATCGGACTGGGGCCCTTCTGCCTCGAGCTTCATTCCAACAAGGCCAAGAAATCGGCCGTTCTCGAACAGCTCCGGCGGACGACGGAAGTGACTAAGATGCAATCTCCCGAAGCGTTTGCAGAAGAAGCGCGCCAGATCAACGCCGCGCGCAAAGAGTTGAACGGACACATCCAGTCCCTGCACAGGGAATACCCTGCCGGCGTATCCTTCTACGACTGTGCCGCACGCCTCAGCGCACTGGATGAGGCCCTTCCTGCCTTCACCTTCCCGATCCAGGATATGCCGGGCCTCACCAAATCCCGCCTTGACGCAGTCCGAAACGCCCTGGCAGCCTACAGCGCTGCCTGCCGCGTCACAGGCAACCCGGCCGAATCGCCTTTGAAAGAAATCCGGGTCGCGGACTACACGCCCGATGTCGTGCAAGCATTCCAAGATCTCCCGTCCCTCGAGCAACGGTGCGCAGACCTGGCGGTAAAGACGAAATCACTCCTCGACGCGGTTTTCGGCCAGGAAGCCCACCCCTTGAAACGAACGGACTACGCAAAACTGTCGGAGACCGTGGAGATCCTCCTGCAGGCTGGCGCAGCCGATGCCCCGCTTTTCCGCATCGGTGACGAGGAAACTGTCAGCCGACTCGAAGAAGCCTGCCGCCACGGCATGGCCCGGGATTCAGCCCGAAAGATAGTCTGTCAACAATATGACGACAGCATCCTTGGGCTTGATGCAGCCTCCTTTGACAAGGAATGGCGAAGCACACTCACGAAATGGTTCCTTCCCAAAGCTTTGGGACAAAATGCACTGCTGAAGCGCTTGCGTACCTATTCCCGTACGGACAAAAAACCGGAGAAGGACACCGTCCTTCCTCTCCTGCAAGAAATCGCAGCTTATCAAGCCGAATCGAGCCAGGTGTCCACCCTATCCAATGGCCGTCTCGCTGGAATCATTCGGGACCGGGGCGAAGCGTGGCCGGCCATCCTGGAAGCCTGCGTCCTCGTCCATCAGGTCAATCAGCGACTCAGCGCCCTGTTCCCGGGTCGCGAGAACCCGGTGCGCGAGTCTATCGCAACCGCCTTGGCTTCCGGCATGCAGCAATGGAAAGACTATCCCACTTTGTACCACGCAGCGGCAGCGGCTTCCTCCTCCGTTGAAAAGCGGTTGGAAGCCTCTTTTGCAACAGCTGGGGACGGCTGGGCAGAAAATGTCAGCAGCACCTGCCAGCGCTGGCGTGACGCCGCCGGTCAACTGCGGAGCCGGATCTTATACAACCAGAAGCGCAATGCAGTCGCGGAGCTGGGGTTTGTTTTCATCACCGACCAGGTCGAAGCAGGCGCGGTTCCCCCCGAAGACATGGCCGCATCCTTCGACAAAGGTTTCTTCCGCACGTATGCCGAATACATCCTCACCCAGGAAAAGGATCTGGTCCTCTTCCACGGTGGCATGTTCGAAGAGACGGTTTCCCGCTTCCGGGACCTCTGCACCGAATGGGAGGCGCTTACACGCGAAGAAATCCGCGCCCGACTCTCGGCTCGCCTGCCTGCGCTTCAAAAGGAAGCTTCGCAGAGTTCCGAGGTGGGAATCCTGCAGCGCAATATCCGCAACGGATGCCGCGGCATTTCGCTCAGGCGTCTGTTCGACATGATTCCCGACCTGTTGCCCCGTGTCAGTCCCTGCATGCTGATGAGTCCGCTGTCCGTTGCCCAGTACATCGATCCACGGGCAGAAAAGTTCGACCTGGTCGTCTTTGACGAAGCTTCCCAGATGCCGACCTGCGAAGCAGTGGGTGCCATCTCCCGCGGCAACAGCATCGTCGTGGTAGGCGACCCCAAGCAGATGCCGCCTACCAATTTCTTCGTCACAAGTACCTTTGATGAAGACAACCCGGACCTCGAAGACCTGGAGAGCATCCTGGATGACTGCCTCGCCCTCTCCTTCCCTTCCAAGCATCTGCGCTGGCACTACCGCAGCAAGCATGAAAGCCTCATCGCATTCAGCAACAACAAATACTACGAGAACAAACTCCTCACGTTCCCATCTCCCGACGACATTCGGACGAGGCTCCATTACCAGTATGTAGAGGGCCTGTATGAACGAGGCGGCACCCGGCAGAACCGGGCGGAGGCCCGGGCTGTCATCGAAGAGATCCGGCAGCGGTTGCAAGACCCAGGACTGGCCCAAAGGAGTATCGGCGTCGTCACGTTCAACACCAACCAGCAGTCGCTCATCGAAGACATGCTGAACGACCTTTTCGCCGCCCATCCGGAGTTGGAAAAGATCGCCAATGCCTCCGAAGAGCCCATTTTCATCAAGAACCTCGAGAATGTGCAAGGGGATGAACGTGACGTCATCCTTTTCTCGGTGGGCTACGGACAGGACAAGGATGGAAAAATCGCCTTGAACTTCGGCCCGCTCAACCGAGAAGGCGGCTGGCGTCGCCTCAATGTCGCGGTCTCCCGGGCGCGCTATGAGATGAAGGTGTTCTCCACGCTCCGTTCCGACCAGATAGACCTGCGGCGGACCGACGCGGAAGGTGTAGCCGGGCTCAAGGCGTTCCTCGCGTATGCGGAGAAGGGACGTGCTGTCCTGCGGTACAGCAGCGCGGCATCCGCGGTCGGACACGACGGGTTTGTGGAGGCCGTGGCCGATTCGCTGCGCGCTCGTGGATTTGAAGCCAGGACACACATCGGATCCTCCGGCTATCGGATTGACATCGGCATCGTCAATCCCCATAACACCGAGGAATATGCTGTCGGTATCATCTGTGACGGATACAATCACGCCGCATCCAAGTCAGCCCGCGACAGGGAGATCGTCCAGACGGGCATCCTCAAGCGCTTGGGCTGGAAGATTGTCAGGCTCTGGTGCATGGATTGGTGGAATGACGAAAAAGCTACTCTCGACAGACTTGTCAGCAAGATCGAAGCGGCCATTACGTCCGGGCCGGATGACAGCAGCGAGACCCCTCCCCAGATTGCAGTGTCTGCGGCGGAAGAGATTCCTCCCATATCGCAGCCTGACGGTGTCCTCATCCCGTACAAAGTCTGCGAACTGCCGCAGCTGTCCATCGCCCCTGATGAGATGGCCAGCCACGGCCGGATCCTGCAATCCTATCTTCGCAAAGTCATCGAAACTGAAGCGCCCATCAGCTATAATCTGCTCTGCAAACGAGTCCTGCGGGCCTGCAACATCGCCCGGATGGGTCCCCGCATTTCCGCCTGCATGAACAATATGATCCGGGCCATCCAGCCCCGGTGCACTTCAGGTTCGTTCATTACCTACTGGCGGAACGACCAGGATCCAGACTCTTATCCGCACATCCGGGTATCCAATGAACGGGATGCGACGGATATCCCGCCCCGGGAAACCTGCAACGCCGCCCTCCGGATTCTGGAGGAGCAAGGTGCCCAGCCCGCCGAAAGCCTCGTCCACGAAATGGCCCGGCTCTTCGGTTACAACCGCGTCGGTGACATCGTGAATGCCGCCATGCAGGAAGGCATCGCGCTGGCCAAGGGGAAAGGCCTTGTCGAAGAGGTGAATGAGAAAATAAGGGTACTGTAACCTCGCGGCTTCCCGCTTAATCCAGTCCGGGCCAGGTGCCGCGGATCTGCTTGCATTGCGTATAGCAGGAAGGGCAGTTGAAAACCTTGTAGTGGTCGTCGCCGTCTTTGAGGAAGATATCCACGGCACGCTGGTAGGTATCCCATCCGCCAGCCAGGATATACAGATACGTGACTTCTCCGCCGGTAAGCGGCGCTGCTTTCACGCCGTTCGGTGACGGGCTCATTTCCACGGTATAGGGCTTCGCGGGTGTATAGGCATTGGACGGCACAGCGCCCTTGAGCAAAGCAGCAGGCAGGTAGCGCTGGATATAGGAATCGTTCTCCGGCGAGAAACGCGAAGCGACAAACTTCTGCTTCAGAATGCCCGTAATCTCGCTCACCGTAGCGGGGCCGTTGCAAAGCAATTGCAGGCAGCGTTCCCCTACACTCGCATCCCGGGCGTAGAGTTCGATGGCCATAGGGACCATGGCAGCTGTCCCTTGGACGCTCTTGCCCAGCAGGTTCTGATAGACCGCTTCGAATTCGGCATAGTCCGCAGGAACATTCGAAAACGTGACCGCAGCCGTCGGGGTCTTGAACTGGCCGCTTGTATAGTCGATCTCACCCGACACCGTATAGGTGTGGTCACCGTAGCGAAGCGTATTGCCTTCAACCACGACATCACTGGCAAGTTTGCCCAGCAGGCCGCCGGCACCCAATTCTTCGTCATCGGCCGTATCGCCGGCCAGATTGGAAACAACGACGCCCAGGATTTTATGTACATCGTCGCAGCTTGTCAGCGACAGGCAGGCAAAGGCAGCCAGAGTCATCATCAAATAGCGTTTCATAGGGTATAGCGCATTAAATCCAACTTTCAAATATACGCAAAATCGGGATAATTTCCTATATTTACAAACAATTATGAACCGCCCGTCGGAAAGATCAGGAAATGAGTATTCAGAAGGCTTTTGAGGCGGCGTTCCGCCGCAAACAGGAGAAGGCTTGGGACAAGATCTACGTTGTCGTGGACATCCATGACACAATCTTGCAGGCCTGTTATGAAAAAGAAGAAACCTATATGTATCTGCCTTACGCCAAGTCCGCGCTGCAATTGCTCTCAAGCCGCGATGATATCTGCCTGATTCTTTGGAGTGGCTGCTACCCCGAGCGGCTGGCGGTTTACTGCGGGCAGTTCGCCCGGGACGGGATCCATTTCGACTATGTGAACGAAAACCCGGAAGTCGGCAACAGCGCTTTCCAGGATTTCAGCCGGAAACTCTACTTCAATGTCGGTATCGACGACAAGTTCGGTTTCAATCCGGAGACCGACTGGCTGGAAGTCATAGAGGCCCTGGCAACATCCTTCCCTGTGAATTAAATCCTAAACTCATGAAAAGATTTCTCAGCGTCCTTTCCTGTCTGGTGCTCCTGCTGATGCAGGCATGCCACCCCGATCCGTACCTGACTGTCAGCCCGACCAGCCTGTCATTTAACCAGGATGGCGGCTCCCAGACCGTCCGTGTTTCCGCGAATTACCCCTGGACGGCCAGTGTCAACGGCAATGGCATCACTGTCTCCCCCACTTCCGGTGAAGGGGATGCCTCTGTAACCATTACCGCGGCGGCGGCAAGTTCTTCAGATGAAACAAACGGAGCTGTCACCTTCAACAGCGAAGGTCTTGCGGCTTCCGTCGCCGTGAAACAGGAAGCCAAATCCACCATCACGGTGGGTCCCGTGACAAGGATTCCGGCCGAAGGCGGCACCTTTACGGTTGACATCCAATACAATACCGAATTCTCCGTAGAGGTGGAAAGCGCCGCAACCGACTGGATCAGCTTCAACGGGACGAAAGCGCTTTCGAGCGGCAAGATGGAATTCACGTTCGCTGAGAACAAGACAACGGATTCCCGCACCGGTAAAGTAATGGTCAAGGACAAGCGCGGCAAAGTCGCTCCGATTACGTTGACCTTCGAGCAGGAAGAGAAGAAGGTCATCCAGGTTGGCGACACGATGCCGATTCCCGCCGAAGGCGGCATGTTCGAGGTCGATGTCAAGTACAACACCGACTTCACCGTTGAAGTTGAATCCGGCGCAACCGAATGGATCACCTTCGTCAGGACCAAGGCACTCAAGAGCGGCAAACTGGAATTCAGTTTCGCCGCCAACCCGAATCCCGATCCGCGCACCGGCGAGGTTACCGTGAAGGACAAAAGCGGCAAGGTTGCTCCGATTACGCTGACGTTCAAGCAGGATGAAAAGAGAATCATCGAGGTTGCCAGTGAATTCAAGATTCCGGAACAAGGCGGCACCCTGGAAGTGTATATCCGGTATAATGTGGACTTCACCGTCGAAGTGGAATCCGCCGCCCGGTCGTGGATCACCTTTGTCAAGACGAAAGCGCTGACCAACGGCATTCTGGAGTTCCGGTTCGTGGCCAACGAAGGCGAACAGCGCGTCGGCCATGCGACGGTGAAAGACAAGGCCGGCAAAGCAGCTCCGGTGACGCTGACCTTTGTGCAAGAAGCGCTGAACAAGGAGCAAAAGGCCCGCCAGATAATGGAACGTATCTACGAAGCCTGGGGTGCCCGGGAATGGAAGAAAGAGCCCTGGATTCCGGGGAAAAACTGGCCGGGTTTCCATTTCAATTACGAGACGCAAACAGTGGAATTCACGGCGTATGATTTCGGAATCAACCGGGAGATGCCGGAATGCTTCGGAGATCTGGGCGATCTGATTTCCTATATCCGTATCGACAATGAACCCGACCTGACGGGAACGCTGCCGGATTCGTTCCGCAAGCTTACCGGTCTCGAAATGATTTCCATCCAACTTACCGGCCTGACCTCGCTGCCCGATGTTTTCGCGGACATGAAAAAGCTGAAGATGCTCCATGTAGGTGCCAACGAGTCCCTGGCAGGGCCCTTGCCGAAGCATATCAATTCTCCTGTCCTGGAAGAATTGTTGCTTGCGGGCTGTCAGTTTTCCGGAGCGATTCCGGACACCTGGGCGCCCTATATCGGATTCGCACGTGTGTTTGACAACTGCCTGAGCGGAAAGATTTCCCCCCTGTTCCACAATACGGATGATGCCAAATCCTTTGTCAAGAATGGTAATTTATGGCAAAAGCCGGGTTATGGTTTCGATATCTCCGACGTGGAAGTTCCCGGTACCGACAACTGGTTCGAAGACCAGTTGTTGGAGAATCTGGACGGCACCACCTTCTCCATCCCGGAAGTGGTCAGCCAGAACAAATATACCGTCTATATCTTCTGGGCAACCTGGTGTCCGTTCTCCAAGGAACTGATGCCCGCCCTGAAGCGATACTACGACCGCTACAAGCAGGACGGCTTGGAAGTCATTGCTACAATCCAGGTCGACGATGATTTCAATATCTTCCACGATTACGAAAAGCAGAAAAAAGAATGCATCGACAAGGGCTACGACCAGTGGTACAATTATTATTACTCCAAATACGGTGACTCCTACTTTCGGGAAGTCCCTAATGCTGAAGTCTATGACCAGAAAGGCAATGTCCTTTTCAGTTCCTGGAACAAATTCAAGGATCCGGTCAGGCAGCGGTTCGGCAAGACTGCTTCCTCCGACCTGATTCCCTTCCTGGAAACCCTGCTGGGGCCGGCAGAAATCCCGGACACCTACGAATCCACAGACTACTCGAAGGACGGCGAAGTGATGACGCTGCAGAAAGCCTCCGTCGGGAAAGGCATCAATATCGTATTCCTGGGCGATGCCTATACCGACCGGGATATGGGCAATGGCGGCCTCTACGAAACCGTCATGAAGCAGTCCATGGAAGAGTTCTTCGCCATCGAGCCGTACAAATCGTTCCGCAACCGCTTCAACGTGTATGCCGTAAAGGCGGTCTCGAAGAACGCCCGGATCGGTGAGGGCTATGAAACCGCTCTCTCGACTGGATTCGGCAGCGGATCCTATGTGGAAGGTAACAACGAAAAGTGTTACGAATACGCCATGAAGGTGCCGGGCATCACGTCCCGCGACAATCTGCTTGTCACCGTCGTGGTCAACTCGCGCCGCCATGCCGGAACGACCTTCATGTTCGCCGACCGCCAGACATGCGTTGCCTACTTCTCGTCGATGGACAACGATCCCGACATCTTCGGCCCTACGCTCCGCCACGAGGCGGGCGGCCACGGCTTCGCCTTCCTCGCCGACGAATACAGCCAGTACGAGGAGGCTGCGCCGGTCGATCACATCGCGTATTATAACGAAGTGTACGACAAGTACGGCTGGTTCTCGAACGTAGACTTTACGGACAATCCGCAGAAGATCCGTTGGAGTACCTTCCTGGCCGATGACCGCTACAAGAAAGAGGTCGGCATCCACGAAGGCGGCGCCCTCTATGCCAAAGGCGCCTACCGCCCGACGGTCAACAGTATGATGCGCGAAAATTTCGAGTACTTCAACGCTCCGTCCCGCTGGGCGATCTACCAGCAGATCATGAAACGCAGCGGCGAGAGTTACAGTTTCGATACCTTCCTGACCTACGACGCCGTAAACCGCACGGCCTCGGCCAATGCCGCCCGACCGCCCATGAAGGCCGCCGCCAACGGAACCCGCCAGCCGTTCGTCCCGACGGCCCCGCCGGTCATCGTGAAGTAACATCCTTTGCCTCCGTTTCCCCGCGGCAACGTACGCAGCAGTCCGTCAAAGTTTAACGCAAGTTAATTACGTCCACTTTCACAAGCATGAAAAAGTTCTTCCTCCTGACGATGTTATCATTTGTAATGGCCTTACCTTCCTGCAAGCCTCGGTCGGAGCGGCACGCCTCGGGACAACCCGATCCGGAGCTACAAAGCGTGCTGACCCAGTTATCCGGGGCATTTGAACGGATTTCGCCGCGGGTCATCAGGCCGGCGGAGGGTTTTCTGAAGTATCCTTATTTGATCCCGGCTGGGTTCTACCAGCAGATGTGGGACTGGGACGGGTACTTTATGGGCACCTGGTTCATCGAAAAGGGCAAGCCCGAGTATATGAAATATTGGGCGTTGAATTTCCTGGAGGGAATGAACGAGAACGGATACGTTGCGGGCTGCATGACTACGGAAGGGCCGCGGATCAAACGCGGTACGTTCTTCATGAAGCCCTTCCTCTCGACGGGCGTGCTGGAGGCCAGCGAGGCGATGGGCGACTTCGAATGGGTCCGGCCATGGTACGATCGGCTCTGCCGCGTCCTCGCCTACCGGGACTCCACCCAGCGCGATGAGGCCACCGGCCTCTATTTCTGGGAGATGGCCTTCCAGAGCGGCGCTGACAACAATCCCGCCCTCAACTACTTTGCCGACGACCAGCGCTCCTTCCTGGCTTGCGACTGTTCCACGATGCAGATGCTGGAATTCCAGGCGCAGTCAAGAATCGCCGCGGCGCTGGGGATGCCGGAAGATGCGGCCGTCTACGCGGCCAAAGCCCAGACGCTCGCTGATGCGATCCGCGACATCCTCTGGTGCCCCATCAATCAGTGCTTCTATAATGTGGACCGGGAAACCGGCGCCCACTACCACCGGATCAGCTATTCCTGCTTCTGGCCGCTCTACGCAGGGCTGGCCTCGCAAGAAGAAGGACAGGCAATGATCAAGCGCTACCTCCTCAATGAAGCGCATCTGCGCTCCCCGCACGGCCTACGCTCCCTTTCGGCCTCTGACCCGGACTATAACAATAAGAACATCATACTCCCCTTCTCCAATTGGCAAGGGCCTATCTGGATTCCCGCGCTTGTGGTCTATGCCAGGGGCATGCTCAACTATGGCTTCCGCGATGAACTCCGTCCCATCGCCATCGCGACCGCCCGCCTTCTCCTCGCCGATCTCGAGATCTATGATACCATGCATGAAAACTACCACGCCGAAACCGGCGTCGGCCTCGCCCCAGCGCCCAACTACATCGATCCCGCCACCGGCCAATTCATCGGCTTCATCAGCTGGAACCTCTGCGCTGAATCTGTCTTAAAAGCCTGTCAGTAAGATCCTTCCTTCTCCTTTCTTCTCGTGAGGTCGAACATCCATATCGACAAAAGGCGCCTCCTGGGCTATATCGCGGGCATTACGGCGGGGGTTTCGTATGGCATGAACCCGCTGTTCGGGAAAGCTTTGATGGAGAGCGGAGTTCCAGTGATGGTGATGCTGTTTTTCCGCTATGGCTTCGCAGCCGTTTTTACGGCCATCCTGATGCTGATCCGGAAACAATCCTTCAAAGCGGGGAAGCGAGAAATCGGCCTGCTGATCCTGTTGGGCCTTCTTTTCGCCGGCAGCAGCATCACCTTGTTCACATCCTACGCCTATATCCCTTCAGGACTGGCCACTACGCTGGTTTACCTCTACCCGGTGTTTACGGCCCTCATCCTGGTTTTCCTCCGGATCTACCCCAGTTGGCAGACCTGGCTCTCCATTCTGGCCACCTTTGCAGGCATTCTCCTGCTTTCCGCCCCGTCTGGCAGCGTGGAGATCCGTATTGCCGGCATCCTGCTGGCTATCGGAGCTGCGCTTTGCTACTCTTTCTATCTGGTCATCGTCAATAGGAGCAAACGCATCCGGAAGGTTTCAGAACAGACCCTCACCCTCTATTCGCTGATCACCGGCACCATCCTGTTCGCCGTCATCCTTGCTTTCCAGGACGAATATATCCTCGAAGGACTCGATAGCCCAGCCGACTGGGGAGTCCTGATGGGACTGGCCATCGTCCCTACCATGATCGCCACCCTTACCTTGGCCATCTCATCCCGCTACATCGGCCCCACAAAAACCGCCATCCTCGGCGTCTTCGAGCCCCTGACGGCCATCCTCATCGGCACCCTCTTCTTCAGCGAACCCCTTACCATGAAGATGGCCCTCGGCATCGCCATCTGCGTCGCCGCGGTCGTCTTCATGATCGTGAAGCCGGGAAAGAAATGATGAATCTGCAGTGAGATCGGCATTCGCAGCACGAAGCCATTTCCCATGTTTTGCAACCATCGCGCGACGGACAGTTTTGCAAGTCGCTGATAATCAACGCAGAGCCTCTCAGTCATCCGCGCAATAAGCCACCTGGACGGTGGACCGAGCGTCTTGGGCACAAACTGCCTGCTGAGAATCAGGTATTTACCTGAAGATCCGCCGTGCGATGGTTACAAAAACAAGGGAAAACTTCGATTTCCAAGTGCCGACTCTTAACGTTGCAGTGAGAAGCCTTTGCCTGTGGAAGATGCACCCAATCCTTTCCCGCTGGGTTGGCCGTATTTTGGTCACGACAGGATTCGGAAGCGCCATGCAGTCCTGTCGCGGCAGGAAACACGGACAATTCACCGAAAACGCGGCCGCGATAGGACTGAACAGGCTGCTACAATCCTGTCGCGGCAAGAAGCAGGGCCGATTTGACCTGAATAGTACCGCGACAGGATCGAACGGCCCCCTGCAATCCTGTCGCGGCAGAGATTCCGCAGGATATTTTGTGTCGCTCGGTCCGCTATTTCCCGACATGGCCGAAAAACTGCTACCCAACACACTGATTATAAACGTATTGCTATAGTCTTTCCGTCCCCGTCAAAACAGAAAGAGGGATGGACAGAGGGTCTAACAGATCGGGATTGTGCTCGGCGCCGAAGGCGCCTGCGCATTCCCTGCCGCCTGCGGCGGGGCGGTGCTCAGACGATGGCAAGATGGTAGCCTGATCGCTGCGCGATCAGGCATTTTTTGATGATGGGTTTTCGCTCGGAAAGCTTGCTTTCCAGACGAAAACCCATCATCAAAAAAGCCGGCCCCTGGGCCGGCTACCATCTTTTAGTCTGGCGGAGAGATCGGGATTCGAACCCGAGATACGCTTTTGGCGTATACACGCTTTCCAGGCGTGCCTCTTAAGCCACTCGAGCATCTCTCCGTTTTTTTGGGACTGCAAATATAGGAATATTTCGCGATTATCTTCAAAAAAATGATTATATTTGCAGAACAAACTTCAAATTGAAGACTATGAAGAAGTTGTTTTATACCTTGGTTATTCTGGGAGGAATCTTGTCCCTGTCCAGTTGTGCAAAGGAATGCGACTGCACGACCATGATGAACGGCGAAGTCATCTCGCACGACATAATGACGCTTCAGGATGGACAGAGTTGTTCAGACTTCAGCAAAGGCACCAACCTCTACGGTCTCTCCAGTTCAGTCATCTGTACACCGCAACTGTTTTAATTTCTTTAAAAATACACAATCATGAAAAAGGTATTGTTTACTTTGGTTTTTATCGGCGGTATCTTTGCCCTGTCCAGCTGCGCCAAGGAATGCAACTGCACGGTCAAGGTGAATGACAAGGTCATTGCCGAAAATACCATCGAGCTCAATGACGGAGACAAGTGCTCGGACTTCAATTCCAAAAGCAGCCTCTTCGGCGTATCCGGACAGGTCCGTTGCACCCCGCAACTTTTCTAAGCCCAGACATTGAGAATCAACAACAAAATCCAGTATGTATTCCGGGCCCTGCTCGGAATACTTTTTTTACTTTCGGCGACAGCCAAGCTGATCGGCATCGACGCGTTCGAACTCTATATCTTCGGGTTCGGCTGGTTCTCCCTGGGCACGTCCTACCTGCTGGCCCGGCTGGTCATCGCGGCGGAATATACGCTTGGTCTGCTGCTGCTCGCCAATTTCTGGCCCAGGCTTGCATTCTGGGGCAGCCTGGGACTGCTGGCCGCTTTCACAATCTTTCTCATCATACTGGCTGCAGGCGGGAACCGGGACAACTGCAACTGCTTCGGAGAATGGATCGACCTCAATCCGCTCCAGTCCATCTGGAAGAACGTGGGAATGCTTGCCTTGCTGCTGCTGAGCGCCGGAATCCCCTCTTTCCGGATGAAGCACAAGGGACTGTGGTTCGCCTTGGCAGCCCTTGTTCCACTGGCTGCCGTCTTGATTGTTTCGCCGCCCGACAACTGGCGCTACGATTCGTACGCCCGGAAGGACATGGTCAATGAGCCGGCCCTCCGGGAAGCCATTGAAAACGGCATCCTCCCCCACACGATGCTGGAAGGCGACCACGTGGTTTGCTTCTACAGCTTGAAATGCAGTTTCTGCAAACTGTCAGCCCGTAAACTGATGATGCTCCGGCAGCGGGGGGAATGGAGCAATGCACCTGTCATCGCTGTTTTCGGCCGGGGCGAAAATACGGATCCGGCACCTTTCCTGGAAGAGACGGGATTCGAACCGGACGAAATCCATTTCATCGAGCCCGCCACTTTCCTGCGGATCACCAACGGATCGATGCCCCTCATCCTGGTGATGCAGGATTCCAGCATCGCCGCCAAATACAATTACAGAAATTTGCATTAGGCAACGCAACATTTTGCGCCTGAATTGCATCTATTGACAGGAAAACCGAAAAACGGAATGAAGGACACCTGTCATCGAAAAGCGCATTGCCCGTATGCCGCCCTGCTGTTGGCGGCCTTTTTGCTCGCGGCCTGTGCCGGGGTCGAGATTCCCACAGGGTTACAAGGCCTGCGGGGCAGCCCTGCTTCCGCCTACATCCAGGATTTCGTCATCTACAACATCAGCGGCACGGTGCAGGACGAACAGGGCCAGCCGCTTCCGGGCATCCAGGTTTTCCTCGCCGGCAAATTCCTCAACACGGAGACGGCAACGTTCGGCAAGACCGACTGGCCGCTCGATACAGTCCAGACGGCGAGGGACGGCCGCTTCCAATCTTCGAAACGGGAAACCCTTTGCCCGTATCTCCAAGCCATTGCTGTCGATCCCGCCAACCAGTACCGCCCGGATACCCTCGTCTATCACCTCGCCGGCAATTCAGCTGTCCTCCAGATCGAACTCCCGTCATTCTCCTTAAAAAAGAAATAGATTTTTTGTATTTTTGACGTACCTTTGTGGGCTATATCGAAAATACAAGAAAACCCTATGATCACGAAAGAGCAGATTGAAGCCTTCGGCACCATCGAGACTCCTTTCTATTTCTATGATATGGATCTCCTGCGCCAGACGCTGGAGATCTACAAAAAGCAGATCAACCGATATGGCTGGCATGCGCATTACGCGATGAAAGCCAACGCCAACGACCGGATCCTCGCGACCATCCGCGACTTCGGTCTGGGCGCTGACTGCGTGAGCGGCAACGAGGTGAAACTGGCCGTCAAGTCGGGCTTCGATCCGCAGAAGATCGTCTATGCCGGTGTCGGCAAATCGGACAAGGAGATCAAGGCCGCCCTCCGGGCCGGCATTTTCAGCTTCAACTGCGAAAGCGTGCCGGAAATCCGCATCATCAACGACCTGGCCGCCAGCATGGGCCGCAAAGCCCGGATTTCCATCCGGGTCAATCCCGATATCGATGCGCACACCCATAAATACATAAGCACGGGACTCAAAGAGAACAAATTCGGCATCAGTCCCTGGGCCTTCCAGGACGTGACCGACCTGCTTGCCCAGTGCCCGAACCTCGAATTGCTCGGCCTGCATTTCCATGTGGGCTCGCAGATTACCGAACTGCCGGTCTTCGCGCTGCTGTGCCGGCGCATCGAGGAGTTGCAGCAGTGGTTCATCGCGCACAATGTCCCCATCGCCAACATCAACCTCGGCGGTGGCCTCGGCGTGAACTACCAGGATCCGAACGGCGATCCCATCGCACATTTCGAAGCCTATTTCGACATCATCCACAAGAACCTGGTGGTGCGTCCGGGCCAGCAAGTGCATTTCGAGCCGGGGCGCGCCCTCGTCGCCCAGTGCGGGCACCTCATCAGCCGCGTACTGTATGTAAAAGTCGGCCGCGAGAAGAAATTCGCCATCCTCGACGCCGGCATGAACGACCTCATCCGTCCGTCCCTTTACCAGGCCTGGCACGACATCGAGAATCTGACTTCCAACGGGCGCAAGTTGCGCTACGACGTCGTGGGCCCGGTCTGCGAATCGAGCGACTGCTGGGGCCAGAAGCGGCTTGTAAACACCTGCAAGCGGGGCGACCTCGTGGCCATCCACTCCGCCGGAGCCTATGGTCAGGTGATGGCGATGCGCTACAACCAGCGCGATCTGGCGAAAGCCGTGTATTCCGATGATTTGAAGAAGTAGAAGAGCATTATGTTTGAGAACCTAACCGACAGACTGGAAAAATCGTTCCGGCTCATCAAGGGCCAGGGCAGGATCACGGAGGTCAATATCTCCGAAACCATGAAGGACGTGCGCAAGGCACTCCTCGATGCCGACGTAAGCTATAAGATTGCCAAGACGTTCTGCGACGAAGTCAAGCAGAAGGCCATCGGCCAGGACGTGCTCAAGGCCGTCCGGCCGGAGCAGATGATGATCAAGATCGTCCACGACGAACTGGCCGAACTGATGGGCAGCGAAGCCTCCGACATCCACGTCAAGGGCAATCCCGGCATCGTGCTCGTGGCCGGCCTCAACGGTTCCGGTAAGACCACTTTCTGCGGCAAACTCGCCCTCAACCTCAAGAGCAAACGCGGCATGAAGGTGCTGGTCGCCGCCTGCGATACCTTCCGTCCTGCCGCCATCGAGCAGTTGAAGACGCTCTGCGGACAGATCCAGGTGGAGTGCTATAGCGAAGACGGCGTCAAGGATCCTATCCAGATTGCCCAGAACGCCATCTCGAAAGCCCGCCGGGAAGGCTTTTCCGTCGTTGTCATCGATACCGCCGGCCGCCTGGCGGTCGATCAGGCGCTGATGGACGAGATCTCCGCCCTGCACCAGGCCGTCCGTCCGACCGAAACGCTGTTCGTGGTCGATGCCATGACCGGTCAGGATGCCGTAGAGACAGCCAAGGCTTTCAACGACAGGCTCGACTTCGACGGTGTCGTGCTCACCAAGATGGATGGTGACACCCGTGGCGGTGCCGCCCTTTCCATCAAGGCCGTGGTCGGCAAACCCATCAAGTTCGTCTCCTCGGGCGAAAAGATGGAAGCCCTTGACATCTTCTATCCGAAACGTATCGCCGACCGGATCCTCGGCATGGGTGACGTGGTCACCCTCGTGGAGAAGGCGCAGGAGCAGTTCGATGAGGAAGAGGCCCGCAAACTGCACAAGAAGATTGCCCGTGACCAGTTCACCCTCCAGGATTTCTACGACCAGATCCAGCAGATCAAGAAGATGGGCAACATCAAGGACCTGGCTTCCATGATTCCGGGTGTCGGCAAGGCCCTGCGCGACGTGGACATCGACAACAGTTCGTTCAAGCAGACCGAGGCCATCATCCTTTCGATGACACCCTACGAGAAAGAGAATCCGACGATGATCAACGGCAGCCGCCGCAAGCGCATCGCGGCCGGCAGCGGAACCACGCTGGCCGAAGTCAACCGGCTGCTGAAACAATTTGAAAGCACCCGCAAGGTGATGAAGAACATGACGACCACCAACCCGATGGCCGCCCGCCTGATGAAAAAGAAAAAACGCAGATAATTGGCAGGACTCCGACGATATTGTTTAAGTGACTCCCCGCTCCGGCCCCGGCTCGAGGAGATTTTCCGTACGCTTCCGCAGCGCACTGTCTCGCTTGTCGGACAGGCTCCGCTGGGCGGTTCGCAGGTAGCCGAATGGGATTTCGAGTCTCCGGAATCCTGGCGCTGGCATGCCGGCATCATCGCCGACGACCTCACACAAGATTCGGAGGGACAGATGCGGCAGATCTTCGAGAAATACGAACGGATGCTGGCGACCGAATTCATGACGGTTGCCGACCATTGCCTGCGCACCTGGATCTTCGTCCGCGACATCGACCACAACTATGCCGGCGTCGTACGCGGCCGCAAGGATTATTTCGAAACCATCGGCCTTACCCCGGAGACCCATTTCATTGCCAGTACCGGCATCGCGGGCACACACGCCAACCCGCAAGTCCTCGTCATGATGGACGCGCTGGCCATCCCCGATGTCGATCCCGCCTCGATCCGCTACCTCAAGGGCGGCTCTCACCTCAGTCCGACAGCCGACTATGGCGTCACTTTCGAGAGAGGTACTTCATTCTCCTATGAAGGACTGCGCTACACGCTGATCAGCGGCACCGCCAGCATCGACAACCACGGGCAGGTCCTCTACCCGGAAAGTGTGGAGAAACAGACGCTCCGCATGCTTGAGAACATCCGCGTTCTCCTGGCGGAGGACGGCGCCGACTTCCGGCAGGTTCCGACCGCGCTGGTTTATCTGCGCAATCCGGGAGACGCACCGGCCGTTCGTATGATCCTCGACCGGGAACTCCCCTGCCTCGACTACCTGCTCCTCCACGCCCCTGTCTGCCGCCCCACCTGGCTGGTCGAAATGGAGTGCGTCGCCGTCCGGCCATGTTCTCCCCAAGTGCCATAAACACAGGGAGGCAGGTCTGCCTTGACTTCGCCAAAGTCTTCGCCCTCTTCTGGATGGTCCTGAGCCATCCCTTCGAATATGCCTGGCTGGACGTTTCGCAAGGCCTGCCCTGGTTCATTACGTTTATCGGCGCACACGCGCTTTCCGCACCGGTGTTCATGCTCTGCATGGGCATCGGCTATTTCCTGCTGCGCAACGCGCCCGCAGGACTGGTGCGGCAGATTGTCCGGATTGCCTCCGATGTACAACGTATCTATCTGCTGCAGTGGCTGATCATTATCTGGATCATAGCGGCGCTCCTGGTCAATGTGTTGCACGTCCTTTTCACAGACCATACCCTCACCCTGGCCGGATTCGGTGTCTTGCTTGCGTCAGTTTACCTGGCACGGGTCCGACCTTTCTCGAAAATTCGGCTATAACTGATCGTTGCGGTAGGCGTAGTGACTGCGCAGGAACTCGAAAGATGAAGGATCCTGGCGGAGAGCTGCATCGTCGCGACGGATGTCGTAGGGCTCTTGCGGAAGTGCAACACCCGTGACACGGAACGCTTGCAGGGGTTCGATTCCGAAATGACGGCCCACTGCCTGGACAACAGCCTGTGTCCCATTGATTTTCCCTTGGATGGAATAGCCTGCGATGTGCGGTGTGGCCAAGTCGGCGACCGCCAGCAAGGCCAGGTTGATGTCGGGCTCGTTTTTCCAGACATCCAGGACGAGGCGGTACAGACGCGGACGGGCGGCAAGCAGCGCGTTTTCATCGACCACTTCCCCGCGGGAAGCATTGATGAAAGACGCTCCTGATTTCATGGCTGCGAAAAAGGCCGCGTCCGCGAAATCGCGGTTCTCCGGCCAAAGTGGAATGTGCAACGTGACGATGTCGGAAGCAGCCAGCAATTCGGGCAGCGGTGTGAAGGCCGCAGAGCCTTCTGCCGCTTCACGCGGAGGATCGTTGAGCAACACCCGCAGGCCTGCACGCGCCGCGGCATCTGCAACGAGCGAACCGACATGCCCGACACCGACGATGCCAAGCGTGGCACCAGGCCGGTCGAGGGACAACGCGCGCAAAGCCGCCAGCACGTATTGTGCCACAGCCGCCGCATTGCAGCCGGGTGCCGAGACGACGGCAATCCCTTGAGCCGCACAATAGGCCATGTCGATATGATCGGTGCCGATCGTAGCTGTCGCCACCAGTTTTACGGATGATCCCGCCAGAAGCTGTGCGTCGCACCGGGTCCGAGTCCGGACAACCAACGCTACAGCATCACGCACATCACGGGCCACAATGGCCCGGCCCGCCAGATAGCGTACCTTGAACCAAGGTTCAAAGACCCCCGCAATGAACGGGATATCCCGATCGACGACAATGGTACGGCCCGTCATGTCAAGTCAGTTTCAATTGATTGACATAGGCGCCCTTCAGCTTGGCATTGAGCCGGAGCCGGATGGCCTCGGCCTGCAGCTGCAAGTGCGCCCGCACGACGGAAGAACGGATCCGGCAGGTCAGCACACCGTTTTTGAACGAATGATACGAAGTGCAGGGGCCCAAAGCCACAGACCCCACCGTCATCCGGTCCCAAACCGTAAAGATGCGCGCCTGGAGCAGGCCTTCCTCCAAATGGGATTCCTGCACATAAGCGGCGATGGCTTCGCCGATGCTGCGGGTAGCTTCGCGTTTCATTCGGCGGTGATCTGACCGGATTCCACGAAAAAGCTCCGGCAAGGCGCATCAATGCTGCGGGCAACCTTGTCGAGCCTGACTTTATTACTGTCTGTCAAGAAGATCTGGCCGAAATCAAGGGTCGAGACCAAGGCCAGCAGATCTTCCACCCGCTGCATGTCGAGTTTGTCGAACACGTCGTCAAGCAACAGGATCGGCGTCTGTCCGTAAATCTCCCGGACAAAACGGAACTGGGCCAGTTTCATGGCCAGCAGAAAACTCTTCTGCTGCCCCTGCGAACCGCAGCGCCGCAGCGGATGGCCGTCCAGCCGGAACTGCAGGTCATCGCGCTGGATGCCCGCGGTCGTATAATGCAGTACCCGTTCCTTGTCCGCCTCGCGGGCGAACAGTTCTTCAAGCGTCGTGCCGTCCAAATCGGAACGATAGGCCAGGTCCACCGCTTCTTTCCCTTGCGAGAGCTGCCTGTAAAAGTCCTGGACCAGCGGACGAAGCTGTTCACAGAGATCCCTGCGGCGCTGGTGCACATAGGCGGCATGCGGAGCCATCCGTTCGGAAAAAGTCTCCAGCAGAAGATCCGGCATGGCTTCTTCTTTCAGCAGCCGGTTGCGCTGCAGCAGCAGCTGGTTGTAGGCCTGGATGTGCTGCAGATACGACCGGTCGATCTGGGACAGGATGAAATTGAGGTACTTGCGGCGTTCTTCACCCGTATCGTTGATAAGAACCGAATCGAGCGGGGAAACCATCACCACCGGCAGCAGGCCGATGTGTTCCGAAAAACGCGCATAGGCCTTGGCTCCGCGCCGAAAGGCCTTTTCCCCACCCCGCTTCACGGATGCGGTGATTTTCTCCTCCGTCCCGTTGTCCATCTGGTAGTAGCCGCAGAGGGTCGCTTCCGGAGCGCCGTAGGCATAGACATACTGGTCGGAAGACGAGAAATAGCTCTTGGTCATCGACAGGTAATAGACAGCATCGAGCAGGTTGGTCTTGCCGGCTCCGTTGCTGCCGTAGATGTAGTTGACCTTGGGCGAGAACGGGATATCCGCTTCCGCGATATTCTTGAAATCGTGCAGGATGACTCTGTTTAAAAACATGTTAAAATCTTCTGCCACAAATGTACGAAATAATCTTGGGGATTCCCATTTTTGTTGTAAATTTGCGGATTGTGTCAAAAAACGCAAAAATGCCTTTCGGGGGCTTTCCCAGAGGGATTTAAGTGAAACAAAAAACAAAAAATACAAAGTAAAAATGGCAAAGAACAATCAAAAGGAAGCTCAACAGGAACAGGTCGCGACGACCGTTTCCGGTGTTGAGGAATTTTTCAAGAAAAATCAGAAATGGATTGAGTGGGCGCTCCTTGCCCTCGTAGTCGTCATCCTGGGCATTTTCGCCATCAACCGCTGGGTCATCGCCCCGGCCAAGGCGGAAGCGCAGGCCCAGCTTTTCCCGGCCGAGCAGCTTTTCCGCGACGGAAATTTTGAAGCCGCCCTCAACGGCGACGGCAACAACCTGGGCTTAACCGACATCATCGCCAACTACGGCAAGAAGGCCGGCAAGGCTGTCTATCTCTATGCAGGTCTCTGCAACCTCCAGCTTGGCAACAACGAGGAAGCCATCGCCAACCTCTCCAAATACAACGTAAAGGACAAGATCATGCAGGGCCGCGCCTACTGCGCGATCGGCGACGCCTATTCCAACCTGAAGGATTACGCCAATGCCCTCTCCTTCTACAAGAAAGCCGCTGCCCTGGGTGAGAACGAACTGACCCCGGGTTACCTCCTCAAAGCCGCCCTCGTCTCCGAGGAGACCGGCGACAAGGCCGGCGCCCTGAAACTCTACAAGGAGATCGAGACCAAGTATCCCCAGACCATCGAAGGATACGATATCCAGAAATACATCTCCCGCATTGAAAACCAGCAATAAGACCAACCATGGGAAGAGCCTTTGAATTCCGCAAGGAAAGAAAGTTCAAACGTTGGGGCCACATGGCCAAGACGTTTACCAAGATCGGCAAGGAGATCACCATCGCCGTCAAGAACGGCGGTCCGGATGTAACCGGCAACCCGCGTCTGCGCGCCCTCCTCCAGACGGCCCGCAGCGAGAACATGCCGAAGGAAAACATCGAACGTGCCATCAAGAAGGCCACCGACAAGGACCAGGCCGACTATAAGGAAGTAGTGTACGAGGGTTACGGTCCCCACGGCGTGGCCATCCTCGTGGAAACCGCTACCGACAACACCAACCGCACCGTAGCCAACGTCCGCAGCTATTTCAACAAGTTCGGCGGCAGCCTCGGCACCTCGGGCAGCGTGGCGTTCATGTTCGACCACAAGTGCGTCTTCAAGATCAAGAACAGCCCGGACATCGACCTCGAAGAACTCGAGCTCGAACTGATCGACTTCGGCGCCGATGAAGTGTTCGTCGACGAGTTCGAGAACAAGGACGGCGACACGGAAGAAGTCATCACCATCTACGGCGAATACACCGCTTTCAACAACATCCAGAAATACATCGAGGACAAGGGCTACGAACTTGTCTCGGCCGGTTTCGACCGTTTCCCCAACGGCGAGATGAAGCACCTGGCCGCCGAAGAGCGCGGCGATCTCGACAAACTGCTCGAGAAACTCGAGGAGGACGACGACGTCCAGAATGTATTCCACAACCTGGCAGACGAATAAACAAAAACTACTAAATCCTTACATATTATGAATCTCACACACATCGAGCACCTCGGAATCGCGGTCAAGTCGCTGGAAGAGGCTATTCCTTATTATGAAAATGTACTCGGCCTGAAATGCTACGCCGTCGAAGAAGTCACCGACCAGAAAGTGAAGACCGCTTTCTTCAAGATCGGCCAGACCAAGATCGAACTCCTCGAGCCCACCTGCCCGGAGAGCACCATCGCCGGTTTCATCGAGAAACGCGGTGAAGGCATCCACCACCTTGCATTCGCGACCGACGATGTGGCAGCCTGCCTCGCAGAAGCTGAAGAGAAAGGTGTCCGCCTGATCGACAAGGCCCCGCGCCCGGGTGCCGAGCAGATGATGATCGCCTTCATCCACCCGAAGTCCACCAAGGGTGTCCTCACCGAATTCTGCATGCCCAAGACGCAGGAGTAAGCGACCCGAATCCCGAACACAAACTAAAGCATATATCCAATGAGTCAGCAACTCGAAAAGGTAAAAGAGCTTATCGAACTGAGAGAGAAAGCTCGCATGGGCGGCGGCCAGAAAGGCATCGACAGCCAGCACGCAAAAGGTAAATACACGGCTCGTGAGCGCATCAACATGCTGCTTGACGAGGGTAGCTTCGAAGAATTCGACATGTTCATGCAGCACCGCTGCCACAACTTCGGGATGGAGAAGAAGACTTACCTCGGTGACGGCGTGGTGACCGGTTACGGCACGATCGCCGGCCGCCTGGTCTATGTTTTCGCCCAGGACTTCACCGTCATCGGCGGCTCGCTTTCCGAGACCCTTGCCCAGAAGATCTGCAAGGTGATGGACATGGCCATGAAGAATGGCGCCCCCTGCATCGGCCTGAACGACTCGGGCGGCGCCCGTATCCAGGAAGGTGTCAACGCCCTCGCCGGCTATTCCGAGATCTTTGAGCGCAACATCCTCGCTTCAGGTGTGGTTCCGCAGATCTCCGCCATCCTCGGCCCTTGCGCCGGCGGTGCCGTTTACTCCCCTGCCCTGACCGACTTCATCATCATGTCGGAAGGCACTTCCTACATGTTCCTCACCGGTCCGGCCGTCGTCAAGCAGGTGCTTGGCGAAGAAGTGACGCAGGAACAGCTCGGCGGCGCCGCGGTACACGCCACCAAGAGCGGTGTGGCCCAGTTCAAGGCTGCTACCGAAGAAGAGGCCATCGCCACCATCCGCGACCTGCTGAGCTATCTGCCCCAGAACAACATGGAAGAACCGCCGTATGTTCCGACCGAGGACCCGATCGACCGCAAGGAAGACGCCCTCAACGAGATCATCCCCGACAGCCCGAACGCTCCGTACGACATGTACGAAGTCATCGGCGACATCGTGGACGACGGCAAGTTCCTTGAAGTCCACAAGGACTATGCGAAGAACCTCATCGTGGGCTTCGCCCGCTTCGGCGGCACGGCAGTGGGCATCGTGGCCAACCAGCCGAAATACCTGGCCGGTGTGCTCGACATCAACTCTTCCCGCAAGGGTGCCCGCTTCGTCCGCTTCTGCGACGCTTTCAATATCCCTGTCGTGACGCTCGTCGACGTGCCGGGCTTCCTCCCGGGCACGCAGCAGGAATACGGCGGCATCATCGTCCATGGTGCGAAACTCCTGTACGCCTATGGCGAAGCCACCATTCCGAAGGTGACCATCACGCTCCGCAAGTCCTATGGCGGATCGCACATCGTAATGAGCTGCAAGCAGCTGCGCGGTGACATCAACTACGCATGGCCGACCGCCAACATCGCCGTGATGGGTGCCGAAGGCGCCGTGGCCGTCCTCTATGCGAAGGAGATCAAGGCTGAAGAGGATCCTGCGAAGAAACAGGAGATTGCCGAGGCCAAGAAGAAAGAGTACAACGACCTCTTCTGCAACCCGTACAACGCGGCCAAATACGGTTACATCGACGATGTGATCGAACCGCGCAACACCCGTTTCCGCATCATCCGCGCGCTCGAGCAGCTCTCCACCAAGAAACTCTCGAACCCGGCCAAGAAACACGACAACCTGCCTCTCTAATCAAACCAGCAACGTATGAAACATCTCAAACTGTTTTTGGCGGTTGTCGGCTTGACCCTTGCCTTCGGAGCCGGAGCACAGAGCCAAGATGCCATGCGCCTGAACGAATACCTGGTGGTCAATACCGATGACTTCCAGGACGATTTCGGTCAGCAGAATGCCTGGTTCGAACTCTTCAACTCCTCCTACGGCACGGTCGACATCGGAGGCTGCTACCTCTCCGACGACGCCAACAATCTCAAGAAATATGCGATTCCGGGCGGCGACCTGATGACCAAGGTCAAGCCGCGCCAGCACGTCCTTTTCTGGGCGGACAACCAGCCGTATCGCGGTACCTTCCACGTTTCGTTCGACTTGGCCAACGCCAAGGAAATCATCCTGACCAAAGGTGACGGCAAGACCATCATCGACCGCATTCCCGTGCGTCACGACCTGGGCGACAACACCTCGTTCGGTCGGTCGATGGACGGCGAAGGCAGCATCACGGGCGACTGTGAAGGCTGGCAGGTGATGGAACGCACTTCCCCGAGCACCAACAACACGCTCATCGACAAGGCGGCCAAGCCTGATAAGATGAAAGCGATGGACCCCTACGGTTTGATCCTCGCCCTGACGGCCATGTCGGTGGTGTTCCTTGCCCTGATCCTGCTCTATTTCATCTTCAAGGCCATCGGCAATGCCAACATCAAGGCCGGCAAGAAGCGCTCCGCCGCTTCCGCCGGTACGGATGTCAAGGCTTCGCAGTACGGTGAAGTGCCCGGTGAAGTGTATGCCGCCATCGCAACGGCCATGCACCTCTACAACGAGGACAGCGAGACCCACGATGAGGAGAGCTTCGTCGTGACGCTCCACCACACCGACCGCACCTACTCGCCCTGGAGCTCGAAGATCTACACGCTCCGTGAAACGCCGCAGGTCAACAAACGCAGAAGATAACCCTTTAACCCAGAAAGAAAATGAAAGAATATAAAATCAAGATCAACGGTAACGACTACAACGTTACCATCGACGAGGTGGAGGGCAACGCTGCCAAGGTCGAAGTCAACGGCACGCCTTACAATGTCGAGTTCGACAAACCGCTCTCCAAACCCAAGAACATCAGCGTGGTCAATCGTCCGGCCGCCGCTCCTTCCGCAGGTCCGGCTCCAGCCAGCCGTCCCGCCGCAACTCCCGCTGCCGCTGCCGGCGGCTCCACCGTCAACTCCCCGCTCCCGGGCGTCGTGCTCGAGGTCAAGGTCAAGGACGGCGACAAGGTGACCAAGGGACAGGTCATCATGGTGCTCGAAGCCATGAAGATGGAAAACGCCATCGAGGCTCCTTGCGACGGTACCGTCACCATCAAGGCACAGAAGGGCGACTCCGTCCTCGAAGGTGCTCCGCTTGCCATCATCGCATAAATGAAACGCTATGCAGAACATCCTTGAAAACCTGAAAGAATTCTGGCAGTTTACCGGTTTTGCCAACTTTGAGTTTGGCTACCTCATCATGATCATCGTGGGATGCCTGTTCATCTTCCTGGCGATCAAGTTCGAGTGGGAACCGATGCTGCTGGTCCCGATCGGATTCGGTATCCTGATCGGCAATATTCCGCTCTTCGCAGGCCTGAATGTAGGCGTATATGAAGAGGGGTCCGTGCTGAACATCCTATACCAGGGTGTGCAGCGCGGCTTCTACCCGCCGCTCATCTTCCTTGGAATCGGTGCGATGACAGACTTCTCTGCCCTGATCGCCAATCCGAAACTGCTGCTGATCGGCGCGGCCGCCCAGTTCGGTATCTTCGGCGCCTACGCCATCTCCCTGGCCCTTGGTTTTGACGCTGCCCAGGCTGGTGCCATCGGCATCATCGGCGGCGCTGACGGTCCGACGGCCATCTTCCTGTCCTCCCGCCTGGCTCCGAACCTGATGGGTGCCATCGCCGTGTCGGCTTATTCCTACATGGCCCTCGTGCCGGTGATCCAGCCGCCGATCATGCGCCTGCTGACCACCAAGAAAGAGCGCCTCATCCGTATGAAGGCCCCGCGTCCGGTCTCCCCGACCGAGAAGAAACTCTTCCCGATCATCGGCTTCCTGCTGACGGCCTTCATCGTGCCCTCCGGTATTCCGCTGCTCGGTATGCTCTTCTTCGGCAACCTGCTCAAGGAAAGCGGCGTGACCAAGCGTCTGGCCAACACGGCCAGCGGTCCGCTGGTGGACATCGTCACCATCCTGATCGGTGTCACCGTCGGTGCCTCCACGCAAGCCAGCCAGTTCCTCCGCTGGGAATCCGTGAAGATCTTCATCATCGGCGCCCTGTCGTTCGTGATCGCCACTTTCGCCGGCGTGCTCTTCGTGAAGTTCTTCAACCTCTTCCTCAAGGAAGGCAACAAGATCAACCCGCTCATCGGCAACGCCGGTGTGTCGGCCGTTCCAGATGCCGCCCGCGTGTCGAACAACGTCGGTCTGGAATACGATCCGAAGAACTACCTGCTGATGCATGCCATGGGCCCGAACGTCGCCGGTGTGATCGGCTCCGCCGTCGCCGCCGGTATGCTCCTGGGCTTCTTGGGCTAAACTTCTGTCATTCCCGGCCTGACCGGGCATCTGAAAAAAGGAATCGATTCAAATCGGTTCCTTTTTTCGTATATTTGTTGTACCAAGCAAACCCCTCATGGCTTCCATCCTCCATTTCACCGTCGAAGAGATCTATCGCGATTACAGCCGGACGGGAAGCGTCATGCTTTCCGACGAAGAGATGGAGCGCTTCAAGCAATACCTGCGCGATACGGATGGAGAGACCAGCCTCTATACCTCCGATCTGGAGACCTGCTGCCCGTCCATCTACCGGAGAATCGATGAAGCGGCCCTACCGTTGATGGAAGAAATGGATGCGGAGATGGAGGCTATAGGAGATGTCGGAACAATCGACGAGAAGTACCCATTGGGCTTCTATAGCGTCGAAATCGAACTGCCGGAGCCGCTGTCCCATGCATCTTTTAATTGAATAAACGTATCATCTATCATGAATAAAACCCTCTCTTCCGTCTTTTCGCTGATCCTGGCCGCTTTCCTGTTCCTCAGTCTACAGGCCTGCGGTTCCCAGCGCACGCTTGCCCAATCCGCTCAAACCCGGGGTACTAAAGCTGCTGACCGCGACTATTCCATCGCCCCCGACGATCCGAGCGGTTTCGTCGTCCTGACCGATGTCGTTCCGGACGTTATCCTGGAAATCCGCTACTACAGCAGTTTCAATTTCGTAGGAACCCGCGTTGACGGATATGAAGAGCCTATTGCGCTGATGACGAAAGAGGCCGCCCGGGCCCTGAAAGATGTGAGTGATGAAGCTATGTCACTGGGGTACAGGCTCAAAATCTGGGATACCTACCGCCCGCAGATGGCCGTGGACCATTTCTGCCGCTGGGGTGAGGATGTGGCCGATACTTTGACGAAACGCTATTTCTATCCCTATCTCGACAAAGACGTTGTCTTCGACCAGGGCTACATCGCCCGCCGAAGCGGCCATTCCCGCGGCTCCGTGGCCGACCTGACCCTCGTGGATATGAAAACGGGGCGCGACATCGATATGGGCTACGGCTTCGACTGGTTCGGCGAAGAGTCACACCCCGATCACAAAGCATCCATCACAGAAGAACAGTATGCCAACCGGATGCTCCTCCGCAAGCTGATGCTCAAGCACGGCTTCCTCCCGATCGACGAAGAATGGTGGCATTTTATCCTGAAAGACGAACCCTATCCCAACACCTATTTCACCTTCCCGGTGCGCACCCTCAAATAAGCCCAAGCCCATGAAACTCGCAGAAGCACTGAACCTCCGGGCCGACCTGCAGAAACGCGTCGCCCAGATTAAGGAACGCCTCAACAACAACATCAAGGTGCAGGAAGGCGATGAGCCGGCCGAAGCACCCGAAGCCCTCTTTCGCGAACTCGACGCAACGCTCGCGCAATTGCAGGAAATGATCTTCCGCATCAACCGCACCAATCTTTCGACCGAATGGGAAGGCCGCTGTCTGACCGATATGATTGCCGAGAAAGACACGCTGGCCCTGCGGATTTCCGTCCTGCGCGAAGTGCTGGACAACGCCAACGTCCGGAGCGACCGCTTCTCCCGCAACGAGATCAAATTCGTCCGGACCATCGACGTCGCCGCACTGCAGAAGCAGATTGACGAACTGTCGAAGCAACTCCGGGAGCTCGACACCCACCTCCAGCAGGCCAACTGGATGACCGACCTGGCCTAAGATCCTTGTGCGGCACCGGGCGGGCACACCCCAACCCTATGGTATTTGTGGAACGGGGCCTGTCACACGGGCATTGTAAGGCCCAGCACCCTGCACAAATGCAAGCCGCAAAACGCACCACGCACGACCGCCGTGCCGACGGTACCGCACAGAGCTGACAGCCTTCCGACTGTCAGCTCTTTTTGCACGAAAGAACATCCGATTTGCCCCCTGACAGCCCGGTTCCGCTCCGGCAGGCACGCCAATCGGCAGATTCTCCATCGGCAGGCTCGCCATCGGCTTTCAGGGAAGCGGAAATGGGAGAGAATGGGAAAAAGTGGGCGAAGAAGTCGTTAGAAGAGTTTTTCAAGCACGCTGGGGTCGGCAGCCGGGAAAAAATCCCGGATGTGGGCGATGAGTTTGGACCGGGAGGCGGCGGGCTGGGACGAGGAGGCAAACGGAAGGACCGGAACTGCGAAGAGATCGTCGGGGGTGGTGTTGGAAGCGCGCTGCCAGCCACGGTAGGTCAGGTCCGGGCCGCGGTAAACCCGTTCGAAGTCACCGATGACGGTCCAGGTGCCCATCTGAAGGAACTGGATGACGCTGTCCATCACGTTTTTCTTGACGGCCGGCGTGAGCATCGGCCGATAACGGGCTCCCAGCGTTTTCAACTGAGCTGATGTTATCTTTTGGGCACAGATGGTCCGCAATTCTTTCATCGCCAGCCCCCCTGCAGCGCGAATGGCATCGAGGACCAGCGGGGCGAGGACTTTCATCAGTTTGTCGCTCTGCGTCGTAGCTTTGTAGCGTTCGCCGAGCGCCATCCGCCAGCGAGGCTGGCTGCGGCGCCAATTCATCAGTTCGCGATACCAGGTCACTGTGGCAAAGGCTGCCTTGCCGCCCAGGAATTTGCCGTAGGCGATGTCGCCTTCGCGGACCGCATCGATCTTCCAGTCCCAAGGGCCGAGAAAGGAATCCTCCTCGTCGCTGAACCAGCAGCCCGGTGCAGTCAGTTCCTCAACGGACCAGCCGGGAATGCCGCAACGGAAGAATGGAAGCACGCCGAAATAGCGGATAGCCGCGACCATCGCTTCGGGCGAATCGATGGGACGGACGGAAGGCAAAGGGTGAACGGAGTTCATCGTGCAATCGGTTGACGGTCCATCTGCTTCAACGCATACAGGACAAAGGGAACAGCGAACAGGAAGGAGCCGATATCGGCAAGCATCTGGGCGATTTCCACGCCGAAGAAGCCCCAGAAGGCATGCCCTGCAAAAAGCGCAGGCAGGAAGAAGATCCCCTGACGGGCCGAGGCCATAATGATGGCCGGTATCGTCTTGCGGATGTTCTGCAAATACATGTTGGCCAATGTGATGAAGCCCACCAACGGGAAACTGTAGCACTGATAGCGAAGCACTTCGCTGCCGATGCGGATCACTTCGGGATCGTCGGCCCGGAACAGGGCGACCAGCGGGCTTGCAAAGAACCAGCCCAATAAAGCCAACACCGTACAATATACCGTTGAAACGCTGCAGCTATGCCAGAACGCTTTCCGGACCCGGTCGAAGAGCCCAGCCCCGTAATTGAAGCCGCACACCGGTTGGAATCCCTGCCCGTAGCCGATCATCGCGGCGCAGGCCAGCATCATGATACGACTCACCACCGAGAACGCCGCGATTGCGGCATCGCCGTAGTGGGAAGCCAGTTGGTTCAGGCAAATGGCCGACACACTCATCAGTCCCTGACGGGCCAGTGAGGGCAGTCCTCCCGCAGAAATATCATGGTACCGCCGCCACGTAGGTTTGAAATGGGAAAGCTTGATAGGAAGCGTGCCCCGCTTTCCCACAAAACTCAGAATCGCCAGAAAACCGACGGCCTGCGAAATGGCCGTAGCCAGACCGGCGCCGCGGATCCCCATTCCAAAGCCGAAGATCAGGATTGGGTCGAGGGCAATGTTCAACACTGCGCCCGAGACAATACCGATCATCGAAAGCATCGCATTCCCTTGGTGACGCATCTGGTTGTTGAGCGTAAAGGTGCCCATAATGAAGGGCGTACCCATCAGGATAAAGCGGAAATAGTCGCAGGCATACGGCAGAATGGTCTCCGTAGATCCCAGAAGCGAAAGAATCGGCCGCATCAGCAGGAAACTGAGCGCAGCCAGCACGACGCCCGTCAGCACGGAAGAAACCAGCCCCACGGCGGCCATCTCCTCGGCGTCGGCCGTCTCCCGCCGGCCTAGCGCTCGGGAAATATAATTACCCGATCCCTGCCCGAAGAAAATGGCGACCGACTGGATGAGCACCATATAGGAGAATACGATGCCCAGCGCGGCCACCGACTGCGTGTTGATCTGCCCGATGAAGAAGGTATCCGCCAGGTTATAGATGCCCGACACGAGCATACTGACGATCGACGGGACTGCCAACTTCGTCACCAGCTGCCCGACCGGGCGCGTGGTCATCCGCACATATTTCTCTTCCGGCGTCATCGACATTTGAATCCTGTCACAAAGGTACGAAAAAAAAGATACACCGCCCTCCCAGGAGGTGGTGTATCCATAGCTATAAGCCCGTTCAGCGCTTATTTCAGCTTAATTCCAGCAAGGACCTGCTTGTAGCCATCTTTCTTGTAGGCTTCACTGCGGACTTCGGCCTGCACGTACTCGTCCTTGTCATTGGCACGCATCAACACAGTCAGACCGCCCGGCATTTCATAAGCAAGAAACTTGTTGTCTCCGAACGGCAGGGTGCCCAGATCCTTGGTCTGCTCCAGGCCTTTCATCGTCTTCACCGCATCGGCCAGTGCCCGGTAAGGCTGCTCCTGAATCAGGATCGATTCAGTAAACTGATCACCCGTTCCCGGATAGATTTTGACCTCATGACGATCTTGTTTCAGCACTTCCCATCCTTCGGGGATATCGACGCTCATCATATCCATCTCAATGGTGCAAGGGCCCACGGGCAGTTTCGGTTCCTGAGCCTCGGCCTCAGCGACCTGTTCAACGGCCTCATTTTCTGAATTTTCTTGCTGTGCTTTTTTGCCACATGCCGTCACGAACAGGCAAGCTGCTACAACGGCGAAACTGAACAATACTTTTTTCATATTCCTAAGTTTTATTGATTAGAGTCAGTTTAGGGTGACAAAGATAGCTTTTTATAGGATTATTCAGCAATGATTTTAGAAAATTCCGAATAAACCGCCGCGGCTAACGAAGAAAAGTGGCGGGCAGACAGATGTTGTCGCAGCCGATGGCATCGGCGAAAAGCGGCGCGATTTCCGCATCGACAAAGCCGGCGATGCCGCAACCGATACGCGTCACATAGAAGAACAGCTCGGGGTGCGCTTTCGCAAATACAATAAACTGATCCACATAAGGCTTAATGGTTTCTACGCCGCCCTGCATCGTCGGAATCGCGTAGCTCTGCCCCTGCAGGCCGACGCCCTGCCCGATTACTGCGCCGAACTTCTGCCAGGCCACATACGCGGCCCCGCCGCCGTGCATACCCGCCAGGTTCGAACCGAACACAAAAACCTCATCGGGCCGCAATTCCCGAATCATCTCCGGCGTAAAGGCCGGCCGCTCGATACCGTTGTATATTCGTTTGTTTGCCATCATATTGCAAAGCTACGAAAAATGGCCGCAAAGTCTCATAGGAATTTGTTATCTTTGTATTATGGCAGTGAATTTCAACAAGGTCATCAAGGCGGCGATGAAGCTGCCGGTGGTAACGGTCGACAGGGAGCCTTTCCTGCGGAAGGAACTGGCTCCGTATCTGGATCGGGAGACGATCGACAAGGTCATTCTTTATGGACCGAAAGGACTGGTTGACAAGAAATTGATCGACCAGATCGCCAATGGATGCATACGATATCAAACTACGGCGGTCTGCTCGGTGTCGGCACTCGCTGGTCTTCCGGGCGGATGGGCAATGGCCGGAACCATACCAGCTGATGTCGCCCAGTTCTACGGCAACGCCATCGCGCTGGTCGAAAAGATGCTTTATCTGTACGGCTGGCCGGATATGCGCGATGACACCGGCGAAATCAATGACCAGACCGCACATCTGATGATTCTCTGGATCGGCGTGATGATGGGCGCCCAAGGAGCCCAGGCCGCCGTCCGTACGCTGCTCGATGCCCTCCGGGTCCAGGTCGAAAAGCATCTTCTGGAAGCGGCTCTCAACAAGGCCTGGGTCTACAGCATGGTCCAGCAGGTCTGCAAGTGGATCGGCGTCAAACTTTCTGAAGACGGCTTCGCCAAAGCCGTCGGCAAAGTGATTCCGCTCGCCGGCGCCCCCATCTCTGCCGGCATCACCTATTTCACGTTCAAGCCTATGTGCCGCAAACTCAAAAAAGAACTGGATTACCAGTGGGAGATTGGCGGTGCAGGTTCTGCCATCGTGTAATCACAGAAGTCTATATTATCGCTATCGCGAGGTCCTGCCTTGCGGGCACCCACCTTGCCAAGGGCGGTGTCCTCAGATTGCCTCATCAAAAGGCTCGCAGGCAAAAGAATGCCGAATAGAACGAAACCGTCTTTTCTATTGCCAAAACCGGTTTTTCTTCGTACTTTTGCTGGATAGAATCGAAAGGAAATACATTAGATAATTATGCAGAACAAGTTGCAAGAATTGACGGACCGGCTGTATGAGGAAGGTCTGTCGAAAGGCAGGCAGGAAGCGGACCAGTTGCTGGCCAAGGCACGCAAGGAGGCGCAGGAAATCGTAACGAAGGCTCGCGAAGAGGCCGAGGCGATCCATGCCGCCGCCGAGAAAGAGGCGGCCGAGACCCGCACGATGGTCGAGGGAGACCTCAAGATGGCTTCCACGCAGACCATCGCCGCGCTCCGGCAGCAGGTGGAGAACATGGTCATCACCAAAGCCGTGGCCAAACCCGTCGGCGCCGCCCTTTCGGACGGCAAATTCGTCCAGAATCTCATCGGGACCGTCGTCAAATCGTTCAATGCAGCCAACCCCGACGGTATGGGGCTCGACGTCATCCTTCCGGCCCAGGCCCAGAACGAACTGGAACAGGCGTTCACCAACGAAGCCGTCAAACAGCTGTCGGCCGGCATCGACGTCAAGAACGTCAAGGGTCTTGCCAACGGCTTCAAGATCGGTCCGAAAGACGGCGGCTACCAAATCAGCTTCACAGGCGACGACTTCACCAGCCTGATCGGTGAATATCTCAGGCCTGCCACCAAGAAGATCCTCTTCGGCAAATAATGGCCAACTACCCTTATATCATCGCCAGTTTTCCCGATCTGCTGCTTGACTTCGAACAGCATCCGCTTGACCCGCATGCGGTCATTACCGAAGTCAAGAGCCAGTTGTCCGAAAATGACGGCAAATTGGTGGACTGGCTGCTCTTCGGCCTCGACGGCACCCATTTGACCCCGCATTTCTACCGCAACTTGAAGCAATCCCGCAACTCTTTCCTGATCAGCTGGTTCGACTTCGACCGGAAACTGCGGCTGGCCAAGGTCGCCTTTCTTGAAGGAGCACCGATCGAAGAAGAATTCCCGGAACTCGACAAGGCGGAAATCATTTTCAAGGTCAACGATCTTTTCCAGCGCGAAAAGCTGCTTGACCGGCTTTGCTGGAACAAGGCAGCCGAACTGGTGGATTTCGATATCTTGTCCATCGACACCATCCTCTCCTTGCTGGTGCGTCTCCACATCGCCGACCGCTGGAACCGGCTCGACCCGAAAGCAGGCGCTGCCCTCTTCAAGCAACTGGTCAGCGAGGTACGGGGCACTTTCCAAGGAATCAATCCAGATCAATTATAAAGTATACATAATGAAAGCAACAGGTATAGTTACCGGCATCATCTCCAACCTGGTGACCGTGCGTTTCCAAGGCGACGTGGCGCAGAACGAAATCTGCTACATCGACCTTGGTGGAACGAAAATGATGGCTGAGGTCATCAAAGTCACGGGCAAGGATGCGTTCGTGCAGGTGTATGAGAGCACTCGCGGCCTACGCCAGGGCGACAAGGTCGAATTCGAAGGCCACATGCTCGAGGTGCAGTTGGGCCCGGGCTTGCTGTCCAGCAGCTACGACGGCCTGCAGAACAACCTGGCCACGATGGAAGATGTTTTCCTCAAACGCGGAGAGTATACCGCTCCGCTGGACCACGACAAGGTCTGGCACTTCACCCCAATCGCCAAACCCGGCGACACCGTCTATGCGGCGGACTGGCTGGGCGAAGTGAAAGAAGGCTGGCTGCCTCACAAGATCATGGTTCCCTTCTCTTTCAAGGGAGAATACCGGATCAAGAGCCTCGCTCCGGAAGGCGATTACAAGATTGACGACACCATGGCTGTGCTGACCGACCCGCAAGGAGAGGAGCACAAAGTCACGATGGTCCAGCGATGGCCTGTCAAAGTGGCGGTGGGCGGCTACATAGAAAAGCCCCGCCCCTACCGCATCATGGAGACCGGCGTCCGCTGTATGGATACACTCAACCCGATTGCAGAAGGCGGTACCGGGTTCATTCCGGGTCCGTTCGGTTGCGGCAAGACTGTGCTGCAGCACGCCATCGCCAAGCAGGGCGACGCCGAAGTGATCGTGATGGCCGCCTGCGGTGAGCGAGCCAACGAGGTCGTGGAGATCTTCGCGGAATTCCCGGAACTGATCGACCCGCACACAGGCCGTCACCTGATGGAACGTACCACCATCATCTGCAACACATCCAACATGCCTGTGGCCGCCCGCGAAGCGTCGGTTTACACGGCCATGACCATCTGCGAGTACTACCGCGCCATGGGCCTGAAGGCTCTGCTGCTGGCGGACTCGACCTCCCGCTGGGCCCAGGCCCTGCGCGAAATGTCCAACCGCATGGAGGAACTCCCGGGCGCGGATGCGTTCCCGGTGGACCTGTCGGCCATCATCTCGAATTTCTATGCCCGAGCCGGCATTGTAAAGATGCGCAACGGACATACCGGCGCCGTGACCGTCATCGGCACCGTGTCCCCGGCCGGCGGCAACCTCAAGGAACCCGTGACCGAATCGACCAAGAAAGCCGCCCGCTGCTTCTATTGCCTGTCGCAGAACCGCGCAGACAAAAAACGCTATCCCGCCGTCGATCCGATTGATTCCTATTCCAAGTATCTCGAGTATCCCGAAGTAGTGGAATACCTGAAAGAGCGCGTGGGCAAAGACTGGGTAGAAAAAGTGAACCGCGCCAAGAACCTGATCCGCCGCGGCAAGGAGATCGCCGAGCAGATCAACATCCTCGGTGACGACGGCGTGCCCATCAGCTACCATGAGCAGTTCTGGAAGGGCGAACTCATCGACTTCGTGATCCTGCAGCAGGACGCGTTCGACCCGATTGACTCCCTCTGCCCGATGGACCGTCAGGAATACATGCTCTCACTCGTCCTCAAAGTCTGTGACATCCCGTTCCAATTCGACGACTACGAGCAGTGCGGCGCCCACTACAAGGAGATCATCAACATTCTCCGCCAGATGAACTATTCCCCGTTCAAGAGCGAGCAGTTCAACACGTACCTTGAACAGTTAAATACCCTTTTGTCCCATGAGCAGTAAAGCTTTCCAAAGAACCTACACCCGACTTGAGGCCATCACCAAGGCAACGGTGACGCTGCGCGCCCAGGGTGTCAGCAACGACGAGCTGGCCACAGTGGCCGGCCGTCTGTCCCAGGTCGTGAAAATCAAGGGCGACCAGATCACGCTGCAGGTGTTCGCCGGCACAGAGGGTATCCCTACCAACGCGGAAGTGCTCTTCTTCGGCGAACCGCCGACGCTCGAAGTGAGTGACGAGCTTTCCGGCCGTTTCTTCAACGCATACGGTGCACCCATCGACGGCGGTCCGAAAGTGGAAGGGGAAAAACGCCAGATTGGCGGTCCGTCCGTCAACCCGTACAAACGTAAGCAGCCTTCCCAGTTAATCCCGACCGGTATCGCCGGCATCGACCTCAACAATACGCTGGTCTCCGGCCAAAAGATCCCGTTCTTCGCCGACCCGGACCAACCTTACAACCAAGTGATGGCCCAGGTGGCCCTGCGAGCCGATGTGGACAAGATCATCCTCGGCGGTATGGGCCTCTCCAACGACGACTACCTCTATTTCCGCCACGAATTCGAAAACGCCGGCGCACTCAACAAGATCATCAGTTTCGTCAATACCACCGACCAGCCGCCTGTAGAGCGCCTGCTGATCCCTGACATGGCATTGACGGCAGCCGAGTATTTCGCAGTGGACAAGAACGAAAAGGTGCTGGTGCTGCTGACCGACATGACGCTCTATGCCGACGCGCTTTCCATCGTGTCGAACCGTATGGACCAGATTCCTTCCAAGGATTCCATGCCAGGTTCGCTCTACTCCGACCTGGCCAAGATCTACGAGAAGGCGGTGCAACTGCCGAGCGGCGGCTCGATCACCATCATCGCCGTCACCACGCTGAACGACGGCGACATCACCCACGCCATCCCGGACAACACGGGTTACATCACGGAAGGCCAGTTGTACCTCCGCGCCGATACCGATTCGGGCAAGGTCATCATCGACCCGTTCCGTTCCCTCTCGCGTCTGAAACAGCTCGTGCAGGGCAAACAGACCCGCGAAGACCATTCCCAGGTCATGAATGCTTCCGTGCGCCTTTACGCCGATGCCGGCAATGCCAAGACAAAGTTGGAGAACGGTTTCGATCTTTCCGACTACGACCGGCGCTGCCTGGAATATGCCAAGGACTACGCCCGGGAGATCCTCTCGATTGACGTCAACATCGGCCTGACCGAGATGCTCGACACATGCTGGAAACTCTTTGCCAAGTATTTCAGCAAGCCGGAGACCGGCATCAAACAGGCGATGATCGACAAATACTGGCCGGCAGAATAACGCATAATGGCAATCAAGTTCCAATATAACAAGACATCCCTGACGAATCTCGGCAAGCAGCTGGAGATCCGCGAGCGGGCGCTCCCGACTCTCAAGAACAAAGAGTCGGCCCTGCGCGTGAGCGTCATCCAGGCCAAAGCGGAGTCGGATCGGCTGCAGCGTGAACTTGAGGAGGCTTTGCAGACCTACGACTATATGGCCGGCCTTTGGACCGAATTCGATCCCGGCCTGATCTCCGTCAAGGACGTGGTACTCTCTACCGTAAAGGTAGCGGGCGTCCGCACCCCGGAGCTCAAGGATGTTATCTTCGAAGTCAAGCCGTTCAACGCGTTTGCCAAACCGATGTGGTATGGCGAAGGCGTGGCCATTCTCAAAAAACTCGCGCAGCTCGGCATCGAGAGCGAGGTCTTCACGGAGAAGAGCCGGATCCTGGAATTCCAACGGAAGAAGACGACGCAGAAAGTGAACCTCTATGAAAAGGTGCAGATTCCGGGTTATCAGGAGGCGATCCGCAAGATCAAGCGCTTCATGGAAGACGAGGAGAATCTCTCCAAGGCTTCCCAGAAGATCGTCAAGATGCGCCATGCAGAAGAAGAACAGGAGGAGACGCTATGATCACGAAAATGACCAAATACACGTTCCTGCTCCTGCGCAGTGACACGGAGGCTTTCCTCCACGAAGTGCAGGACCTGGGCGTGCTTGATATCAAGCGTTCCCGCAAACCGGTGGATGCCGTCTCGGCCCAGCTTTTCCGCGAGGCCGAAAGCATCCGCCATGAGATCGAGACCGTCGAGAAGTGTGACTTCTCCAAGGATGCGGCCCATGCGGCGCTTTCCGCCAAACTGGAGGCTGCCTCCGCCGCTTTTGCCGAAAAGAAGCACTGGGGCGACATGGATACCGCACAGCGCAAGGCGCTGGAGCAGGCTGGCTGCCATTTCCACTTCTATACCGTCCCCACCAAGAAATTCAACCCTTCCTGGGCTGAGAACTATGCCATCGAGGTCATTGAGCAGAACGAGAAGAATGTCCGCTTCGTGCTGATTGACAGGGCAACCGAAGGAGCCAACAATTTCCAGCTTCCGGAAACGCGCGTCGCTGATGAACCTCTGGACGAACTTGCGGCCCATGTCCAGCAACTCAAGGAATCCGTCATGGAGCGCGAGTCCGAAATGGAATACCGCAAGCAGGATGTCCCCCTCCTCCAGCAAGCCTATGCTGAAAAGGCCCAGGAGTTGCAGCGCTATCTCGCGCAAAGTGGTTCCGAGCGGGCTGCGGAGGATTATATCGCTGTCATGACCGGATTTGCTCCGACGGAAGAGGATGAACGCCTGAAGGCTGCGCTTGACCAGAAAGCCATCTATTATATCAGCGAACCGGCCACTGCGGCGGACAATCCGCCCATCCGGCTCAAGAACAACTGGTTCGCGCGCAATTTCGAAACCCTCACTGGCATGTACGGCATGCCGGTGTACGATGAATTCGACCCTACCCCGATCCTGGCGCCGTTCTTCCTGCTGTTCTGGTCGTTCTGCATGGGCGATGCAGGCTACGGACTGGTGCTCATCGCGCTGGGGCTCTTGCTTCACAAAACAAATTTTGACCTGCTCGGGCTGAAGAAGCACTGGCGGCTTGTCACGACACTGGGTGTCGGCACGTTCGTCATCGGGCTGTTCCTGGGGACTTTCTTCGGCATCAACCTGAAAGAAATCTCCTGGATTCCGAAAGGTTTCCGCGACCTGATGCTCGTGGGCAAACTGGAGTTGGGCGGCACGTCGTACGACATCGCCATGGTGGCAGCCATCGCCATCGGTGTCTTCCACATCTGCCTGGCCATGGTCATCAAAGCCATCGGCCTGACCCGGCGCGCGGGCTTCAAGCAAGCCATTTCCACCTGGGGATGGGTCATCCTCATCGTGGGCGGCCTTTGCGTCGCTTCACTGGCCCTGACGCACGTGCTGAATGCCACCGCCACGAAGATCGCCGTCATTGCAGTCGGCGTGCTTTCCGTCCTGGGCATCTTCATCTTCAACAAGCCGGGACGCAACCCGCTGCTGAACATCGGCTCCGGGCTCTGGGACACGTACCAGATGGCAACCGGCATCCTGGGCGATGTGCTGAGTTACATCCGCCTCTACGCACTTGGCCTGGCCGGCGGCATGCTGGGCGGCGCTTTCAACGAGATCGGCTCCATGTTGCTGGGCGCACATCCTACCTGGCAGTGGTTACCCTTCTTGGTGATTGTGCTCCTCGGCCACGGCCTGAACTTCGCGATGAGCTGCCTCGGTGCTTTTGTCCACCCGCTGCGTCTGACCTTCGTGGAATACTTCAAGAACAGCGGCTATGAAGGCAAGGGCCTCGAATACGAACCTATGACAAAGAAAATCAAATCGTAAAACAATCAAATATTTAAAAATCCCACTACCATGTTAACAGTAATCCTCGGTTATATCGGCCTCGGCCTGATGCTCTGCCTGTCGGGAATCGGTTCCAGTATCGGAACGACCATTGCCGGCAATGCAGCGGAAGGAGCTCTGAAAAAGAATCCCGAGAAATCCTCCGGCTATATGATTCTCTCCGCCATGCCGGCTACCCAGGGCCTCTACGGCTTCGTGGCCTTCCTGATCTGGCCCAAGGGAATGGAAGCCATGATGGACAAAGGATTCCTCTACTTTGCCGTAGGCCTCGCCGCCGGTGTCGTCTTCCTCTTCTCGGCCATCCGTCAAGGACAGGTCTGCGCCAACGGTATCATCGGCATGAGCCAGGGCCACGACGTCCAGACCAACACCATGATCTACGCCGCGCTTCCTGAGTTCTACGCCATCCTCGCTTTCGCCGCTTCGTTCATGATCTGATCGATTCTGGTCGTTCTCTGTATATGTCTTTGAAAACAATGGCGCCCACGCCTCAGGGGGAGGGGCCCAAGCTTGCTTGGGAGGGTGGTTTTCAAAGACATATACAGAGAACGACCCCAACGGTTAATGCTTGACGACTTGTGAGTTTCACAAGTCGTTTTTTTATCAGACAGCTGCATAGTCATAAAGAATCTTTTTTGTATCTTTAGGGATTAATACATTTCCCCATGCGAAAGTCCCTCCTGACCCTCCTGCTCGCACTGTCCGTGACGGCTGGCTATGCCTGTACCAATTTGATTGTCACCAAAGGAGCATCTGTCGATGGCTCCGTGATGGTAACCTATGCGGCAGATTCCTATACCCGATACGGGACACTGGTCCACTACCCGGCCGGGAAGCACAAGGCCGGTGAGATGCGCCGCATCTTGCAGTGGGGACAGGATCATTATCTGGGCGAGATTCCCGAAGCACCTTATACCTACAATGTGATCGGGAACATGAACGAGCACCAGCTCGTGATTGGCGAGACCACCTGGGGCGGGCGGCCGGAGCTGAAAGATCCGCAGGGCATCGTGGATTACGGTTCCTTGGAATACATCTGCCTGCAGCGCTGCACCAAGGCCCGCGAGGCTATCGAACTGTTCGTCCAGCTGGCCAACGAATTCGGCTACGCCTCGACCGGCGAGTCTTTGAGTTTCGCGGATACGGAGGAAGCCTGGATTCTCGAAGTCATCGCCAAGAAGCCCGATGTCGTGAATGGCGTCAACCGCAACAAAGGCGTTGTCTGGGTGGCAGTCCGCATTCCCGACGGATACATTTCAGCCCACGCCAACTGCGCCCGCATCACCACTTTCCCGAAAAACGATCCTGCCAACTGCATCTATGCACCGGATGTGATTTCCCATGCCCGGGAAATCGGCATCTATTCCGGCAGCGACGATGATTTCAGTTTCGCTGACACCTATTGTCCCCTCTCTTTCGGGCTGATGCGCAACTGCGAGGCGCGCGTCTGGAGTTTCTTCAACCGTTGGGGCGACCTCGATATGAACCGCTACCTCGACTTTGCCATGGCGGACAATCCGAAGAACCGCATGCCGCTTTATGTCAAGCCGAAAGCCAAACTTTCGGTACTCGACCTGGCCGCCATGATGCGCGATCATTATGAAGGAACTCCTTTCGACATGACAAAGGATATCGGGGCCGGCGGCAATGAGACCCCGTACCGTTGGAAACAGAATGACTGGACCGTGGATGGCGTCAAATACTCCAACGGCCGCCCCATCAGTACCCAGCAGACGGGTTTCTGGTTCGTCGCCCAATGCCGCGGCTGGCTGCCCGATGAAATCGGCGGCCTGTTCTGGTTTGCGGTCGACGATTCCGGCACTTCCGCCTTGACACCGGTATATTCCTCCTCTCGCGCAGTTTCCTGGCATTATGCGCTGGGCAACGGCTCAATGGTCGAGTATTCCGAGTCCTCGATGTTCTGGCTCAACAATCGCATCGCTCAATTCGCCTATCTGCGCTACAATCCGGTCGGCCTGGAAGTCCAGGAAATGATTGCGAAACACGAACGTGCCATGGTCGAAAAAGTAGCTGTCGCCGATGCACAGGCGCTGGCTATCAAATCGGAGAAAAAGCGGCTGAAATATCTGACAAACTTCTCCGTTTCAGAAGCCGACGCGCTATTCGAGCAATGGAATAAACTCGACAAATACCTGCTGCTCAAATATATGGATGGAACTGTCAAACACCAGAACCCGGATGGAAGTTTCGTCACCAACGGCAGTACCGATTATATCCCCGTTTCACCCGACTGGCCGGGTTACAGTGAGAAATTCAAGCGCGCCATCGTGGACGACAATGGAGCGCTCCTGAAAGTCCGTTAATACGCCGTATGAAACTGATTCCTACCTACACTTGGAACAAGGCAATCGTCAACCTTGGACTCCAGCGCGACAAGATTTACAAACTGCCCTGGCTGCAAGGGGCTATCCTGCTGGCTTGTGTCGTCGTGGCCATGCTGCTGGCCAATCTCCCCGGGACACGGGATTTCTATTTCAGCATCCTGGAAACGGACCTTGCTATTTCTGTCCAGACACCCGAAGGCGGCGGATTCCTGTTCCCAGCCGGCATGACCGTCGAAAAGTTTATCAACGACATCCTGATGGTCGTCTTCTTTTTCACGGTCGGCCTGGAAATCAAGCGGGAAATCGTTTGCGGGGAGCTGAGTTCTCCCCAGAAAGCCATCATGCCGGTCATTGCCGCATTGGGTGGCGTATTGGTACCGGCCCTGATCTATTTCTTGATCAACCACGGAACGGCGGCTGCCTCCGGCTGGGGGATCCCGACGGCCACGGATATCGCTTTTGCGGTGGGTATCCTGTCCATTCTGGGCGATAGAGTCCCTATCTCCCTGAAAGTATTCCTGACGGCCCTGGCCATTGCAGACGACCTGGTTGCCATTCTGGTTGTTGCCCTTTTCTATGGAGGGACCATCAATTTCCTGCTGCTCGGCATCGCGGGAGCACTTGTCCTCTTTATCCTGTTTATGAATCTCACCGGAGAAAAAAGGCCTTGGTTCTATTTCATTCCGGCCATCATCGTCTGGATCCTCTTCTACTATTCAGGGATCCACGCCACGATGTCGGGTGTCGTGATGGCCTTTCTCATCCCGATGGCCCCGCGTTATTCCAAAGAATACTATTACCGGCGGCGCAAGTATTTCCGCATAAAGCTCTCGAACTACGATAGCATCCACGATGAAGAAGGCTTCCCCAACGGCCCGCAACGCAGTATCCTACGGCAACTGAGCAACACATCCAAGGGCTGCATCGGACTGAGCTATCGGCTGGAACACGCTCTCTCGCCCTGGGTCAACTTCGCCATCATGCCGATTTTCGCACTGGCCAATGCCGGTGTCCGGATTGCGGATCCCTCCTACTTCAACGTCTTCAGCTATGCACCGGAGTTAGGAAGCGTGAGCATGGGTATCTTCCTGGGACTACTCCTCGGAAAGCCGATCGGCATTACCCTGGCCAGCCTGCTGGCCGTCAAAACGAAGATCGGGCAGATGCCTGCTGCCGCCACCTGGAAGAAGCTCTTTGCTGTGGCCTGCCTTGGCGGTATCGGCTTTACGATGTCTATCTTCGTCGATACACTCTCCTTCGGCGACCAGGCCCCGGATATTACAGCCATGCTCCGAGACATGGGCAAGGTTGCTGTCCTGATGGGATCACTCTGCTCCGGTGTTCTGGGCTCTGTCCTCATCCTGCTGAACCGCGACAAGAAAACACAATAACATCCTCCTTCATGAAACGTATCCTTATCCTCGCTTTTGCAGCCGGCCTGTTGCTTTCCGCCTGCAACGGGAACAGTGTTTCCCAAAGTCCGTCGTTCAACGACGTATTAACATCCCGTCGCAGTATCCGCAGCTACGATGCGACCCGCACCATCTCCGAAGCCGAAGTCCGTACCTTGTTCAGCATGGTGCAGGACGCACCCTCCTGGGCCAATCAACAGCCATCCAAGTATTATGTAGCCATTACACCGGAGAAACTGGCTGCCGTACAGGATCTGGTCGGCGGCAACAAATCACGTATCCTCGGGGCACCGGTCCTGATCGTCTCGACCTATGAAAAAGGCAAATCAGGCTTTTTCCGCGGTCAACAGACCAACGAGCTCGGTGATTTCTGGGGTGCGTACGACAACGGCCTGAGCAACTGCTACCTGATCCTAGCCGCCCGCGCCATGGGCTTCGACACGCTGATCATGGGTATGCGTGATGCCGACGGCCTCCGCACCCTCTTCCAGATTCCGGGCGAAGAAACCATCACCGCCGTTATCTCCCTCGGCTACCGCGCCGAAGATCCGAAACGCCCCATCCATCGTCCCCTCGACGAGATCGTCAAGTTCTTCTAGCCAGCTTGCCTTGCGCAGGCCTCCCCACAACAAACAGCCCGTGCCCACTGGAGGCAAACAACCTATCAATCAACACCTTATCCAATCTCGCCCCCGTCCCTCCGACCCGGGCGAGATTTCGTTACCCCTTGATTAACAGCTAATTATCCTCCAGCTACCTACTCAATCAGCCCGCCTCAGCGGGCCGTTGCGAAGCAACGCAGGGGTCCGGGGGCAGAGCCCCCGGTAGAAAAAGGCGGCGACAGCCGCCCGTAAGGCTCCGATAAAGTACGTTGTAACATTTACTAACCTTAAGTTTAGGTTAGTAACCCCTTACCGGTCGTTAGTAATTGATCCATTAGTGTCCACTAAAAATTTATATATAGATCTTTGAAAGTATTGATAGTTAGATA
>JAFWOY010000027.1 GCA_017509755.1 Bacteroidales bacterium
AAATCAAACTAAACCCCCAAAAAGCGAAACTAGCCGAAATGTCTCTTTTCAGAGCTCATTTTCAGCTAGTTTTGTCACACAAATTTGAGTTTCAGTTGAGTTATAACTAATTGATTATCAGGCACTTACTTGCCGATGCAAAACCTTGAAAAAATATTGCCAAGAATCTCGTCGGTGGAGATTTCGCCGGTGATGGTGCCGAGGTGGCGGAGGGCGTCGCGGAGGTCCTGGGCGAGGAGGTCGGTGGGGATTGAACCCAGTCCGTCCCGGACACGGCGGAGGGCCTCTGCGGCGCTCTTCAGGGCTTCCAGGTGGCGGGTGTTCGTTACCAGGGTGGTTTCGGCCGCGGTGCCGGCGTCCTGCCAGTTGCTGACAATGGCGTGGCGGAGGTCTTCGAGTCCGATTCCTTCGCGGGCTGAAACGATGTAGAACCGCTTGCCGTGTTCCGCCAGGAGCGGGGAGAGCGCCCGCCGGACTTCTGCACTTGTTTCGACGGGGACTGCGTCCGCCTTGTTCAGCAGGAAGATCAGATGCTGTCCGTCCGTGATGCGTGCGGCAATATCCTCAGCGCTGGTCCGGATCTCCTGCAGGGGCGCCGTCAAGTCGAGAACCGCCAGCACCAGCTGCGCGGCAGCGAGTTTGCCGTAGGATCGTTCGATGCCGAGCCGTTCGATGTTGTCGTCGCTTTCCCGCAGGCCGGCCGTATCGATGAAACGGAAGAGGACGCCGCCAAGATTGTAACATTCTTCGACCGTGTCCCGGGTCGTTCCCGGAATGTCGGAAACGATGGCGCGCTCTTCGCCGAGCAAGGCGTTGAGCAGCGTACTCTTTCCGGCGTTTGTATTTCCGACAATCGCCACAGGAACACCGTTTTTAATAGCGTTACCTAATTTAAAGCTTGAGATCAATTCCTCGCAGTGGGCCAGGACTTTTCCCACCAGTTCACGCAACTGGGTGCGGTCTGCGAACTCGACTTCTTCTTCACTGAAATCGAGCTCGAGCTCCATCAGGGAGGCCAGGTGGAGGAGTTCTTCCCGCATGTGCGCGAGCTCCCGGCTGAAGCCGCCTTTGAGCTGCTGCAAAGCGACCCGGTGTGCAGCGGCGGTCTGTGCGGCAATCAGGTCTGCCACGGCCTCGGCCTGGGAGAGGTCCATCTTCCCGTGCAGAAAGGCGCGCTGGGTGAATTCGCCCGGTGCGGCCATCCGTGCACCTTTTTCAAGGAGCAAGTCCAGGATGCGGGAGACAATGTAATCGGATCCGTGGCACGCGATTTCGACGGCATTCTCGCCGGTATAGGAGTGCGGCGCGCGGAATACCGAAACAATCACTTCGTCGAGCAGGGCACCGCCGGTTTCCCGGATCGCACCGTAGTGCAGGGTATAACCCGGGGAAGAAGACAGCGGCTTGCGGCCCTCAAAAAGACTGTCGGCGTAGTCAATGGCATGCCACCCGCTCACGCGGATGACGGCTATGGCTCCCCCTGAAGCTGCCGCGGGGGCACAGATGGTATTGTCGAATCGGTTCTGCATCGTATTTTCCACAAAAATAACTATTTTTGTAGAAATTGAAACCTATGAAACGTTTCGCTCCCCTTTCCGGTCCCCGGCTCGGCGTTGCAATGGCCGGCGTTGCGGCCCTGGCCGGCACGTCAGCCTGCCGGGATGCAGACGGGTCTCAAACCCGGGAGAAGGAAAAATGGAACATCGTTTACATCATGTGCGATGACCATTCTTACCAGACCATCAGCTGCTATGACGGCCGCTTTGTCCGTACGCCCTACATCGACCGCATCGCGCAGGAAGGTGCCCGTTTTACCAACAGTTTCGTGGCCAATTCCCTCAGCGGCCCTTCGCGCGCCTGCCTGCTCACAGGCAAACACAGCCACAAGAACGGATTCACCAACAATGAGCACGGCGTTTTTGACGGAAGCCAGCAGACGCTTCCCAAGCTTCTCCAGGCCGGTGGTTACCAGACTGCGATGATCGGGAAATGGCACCTGGTCAGTGAGCCGACCGGTTTCGACCATTGGGACATTCTTACCGGGCAGGGGGACTACTACAATCCGGTCTTCATTCGCAATGGAGAGCGGATTGTCCGGGAAGGGTATGCGACCGACATAACGACGGACGTCGCGCTGGAATGGCTGGAGAACCGCGATCCGCAAAAACCATTCTGCCTGTTCCTCCACCACAAGGCACCGCACAGGAGCTGGATGCCGGACCTGCAGGACCTGGGAATCTACGACGAGGTGATCTATCCGCTGCCCGACACTTTTTACGATGATTATGCCGGACGCGAAGCGGCAGGCAAGCAGGAGATGAGTATCCTGGCCGACATGAACATCATCTACGACTTGAAAATGGCTGACCGGGAAAACGAATTCCATACACCCGACAATCCGTCCCTCGAGGCCTATGGCCGCGACTTGTACCGTCGCGATCTCGGCCCCGGCGAATTGGTGCCCGGCCGGATGAATGCTGCCCAGCAGGCGGCCTGGGATGCGTATTACGACCCGATCATCCGCCAGTTCAAGGAGGATCTCGCTTCCGGCCGCCTGGCCGGGAACCGGCTGAATGAATGGAAATACCAGCGTTACATGCACGACTACTGCAGTGTAATCCACAGCGTGGACCGGAACGTGGGCCGGATCTATGATTACCTGGAAGCGCACGGCCTTTTGGCCAATACAATCCTGGTCTATACATCCGACCAGGGCTTCTTCATGGGAGAACACGGCTATTTTGACAAGCGTTTCATGTACGAAGAAAGCTTCCGGACGCCGCTGCTCGTACGGATGCCGGACGGAAAGGGCCGCGGCGATATCGAGGCTTTCGTCCAGAATATCGATTATACGCCCACATTGCTGGAGGCAGCCGGCCTGCCTGTCCCGGATGATATTCAGGGTGAGAGTTTTTTACCGCTGCTGCGCGGCCGCAAGCCTGCCCACTGGCGCAATTCGCTCTATTACCACTATTACGAATATCCGGCCGAGCACGCTGTCCGGCGGCATTATGGTGTCAGGACGGCGCGTTACAGCCTGATGCATTTCTATCAGGATATCGACGAATGGGAGCTGTTCGACCTGAAGAAGGATCCGCAGCAGCTGAACAACCTCTATGGGAAGCCGGGTATGGAGAAGGTCACGGCCAGACTCCGCAAGGAACTTGTCCGCCTCCAGATACAGTATGACGATCCCATACGGGAACGAAACGGTTTCTGATGCCTGGCTCCGTCCGCACCATCGACTTGCGGGATGCCGCCCGGATGCAGGAGCCTGCATCCGTCCAGTTCATGGTCAAGCCTGAAGGCTCCCGCTGCAATCTGGACTGCAGATACTGCTACTACCTGTCACTGGCCGGTGCTGAACAGTCAGCGAGGATGTCTGAAGCCCTGCTCGAGAAAATAATCCGGGAAGTGGGACAGACGGATGAAATCGCTGAAATCACTTTCACCTGGCACGGCGGTGAGCCGTTGCTTGCCGGTCTTCCGTTCTACCGCCGCGCCGTCCGCCTGCAACGCCGGTATGCCTCTCGAAAGCGAATTTTCAACACGATCCAGACAAACGGGACGCTCCTCAATCCGGAATGGGCTTCCTTTTTTCGAGACAATGCTTTCCTGGTCGGCCTTTCGCTCGACGGGCCCGGGGATATCCACGATTCATTCCGGAAAGACAGAGGCGGTCATGCCACCTTCAGCCGCGTGATGCGCGGGCTGGACTGTCTGCTGCAGGCCGGCACGCCTTTCAACACCCTTTCCGCAGTCAGCGCACGAAGTCAGGGCAGGGGACAGGAGACCTATCGTTTCCTGCGGGATGCCGGCAGCCGCTATTTGCAGTTCCTGCCCGTTTCGGAGCCGGGCAATGCGCCATGCAACATTACCGGCGAAGGGTTCGGCCGCTTCCTCTGCGATGTTTTCGACCAGTGGGTGAAACGGGATGTCGGGGAAATCTTCGTCAGCCAGTTTGACGCTGCACTCTGCTGCTGGTGCGGTCTCCCGCCCGGAACCTGCGTATTCGCACGGACCTGCGCGGATACCCTGACCATCGACTGGAATGGCGATGTATATGCTTGCGACCATTTCAAGGATGCGGCGCATCGCCTGGGCAACCTGGCCGAGCATTCGCTCTCTGGGATGCTGTCGGATCCGCGCCGGATACATTTTGTCACAGCGAAGTCCGACTTGCTGCCACCGGCCTGCCGCGCGTGTCCCTGGCTGCCTGCCTGCCAGGGAGAATGTCCGCAGCACCGGGACGGGAAGGGAAACCGCCTTTGCGAAGGATACAAGATCTTCTTCGCACATACCGCTCCGTATTTCGACCGGATGCGCGCACTGCTGGAAGCGGGGAAAGACGCAGCTGAAATAATGCGGGAAATTCGGAACTGAACGCGGAAAATTCGTTACATTTGTTGTGCTAAACCTGCGAATATGATTTCTTTCATCCTGGCCCTGCTGGCCCTGGTAGCCGGCTATTTCTTCTACGGACGTTTTGTGGAGCGGGTTTTCGGCCCGGACGACCGGCCGACACCGGCCGTTGCCAAGGCTGATGGCGTGGATTTCGCCGTCTTGCCGTCCTGGAAGATATTCATGATCCAATTCCTCAACATTGCCGGCACGGGGCCGATTTTCGGCGCCATCATGGGCGCGAAGTTCGGTCCGGCAGCCTACCTCTGGATTGTTTTTGGCTGCATCTTCGCCGGAGCGGTGCATGACTACCTGTCCGGCATGCTGTCTGTCCGGCATGGCGGCGCCAATCTGCCGGAGATGATCGGCACCTATCTGGGCAAGACGACGAAGAATGTGATGCTCATTTTTTCAATCTTCCTGCTGATGATGGTGGGGGCCGTGTTTGTGTTCAGTCCGGCCAAAATCCTGGGCGGTATCTGGGAGCCGGCCTTCGCAGTCGAGCATTTCGGCCGATACAGTTTCTGGATCGCCATCGTCTTTATCTACTATATCATCGCCACCATGTTGCCGGTTGGCAAGATCATCGGGCGCATCTATCCGCTTTTCGCATTTGCTTTGATTTTCATGGCTGTAGCGCTGATGGTTGTTCTGTTTGTCAAATTCCCCGATATCCCGGAAGTGTGGGAGGGCCTGAAGAGCACGCCGAGCGGCGCACTGACCAGCAATCCGATTTTTCCCTGTCTGTTCATCTCCATAGCTTGCGGCGCTATCAGTGGATTCCATGCCACCCAAAGCCCGCTGATGGCCCGTTGCATCAAGCATGAGAAGATGGGGCGCCCCATTTTCTATGGAGCCATGATTACGGAAGGCGCTGTGGCATTGATTTGGGCCACAGTGGCCAGCTACTTTTTCTATGGGAAACCGGAGCCGGCGTTCCAGCTGCTTCCGGGTGGTGCAGAAGCCATCGGCGATGCACCTTCCATCGTCAATCTGGTGTGCCGGGAATGGCTGGGTGTGTTCGGCGGTATCCTGGCTCTGCTGGGAGTCGTGGCTGCCCCGATCACGAGCGGCGATACGGCTCTGCGCAGCGCACGCCTGATTATAGCGGACTTCCTGAAACTCGAGCAACGCACGGTCCGGAAACGTCTCTATATCTGCATCCCGTTGTTTGCGGCTGTCTTCGCGCTGCTGATGTGGCAGATGAACAATGCATCCGGTTTTGAAAAACTCTGGGGCTGGTTCGGCTGGTCCAATCAGGCGCTGTCCGTGTTTACCTTATGGACTTTGACCGTGTATTTGTCGCTGGAGAAAAAGCCTTATTGGATCACATTGGTTCCAGCCCTTTTCATGACCTGGGTCTGTACGACCTTCTTCATGTTCTCGCCCAATTCTTTGGGCTTGAACCTCTATCTATCGTACGGTATCGGCTTTGCTGCCGTAATCATTGCAGTTGTCTGGTTTGCTTCCTGGCACCGGAAGCGTTGCCGCTGACCTGGCTGTTGCGGTATTGCTGCGGCGAGAGGCCGGTCTTGCCGGTAAACAGCCGCGTGAAGTGGTTGGCGTAGGCGAAACCCAGTTCTTCCGCAATGGCACCGACTGGCATGGAGGTGCTGGACAGGAGTTTTTGAGCGGCCTGAATGATTTTGCCCTGAATGAATTCCTGTGCCGAGATGTGTAGTTCGCGTTTGACCAGGGAACTGAAGTAATTGGGTGACAGATTGAATTGCTCCGCGCACCAGCTGACGGTAGGCTGGCCCTGCTGCGCGGCGCTGCCGCTGGAAAGATAGTGGTCGATTATCGTGTCGAGCCGGCGACCCAGATTGCGTCCCGACGCGACCCGCTCAATATACTGACGCTCGAAGAAGCGCTTGCAGTAACTCAACAACTGCCCGATGGAAAGGCGGATCATGTGATTGGTCAGGTAGTCCGGCTCCTGCAGCAACTCGGAAAAAGTGTTTTCAAAACAGTTCACCATGATGCCGCGCTCCCGCTCTGTGAGTTCCAGGGCGGACGAGACTTCGTGATTGAAGAAATCGAACATGTAGAAGTCGCGCCCCAGTCCCGATTTGACCAGCAGCTCCGGACGGAAGGCCAGCATCCAGCCACGGGGTTTGACCGTATAATCCCGCCTGAGGGCGGCTCGCTGCCCGGGTTTCAGGGAAAAGATACTGCCGCTCTGATAGTGGATTTGCTGCCCGTTTTTGAACAAGTCCCCGAAGGACGCATCCATCAGGATCACACAGTACATGCCGAAATCCTGTTCTTCATAAAGCGCATCGTCAGCGCGGGACAAGTCGCCCACAGCGACCATCGGGTGCAAGGAGGGCTGGTGAAAATAGTGGTTGAACGTGTCGATGCTGGAAGTGGTTTGTGTCATGGCCTTGGCAATTACTGGAGCAAATATAGAGAAATCCTGTCAAATACTGTAATTTTGGTAGGGGATAAAGGTAAGAATTATAAAAATCGTTGAAAATGGTAGATATTAACTGAATTTGGTTAACGGCTGCTACTGGTTGGACACGTACTTTTGCTCCTGCAAACGAAACAAACAAAACCTACCGATATGTCAGTCAAATTCTACATCTCCGAGAACCAGGTCCCCCTGGAAATGCACAAGGTGCGTGTCGTTCAGAAACTCAATCTGCTTCCTGTCGAACAACGGCTGAAAGCCATCCAGGATGCCGGCAACAATACATTCCTGCTCCAAAACCGGGATATTTATATGGACATGATCACCGATTCGGGCGTCAACGCGATGTCGGACAAACAGGTGGCAGCCATGCATATCGCAGATGATTCCTATGCTGGATCGGAGACTTTCAACCGGCTCAAAGAGGCCGTGAAGGAAGTATTCGGTGTCGATAATGTGTTGCCCGCGCACCAGGGGCGTGCCGCGGAAAACATCCTGGCCGAGTCGTTTGTCAAACCCGGTTCTTTCGCACTGATGAATTTCCATTTCACGACGACCAAGGCGCATATCACGCGTCTGGGCGGGGAAGTGCTGGAACTCATTGACAAGAAAGGCCTGATTCCGCAGAGTGACGACCCGTTCAAGGGTAACTTCGACCTCAAGAAGCTGCGGGCCACCATCAAGGAAAAAACGCCCGAAAAAGTGGCGTTCGTGCGCGTAGAGGCCGGCACGAACCTCATCGGCGGCCAGCCCGTCAGTTTGGAAAACATGTTGGCTGTCTGCGATATCTGCCATGAGATGGGAGTAATCAGCGTACTGGACGCCTCGCTCCTGCAGGACAATGTCTATTTCATGAAGATTCGGGAGCCACGCTGCAAGTACATGGACGTCAAATCGATTTATCAGTTGCTGGCCAGCCGCTTCGACATCATCTATTTCTCGGCCCGCAAACTGGGCTTCAGCCGGGGTGGTTTCATCCTCTCGACCGACCGCAAGTGGACCGACCGGATGATGGAGTTCGTGCCGCTGTATGAAGGCTTCCTGACGTATGGTGGCATGGAGGTGCGCTCCATCGAAGCGGCTGCGCAAGGGTTGATCGAGTCGCTGGACATGGACTACATCAATCAGGGTCCTGAATTCATCGCCTATCTGGCTAAGGAGTTGGATGATTATGGGGTGCCCGTCATCAAGCCTGCAGGCGGTCTGGGCTGCCACTTGAATTGCTCGGAATTTGTACCCGACCTGCCGCATGACCAATATCCAGCCGCGGCGGTAGGTGCAGCTGTTTTCATTGCGGGCGGTATCCGTGGCATGGAGCGGGGTACCGTGTCCGAGCAACGCAACCCCGACGGCTCTGAGCGCTTTGCCGAGCTGGAATTGCAGCGCCTGGCCGTTCCGCGCCGCGTCTTCACGCTCAGCCAGATCAAATACTGTGCGGACCGCGTGAAATGGGTATGGGACAACCGGCGCCTGATCGGCGGCCTCCGCTGGACGTATGAGCCCAATGTCCTGCGCTTCTTCTTCGGACGGATGAAAGAGATCGGCTATTGGCAGGAAGAGTTGACCGCCCAGTTCAAGGAAGATTTCGGCGACAGCCTCTAGTCTTTCCGGACCAGGGAAACCACATTCTCCACGTGCGTCGTGTGCGGGAACATATCCACCGGCTGCACGTGGAGAATCGTATAATGGGGTGCAAAGATGGCCAGGTCGCGGGCCTGGGTGGCTGGATTGCAACTTACATAGACCATCCGCTTGGGCGCACAAGCCAGCAGAACTTGCGCCACAGAGGGGTGGATACCAGCCCGCGGCGGATCCAGCACGACGATGTCGGGCTGCCCGTGTCCAGCAATGAAGTCGGCATTTAGTACATCTTTCATGTCACCGGCAAAAAAAGCCGTGTTCGTAATGCCATTCTCACGGGCATTGACTTTCGCATCTTCAATGGCTTCCGGAACATATTCGATACCAACAACCTGACGGGCCAGGGAGGCGAGGAAAAGGGCGATGGTGCCGGTGCCGGTATATAAGTCGTAAATGACCGGTGCCGGACTTTCCGTTTCAATGCCTTCCCGGACAAAATCGCGCACGACGCTGTAGAGCCGGTATGCCTGGGCTGAGTTGGTCTGGTAGAAAGATTTGGGACCGATTTTGAAATGCAGGTTCTCCATCTTTTCATAGACGGCTTCCGCACCACTGTACAGGGTACAGGGCAAGTCGCTGAAGTTGTCATTTCCTTTCGGATTGATGACATAATAGAGCGAAGTAATCTCGGGGAAACGGGTTCTCACTGCATCCAGCAGGGCTTCACGGGCAGGACGGGCCTCTTCGCCCTGGGCTTCGCCGCCAAAGCAGATGACAAGCATATTTTCGCCTGTGGACGTTGTCCGGACGACCATCGTGCGCAGGAAACCCCGGTTTTCCCGCAGATCGTAGAAACTGAGCCCATGGCCGATGGCGTATTGGCGGATGAACAAGCGGATGGCATTGGAAGGTTCGCGTTGCAAATGACATTCCCGGATGTCCAATACTTTGTCGAAGAAGCCACTTACGTGGAAGCCCAGTCCAAGCCGTTCCTCGTCATTGAGAACGCTCCAGTCTTCGCCCGGCAAGAGCCAGCGCCGGTTCGAGAAGGTATATTCCAACTTGTTGCGGTAATGGTCCGTTTTTGCAGAACCGAGAATCGGAGATACTTCGGGAATGTCCAGATGCCCGATGCGGGTGAGCTGGTCCACGACCTGCTGCTGCTTGAAAGCGGTCTGCATCGGATAGGGCAGGGTCTGCCAGGTGCAGCCTCCACATTCACCGAAGTGCTGGCAGAACGGAACCAGACGGTGCGGAGAAGGGGATACGAGGTGGACGATATACCCTTGCGAATAGCCGCTGCGCACTTTGTTGACCTGCACATCCACGATATCGCCGGGGATACCCCCTTTCACAAAAAGGACCTTGCCGTCCACATGTGCCAGGCCGTTGCCTTCCGCAGCGGTCGCTTCGATTGCAATCTGTTCCAAATACGGTTTTTTCTGTCTGCCCATACGCTTTGCTATGCTTTTTCAAGGAAGGAACGGTACTTTTCGTGCATCCCGAACTGAATCGCAAATATAAGCAAAGAATTTCGTATATTTGAAGGTATAAAACACGCATCATGAAACGTACCTTAACCCTGCTGCTTGCCTTTCTTGTCGCGCTTCCCTCGATCTTCGCGCAAGAAACGCCGGATTATCTGCAAATCACCGGCAAGGTGGTTGATGGCTCTTCCGGGAAGCCGATCCACTACGCTTCCGTCAATCTGGCCGGGACCAATATAGCCAATGTGACCAATGCTGAAGGCATCTTCAGCCTGAAAGTCGATCCGCGGACGGCCTCTTCGGCCCTCGTGACGGTCAGCCATCTCGGCTACGCAACGGTGACCCTCAAGTTGTCGGATTTTGAGTCTTTCACACCCGATAAGCCCCGCAAAATCTCGTTGACTCCGATTTCGATCACCCTTGACCCTGCCCTCATCCGGGCCCAGAATCCGGAGGAATTGGTCCTGGCCGCGCTTTACCGGATCAAACAGAACTATCCCACCACGCACGTCGGCATGACGGCCTTTTACCGGGAACTCATCAAAAAAGGGAATACGAAGTACCTGACCATGAACGAGGCGATCCTCGATATCGACAAGGCGCCGTACGGCTCCTTCCAGATGGACCGGGTCGGTATCTACAAAGGCCGCGGGAGCCAGAATTATGATTCTTCGGATACACTGTTCATCCGATATCAGGGAGGCGTGGTCTCCATTCTGGAGATTGACCAGGCGAAGAACCCGTTTGCGCTGGTCGGTATCGGCGAGTTGGTGCGTTACTATGATTTCAAGTCCGAACCGGCTGAATTCCTGGGCGAACGGATGTATTATGTGGTTTCTTTCAACCAGAAGCCCATCATGGAAGAGATCTATATGCGCGGCAAGGTTTTCATCGACAGCGAAAGCCTGGCGATCGGCCGTGTCGAGATGTGGATGAATGTAGAGGGGCGGGAAGATGCCGCGGACATTTTCGTACTCAAGCGACCGCAGAACACGCGCTTTGAAGTCAAGAGCGCCGAATATGTCGTCAACTACAAGCTTTATGACGGCAAATGGTATTATGACTATGCCAAGATGGAACTGAAGTTCGAGACCCGCCGCAAGCGCGCCTTGTTCAAGAACAGCTATTCCGTCATGTCGGAGATTGCCATCACCGACCATAAACCTGCGCCTGTTCCGATTGAAAAAGATGCCCGCGTCAAGTTCCGGGACCAGATGACCGAGAAAGTGTCCGCATTCACCGACGACAATTTCTGGGAAAACTACAACGTGATCGAACCGGATGCCGACATTGAAGCTGTCATCCGCAAGATCGTCCGCCAACTGAAAAAACACAATCTAGAATAATTTGTATGAAACGGATTTTGCTTCTGTTTGCCGCCGTGCTGGCTGTCACTGCCGTATCGGGGCAGAACCTTCGTTTTGCGAGTCGTCCCTCACTTTCGCCAGACGGTCAGACACTTTATTTCTCATACCTGGGTGATATCTATACGGTCCCTGCCACTGGCGGACAGGCCATGAGCCTTGTCGCCATGCAAGGGAAGAAGAATCATCCGCTCGTGTCTCCGGACGGAAAATGGCTTGCCTTTTCTTCTGATATCAATGGAAACCAGGATGTATTTGTCGTTCCCGTAGGGGGAGGACAGGCTGTCCAGCTGACATATCACGAGGCCAATGATTTCCCGGTCTCCTGGTCGCCCGATGCGAAAACCCTCTATTTCGAGTCCCAGCGATCAGGTTCACGCCGGACGACCTATTGTGTATCCGTGACGGGCGGTACGCCGCAACTGCTGTTCGATGGTTATTTCACGACCGTGGTCAATCTGGTCGAGAATCCGAAAGACGGTACGTTCTATTTCAATGAGTCGGCCGAGAGCATCAATTTCCCGACGCGCAAACGCTATGTCGGCGACCATAACCCGAATATCCAGTCGTGGAATCCCAAGAAGAGACAATACGCCGCGCTGACGGACTATGAAGGCAAGGACACATGGCCGATGGTCGATTCCAAAGGTACGCTGTATTATGTAACCGATGAACTGAACAAGGAGTCGAACATCGTGAAATACGTTCCGGGGGAGAAACCCGCCTATCTGACACGTTTCAACAGTTCGGTCCAATATCCGCGCATCGCCTGGAACGGTTCGAAGATCACGTATCTGCTCGATTATGAGATTCACGTGCTGGATCCCGCCAGCGGGAAAGATGTGGTTCCCCACATTGTCGTGACCGCTCCGGATCCTTCGGTCCGCAGGTCGTTCGAGAAACAGAATCCTTCTGCCGGAGCGGTTTCGCCCGACGGCAAGAAACTTGCTTTCGTCGTCCGGGGTTTCCTGTATGTAACGGATACCAAGGGCAAATTCTTCCAGCGTATGGCAACGCCCGATGATGAACGCGTTCACGAGGTCATCTGGGGCGCTGACAACAAAACCCTCTATTACACCCGGACCCAGCACGGCTGGGTGGATCTGTTCCGCATTTCAGCCGACAACAAGGGCACCGAAACGGTCGTCTATACTTCGCAGGCCAATGTCAAGAGTTTAACGGTGTCGCACAAGGGTGACAAGATCGCTTTCGTTGATGGAAGCGACCGCGTCATGCTGTACGATGTGAAAGCCGGAACGACCGAAAAGATCGCGGATGCCGAGTTCTGGTCCTTCCAGCAATACGACCTTTCGTTCTCGGGCGATGACAGTTGGCTGGCTTTCGAGGCCATGGACCGTTTCGAGCCCGACATCTTCCTGTATTCGTTCGCTGACAAGAAACTACTGAACCTGACGCACTCCGCTTCGACCGAGCGGGAGCCGGTATTCTCGCCCGACGGGAAATATCTGTATCTGATCGCGTCCCCGACAACCTCCTCATTCCCGCGTGGTTACAGCGGACAGCTCTACAAACTGGCCCTGCAGAAATACGACACGAAATTCAAATCCGATACGTATGACCAGTTGTTCGACGCCAAGAAACCATCCAAGGATTCAGTCGTACGCATCGACACGAAGGATATTTTCGAGCGAATGACCCCGGTTGAACGCAGCGGCCGCCAGATGGGCCTGCACCTGTATCAGGCCAAGGGAAAGACGCTGCTGCTCTACACGTCCTTCTCGGACGGAGTACGCGAGGTTCGCGCCCTGGACATTGATGACCCGGAAGCCAGGCCGAAGGCCATTAAAGGTCTTGCTCCCGGTGCTTTCTTCAGTTCGAAAGAAGGTCTCTATCACCTGACACGCGGCAAGGTCAACAAGATTGATCCGAATTCGTTGAATGCGACGGAGGTCCCGGTTACTGTCAATGTGGACAAGACGCTTTCCGACGAATTCTCCCAGATGTTCTATGAGACTTGGGCGACGTTGGCCCAGAATTTCTATGATGTCAACTACCACAGTGCTGATTGGACGGCAGTCCGCGACCGCTATGCGGCATTCCTGCCTGATATCAAGAGCCGGGACCAGCTCCGTACCCTGATGGCTGACCTGTTGGGCGAACTGAATTCCTCTCACCTGGGTTTCAATTCGATGGGGGCAGAAGAAAGGACCGAGACCCGGATGCATTCCATCGTAACGGGCATCCTGTTCGACAACAAGGATCCTTATGTCGTGGCTTCCATCCTGCCCGGATCGACCGCCGATAAAGTTGAAATCGACATTCGGAAAGGCGACCGCCTCGTGGCTGTCGATGGCGTACGTACCATGCCTTCAGTCAATCGCGAGAAATATCTCTCCACGCCCTTGCAGAAAGAGGAGGTGAAACTCACGTTCAATCGTTCCGGCAAAGAATTCGATGTCAAGGTCCACACCATGCCGCAGATGGCTTTCCGCAACCTGCAGTACAAACAGTGGGAAGACGCCTGCAAGGCTAAAGTGGAGAAGGATGGAGCAGGGAAGATCGCTTATATCCATATGCGTGCGATGGGTGGGGAAGACCTGGATTCCTTCCTTACGCAGATGCACACCTATGCGGTTAACCGGGATGCCCTGATTCTCGACCTGCGTTACAATAACGGCGGCAACGTGCATCAGGAGGTCATCGACTTCTTGCGACAGAAACAGCACTTCCAGTGGAGTTACCGCGGTTTTGCCAAAGTGTCGCACCCCAACGTAACTCCTTCAGACAAGCCGATCGTCGTGCTTGTCAACGAACACAGCCTCAGTGACGCGGAAGTGACTTCCAATGGTATCCAGACGCTGGGCCTGGCCAAACTTGTCGGTACGGAGACCTATCGCTGGATCATCTTCACTTCGTCTGTCGGTTTGATTGACGGTTCGTCATCCCGCATGCCGGCTTGGGGCTGCTACAACAACGCGGGGCAGGACCTCGAATTCCTGGGCGTCAAGCCGGATATTTATGTGAAGAATACCTTCAAGGACCGCATCACAGGTGCTGACCCGCAACTGGATGCCGCCATCAAAGAAGTTCTCAGGCAACTTAAGGAAAACAAATAAATGAAATCATTGCGCTATACCCTGGCAGCAGCGGTTCTCCTGCTGGCCCTGCTGCCAGCCTTCGCCCAGCGAGGCAGTCAGCGTCCCCGGACCCCTGAACAGGACTTCCTGGACGCCATGTTTGACCATATCAAAGGCGTTGAAATATTCGATTGTGTCCGCATCCTCTCCGATTCCACACTGTTCCAGGGCCGCCTCAGCGGCTCTCGGGGCATGCGCCGGGCCGTGGACTGGGTCAGTTCCCGTTACGAGGAAATCGGCTTGGAAAAAGTTCCTGGCCTTTATGGCTATGACTATTCGTACCCGGTGGAGTGCACGGAGGTGACAGGACCGTGTGAAGTATCTGTTGACGGTCGTGTCTGCACTTGGGCCCTGGAATGGTACGCTGGAGGCACATCTGCCAACGGAGTAGCGGAAGCAGAGATCGTCTTTGCCGGTTTTGGCGTTTCAGCACCGGAACTGGGTTATGACGACTATGCCGGCATCGATGTGCGGGGCAAGATCGTGTTGATAGAAGGGGAGACCCCCAACACCAGTCGCAACGACGATACGCTCCGCATCTGGTATCCGTACACACTCCACCAGTATAAGGTGGCTAATGCGGTCGCCCACGGGGCCATCGGAATGCTCTATCGCTGGGTTCCCGGTCCGAACAACGGCTACGATCCTTCTTTCGTGTACGCCTATGTGACTGACGAACTGGCCGATGAGATTGTGGCCGGAAAGGCGGACCATTTCCAGTCGCTGATCCGGGAGCTCCGGAGCAAGAAAAAAACCGCCTCCTTCGCCACCGGCAAGAAAGCCCGGATCCAGATGACGATGACGCACCGGACCAATGCTTTGGGGCATAACCTGCTGGGTATGGTCAAAGGCAGCGATCCGGAACTATGCGATGAGTATGTGATCCTGTCGGCCCACTTGGACCATCTGGGCATGATTCCCTATCACATCGCCGGGGCCAATGACAACAATTCATCGACCGCCTGCTTGCTGGCTGTCGCTAAAGCGCTGCAGGCCAGCAAGGTCAAACCGAAGCGCAGTGTCATTTTCCTGTCGCTCGACGGCGAGGAAGCAGGCCTGACAGGCAGTTTGTATCTGACCGCCCATCCCGTAGTGCCGGCCGACAAAGTCAAGTTTATCCTGAATCTCGAACAGATCGGTATCGGCAGGGCTTTTTCCGTTGGATACAAATACGATGCTCCGGAAATCATCGACTATGTGAAAGAAGCCAACGAAAAATACATCCACAGACCCTTGTCGTTTTACCCCAACCGCTATGTGACGCGGCCGCGTACCGATGGCGCCGTGTTTATGAAAAACGGCTATCCAACCGTTGATTTCTATTCGGTCGGCGGGCGGTCTTATTATCATGAACCGCGTGACAGCTGGGAAATCCAGGATCCGTCTACGTTGCAGGATGCGGCTCGAGCGCTTTTCTGGAGTGTGATCAATGCCGCCAATGCTGTTAACTGATAGGCCATGACGCCCAGAAGGATCTCTTTTGACCGATGGCAGGTGGCTGCTTACTTGTATAGCACCGTCGACACTGTCGAGTCGTATTGGAAATTCGCGATGGATTGGCCGTTTTTCAGCCAGATTACAGATAGGGTAGGATTGTTGGTGCAATTCAGATAAGACAACGAGGCATTATTGCTGACATCGAGGATGGTCAAACGGTTGTTAGCGCAGTGGAAGTTTTTTAGGAAAGGGCTGCCGCTGACGTCTAAAACAGATAGCTGGTTTCCTCCGCAATAAAGATTGACCAACGCACTTTTATTGCTGACATCTAATTCTTTGAGAAGATTGTCGTTACACTCGATATCATAGATTCCGGGATTCTGGCGTAAATCGATGGCAGAAATCTTGTTTTTGCTGAAGCGAAGGAATTCAAGCTTGGGATTATGACTGACATCCAGGGCGGTCAATTGGTTTTGATTACATTGGAGGCTTTGCAATTCTGGATTATGACTTAAGTCCAAACCTGTCAGGAGTCCGCGAGCCCGATTAGAAATACTCCTTTGAACAATAATCCTATCTTCTTCATTTTTGTAAATACGGCTTGCCTCAAAGATTTCACCGCGACATTGCAGATAGCACAGGTACGCATTGTGTGAAAGATCCAATTCTTTTAGGTAGTTAGCTCCGATATCAAGGGTCGAGAGAAGAGGGTTCTGGCTTAAATCCAGGGACACGAGGTCGTTGTAATAGAGATCTAGTAAAAGCAATTGAGACAGCGGCGTGACATCCAATTCGGTCAGATGGCTATAGCTGAGTGTCAGGTATTTTAGTTGGGTGAGTGGCGTCAGGTCCAGAAGGGTCAGGTTCGTATGTGGCGCTTGCAGCCGTGTCAGCCGGGTTGCTTCACCAAAGAGAAGCTTTTTAATCGGGTTCGCACTACAAGAAAGAGTTTGCAGGTTGCTGTTCTCGGACACGTCCAATTCGACCAATTGATTGAAGTCACATTCTAAAACAAGAAGATTGGGGTTATGGGATACATCCAGCGAGACCAACTTACCTGTACATCCACTTGCCTGGGTATACTCGGTCCCGCAACAAATGAGTTCGCGCAGATTCGGGAAAAACCGAATTTCGGAAATGGAAGTGATCTCGTCCGTACAAATGGATATCTTTGTGATGGCTTCACGCTCGCTTATGGACAGATGACCATCTTTGTCGGTATCGAAATAAGCAAATAAATAGGTCCTGAAGAATGGATCGGCAACAGGAAAATCCGGATCGTCATCAGGTATATTGCCCTCTTTAAATGCGATCTTCGAGACCTCTTCATCATACTGCAGGGATATCGACTGTACAGTAAAAAGCCATATTGTCTTCAAGTAAGGATTATTGAAGCACGTGAGAATACGAAGAGCCAGATTGCCCGATACATCCAGCTCAGTCAGTTGGTTGTCTTCGCAAAGGAGGGCTGTCAGATTAGGGTTTTGACTGACATCCAGCCTGCTAAGCTGGTTATTGTTGCAGGCCAGCGTCGTGAGGCCAGGGTTGTTCCGTACATCCAACGCGGACAACTGGTTACATTGGCAGGACAGAAATGCAAGTTTCGGGTTTTGCGAAACATCCACCGAAAGCAGTTGGTTATTATCGCAATTGAGATACGCGAGAGAAGGGTTTCCAGATAAATCCAACTCGGTAAGTTCTCCGCGACCGCCACCGTCAGGATCGGTTGTACCGGAGCAGATCAATTTCGTGAGTCGAGTGAAATGCTTGACCTCTGTGATCGATCGGATGTTGTCGGTACAAATGTCAATGGTGTCAATGGCTTCTACCTCTTCTTTCGATAACCAGTCATTCTTATCTTTGTCGAAGGAAGACAACAAATACGACCTGAAATTCGGATCGTCAATAGTGATATTAAGATGTGGAATGTCCGTTCCGCGAAATAAAACCGTAGCGATATCGGTGTCATATTGGAGGGAAACCGGTTGCCCCTTGCATAGCCAAATCTGGGCCAGCAGCGGATTATCGGAACAATCCAGTTCAGCCAGTACCGGATTGTTCGAAGCATCCAGACTGGTCAGCCGGTTGTTCTGGCAATGTAATGTTTCCAATAACGGATTGGCGCTGATGTCCAGCGTATCAAGCGAACCTTGACCGGGGGCGGAACCTTGGCAGAATAGCGATTTCAACAAAGGCATCTGTCGGATTTCAGCGACAGAAGAGATACTGTCCGTACAAACGCGAATTGAAGTAAGTTGACCGAGTTCCCGATAGGAGAACGCGCCATCCCCGTTCAAATCGTGTTTTTCTGTCAGGTACCGTTCAAAGACAGGATCGGCGATAGGGGCAGGGAAATCTTCCGTACACGTCAAGGACAACGCAGAGGGACTATAGGCATACACTTCGTTAGCGGTCTTCTCAGCGTTCTCCGCATATGCTCTGAAATAGTAGGTTTCACCGAATTCCAGTCCGGGAATTCGGGCAGTGAGTATAGAATCCTCTTCCAACGCGCAGGGTATCCGGTTCTTTTTCATTTCTTTCAAGTCGGGGGTCTTTCCATAGCAAAACCCCGTTTCATTGACGGGCCGGCCCCCATCATCCAATAGCACAGCGGTCAGGCGACCTTTCTGAAACGAAACCTCGGAGAGTAGCGCTGCGGATGTGGTTGGCATCTGCCGGGTAATCTCTTGGGAATATTTCTTTCTCAGTGTACTGGCCAGATAAGAGCGGAATACATACTTCATACCCGGTTTCAATTGGAGCGTGCAAGAGAAAGATGTCTCACTGTCTTTGGGTGGGTTGATAATCAGGGTATCTGCTGTACCGGAGAAAGCGTTTTCGGCAATCTCGAATCCATATTCGACAATATCTGGACGGGGTGTATAGGATCCCGACAACTGGATGAACAGACGAGAGGGCATTTCCGGACCAAAACTGATGGTTGGTGGATTCGGCTCATTAGAGGGTGCAACCGGATCGGGCAGGCAAGACTGCAGAACCAAACTGAGGAATAGAATCAGAAGTCGGGAAAGCGCTTTCATGGTCAAAACAATACGCCAACACCCGCGCTGGCTTCGAGATACTTGAACTGATTGGTCCGAATACCGGCTGATACGGCAACCGCATTCAATCGAAGCAGAAGACCGAATTCCAACTCAATGCCGGAGAAAGAATGTGTGCTGACACGAGCATACTGGTATTCCCCAGGGGCCATATACATTTCCCAGGCAAGGACACGGCTGCCATAACCACCTCCAGCATAAAGATATAGGGGGACAGCTAATTGTCTCAGGTAGCCCCCGGTAATGGCAAAGCGGCTTTTTCGGGAAGCTCCCGTGAACCAGGCTGTTTCGCCATCGACAGTTCCATCTCCTGAACAGTTGGATGATGGTTTGAGCATACGATGGAAATCGCTTACGATATGGACATATCCGCCGTTTATTGTGCAAAGACCCAACATCAGCCCATAGGAAGTATGGGGCAGATTATACTGCACGGTCGGCAAAATGAGGGTATGGATGGGATTTGCGATGTCCAGAGAGAGGGTATAACCATAAGCGGGCATCAGCGGCTTGTCAAGCGGGAAAACAAAGTGTAGAACCGCATAGCCGTCTACGCTGATATCAATCCATTTAGAATTGGCCGGTATGAAAACGACCCATTCTCCCGGGTATTGCAAGGGCTCTCCAATGATATTGCCGGCAAAATGAACGGAATCTTCTGAGGAGAGATAGATACTGATCATAGCAGAGGGTTGGCCGTTCTGATCATAGACCGGGGATGTCTTTGCCCTCAGTTCAAAAGGATTTACTTCAAAACTTCGTACGAGAAGGCGCTTTTCCTGGGCATGCAGGAAAAAAGGCAGGAAAAGGAATGCCAGCAGGAAAACAGCCTGTCTCATTTGCCGATTCTGAAACTGTTGATGTCAATAATCTGGTTTTCGTCAAGCGCGCGGGTCCGTTCTTCGTCCATCCAGTAGGGTTGCCAGGTCCTGACGTGGATCTGCGGTCTGTCTTCGTCCCTAAAATCCCAGAGCATAAACAAATAGCCTTCATCGGAATAGGGGATACCTCCGTCATAGAGAGATTCATAGCCCTGTTTTAGAAGAACCCCATAATAACCTTCAATGGAAGGATGCTTTGTTACTCGTATGTCGCTGAAATCAACCCGGATATATTTCGTATGCGGAAAAATGTGCTGTTTCAGTCTGTCGAGATACGCTTTTTTGGAATGCTTTGTATAAGCGATTTCATCGTTTATAATCGCAGTCCTGTCGCCGCGTTTCCTTTGAATAACCTTCCCGGTAATGATCAAAGCATCGTCGCTGAACACCATGTCCAGAAAATGGATATCCTTCTTGCAGTATGCTGTACGGAATTGCTCGACATAATCGAGGATCATCTGCCGATGCCGCAGGTCGCCCACTTTACTACCGTCCGTCATGATTCTCCTATACAAATGGGAACCGATGGCCATATTGATGCGGGTAATGCGGCCGGAACCGTCCATTTCGATCACAAGTTCCTGATAGTCATCGTTTCCTTGAAGATCCCGCATTTGGATTGGTACGTTCCTGACCTGCCAGCCGCCATTGTAGGTCCCGATAATCCGTTCCACGACCTTCGCTTCGTCACAATGAAAAGGCATGTTATCCCATAACACGATCACAGAAGTTTCGGCGTCTTTCGTAATGGAGACCGCTGAAAAATCGGGTATGGCGCCTTTCATGTCATAAGCCCGGTTAAATTCTGTCAGCAGCAGGGAAAGGTTGGCGTTGATCTTGTCTTTCAGCGGGCCGTTTTCCAGGCCGTCATTAATCAGAAAGGTAACCGTCTGCGCAGATAGTGCGGTATGTATGATGAGAAGCGCGACAAGCAGAAAGAAAGATCGTTTCATTGTAGCATTTGCATGATAGTTTTGTCAACAAAAATCCAATAAGCAGGAACCATCCTATATTTCATCGGGTCCGTCAACGATCCGGATCGTATATTTGTCCTTACCCCCATGGAATCTCTTGGTGACATGATCTCGATGATACGGTCTGAAGAGTGTTCGTAATAGACCAGAAATCCGCCATCCACATATTCCTGGGGTGTCTCGATCGTAACCGGTCCCGACATGATATGAGCTTTTGTTCGGGATGTTGGGAGCAATTCCTGAATGTCTGACAGAGTCTCGATTTCGGGCAGCTGGCGGAAAAACTCCAGAATGGCATTTCGACTAACATGATCGAATGCCGCCGCTTCAATCTGTTCCAACTCCCGGAGATGCGACTTGCTGATATAAGCAATTGTCCGGTAATGATTAGGATCTTTTCTCATCGTGATAAGCTGGATCACCTCTGGCGGACAAGCACTGGCTCCACGAATATACACAAAGCCATTCTCTTTCAGATAATGAGCCAGACGGTCGTTCAAGTCAAGCGTGGCTTCGACAACGGATTCTTCAAGGTCGGGCATCGTGCAACTGCCATACAGGTAGTCCGGATCAAGCTTGATAGCAGCCATCCGCGCAAGAAGCGAGTCTTGCGACTGTCCGGCTGCATACTGGAAAAAGAACATTCCGGCAAGAATAAACAGGATTAGTACTTTACGCATTTTCCCAGCTGTTTGTCCAACTCGATGTCGGGATAATCGCCCAACTTGATGAACGCTATTTTTTCTCCATCGGCATGGTGCCATTCGCCGTAATTCAGGTGACCGCGAGTCCAATTTCCAATAATATAATCCCCGACTTCCGCAGTTCGTGCCTGAGGATCGTGCATATCGATACGCCGACGGTGCATAAAGGTGTAAGTGCCACTTCCATCGGGCAATCCGGATATGATTGTCCCGGTAAACGTATCGGTGTCAGGGCCCGTACGGGGCTGTTCCTTGACAATTACTATTTGTGGCGGCCTGTTTCGGATCACTACGGGTTTTTCCACCACGAAGGTATCGAAGGCAGGAGGTGATGAATTCACAGGCTCCGATGCAGGCCGGTTATTTTTGATCCAAGGGGGCAACAACAAGAAGGCTGCGAGTGCCAAGATACCCAACAAAGGGAGGATGAAAAGCCGTGCTTTATTGCCTTTAGCGGGCGATTCTGAAATGCTGACAGGTAAATTGCCATTCTGCTGCTTAAGAATGATCTTCTCAAGCACGGCAAAGTCTTTCTTGAAGTCCCCCGAATAGGGGATTCGCTGTTTATAAGAAAGGTAGTATTCCAGATCATCGTCGAAGGGCGTATCATCCAGGCAATAGGGGAGAATGAATTTGGAACTGTTGAAGGCCAGGTTGATTTCTGTCTTTACATGCTCCGATTGGCTCGCGTTCTTGGAACAGATGACGACAACGAGGAGGGCCGCACGGATTGCACGTGTGATTTCGCCCGCATAAGAGACGCCTGATTGAATGTCGCGAGGTGCAATCCAGCAGGAAACATCATGTGACTCTAGCCAGTTGCAAAGGGATTCGGCAATCTTCCGGTCCCGCCGTCCATAACTGATGAAGACTTTGGTCATGCAAAATCTTTCCAGCTCAATTTCTTGCCGCAGGAAGGGCAGTATTTCATATTCGGCGCTACCGGCCCTGAACAATGGGGACATTTGTAGCTCTCTCCACGTGAGAGGTTGAATCCCAGCTTCTTGACGAGTCTCAGCGCGTCGAAGGCGGTCCGTCTGTCATATTCTTTTTCTGATTCTGGCAAGTCGGAGTAGGGGACCATGTCAGGATTCTGCTTCAGCCTGTCATCCCGGAGGGGGCCATAGCTCCAGCCTTCTTTCTTGCGTTCGGCAGCCCATACTTCATGGGTATTTTCCGCGATGGTTTCAGTCAGTTCAAGCAATTCATCATCGAGCAATACATCTGTCAAATCAATCGGATGTGGATCATAGGCCAAGGAATCGATATCCGAACTAACCAGATAACGCCGTGAGGCGCGCCATGCTTCCAGGAAATCTTCGATCAGCCAGTCCATGTCTTTTTCTTCAGCCGGATCGTAGATTTTTATCAATCCGCCGACCAAAGAGAGCGGGACGACTGCATGAAAACGGTTATCCCGTGCGATGACCGCAATCATTTTCACCCGGCGGAGCATATTGATTCGAATGTCTTCAACCGTACAATCATATTTGCGGCAAACTGACAGACCGTGTTGTTCCAGAAGACGGCCGATATTATACAAAGGCATGCCTTCCTTTCGTAGCCAGCGGTTCGTGCTGATATCGATGGAAAGAGTATCATCATCTACCAGATAGTCACGCAAGATCCGTTGCTCGCATTGGATGTCGCACAAGTTGTCCTCTGAGGCGGCGGCTAATTTCGCCATCGGAATACCGGCGCCTTTCGATTCTTCATATCGGTCAATGCAATTGATGATGAACAAAGTCTCACGCAGCGATTCGTCATGTGCAAGTGCTTCAACCACTCGCATTGTCTCCTCCGGGGTTGTCGTTCCCTCCGTATAGGCCGCTAACAGCTCGTCGGATATTTCGTAGCGATTATTTTTCATAATACTTGACATCTTTTTGTGCAACTTGCGTGAATTCGGCGATAGCACGCCTTTTAATGTTGTAAAGTGTCGCAGCCGTGATCTTCATTTCATTGGCGAGCTTTTCCGGCTCCATGTCATTAAGGATCAATTGTTGAAGAACATAGGCGTACCTTTTGTTTTTCATCCGGTGCAAGATCCGGAGCATGTCTTTCCTCGCAGTATCGCGCGTAGGGCCATCGGCCAATTTTTCTTCTGCTACTTTGTCCAAAAGAGCATCCTGGCTACGTTTCTCTGCCAGATTGTCTCTTTTTTTGATAAAAAAACGAGTTGCACTGACTTTTATCCAGCCAAACAGCGAACTACGATCCCGAATTTGACGGAGTCTGTAGCCATCGTTCTCAAGCAGGTAGGCATAGAACTCACTGACAGCTTCTTCATACTCGACCGGGTAAGGGAAAACATAATTCAGAATGTTCATTAACAGGAGTTTGCAAGATTTTTCCTTATCGGAAAAAAAGAAATGCCGGGTAATCCGTTCATCCTTGGAAAGCAGTCCTTCGATGATTTCGGTTTCAGTCATAGAGTCGTTTCTCAATTTTATGCAATTTACGACATATTTTGTGAAAAACAAAATTTATACAATTTATATTATGTTAAATAGTATTTATCGCGTGCCCCTCCTGCGTTCGATTTGATTCGTGTGACGCAAATTTTTCGTTACCTTTGTCACAGTGAAAAATCAAAACGATATTCCGTTGATTCCGTTGCCGGAAAGACTTCGGCCCCGGTCTCTTGACCAATATGTAGGTCAAGAGCATCTTGTCGGCCCTGGTGCAGTTCTCAGGAAGATGATTGAGTCTGGCAATGTTTCTTCATTCATTCTCTGGGGTCCTCCAGGTGTTGGAAAGACGACGTTGGCTCGGATTATCGCCAACCAGTTGAAACGTGAATTCTTCACGCTCTCAGCCATCAGTTCCGGTGTAAAAGATGTGCGTGAGGTCATTGACAAAGCCAAGTCCGGCCGTATGTTCGCAACGGCGGGCGCACCTATTCTGTTTATTGATGAGATCCACCGCTTCAACAAGGCGCAGCAAGATGCTTTACTGGGTGCTGTGGAGAGTGGCTTGATAGTCTTGATTGGCGCCACGACGGAGAATCCTTCGTTCGAAGTGATTTCCCCGTTGCTTTCCCGTTGCCAGGTATATGTCCTCAAGAGTCTTGATGTCAGCGACTTGGATATCCTTTTGCAACGGGCCCTGACGGAAGATGTTTATCTGAAAGAGCGCCAGATCCATGTGGTCGAAAAAGAAGCTTTGTTCAGATTCAGTGGCGGCGATGGTCGTAAATTACTGAATATCATTGAGATAATAGTTCAGTCTTTTCCGGAGGATGCGACAATTACCATTGATAATAAAGTCGTTACCAATCGTCTGCAAGAGAATATCGCACTTTATGACAAGAATGGCGAACAGCACTATGATATCATTTCGGCCTTCATCAAGAGCATGCGTGGCAGCGATCCCAACGGGGCCATCTATTGGATGGCGCGCATGCTGGCCGGCGGTGAGGATCCGTTGTTCATTGCCCGCCGTATGCTGATCCTGGCCTCCGAAGATGTGGGGCTGGCGAATCCAAACGCGGCCCTGCTGGCGGAAGCGTGTTTCAATGCCGTGCATCAGATCGGCATGCCCGAAGCGCGCATCATCCTGGCCGAAACCTGTATCTATCTGGCGACTTCTCCGAAGAGCAATGCGTCGTATCTTGCAATCGATGAGGCGCTCGCATTGGTCAACAGTACAAGCGACGCGCCGCCCGTCCCCCTGCATCTGCGCAACGCCCCTACCCAATTGATGAAAGACCTGGGCTACCACAAAAATTACAAATACGCGCACGATTTCGAAGGCAACTTCGTCGATCAGGAATTCCTCCCCGACATCCTCCACGGCCACAAATTCTACGATCCCGGCAACAACGCCCGCGAAGCCGACATCCGTCGCCGCCTCCAGTCCCTCTGGAAGAAATACAATTACTAACACTATTTTCAAACATCGGATCGTTTTACGGTTTGTGTGAGGGGAGTCTCTCGGGAACCCATGCCACCCTCGGCACTGTAAGAGGGAGGGGCCCAAGCGTAGCTTGGGAGGGGTCGCGCGGAGCGCGACGGTTCCCGAGAGACTCCCCTCACACAAACCCAGAGCAGCGGAGCCCGTTAACTAGTAACCATATCTTTTTCTATAGGACAGAATCAGCGTCGTGGCTAGAATGAGGCAGCAGAGGTCGGCGGCATCGACAGCCAACCAGATGCCGTCGCCGCCCATCAGGGCCGGCAGCAGGAAGACAAACCCAAGTTCGAAGACCAGATTGCGGATGAACGAAACGATGGCCGAAACCTTTCCATTGCCCAGACCGGTAAACCAAGCCGACGTGAAAAGATTGATACCGGCGATAAAAAAGCTGATCATGTAGAGCCGGATGGCATGTTTGGTCAGAACTGTCAAATCCGGATCATAACCCACAAACAGCCGGGCGGCCGGTCCGGCCGACAATTCAGAGACGGCAGTCATCAAAAAGCCCAAGGCAAGCAACAGCCCGACCGAATGGCGCAGCAGGCTTTTCAATTCCGCCTTGTCCCCTGCCCCATAATTATAACCGATTATCGGGGTCACAGTGATGTTGTAACCGAAGAAGACGGCTGCAAAGATATAGCCGTAGTAGAGGAGCACCGAGTAGGCCGCCACCCCATTCTCCCCCATCATCCGCAGCAGCTGCAAGTTATAGCAGATAGCCAGCACATTGAACGAGATATTGCCCACATACTCAGAAAGGCCGTTGCTGCAAGCCCGCAAGATCGGCCGTCGCTCGAAAAAAGCGGGAACGAGCCTGAGTGAGCTGCGGTTGTGGCTGCTCGAAAAATACCAGAACGGATAGAATCCGCCCACTAAACAGGCCAGCATCGAAGCGGCAGCCGCACCAGCCAGCCCCCAATCGAAAACAACGATAAACAACGCGTCCAGCGTCATGTTGGTCACCGCACAGACAATCGACATGATGGTGCCCAGTTGCGGTTTCTCCGCCGTCATATAGAAAGACTGGAAACACATCTGCAGCATGAAGCCCGGCAACCCCAGCGCACAGATCCGGCCGTAAATCACACACTGATGCACCATCTCCCCTTCCGCGCCCAACAGCCGCGCCAGCGGCTCCATCAGCAAAAACAGCGGAATCATGAACAGGACAGCCAGATAGAGCGTAAAGCGGATCAGCATGCTGAAGATCTTGCTGGCCCGGAGGAGTTCCCCCTGCCCCATCGTCATCGACACCAAAGCGGAACCGCCAGTTCCGATCATCAACCCCAATGCGCCTATGATCATGACGGCCGGCCAAATGACGTTCAGCGCCGCAAAAGCCGTCGTCCCCACGAAATTAGAGACAAACAACCCGTCCACGACACTGTATATACTTCCCACGAGCATCATCAGGACGCTCGGAATCGAAGACCGGACCAGTCGCCGGTAGCCGTAATGACCGTTAAGCGCTATCTTCATGGCCGTCGTGCAATGCGGGACCGCAAAGATAGCGCTTTTCTATAAAACAGCCTTTCGGAAGGGAGCGCTCGCTACTTGCGCGCCCTTGTTGACATAGAGTGTGATCAGCGAGTCAGCAGCAGGGGCAGCCAGGAGAAACGTATGGGAAACGCTGTCATGCGCCGTATCGATCAGGCGCAGCTTCTCGGCCGCATCATATCGCCACTTGCCGTGCCCGAACAAGAAGACATACTCCCCTTTTCCCTTTGCCGCCAATTCAGGCAGCGGTTGCGCGAAATGCCAGGAGACGGTCTTGCCGTCGCCATTGAACCAGAGGGTATCTCGATCGCAGACAAAGGTACCGTTATGTGCGGCCGGAAAGGGCGTTCCCGGATCCGGCGGCGTATGGGTATAGGAGCAACTGGAAAAGAAACCGATCAGCAGGATGACCAACGGAATGACGATGAAAATCAGGACGAATATCCAGCATCCGATTTTCCGGCCTTCTTTTTTAGGCGCGGCCTTTCCTTCCGGGCGAGACGGCGCCTTTTTCGGCTTCGGTTCGGGTGTTACTTCCCAGGTGGAGAGCGTAACCACGCCGGGCGCATCGGAAGCGTGGACTACATCTTTATCACCGGACTGCGGGGTAACCGCGGCCGTCACGCGCGTGCCGCAATTCGCGCAGAATTTGGCGCCCGGTTCCAGTTTTGCGCCGCAGTTTGTACAGAATGCCATAATCTGATTAACCAATATTAAACAATGTATCCCCCAACTCTTCCAGCAGTGAATCGCGCGTATAGCCCATTCTAGTCAGCATCGCATCCAGTTCCGAAAGTGTACATCCCTTGCTGCCGGGATCGAAGAGTTTCTCACATTCGCTGATAGCCGTACGAAGACGCATCGAAATCTTACTGCCGCCATTTTCCCCGGCACGGGCGATATCGCGCGGGTTGATGTAATTCTTGAATTGCTTCATGCCCTGCCGGAGTCCTTCCATATATTTGTTGACGGCTTCCGAACGGAGCGTCAGACGTTCGGTCTCATCCAGGACATTCTCGGCCTGCTTCAGAAGGGAATCTCCCTCCCTGAACCACTCTTTTCCCTTGTAGGTAACGGCATCCGCCACCTTTTTCGGATCGGACAGTTGCATATGCACCTTCTGGGGATCCATCAGGATGTCGATATCCTTTCCGTAGCTTTCAGGATGGTTCAGCACATCTTCGATGTTGGTCTGGTCGATGGATTTGGCAAACTTGTTGGACAGTTCTGCACTCTTGCTCCGGAAGCCCAAGCCCGCATCCGCAATCTGATGGTTGTAGATCTGGGTGGTCATATTCTGGTCGAAATACACCTTTTCTCCCTTCGCATTGCGGTAGAAATAGGTGACGTCCCGGTCGATGGTGACCTTCTTGCCTTTCCGCATCAGGTCCAGGTCGGCATTCTTGCTCGCATTGAATACCTCAATCCGATCGGCAGGGATTCCGTAGATCTGGCTCAGTGTCTTCTTGGCATTGAGGTCCGCTTTCGCGTACATTTCCCCCAGCGTCTCATTCAATTCTTTGCGGGTAAGGTCCAAGGAATCGTCCGCATAGTTCTGGAGCAGATACATCGCCTGCTTGTTTTTCTGGCATTTGATGACCAGCTGGTTCTTCAGCTTCAGGTTCTCGGGACTCATCGGATTCATGTGGTACAGTTCCACAGCCGCCTGTAAGTCCTTGACATCCTGCAGCGCACGCTTCCGGCCGTAATCCACCGCATCGTCCAGCGGATTCGGCGTTTTCTGGGACTTGACCAGGTCCATGAACTGGTCTGCATTCCGGCTGGCGGCATCCATGGCATTCTTCGAATTCTGGATGGCGTTCTTGGTGACCTTTCCTTTGATGGAACTGAAGAACTCACCGGCCTCCGCCTTCATCTCCTGGAAGGCGTCTTTCAGGCTATCCTTAGTAATACCGGCCTTGGCGGCCATCTCCCCCACCTTCTTCATTCCGAAGGCCATTCCCTTCTCCATCAGATACTCCCGGCCAACAATCTTGGCGCCGACGCAGAAACCGCCCCAAACGCTGTCACCGCCCTTGTCCACATATTCCTTCATGCTCCGCGCTACCTCCAGGGTCGTGAAGACGACATCCGCACAACCCAAAGTAGCCACACCCAAGGCGAGACGGCTGAAGAAGCCCATGGAATCTTCGACCTCTTTCGCTTTGTCGAAGAAACAGGAGACAAACAGGAGCACCTCATCCGCAATCGTCAGCGGCTTGACGTCTCCGTTGGCCCCGAAACTCTCTCCGGAAACGACACCGTTGAAGATCCGCTTCACGGTCTCGACCTGCTGGGGATCGTAACCATAGTCGGCACTGTAGCCGTCCACGATCGTATCGATGAACTTGTCGAGCGAGAAGAGCTGCCGGTACATGTTCAGATAATGGATCTGGCTCTGGATATGAACCAACTGCTCGGAAATGTGCTGATCCCGTTTGAGGGCCTCCATATATTCCGATGTCGGCAGGTCACGCCGGGGCTGGGAACACAACAGGACGTCCGCATACCCATAATAATCACGCCCGTTGAAGGAAGTCTTCAACATGATCTGGGCCTTGATGCGGGAAGGAGCGTCAAGCGTGGCCTGGCAGCAGCGGAAGAAACAGAGCCGGGCCCGGTCTTCGATTGTTCCACTGCTTACGTCACACTGGATGGCAAGTTTGTCCACCATATCCTGCTTGGTGTCATCCAAGGCCACAATCTTGTAGTCAGTCGGGACTGGCGCAATCTCAAGTACCTTGTGCTCATTCTCGTCATAATCAAAGAGCGTAATCCGGGCCTTGGTCTCGGCGGGCACATAGGTTTTCCCGTCCATGCCTTTCGCGGCAAAACGCCGGGTCTGGTGCCGCGAGGGGTCATATTCCTCTATAAAACACTTGACCTCATAAATGCCAGCCAGTGCAAGACCCATCTGGAAGCGCAATACTTCCAGCTCGTTCTCGATGGCGCTCCCCTTGCCGCTCCGGGCCGTCACTTTCAGGGAGTAGCGCTCGAATTCACCAGGCATCAGGGTCGGAACTTTCTCTCCCGGCTTTGGAGGAATAAATTTCTCTGTTATGATAGCCTCGTGCAGTCGTGTCTCCTTGTTCCACGTCGTTTTCACTTCATAGCGCCCACCCGGAATTACTGCTTTGACCTGGGCTTCCTCATCCATGCCGACAACCAGGAACGGCAAATGGATGGGTTTGTCGTACCCCACGGGAATTGTCAGGTTATCCTGGCCGAAGACAATCGCCCCGGCCCTGATTTTGAAATGCACGTGGTTCGTATAGGATCCTTTCCCACCGGCCAGCCGGAAGGTTACGACACCTTCTTCCGGTGCTTTGTCCGTCTCCGGGGCAACGACATCTGCGGCTTTCCATCCTTCATGAAGTGCCGCGTGGGGAGAGACTTGCAGATAATTGTCGCCCGTGACGGTCAACATGGAAGTCAGCTGAAGGTCGGGCGTCTCTTCGCCCTGTGACGGAATCTTCACGATCTGGGCATAGACCTGACGAGGCCCGTTGCCGGGAATGAGCGTATCGCCAAACTCCTTGTACATCCGCATCGCATAACGGACAGCCGGCTGATTGTCTTCTTCCTCTTCTTCTTCCGGTTCTTGATTGCCGGCATCTCCGTCGTCCGATGGCGCGGCCCGGCGTTTTCTCCGTCTGCGGATTGCAATGCCTGTTATACCGGCGATGACAGCAGCCGGGATGACGTAATCCATCCATCCTTCCCATTCGAAAGCTTTGTTGTCTTCCTCGAATTGGCTGTTCCCCTCGTCCTCGCCAACACCATGTTTCTTCTTTCCAAAGCCCAAGGGCGACTTGGTTTCTTTTTGGGGTTTCGAATCCGCATTCTGATCGACCTTGTAATCGATCATGACAGCCACACCGCCACCCATGGGAGCCCAGTCGATACCGCCTGTACTGGAAAAGCCGAGTTGGACGCTCACCGCTTCCGCCCCATCAGGCACCGTATAACTGGTCGACAACGACGGAAGTGTTCCATGGGGGCCGTCTTCGCTCCTGCTGGCAGGCGTTTCTTCCCAGTAATGACTTCCTTTCATTACCACCGAGACCGTGATATGTGCCTCGTTGGCGCCTATCCCGTCTTCATCGGAGTAGCCTCCCAAAGCTTTCATACTTAGGGTGATGGTTTCCCCCGGCTTGATGGTTCCTTCATATTTCTTGAAGTTGGATTCGTGGTCCAGGAAATCATTCACAAACTCGAACTTGCCGCCCTTGAAAGAAAAGGAGGCTTTGGCTTTGTTGGATTCCAACGTCACGCTGTCAGCCTTCGCGGCAGGAGCACAGCATAGCCAGGCGGCAAGGCAAAGGACGGTGATGAGAACCTTATTTCGCATTTTTGCAGCGGGATTTAATGAAATCGTACACGAAGTCGAAATCTTCTTCCGGTACGTAGATCTGGTTTTTGTTCAGCAATTGGTTGACCTTGATCAGATGGAGTGAACGACGGGGTATAACGCGGCGGACATGGGCATACTCGGACGTGCTGGAGGTCTTGCCGGAGGCCAGAAGACCCGCGCCTGCTGCCGTCGGTTTCTTTGCAGCGAGACCTACCAGCGTGGTAATCAGACTGATTGCCTGTGCCTTCTTGACTTGACGCGGCAACTGGATGTGTTTGATCTCCTGCTCGTCCATCTCAAACAGGACGACATACTTTCCTCCATAGAGGAGCGCCAGGAACAGGACTCCCAGCAACGTCAGTCCCGCCATGATCGCGAGCGCGACCAGCATGCCTTTGCTCATATCGAGAAAGCCTTCGAAATCGCCGTGGATGAGATACAGGAATGTACCGAAAATCAGCCATCCCGCAAGGATGATGTATAAGAAAATCTTGAATACGGTCAGGAAGATAGTGGGATTCGTGAGCATGTTCATCTCGTAGACCCAGCGGTATTTGCCGTCATCGCAAAGACGGACGCGGGCATCATCGTTTTGCTTCATTACTTGCCGGAAGGATTAAAATTAGGATTGAATTCTCGGATCAGGTCGTTCACGACCTGCATGGCGTCTTTGCCGCCCGTATCCCGCTGGATTTCGCGGTTCAGGCGATGGATTTCCGTCGGATTGCTGGTCTCTTTACCGATTCTGCCCAGTTTCTTGCTCATGTCCTGCCAGTATTCGATATCACCGGCAATCCTTTCAGCTTCCTTTGCATTGGAGGCGTTCTTGAGTTCCTGTTTCAGTTTCGGAACGAGCATGTTGTCGATTTCCTTGGTAGATTCGCGGCATTTGGCCTGCATCTTCGTCGTCTCGGTCATCCGGATATTACCCTCGATGGTATTGACCTTTGATTCAAGCACCTTGCCGATGCTGGCGATGTCCTCCGCCTTCAGTTTCGAGTAATCCACATCTTTCTTCAGCAGTTCCGGCGTACTGTACGCCTCGGGATGGGCGGACGTAGTCAGGTTCATTTCGGAAGCCTTGGCGCTGAGGCCCTCATGCTGCTGCTTATAAACCGTATTCATTGTCTTCTGGGCGTCATTCATGAATTCCCGGGCAGTCACCTGTTCGCCGTTCTTGTAGAACACGGGCTCCTTGCCGGTGCTTTTGGAAACAGGAGCCAGGTCGAGATCCATACTGGAAGAACCGGAACTCGACGAGTTGCGGAACTGTTTGAACTCGATGTCGCTCATATCATATCCCTGTTTGGCAAGCGATTCGGACATCTTCGGCGTCATTTCCCGGTAATTCGACTGGACGGCCTGGTCGAAATGCGCCCGCTGCATGGGCGTGGCCTTGTATTTCATATACCACTTGGCGTGATAGTCTGAATTCATCGAAGCCGCCAGTTGGTTGATCTGCTTCCGGGTAGCGTCCAGGGTAGCCTGCGGTGTCTTCTTGTCCGCCAGCATCGTAATATATTCGTCGTTCAGTTTCGAGAAAGATTTGACGGCATCTTCCGCCTCCAACCGTTCGCGCTGGGTGCGCAGCACATCGAGTTTCTGCCTGCCCGTGCTGGACATGCCTTTGGTCAGATTGAAATTCACGATACCGTCGGGCAGGAAAGCGGAGGCCGTCTTCGCAACACCTGTTGCAGCGATTTCCATCCCCTTCCCGATCAGGTAATCCATACCGGCTTTCTTGGTCCCTTCCCAGATCTTTTCATAGGTTGACATCCCTTCGGTCCCTTCAGCGGTATAGCCTTCAATGAAAGAGGCGATGCCGCCTGTGACCGGATGGAAATAGCCCGCCGCCGAAGATGCTGCCTTGCCGGGGCCGCCGGCGATGTAGCCGGTCACACCGCCATAGACGGCACCGACGGCGCGGGAACCCCAGATGGTAGCCGCGGTACCGGCACCGTAAGCGCCGGCCAGCGCTTCGCCGGCCAGACCGACGGTGATGGAACCGCATGCCATGATCACAGCGTTGGCGCCCGCCTCTTTCAGGTCAGCCCATGCGACTTCGTCCTGGGCTTCAGCCTGAACCTTCAATTCGTGGCCCAGAATCTGGTTGTTGAAGGCATTAGCCAGTTTGCGCGCTTTCTCGATATCACCCGAGGCCAACGCACCGTCTTCATAGAACATCTTTTCAGCCCGATCGCGGGCAGCATCCCGGTCTTCTTCCGGCAGTAAGTTGATCTGCCGGTCGATAATGGCCGCCGCCTTCTTGGTCTGGATGTAGCGTTCGGCTTCCACCTTTGAATCGTGGATCATTTTGGCGTTGGCATACTGTTCGAATTCCGTACGCGTGTGGACGAACTGCCCTGTCTGCAGCTGACGGATGTTGTCGCGTTCACTCTGAATATCGGAACGCTGATACATGATGCGCCGGTTGTAGTCGTCGATCTCCTGCTGGATCCATTGGCGCTCCTGTGCAGTCTTGGCGGATGACAAGCGCCGCATCGCGTTGCTCCTTCCCTCTTCATCGCGCCGGATATTGTTCTCGATGAGCTTGATGTTCTCTTCGCGCCAGGCAATGGATTCCTGTTTAGATTTCTCTTCGAAAGCCAGCGAGTCCTGCACCTGCTGCTTGCGGGCTGACGCCTGGTCGAAAGCTGCCTGCGCGGCCTGGGTATCGGCGCCGGAATCATCTGCTTCATCGTTTTTCTTCTTCCGGTTGCCACCCAGCCGGAGTTTCGGCAGATTCTTGGCATTGGCAGCTTCAATGACTGCCTGTTTCTTGAAGGCTTCCTCCAGATCGTCGATCAGCTTGTGCGGGACGACACCGTCGTCTTTCCAATCATAGCTGTTGAACTTGTCCTCCATAGCCCAAAGGAGCGCGGTCTTGAAAAAGACACCGGCACGCAGGACACGATTCCCGTAATGCGCGGCCATCTCATGGTATTTCTCTTTGCGCGCCGCATAATTCGGATTCTCTTTCCGTTCCTCGTCCGAGACATACGAGGTCTCGTACTGCCGCATCAGGTTCATCGTCATCATCGTGAGGGCCATGGCCGGCGGTCTCGGATAATAGGTCTGGAAAGTGCCGTCCGACTTGAAATCCGGCATCAGATTGCCCTTGTCGCTGAAATACATCTGCTCGATCTTGACATTGCCCACGCCTTGCGGGTCGTTTTCCTTGTCCTCGACCGGGATCCCGTCTTCCTTCAGTTCCAGTACGAAATAGCGGTCCTCCCCTTTCACCTTCACCTTCATCAGGTAGCGCATCATCGGCTCGGTGAGCGCATCCAGGCCTTCCACCTGATGCTCCTTGTCGATGCGCGTACCCATCCAGGTTTCGCCCAGATAGATTTCCTTGGGCTTGAAGGCCCGGCGGTAGCGGTCACGGGCTGCCTGACGTGCCTCGAACGGATTGGGCGGATTGCCCAGCGCCAGGATGCGGTTGGCCAACTCGTCCATCGCCGCCTCCAGTTGCTTGAGCGTACCCGTATAAAGTTTGGCCTGGAACATCGCGGAACTGAAAGCTTCCTTGTCCTCCCATCCCATCGCCTCGGCCGCATCAAAAGAGAGGAGTTCCACGTTCGACACACTGTTCAGGTAGCTCTCGCGGGCCACGATGAACTGGCTCAGGAGTGGTGTCAGTTTGTTCATGTAGTCGATGATCTCCTGGGTCGGATTGTCAAAGAGCGGCGCCCACATCTTCATGAACTGCTCCGCATCCTTTTCGCTCATCTCGCCGTAGATGATGCGCAGGCATTCGAATGCCACGGACACGGCCATATTGTATTCGATCGTCGAGATCTTGGACACGTCCGGCAGCGGGGCCGGAATAACGGCCTTGACGCCTTCCGGCAGTTTGACCGGTTCGGTAGAGACAGTTTCCCAAGGCGTGCCGTCGGTCTTCTGGTTTTCCTTGGCATAAGGGTCGTCGGCATTGAACTTGACCGTTGCCGTCTTGAGGGAAGGCATCTTCAGGTTCAGTTTCTTTTTGCTCTGCGCCAAGGACGGATTCACGGAAATCACAAAAAGCGCCAGCAGCACAGAAAGTACGGAGAAGAGTCGTTTCATGGGTGAGGATGAAGGAATGGTTTCTCAAAGTTACAAAAAAAAGATATTCAACGGGATTGAATATCTTTCTTTCTACAGAAGATGTCCGGCTACCGGTGCGACGTTTTCTTGCGGCGGCGTTTACGGCTCTTGTTGCTGAAGACGATGGCAGCGATGATGGCCAGCAGCGCCAGGACGATGATGACGTAGGTCATGCCGCTGGCATTGTCGCCTTTCACGCGCGACCACATGGCTAAAAGCTTGTCGGTATCCTTGCCCCAATCGTGCTCCAAGGCGCAGCGGTCAATGACGGCTTTATCCGGATAGAGCACCGGATTGACGCAGACGCTGGCGGCCTGTTCCCCGAAGAAATAACTCAAGTCGATCGGATCGTATTGTTCGTCAATCTGTGATTCAAGCACCTCGTAAGCACCGTTGGCAGAAACATACCCGGTACCGTCCATGTTGCGGATGGCAATGTCGGGGCGGCACATGAAACTGATGAAATACGTAGCGGCCTTGACATTCTTGGCATATTTGGGAATCACCCAGCCATCGAACCACACATTGCTGCCTTCGTCCGGCACAATGTAGTCAAGCGATACGCCAACCTCGGCAGCTTCCTCGATAGCCCAGACGGCATCGCCGCTCCAGTTGAGCGAGACAACGCCGCGGCCTTTCGTCATCTGGTCTTTGCCGAAATCAGCTTCCCAGCCCAAAACGCCCGGTTTGACTTCTTTCAAGAAGGACTCGACGGCGGCGATGGACGCGTCCGACGAATCATGCATGAGTTCCTGCAAGGTAACCTTTCCTTCTTTGAGCTCCTGTTGTTTCAGGTAGATCAACACAGGGCCATAGACATCGCGCGGCGCATCCTTGATGAGGATCTGACCGGCGAATTTCGGGTTGCGGATTACATTCCAAGTGCCGGCTTCTTCCGCCGTAACTTTCTCGGTGTTGTAGATGATGCCGGATGTGCCCCACATGTACGCGACAGAGTAGTCATTCGCGTTGATTGTTGGATTGATCTCGTCAAAGACGCCTTTGATGTACGGCGACTTGTTCAACTCGATATAATTGATCTCGTCGGGAAGCGACGCGAAATCCAGCGGAAGCAGCAGCCCTTCATTGAGCATACGTTCGATGATATAATCGGACGGGCAGACCACATCATAGTCTTCATGCCCCTTCTCGATCTTCGAGAGCATCGTCTCGTTGACATCAAAGGTCTGATAGACGATCTTGATATCCTCGCCCGTCTGGGCCTTGTACCAGGCTTCAAACTCGGGGAGGACCGACTCGTCGATGTAGTCCGACCAGTTGTAAACTTTCAGGACCTGGTCGCGGTTTGCGCTGCACGACAGCAGGACGGTCGAAAGTGCCGCCAGAATCAGGAATTTCTTCATTTCTTGTCTATTAATGCTTGTTGTTTGGATTGACGGATGTTGATGACCAGCAATACGATGAGGATAATCAGGAAGATGATGCTCATCAACGGCTTGAGTTCGGGCGTCAGGCCTCCCTTGCGGGCGTCTGCATAGATATAAGTCGAGAGGGTATCCAGACCGATGGTGCCGCGGGTAAAGAACGTGACGGCGAAATCGTCGAGGCTCATGGTGAACGAAAGGATGAAACCGGAAATCATGCCAGGACGGAGTGCGGGCACGAGCACCTTGCGCAGCGCCTGCGCCGGTGTAGCGCCCAGGTCAAGCGCCGCCTCATAGATATTGGGGTTCATCTGGCGTAGTTTCGGCATCACGTTGAGCACCACATACGGGGTGCAGAACGTGATATGGGCCAGGATTACGGTCAGATAACCTTGCGATATGCCCAGGAAAACGAAAAGCAGGAACAACGACACACCGGTAATGATGTCGGGGTTGATCATCGGGATGTTGTTCAGGAATGTCATTGTCTGCTTCTTGCGGCCGTGCAGATGATAGATGCCGATGGCCGCAATCGTGCCCAGGATTGTCGCCACGATGGACGCGGCCAGGGCGATCAGAAGGGTATTCTTGACGGCAGCAAGCAGTCCCGAAGAATTCTGCATACTTCCGTTGAACAGGTTTTCATAGAGCTGTGTGGAGAATCCGGTCCAGTTGCCGAGACTCTTGGCTTCGGTGAACGAGAAAACCACGATGAACGCGATAGGCGCGTACAGAATGAGCAGTACGAGCCACAGATACGACTTGGCTAAGACTTTCTTCGCATTCATCAGATGAGTCCTCCACTGGTTTCTTCAGCCTGTTCCCCGCCCTGCAGGAACGTAGTCAGGCCGATGATGAGCAGCATTATGAGCGACAGCGCGGCGCCATAATTCCACATCGAATTATTGATATTCTCCTGGATGATCGTACCGAAGAGCTTGATCTTGTTGTTGGTCAGGAATTCGGAGATGGCGAAGGTCGAGACGGTCGGCATGAACACCATCATGACCCCGCTCATCACACCCGGCATCGACAGTGGCAGGGTCACTTTCCGGAATACCTGCCCGGGCGTTGCACCAAGGTCCTCGGCAGCTTCGGCCAGGGAATTGTCCATCTTCTTGAGCTGGTTGTAGATCGGGTAGATCATGAACGGCAGGTAATCGTAGCACATACCGAAAAGCAGCGTGCCCTTCCCTAGCGGAACGCCCGCCATCGTAAACAACTCAGCGGTCGCCAACGTCCTCATGAGGGCGTTGATCCACATGGGAAGGATGAACAGGACCACCGTGACAGCACTGCGGTTGAGTTTGTTGTCAGCCAGTATATAGGCGGCCGGATAGCCGATCAGGATGCAGAGCAGGGTATTCTCGATCGCCACCTCGATGGAGAGGGCGAAGGTGCTCAGCGCATCCTTGTCGGTGAAGAACTTGGTGATGTTGCTCAAGGTGAAATGGCCCGTGCCGTCCTGCAGCGAATACAGGACGATCATCACCAGCGGCAACACCACGAAGAGCACCAGGAAGATGAAATAGGGCAAAGCCCAGCTCGACCTCTTATTCATTTCCTGCGGTTCGTTTGGAAAGTTTGATGTCTTCGGGAAGGATCTTGATGCCTACGAAATCGCCCTTGTCCCAGATGTCGTTGGTGTCAACCCAAATGTTCTCGCCGCACTCGGTCTTGACGGTAAGGTGGTAGTGGTTGCCCATGTAGAGGATGAATACCACGTTGCCGGTGGTGTCGGCTTCGTCCTCATGGTCGAGCAGGTCCACCTTCTCAAAGCGGATGGTTGCGGTGACTTCGTCGCCGGACTCGAAACCGGTGGTATCGCACGCGAACGTCGTTCCGAGGAATTCGACCTTCCCCTCTCCCGTCACTTTGCCTTCATAGACGTTGGCCTCGCGTTCCTTCTTCATGACCTGGATATCATCGGGATCGATGTAGAGCATGACCTCGCTTCCGACTGGATATGGGTCGTAATCCTGGATCATCAACTCATAACCCGTATCCGTATCGACCCACATCTCATAGTGGACGCCCTTGAAGGTGCATGAATTGACCTTGGCCTTGAACTGGCATTTGGCCGGATCGTTGGTGAAATAGATATCTTCGGGCCTGACCACCACGTCCACCTTGACATCCTCGCCGAAACCTTCGTCGACGCAGTCAAACTCATGCTTGATGAAGGCTACGCGGCGGTCGCGGAGCATCCTGCCTTTGAGGATGTTGCTCTCACCGATAAAGTCTGCCACAAAGGGGTTCACAGGCTCATTGTAGATGTCTGTGGGTGTGCCTATCTGCTGGATCTTGCCTTCGTTCATGACCACGATGGTGTCGGAGAGTGTCAGGGCTTCCTCCTGGTCGTGGGTCACGTAGATGAAGGTGATGCCCAATTTCTTATGCATCTCTTTAAGCTCGATCTGCATGTCCTTGCGCATCTTGAGGTCGAGCGCCGCAAGCGGTTCGTCGAGCAGGAGCACGCGCGGCTGGTTGATGAGTGCGCGGGCGATGGCTACGCGCTGCTGCTGTCCGCCGGAGAGCGACTCGACATCGCGGTCCTCATAGTCCGACATGCTCACGAGTTTCAGCACCTTCTTGACGCGCTTCTCGATCTCGTCTTCGGGAACTTTCTGAAGCTTGAGCCCGAAAGCCACGTTGTCATACACGTCGAGGTGCGGGAACAACGCATAGCGCTGGAAAACTGTGTTGAGTTTGCGCTGGTACGGCGGCACGTCGTTGATTACCTTGCCCTCCATGGTCACGGTTCCTTCGTCAGGTTTGCCGAAACCGGCGATCAGGCGCAGCGTCGTGGTCTTGCCGCAGCCCGAAGGACCGAGGAAAGTCACAAACTCACCGCGCTTGACATAGAGGGATATGTCGTCGAGCACTTTCTTGTCGCCGAAAGACTTGGAAATGTGGTCCAGCCGGATGATGATATCCTTTTCTTCTGCCATGTCGGATGCGGGAAGTTAGAAGAGATTGAATTCGAAGAAATAGGTGGCACCGGCAGACAGGTATAGATCGGTATCAGAACCTAAAGGACCCCTGGTCACAGACGGGGCGGCCATGAAATGGACGCGGAGATCCTCGCTGTCGCGAAGCGGATACCAGTTGCAGAGTACTCCGCTGAAGAAACGGCCCGCAAATTCATATTCGTCCCAGTTGCTGCTGAACGAGTCGTAGCCCAACTTTCCAACCAGACCGAGTTTGTCAGATACCTTTGCCTCCAGGGACAGGGATCCGGACTTGAGGAAATTGGTGACATTGAGGTCCGTGCCGATCGTCAGCACGTCGGTGAGGCCGATCTTGGCGCCGAGTGCGCCGATCCAGCCCCAGGAGCCGGAATGAGTCACGGAGCCCATCACGGAGACCGTTTCGCCTTCATAGAAGGTGTTGAAGGTATATGCGTAATTAGCCAAGTCGGAGGTTTCGAAGAAACGATACATTCCCGGATCGGTGGTCATCTGCAGCGAAACCGTCAAGGTCTCGTCGACATTCTGCCAGCCGAAGCGGCCGCCCCACTGGTAGACCTGGAAGTTGTCCCAGAGGAAAGAATTCATCTGCCAGTGCGAGTTGTAGTCATATTCCTCGATTTCGAAATTGGCGATGCGCATATAGTCCTTGCCGGCGGAAATGAAGAAATTGCCCAGTTTCAGCGTCAGGTTGGCCCAGTCCACCCAGTTGCATTCGGAAGCCTTTCCGGTCATGCGATAAAGCGCAGCCGCGTCTTCAATGTCTGAAGTGAAAGCGAACCAGTGGTTGCACACGGAAAACGACAGATTCTTCGAAAGATTGCCTTCGAAGAGTGTGTACAACGAGGTGCTTCCCAAGTCGAAACTCCAGCTTTCTCCACCGTAATAGGATGGTTCCAGATCGAGACGGGGTACAATAAGCAACGTGCCCTCCGACTGCGCTTTTACATCTTGTGCGAAATAGGCACACGAAAGCAGGAGGAAGGCAAACAAGACAAACATTCTTTTCATTCGAGTATTTGTTTTATTTGGGGGTTAGACGGTTCCGGTTCCCAACGGCACGAGACCGAGCCCCGACACGCAGGAGAGCGGGTCGAACGCGCTGGCATAACCGTTGGAGAAAAGAAAGTTTTTCATAAGCCGGGATAACGGCGCAAAGATAGAAAAAAGATGTAAATTTGCATATCAATTTTTGCGCAATGTTCCAGAAAATCATCCGCGGTTGTGTCAAGCTTGTCCAACGTTTTCTTCCTGAACCATTTATCTTCGCTGTAATCCTGACGATCGTCGCTTTTTTGGTCGCGATGCCAGTGTGTCGGCAGACACCGCTGGAAGTCGTCGAGCATTGGGGCAACGGCGTGTGGTCTCTTTTGGCCTTTGCCATGCAGATGGCCCTTGTGCTCGTGTGCGGTTCCACCCTGGCGGCGGCCCCGGCTATCAAAAAGGGTATCAGCGCCCTGGCTTCCCTGCCCAAGACGCCGGCCGGAGCCATCGCGATCGTTACCGGCGTATCCGCCGTGGCCTGCTGGCTCAACTGGGGTTTCGGCTTGATCGTAGGTGTCATTTTCGCCAAGGAAATTGCCCGCAAACTCCGCGGTGTGGACTACCGGCTGCTGATCGCTTCTGCCTATAGCGGTTTCGTGGTCTGGCACGCGGGCATCTCCGGGTCCATCCCGCTGACGATGGCTACGCCGGGCAATGGCTTGAAAGAAATCACCCGCGGGGCCCTGGTCAATCCTGTCCCCATCTCCCAGACCGTGTTGGATCCGCACAACCTAATCATGGTCGCGCTGGTCATCGCTACGCTGGTGCTTGTCAATTCGCTGATGCATCCCAAAGGAAACCAAGTCATCACGGTTGATCCGGCCCTTTTGGTGGAAGAAGAGCCCAAGCCGGTCGCCAAACCCGATACGCCCGCCGAAAAGATGGAAAACAGCCGTTTGCTGAGCTGGATCATTGCGCTGCTCGGTCTTTCCTACGTCGTCATCAAATTGTTCTTCCGCGGCGGATCGCTCGACTTGAACACGGTCATCATGATCTTCCTGTTCACGGGTCTTATCCTGCACAAGACGCCGCTTTCCTATGTCGGCGCATTCACCAAAGCCGCCACCGGCGCGGCCGGTATCCTGCTGCAGTTCCCATTCTATGCCGGCATCATGGGTATCATCATGGGCGTCGGCAAATCGGGCATTTGCCTGGGTACCGTCATCAGTGACGCTTGCATCAACATCTCGACGCCGACATCCTATCCCCTGTTCACCTTCCTCTGCGCTGCGATTCTGAATATGTTCGTCCCATCGGGCGGCGGACACTGGGCCATTCAGGCACCAATCATGTTCACGGCAGGGGCTGATCTTGGGGTGGATCCCGGCCTGACCGGCATGGCCATCGCCTGGGGTGATGCATGGACCAATCTCATCCAGCCTTTCTGGGCCATCCCCGCCCTGGCTATCGCCAAACTCAATGCGAAGGATATCATGGGCTTCTGCTTGATCGACCTCTTTGTCTCCGGCGCCATCATATGCACAGGATTGCTTATCTGGGCCTGATTGCAGCCCTTCTACTTGGCGCAGCCTGCGCCAAAGCCCCCGAGAGCGGTGTTTCGTACGAGTTGGCCGTCCAGCGACGCGCCCAGATTGACTCGCTGCGCTACCAACTTCATTTTGATCTGCCTGCCAACCGGGAAGCCCCGGTCGAAGCCTCGGAAACCATCACACTGCAGCTATCGGAAAAAGGCACCCTGGTGCTTGATTTCCGGGAAGACCCTTCGCTTCTCAAATCTCTCAGTATAAATGGAGATAGCATTACGCTATCCTTTGTAAACGAGCATATTGTAATTCCTAAAAAGCATACTGTAGCGGGCGAGAACCACATCGAAATCGTCTTCACGGCCGGCGACCAGTCGCTCAACCGGCGTGACGAGTTCCTCTATACGCTGTTGGTTCCCGACCGGGCCCGCACACTCTTCCCTTGTTTCGACCAACCGGACCTGAAAGCCAACTATACACTTTCGCTTACGGTCCCTGGGGACTGGACAGCCGTTTCCAACACTTCTATTGTAGAAGAATGGGAAGCCGGTGCGGGGCGCAAATCCATCCGTTTTTCCGAGACCGAGCCCCTCAGCACCTATCTTTTCTCTTTTGTGGCCGGCAAGTTTGAAAGGGCTTTTTCCCAACGCGGCGACCGGACCATCTCGATGTATTACCGTGAGACAGATCCTGCGAAACTGACCCAGCAAGATGTGGTTTTCAGCCTGGTCTTCAACGCGCTTGACTACATGGAAGCCTATACGGGTATCCCCTATCCTTTCGCAAAATACGACTTTGTCGTCCTGCCCGATTTCCAGTATGGCGGCATGGAACATACCGGTGCCACGCTATACAATGACCGCCGCATCTTCCTGAACGCGAAGCCCACGGCCGATGAATTGCTCGACCGGGCCCAGCTGATCGCCCACGAGACGGCCCACATGTGGTTCGGAGACTTTGTTACGATGCGATGGTTCGACGATGTCTGGACCAAGGAAGTCTTTGCCAACTGGTTCGCGGCCCAGATCGTCCGGCCGGCCTTTCCGGAAATCAACCATCAGCTGAATGACCTGAAAAGCTATTATGCCCCCGCCTATGCCGAAGACAGGACGGTCGGTGCCAACCCGATCTGGCGTCCGCTGGACAACTTGCGCAACGCGGGCCTGATCTATGGGAACATCATTTACGACAAGGCTCCCGTCGTGATGGATTTTCTGGCGCGGAAAATGGGTGCAGAGGCTTTCCGCCACGGTTTGCAGGCATATCTGCGCACCTATGCTTACAGCAATGCCACGTGGGATGACCTGATTGCCATTCTGGACAAGGAAGCGGACTTCGATGTGGCAGACTGGAGCCGGGTCTGGGTCAAGGAAAGCGGGATGCCCTGCCTGACACCGGAAGCCTTTGCCGCGGATCAGATGGCTTATGGCTGGCTCCCCCTGGATGATGAGCAAGCGGAACGGGCGTACAAACAATACCCGGAACGCGACGAAACAGCCCGGTTGCGTTCTTTGATGAATTTGTATGAGAATGTGTGGCGGAAAAAGATTGATGCGGCCCGCTTCGTCACTTGGGCTGCCGAGGCCCTTTATGCAGAAACCAATCCCCTGATCTTCAGTTCACTGCTCGGCTATGCCAGCGACGCGCTCCGCTTCTCGGGCGAAACCATCCCGATTCTGGAACAAACGCTCCATGCCATCGCTTCGGAGCGCGTCCGCCCGCATGATATCCGTCTGCAGGCTTTCCGCACCCTGTCTCGAATTGTAACCAAACCAGCCGTGTGTGATCAATTGTTCACAATCTGGGAAAGCCAGTCACCGCTCCCGGGTCTGACGCTGGGTGAAAGCGATTATACAAATCTGGCTTATCAGCTGATGGTCCGTTTCCCGGACAAAGCCGAGGCAATCCGCGCGGAACAGCGCCAGCGCATCAGCAACCCGGATCGCGTGGCGACCTTCGATTTCGTAGCGCAAGCCGCCGCACCGCAACGGAAGGACCGGGAGGTTTTCTTCCGCTCCCTGCTGCAGGTTGAAAACCGTCGCCCCGAATCGCGAGTCCTCAGCTCGCTGGACCTGCTCTGCCATCCGCTTCACGCAGGCGAAGCGGTTTTCTATATCCGTCCCGCCTTGGAAATCCTGCCGGAGATCCAGCGGACTGGCGACATTTTCTTCCCGGCTTCCTGGTGCAAGCGGATTCTGGGTCCGCAGACCTCCCAAGACGCAAAAGAAGAAGTGGAAGCATTCCTTGCATCGCATGAGGATATGCATCCACTTCTCCAGACCAAGATCCGGCAGAGCGCCGGCTATCTATTGCAGTAATCCTATTTCGTTGCTGCGACGATATAGTCGCAGACCTGGCCGACCGTCTCAAAAGGAGCGGCCGCATTGTCGAATTGCATGTTGAATTTGTGCTCAGCCGCCAGGGAGAGCAGCAGCATCGACAGCGAATCAATGCCAAGGTCACTGACCAATTTGCTGTCGAAGCCCACATTCGTCAAATCGGTCCGGGGCTTGACACCGGAGATAATCTCTTTCAGGCCTTCAAAAACATCTTCTCTTGTCATGGACATCTCTCCTACTGGTTACGGGCGACTTTCAAGCTTCCGGTCCGTTTGAAATCCTCCTTGCGGACGGTCACTTTGGCGATACGGTGCGTGGACGGCAGACCTGCGTTGATCTTGGCGACCAATGCGTTCATGTACGCTTCGACCTCTTCCCACGGTTTGCCTTCAAAAGCCGGCATCTGCGGGAGGATCTCGACAGCAATGACCTGGGTTCCGTTCAGGGTATCTTCTTTGACCATCGCATCGCGGACACAAGGATCGGCATAGAAGGGTTCTTCCAGGCTTTCAGGGCTGACATTCTCACCGTTCGGCAGGATAATCAAGTTCTTGATGCGGCCCGTGATATAAAGGAATCCTTCTTCGTCGAAACGAACCAGGTCCCCCGTCTTGAACCAGCCGTCTTCCGAAAAGGCCTCGGCAGTCTTCACTGGATCCTTATAGTAGCCGGAGAAGACATTGTCCCCTTTGATCCAGAGTTCGCCATCTACTACGCGGGCTTCCTGGCCTGGATAGATTTTGCCGATCGAAGTCGGTTTCTCAAGTGCATTCGCATTGGCGGAAGTCAGGTTGGCAGTCTCCGTCAGACCATAACCGAAGCAGAATTCCACGCCCAGTTTGGTAAAGATATCCACCAGCCGCGGCGGCACGTTGGCGGCGCCGGAAATAATCATCCGGAGCTGGCCGCCCAGGAATTGAGGGCCGTAAAGCTTGCAAAGACCGGCCAGGATGTCGCAAATGCCCGGGACAATGATCAGGATGGTCGGTTTGATGACAGGAAGCTGGCCGATAGTGGCCTTCATGTCTTCGCAGGTATGGATCAGGTTGCCGGTATAGAAGCAGCCCATCGTTCCGGCAATCAGGCCGAACACGTGGCTGAGCGGAAGCAATGCAATGTAGCGGTGCACACCGATGACCTTGCCCGGTTTGAAGATCGCGTTGTAAGCTCCCCGCATCAAGGCGCGATGGCTCAGGATAGCCCCCTTCGGCGCGCCCGTGGTTCCACCGGTGAAGAAGATGGCAGCAGGTGCATCCGGATCGACCGTGGCGACCGGAGTCTCTACCTCAGCGATACTGGAGGCAGGCAGGACTTTTACACCCTGCAGGTTGGCGCAAAGCGGAGCGAATTCATCCCGGACGAAAACAGCAGCGATGTCAAACTTCTTGCAGGAGCCGATGACGGCTGGTTCCGGCAACGATGCCGGGAAATTCATTGCCACATAGCCCGCACTGGTGACAGCAAAGAACAACTCGATGGCATCCTGGCTGTTACGGTCAAAGATGGCGATATTCGCACCTTTAGGAAGACCGAGGCCGTCGATAAAGGTACGGCGCCGCGCGATGCGGCTGCACATTTCACGATATGTGAAGGTCTGCTTCAGATCGGACAGCGCTGGATTATCCGCATACTTTTCCCCAATCCAGTCGACGAAAGCCGGTACGGTGGGATAATAGGACAGCTGCTGCAGCTCTTCAGCAGGAATCATGTCATAGAAATATTGGCTCATTCGGTTTCAGTATTTTTAGTAAAAAACCTTCAAATTTAGCAAAAATACTTAAATTTGTAGCGATAAGACCTAAAACCTGATCATGAGAACTATCATACGGAAAGTTTGTAACCGCAAGGATTTGCGTACATTTATCACTTTTCCGGAAAAGCTTTATCAGAACTGTGCAAATTGGGTCCCTTCCCTGATCGGAGACGAATTCGATACACTCGGCGACAAGAATCCTGCGCTTGAGTTCTGCGAACGCTCCTATTTCCTGGCCGAACGGGATGGCGAGACCGTCGGACGCATAGCTGCCATCATCAACCACAACGCCAACCGGGACTGGAAAGAAAACGTCGTCCGTTTCGGGTGGATTGATTTCATCGAAGACCTGGAAGTTGTCCAGGCCCTGACCGATAAAGTCGCCGAATGGGGCCGGGCCCGTGGCTGTGTCAAGATCAAAGGCCCGCTTGGATTCAGTGATTTTGACAAGGAAGGCCTGCTGGTGGAAGGATTCGAGCACCTCTCCCCTTTTACGGTCATTTACAATTATCCGTACTATGGTGGATTATTGGAAGCGGCGGGCTTCCGGAAAGATGTGGACTGGACCCAGAAACTGGTGGAAGTTCCCGATACGATTCCGCCGCAATTCCAATATACCGACCTCATCGAAAAGCGCTTCGGCCTCCATCAGGTGACAGGCCGGTCCATGAAGGAACTCGGCAAGCGCTACGGGATGGAAATCTTCCATCTGGTCAACAAGGCATTTGCGGAGCTGTATGAATTCACGCCTTTCTCCGACAAGCAGATCGAAGGCTATGTGAAAGCCTATCTGCCCATTCTGAACAAAGATTTCATTTCAATTGTCGTGGATGCCGACGACAATGTCGCCGGCTTTGCCTTCTGCGTTCCTTCGCTCTCCAAAGCGATCCGGAAAGCGCATGGCCGCCTTTTCCCTTTCGGATTCATCCATCTCCTGAAAGCGCTCAAGAAAAACGATTCACTGGACGCCCTGATGATCGGTGTTCTGCCGGAATACCAAGGGAAAGGCGCCAGCCTATTGATTTTTAAGCAGATTCACGAGAGTTGCCTGAAATACGGCATCAAGCAGATGCTGGCCAATCCCCAATTGGAGACCAACTACAAAGTACAGTCGGTCTTCGACGACATCTACGTGACCCATGAATTCCAGCGTCGTCGCAGTTATGTGAAGAACCTGGTTTAAGTGCTTATGACACAGTTCAACCGGAAAATGAAAATGGCCGATCTCGTGGAACGCGATTTCCACCTGCTCGGCTTGCTGGCGCGTTTCGGCATCGAACAGCGCTTCGGTGACAGCAGTGTCGAGACCATCTGCCTGGAAGCTGACGTTGATGCGGACACCTTCCTGCTCTTGTGTGAGATCTATGCATCCGCCGATTTCCGTCCTACGATGGAAATGTTGCGCGCTTGCCGGATCCAGGACATCCTGCACTATCTGAATCAGTCGCACGACTACTATGTCAACCGTTCGCTGGTCGATCTGGCCAACGCGCTGGAAGACTTGGTCGAGCCCTGCACGCCCACCCAGAAACAAGTCATCCACCGCTTTTTCGCCGATTACCGGACCGAACTGCAGCGTCATTTCGATTACGAGGAGCGAGCAGTCATCCCCTATGTGCGCAACTTGCTGGTAGGCAACCGCAACACCAGTTTTACCATCGACCGCTTTGAGGAGAATCACACACAGATCCACGAGACTCTCTCCGACCTGAAAAACCTGATCATGAAATCGCTGCCGGACGCCTGCAGCAATGAAAAACGCATCAGCGTCCTGCTTTCGATCTACAATCTGCAGCAGGATCTGGATCACCATACATGCATTGAAGACGATGTATTGGTCCCCATGGTCCGGATGCTGGAATCGCCGGGGCGTTTCACAGCGCCGTATGACAACGCCCAGCAAGATGCCCAGCGGGAAGAACTCTCCGCACGGGAGAAAGAAATCCTGGTCAGCGTGGCGCAGGGCCTGCTCAACAAAGAAATCGCAGACCGCCACAACATCTCCATCAACACGGTCATCACGCATCGCAAGAACATCACCCGCAAAATCGGCATCAAAACGGTGGCAGGCCTGACCGCCTATGCCATCCTGAACAATCTCATCGACATCAATTCCATAGAATAACCCGCCATGAAAAAAACAACCCTCCTGCTGATGATGGTCCTCGTCATCGCATCCTGCGGCAAGAAACAGAAAGCCGCAGAACCGGCTCCGGCCCCTGAAACAGCCATTGACATGAGTCAGTATATTCCCTCCGTCGAGATCGGTACCCAAGCGCCCGATTTCGAAGCCCCCGACGTGCTGGGAGCTCCTGTCAAGTTGAGTGACTACCGCGGCAAGTATCTCGTGCTGGATTTCTGGGCTTCCTGGTGCAAGGATTGCCGGGCCGAAATGCCTGCCGTCAAGGAACTCTATGAAAGATTCCATCCGGAGGGCGTTGAATTCCTGGGCGTATCGTTCGATACCGACTTGCAGGCCATGATTGATTACGGCATCGAAGCCGATATCCCCTGGATGGTGGTCTGCAACCAGATTAAAATGAAAGAGAATCCAATTTCGGCCGCGTACGGCCTCCATTGGATTCCCACGATGTTTCTCATCTGCCCGGAGGGCAACTTGCTCGGCTACGCCTTCACGGCGGAAGAAATGGAGAAGCTGCTCGTCGAGAAGATCAAACGCTAGACCATATTTTCCATCGCCCAGGCATTGACCTGGTTCCTGTCCACAATAGGTCTGAGTGCCAGTTCGGCAGTCGGACCTATTCTTTTGCGAAGTACTTCCATCTCACGCAAACGGTCTGAATTAACCCTGTCGCGGATGGGATCCATCCCGGCCTCTTTCAGGATGAGATTGCTGCGGGCCGCGATGGAGAGTTCCAGGTAATTCTGGATGTAGCAATACATGTCAAAGAAGGTTTCAGGCTCGAAACGTTCCTTGAGGGTAAGCAGGTACTCCCCCGCGCGGGTCGTAGTGAATTCTCCCCGGTTCAATGCACCCAGCAGACCGATCTCGTTGTTGATGCCGGCATCCAGCCAGTCATGGACGAACTTGCTGTTCTTCTTGAAGAGCGAGCGCTTGCTCAGCACGAAATAGATGATCAGCAAGAGGGTCAGCAGGAGCGGGTTGATCGGTTCCAGGGCATGGATGTAATGGATCAGGTATGCCGCCAGGAAGGCCGCCACGCTGCCAATGGTTTTGGCGCGCATCGAAGCGCCGAATTTGCCTTGATGAACCATGATCAAAGCCATAGCGAGCGTCGAGGTACAGCCGATATGCATCACGGCCGCCTCGAAACCCAGAAAGATGGTATGCAGTACATTCGCTCCGCCGTGGGCCGCCAGTTCCACGATATTCGAGACCATTCCGAAACCGGCGCCGATCGCGGAACCGTAAATGGTTGCATCCCCGAGAAGGCCCACCTTCCGCCGGGCAATCAGGAGATAGACAATGGCGCCCTTGCAGCTCTCTTCGATAATCGAAACAAGCAAGCGGTTGGACCCGATGGCCGGAATCCGGCAAATCAGCCAGGAAACGCCGAACATCACCATACCCGCAATGACAGAGGTCAACAGCAGGGACCACTTCGTCAATGAGAAGGAATCCATCACCAACAGGAAGATGATGAACAGGGCCAGCGGAACGGCGGAGAGAATATAGAGCCAGATCATAGTTACTTGGTACCGAAAATCCGGTCGCCGGCATCACCGAGACCCGGAAGGATGTATGCATCGCTGTTGAGTTCTTCGTCGAGGGCAGCGACGTAGATATCCACGTCCGGATGCTCTTTCTGAAGTTTCTTGACACCCTCGGGCGCAGCCACCAGGCACATCAGCCGGATGTGGGTGCAGCCCAGGTTCTTCAGCATCGTGATGGCATCGGAGGCGCTGCCGCCGGTAGCCAGCATCGGATCGGTCACGATCACCAGGCGCTGGTCGATGTCAAACGGCATCTTGCAATAGTACGACACCGGTTCATGCGTTGTCTCGTCGCGATAGAGGCCGATATGGCCGACTTTCGCGACAGGCAGCAACGTCAACAGGCCGTCCACCATGCCGAGACCGGCCCGGAGAATCGGAACGATGGCCAGTTTCTTGCCCGAAATGGTACGGGCGGTCATCTTCTTCATCGGGGTTTCAATCTCGATATTTTCCAACGGGAGGTCCCGGGTAATCTCGTAACCCATCAGGAGGGAAATCTCCTTCAGCAATTCGCGGAAATCCTTGGAACCGGTGTGGACGTCGCGCATGATGCTCAGCTTGTGCTGCACCATCGGGTGGTCAATGATATGAAGTCTACTCATAATAATATAGCGGTTGGTTACTTGGTTTCTCCGTACATGATCACGCGGGTCTGGTTCCGCTGCTTCAGGATATTGTCGATGGCTTTGCGCACATCCTCAGTCGTGATGGAATCCAGGACCTTCTCGTAGTCAGTCACTTCATCGATGCCGTACTTCTTCCAGAAGTACATCTCACCCGACCAGTAACCATTCTGGCGAAGGTTTTCCTGATAGGTCTTGTGCATGTAATCCTTCACTTTCTTCATATTGGCCTCCGAAGGACCGTTCTGGACAAATTCGCCGAGCAGTTCCTCGATGCGGGCGTTCAGGCGCTCGTAGGCTTCGGGGCTGGTCTGATAGATGATCTGCAGGTAGGCGTCGGTTTCCTTGGGACGCTGGTTCAGGCCGCCGGCCGTGCTCACGCCGTACGTACCGCCTTCCTTCTCGCGAATTTCCTCGGTGTAAATGATATCGAGGACCTGGTGTGCGATATCGAGGGCCAAGTCGTTCTTCAGGTCATTCTTGCCCTTCCCGGTTTCCATATAGACCACGACGGCCATCGGAACTTCCATATCCTTGGCGAATACCTTGTCCTGCATACCCTTGGTGAAGTTCATGCCCACCTCGCGGGCTTTTTCCTTCTTGCCCTGGGCAGGCAGTGAACCGATATACTGGGCGATCAGCGGCAGCATTGTCTCCTCATCGACGGCACCGGTGAAAAGGAAGGTGAAGTCGGCAGCATTGGCGAAACGCTCTTTCGCGATCTGCATGATACGGGCGTAGTCCACTTTGTCAACATCAGCAGCCTTCATCACCATCGCGCGCGGATTGTTGTTGTAGAGCGCACGGCTCAAGGTATCCTGCAGGGCGGTCATCGGCTGTTTCTCGGCGTTGAGCAACTGGGCGCGCGTCTTGTTCTGCCAAGACTTGAAAGCGTCCTCATCTGTGCGATGGGCCGTGAAGTACAGGTAAACCAGCTGAAGCATCGTCTCGAAGTCCTTCGGAGTAGAATTGCCTCTCATGCCTTCCTCGTACAGGTTGATGTAAGGGTTGACACCCACCTGTTTGCCGGCGAGAGCCTTGGTCAGGGCCGTGGAGCTGAAGTTGCCCACGCCGCCTTCTTTGAACAAACTGACGTTATTGAGGCTGAGGGCTTCACTTTCCGGATAGAGCGACATGCCGCCTTCGCTGAAGGCGCGCAGGACGATCTGGTCCTTATTGAAATCGGTGGGCTTCACATAGACGGTAGCACCGTTGGAGAGCTTGTACATCGTATAACCGAACTTGTCAGCCTTGGTCTTGACAATCTTGCCCCCGGTCGGAATCTGGGCCAGCAACGGTTCATTGGAGACTTCTTCCTGATAGGGTTCGATATTCTCCGCAGCCACGTCAGCGAGCATTTTCTTCATTTCGTCCACAGTGGGATAGGACACGCCTTCCTTCTCAGGAAGCATGCAGGCCACCACGAGGTTCTTGCCTTCTTCCACGAGCTGGCCGAACAACTGGTTGATCACTTCGACCGGAATGTTCGGGCAAAGCTGCTGGGAGAGCGCGTATTCATTTTCGATGCCCATGATGGGTTCGGCATCGATGAAGTGGCGAACATATTCCGAGCAATAGCTGGCACTGTTCTTCTTCTCGCGGGCATTGTATTGCGATTCGACCTGGCTCATGTATTCGGAACGGGCACGCTCATATTCGCTGGCCGTGAACCCGCCGCGCTTGGCACGCAGGATCTCGCGCCAGACCGTGGCGACGGCGTTCTTCAACTGGTCTTCGCCGCTGACAATGATACCCATATAGGATTTCTTGGTCTTCGCCAGGAAGAAATTCTCATCCGAGCCGAACTGGGCCATCATGAACGGCGGTTCAGGAAGCTGCGTAAACTCTTTCAGGCGCTCGTTCAGCATCATCGAGGTCATGCCCATCGCGTACTGGTACACCAGGTAGTTCATGTCGCCCTTCATCTCCATGGGATAAGCGTCATGTTTCCAGAAGAGGAAGGTCTGGGCATACGGGAACTCCTTGTCGGCCGCCATGCTCACGATGGTCTCATCGTTGTCTTCGACCTGCACATAGTAGCGCTCGGCCGGATTGACGGGCGTGGCGATCGTGCCGAAAATGTCCTTGATCTTGGCTTCCACTTCGTTCACGTCGATGTCACCGACCACTACGATACCCTGGTTGTCCGGACGATACCATTTTTCATAGTAGTCGCGAAGCACTTGATAGGGGAAGTTGTCCACAACCTCCATCAGGCCGATCGGCAGGCGCTCGCCGTACTTATTGTGATTCGGATAGATCTCAGGCAGGATCTTCTCATAGATACGCATCTGGGCGTTCTGGCGGCTGCGCCATTCCTCATGGATCACGCCGCGCTCCCCGTCTATGTCTGCCGGATTGAGCAGCAGGCCGTCAGCCCAGTCGTGCAGGATCCAGAGGCAGGAATCAATCGCACTCGGGACCTTGCCCACAGGTACGTTGTCGATGTTATAGACCGTTTCGTCGATGCTGGTATAAGCGTTCAGGTCGGCACCGAATTTCACGCCGATCGACTCGCAGTATTTCACCACGCCATTGCCCGGGAAGTGTTCCGTACCATTGAAGCACATGTGTTCCAGGAAGTGCGCCAGGCCGCGCTGGGACTCATCCTCCAGGATGGAACCCACCTTCTGGGCGATATAGAAATTTGCCTGTCCTTTCGGCTCTTCGTTGTGCCGGATGTAATAGGTCAGGCCATTGTCGAGTTTGCCGATTTTCACGTTGGGATCCACGGGAATCGGCGGCATCTGCTGGGCAGAGGCCACGACGCCCAGGCCAAAGCCCAGTGCGACGATGAAAGAAAAGATTCGTTTCATACGATGAATGTTGATTTATAATAATACACGTTTTCTATTCTTGCTTCGGTTTATCCATCCTGCAAATGTAATCAAATAAACGTTATCTTTGCAGTTCGAAGCCTGAATTTACTGATTAGACGCATCCATGTCCGAAATACTACAGAGTCCGGAAGAATTGTTGGAGGAACGCCACGCCGAAGCACTCGCCATAGCCTCGGAAGCGGGACATATCCTGCTGGAAAACGGTGCGGAAATTTCCCGCGTCGAGGAGACGATGGAGCGCATCGCCTCTCACTACGGGGTGGATAAGAAAAGTTTTTTCGTACTGAGCAACGGTATTTTCACCACCAGCAGCTTCAACAAATATGCGAACGTGGAGTTCATCCCCTTCAAAGGCACGCAACTCGACAAAGTCGTGGCCGTCAACCAGCTTTCCCGAGACATCGTCTCCGGGAAATACACCCTGGAGGAAGCCCGTGCCAAATTGAAGGAAATCCGCACGATGCGTCCCCACCCCTACTGGGAGCAGATCCTGGCTTCCGCGCTGGGAAGTGCCGGATTCTGCATCGTCTTCGGAGGCGGGTTGCTCGATTGCGCCGCATCTTTCGTCTGCGGCATCCTGCTCTGGCTCTTCGTACTCTATGTCACTGCACCGCACATGTCCAAGATCGTGGGCAATATCGTCGGCGGCTTCTTCGTCACGGCCCTGTGCATCATATTCCATCGCATCGGCTTCGGCCATAGCCTGCCCAACATGATTATCGGTGCGATCATCCCCCTGATTCCGGGAGTTCCGTTTGTCAATGGTGTCCGAGACGTCGCCAATGAAGATTATATTGCCGGCGCCACGCGTCTTCTCGACGCGCTCCTGGTCTTTTTCTGCATCGCAGCCGGCGTCGCGCTGGCTTTCGTCTGCGACGGATTGATTTTCGGCAAATTGATTGTACTCAAAGGGATGACTGTCGATCCGGTCACTTTTGCGATGCCTATCCAGATCGTGGCCTCTTTCATCGGAACGGCCGCCTTTGCCGTCCTGTTCGGCGTCCCGCGCAAGTACTATTTCCTGTGCGGTGTCTGCGGCGTCCTGGGCTGGATTCTCTATATGATCCTGGCGCGCTATGCCGGCTTCACGCCTCCGGCCGCCACGGTCTTCGCTACGATGCTCGTAGTCTTGTCAGCCCGCTACTTCTCGGTCCTGGACCGCTGTCCCGCCATCGTATTCCTCCTCTGCGGCATCTTCCCGCTGGTCCCCGGTGCCGGCGTCTTCTGGACATCCTACTATGTGGTTTCCGACCAACTCAGGCTGGCGCTCAGCAGCGGCTTCATGGCCGTCAAAGTCACCATCGCCATCGTCCTGGGCATCATCCTGATCAGCGAACTCCCCAACCGGATGTTCTCCTGCAGACGTCATGCCTGACCTCGGAGCCTGGGGCCTGTGGGGCCTCTTCCTCGGCACCTTCCTGGCCGCGACCGTCGTGCCCTTCAGCTCCGACGTCCTTTACGTGGCTATGCTTCAAATGACCTCCTCCCCCTGGGCATGCCTCGCTGTCGCCACAGCCGGCAACTGGCTCGGTTCCCTCTCTTCCTTCGGCCTGGGCTGGCTCGGCAAATGGGAATGGCTCGAAAAATGGTTCAAAGTTGACCGCGCCAAACTCGAGAAGCAAAAGGGTTACGTGGACCGCTACGGTGTCTGGCTTGCCCTCGTCAGCTGGCTTCCCTTCGTCGGCGACCTCTTCTCTATCGCCCTCGGCTTCTACCGCACCAATCCCTGGCTCACCGCCCTGCTCATGCTGGCCGGCAAGTTCCTCCGGTTCCTGTTCTGGAACCTCCTGCTGGGGGCGTTTTGATAATTCGTCTATCGACATGTTGCCTTGAATCGGAATTTATTGCAAATTACCAGTAAATTCCGACAAGTTCAGATACAGACCGGACGGGCGAAGGACGATGTTATTTTACACAATGGACACAGAATGCGTCTCCCCCACCAAATTCGCATTCTGTGTCCGCAAAACTTCGAAAACCGCCCCATTCCCGGCCACAGAATGAACATTCCTGCCCAAAAACGCATTCTGTGGCCATTCTTCTTCTGGCTTAGCTAGATTTCGCCACCTTCATTCATTTCATCATTCGGATCGGAAACGGTGAGGAGAGAAGTCATTGACCTAAGTTCTATTGATTCGGTTTGAGGAGTTGTGTATTGATTTTTCATTTTCTTACGTAGTTAATATTGAACATTTACATTGACATTTTCTGAACCCATTGCCCCGCCCTCGGTATTGATTCTGATGCCGGAGCCGCTGACGGTCTTCGAGGAGCGTATATGGTCGGCATATGCACTCCAACCATTGGCGGATTGATAATCATCGACGGACTCTTCCGGCACGATGATCATCATATTCTCCGGTGTACCGGCAAAAGCGTTGGCACCAAGCGCCGGTGGAGTGCTCGGATTCACATAGACTTCGACCAGTGAACTGCATCCTGAAAACATATTGTCAGGTATCACCGAAATCTGTCTGGGAATGACAACACTGGTCAAATCTGACTGGTTCGTGAAAAGCGGCAGTGTGGTCAGGCCATAAAAGAATTCCAGTTCCTCGAAAGCAAGAATGCCTGCCGGAAGTGCTGAAGGAAAAGTGGTAACGCCGGCAATCTCTACCATTGAGAGTTTTCCATCCCCGTTCTTGTCGAAATTCGACAGACAGTAGGCCCGGACACGCGAATCCTCAAACGAGAGGTCGTCGTCCAGAAAACCGGACACATTCGTGTTGTAGGCGTATCCGTTCTGCAATCGCGCCGACGTGAAGGTTGTCTCAAACGAATTCGTAGTAGTTTCCAATTTGATTGACCTCGTTGCGGACGCGGAAGCCGGAACAGCCACATACAGTGTTTTCACGCCTGCATCTGAAACAGATTGCGAATCAGGTGAAAGCACGATATTCCCGGTTGTCGGTGTGATATCGAATCCGGTCTTTCCGGCATTGATTTTCAAGTCAAAGCAATTGGTCACATTCGTCAGAGTGACGTGTTCGATCTTGGCGGAAGCCGGCATATCAGACATTCCCATCATAATGTAACTCATCAAGAAACTGAAAGATATCGTCGCATTCTGGAAAGAACCGCTACCAGCCTTTGCAACAGAATAAACGCAAAGCGGAACAGCCCCGGTCGTGCCCTTCTGGGCTGACATATCCACGTGAATCCCAGAAAAAGTTATCTCGGATGTATTCTCCTGTGCCGGATAGAAATAGGCAATCTGATCGCCCTCATTCACCGTCCCCTGCAGCGACCCAGAGAATGTCGTAGATGTCCCGCTGGAGTTGGCTGTCAGCCATCCGCCCAGCAGTTTTCCCGATGTCAGGTTGACCACAGAAAGTTTATCTCCAGCGGACCAGTTGATACGGACTGTATACTGCGTAGAGGCCTTCGTGCCCACGTCTTCTTCAGCATTTGTCAACACGGGAAGTTCAGGCAGATTCGCCGTCAAAGACAAACTGAAGGTGCCTTCTCCCAAAGGAATCGACTCTGCCTCAAAGACGTTGTCACTACAGGATCCTAATACAAACAGTAACGCAAAAATGATGTAATACCGTCTCATTATTCTCTTATTGAACCGGGATAATGACACCATCGGATCCGATGGTATTCTCTGATTCTACTGTCAAGTTCATTCCAGCAGACTGGTCGGAGCTGCCCAGACTGATCTTAATATTGTTCAAGCAGTTGCGTTTAATCTGGATGGTTTTCGTTCCATAGTCTTCCGTCACGCCGATGCCGCGCTTCCAGGAAACCGCCAGCGTCATATTCTCCATATAGTCATCCGCATAGAGCCAGGCATTCCTTGCCTGATAGAAGGCATAGAACTGCGGTTCACTGGAATAGGTTGCAGTACTGGTCGTGTTGTCAATGAAAGTCTTGTTGTCGTTATAAACCTTCACAGTCACTTCACCATCCGTCACGCCCGAGAGTTCATATTTGAGTTTGAAACCGACCCGTTTGAGGTCCATATTCAGCGTTTCGTACTCACCGGTCGGGGAATAATCATTGATTTCGCCATAAAACCAATCGTCGCATTGGGGATATTTAGTTCCACACGCGACAGCTTTCTCAATTTCACTTAACTTATAAGCTGAAGAACCTCTGACTTTTAGTACTGTGGTATTATTTGTTTCGTAATAATAATAACTACCTACGGAATTATAATACCACATATTAATAGCCTGATACCACGCATCACTATGATAGTACGTATCGTTGCCGTATTGGTCAGAATGCAAACCATTATTTACCGAACTGTACGCCGAACTTAGAAGAATCTTACCATTTCTTATACAACTGATGATAATTCTATAATTGTCAGTTCCATTCTTTAGATTAACAGCCATTTTCGCTATGTCATCAAAATACCCCATAGCAAAATGATTACTCCCTCTATATACTTGTACAAAAAAAAGATCATCCGTAGAAGCTTTCGTCATGGGCGTATCCGTTGTTTTGATTTCACCGTCCAAATTGAAAGATACCAGACAATCACTCTCTTCTTGTGCATCCGCATTACCCAATTGACTGCATGCCGATAATAGGGTAATGAAGACAAACATCAATACATAATACTTTTTCATAAGGCACTCAGTTGTTAGGGTTTACATTGATGTCAATCAAACTGTTTCCATCGATGCCGATGTTGATGTCGTTATCATCTCCCATCGGTTCTTCCGTGAGGGTGAACTGGGCACCAGACAAATCAGGAGAAAGGTTGATGGTAATGGTCGTCATCACATTCCGTTTAAATGTCACACTCTGGCTATTGCTGAGATTCCACAGTGTTCCACCGCGGTCGCTTGTATAATTGATGGACACATTGGCAGCGGAAGAATAGGTTTCACCCGGATGATCCTCCTCGTATTTCCAGCAAGTATAAGGGCCTGCGAAAGTGTAAAGCGTTTCGGTTCCAGAATCATCGGCCGTATAGGTCTGATTGAAAAAGTCTCCACACTTGACAAGGACACTCCCCTCTTGTACGCCAGTTACGACGAATTTGGCTCCAAAAACCACGCGTTTCAAATAGATATCGACAGTCCCGTTCGCAACAGGAACATATTGATCAGTCTCCCCATAGAAACGATTCACGTGAGCATAATTCGTGGCATTGCTGGTCGAAGGAGAAGAAGTGGATTTCAGGTGAGCCGGTCCATTGCCGATACCAGACAAATAGATATTACTTTCATTGATGATAAACCGGTTGCCGACCTGCGTCGATCCGGATGATGAAGTCTGGAACGGATAAGCATACCCCGAAAAACTATTGTTGAACGCCTGCCCATAATACAATTGGTTCTTGGCATCTTTAATTAGGGCGCAGGTGAATTTGTACTTGTGCCCCGATAACAATGTGATAGACATTGCCGGAATGTTGTCGAAAAGCCCATAGGCGTACACATCATTCGTGACACCATCGCTCTCTTTGTCATAATAGACATTGATACCATATGCATCGTTCGATGCCGCCTTCGTCAGCGGATCCTGAGTTACTTCCACATCAAAGTCGCCTTTGAGGTTTAGGGAGACTGTCACTGGCTCTGAAATACCATTCTCATTAATGAGACTAGTGCAGCCTAAAGTAATGACGCCAGCTAATAAAACGATAAATCGTCTCATAATTGGATATGCATTTTTTTAATAAAGTCGATAATAACCATCATTTTATCATAGTACTTTTGACAGATACCTCGCTTATATGACCGCGAAGTGTACGTATAACGTTTTGCCTCTTTGCTGAAGACTTCACGTGTCACGTTCTCGCCTTGAAGGTAAAACTGCTTGACGAATTGATAGAATCGTTCATCATCCAGGGGATGGATTTGAATTCCATCAAATGTTTTGATCCAAGCATCAAAAGCTTCCCTTGTTTTTTCTGACTTCAGTTCCATCTCTATAGCAGATCTAATAACTCTTCATTCAGGGCTAAGACGGCCTTACAAATCGCTTCTTCAGAATCTTCTGTGTGCGAAGTTCCTTTAATATCTCTAGTAAGGACTCTCGTTGCGTTTTTTTGAAATGTTTCACGGATGCTAACCGTAATAACAACTGATTTCGGTTCATTTGATTCCGAAATAGTCCAAACAGCATTCTGAACAGCATCTGTTCCTTCTAACCACTCCCCTACTTTTTTCTCAAAGTTACTTTGATCCATCTCCCAGTTAATCTGACTATGGCCCCAGTAGTCGAATAAAGTACACAAAAAGAAAGTGTGGAGCCCTGCTTATTTGACTGGAGGCTCTGGTAAGACCTTGAAACGAATAAGCAATACCCCACACCCGTATGGTGAGCGGCGCAGAGTACGCCGTAGGATTCCCATACAAGGGTGATGAGTGATGTGCTGTCCTCGTTTCGTGAAAATTTACCAGATTTCCAGTCAAGGATGAAGCATACACTTTCATCTATATGTCAATCGATTCCGGGGAATCGACCTTACAAATATAGACAATTCTTTTCCGAAATCAAAAAGAATCTTCGTCACGCGTGCGGGGTATTGCCGCGATTGTCATTATTCGCAGTGCGAATATATATAAACACAGGGCTCTTCAATCATCCATTTCGTCCATTTCAAAAAACTTTCGCCCTGAAGTGATAAATTGTTTTTTTGTCAAAGGTGTCCGGATGATTGTGTTTACCTTTATGCTGACAGTTGGATTATACGTTATGGCAAAGCAAAACACAATGACGGTCAAAGACCTGAGCGTGAGGACGCTGAACAAAAATGGCATCGACTATATCTGCATCACGGACATTGCCCGGCAGAAGAATGCCGTTGAGCCCAAGGATGTTGTTAAAAACTGGATGCGCCAAAAGAATACGCTTGAATACCTTGGATTATGGGAACGATTGAACAATCCTTCATTTAAAGGGGTCGAATTCGACCCCCTTTTGAATGAAGCTGGTAGTAATTCCTTTACGATGAGTCCTACCAGATGGATAGAGTTGACATCCGCCGTAGGGATTCTTGCAAAGAATGGCGCTGGTGGTGGTACATTTGCCCAACGTGACATTGCCTTCAAGTTCGCCAACTGGGTTTCAGTTGAATTCGAACTATATCTGATCAAAGAATTCCAGCGGCTCAAATCCGAGGAACAGAAGCAGTTGGGCTGGTCGGCGAAACGCGAACTCTCGAAGATCAACTACCGCATTCATACCGATGCCATCCGGCGTCATTTGATTCCGGAGGAGATAACTGCGGCGCAATCGATCATTATCTATGCCGAAGAAGCCGATGTGCTAAATGTCGCAATGTTCGGTATGACGGCAAAAGAGTGGCGCGAAGCCAATCCCGACCTGGACGGCAACATCCGGGACTATGCAACCATCAACGAACTGATCTGCCTTTCGAATATGGAGAATATCAACGCGGTGTTGATCGGGGATGGCATCCCGCAAAGCGACCGCTTGATCAAGTTGAATCGGATCGCAATCCAGCAAATGACTATCCTCACGGGAGACAATAACCGTCATCTCCTGAAATAAAGTCCTCGCGGACAGGAAACGGACTCTGATAGACACAAGACAGCCCGTCCTATTAACAACAGTGGACACAGAATGCGTCCCAACCCGGATTCGCGTATTCTGCGTCCACAAAAACCTTGAAACAGCCCCATTCCCGGACACAGAATGAACATACCTACCCGAAAATGCATTCTGTGTCCACCCATAGTCCTCACTCCATTCCTCAATTACGTCCATTTCAAAAAACATTCGCCATCAAGCGATAAATTGCTTTTTTGTCAAAGGTGCCCGGATGATTGTGTTTACACTGACCCGTGGGTCGCGTTGACATCTACCAACCCCGGCCGCGGCTACATCGTGCCCCCGCCGATGAAGGCGCGGAGCAGCGAGGTGGCCGGAATATCCTTGTCGGAGACAGGAATAAAGTAGTGGAGGAATTTCAGGAGACGGTGGGCTTCACTGTATTCCGGGCAGTTCTTCGGGACGGTGCGGAGGATCAGTTCTGCGTGGGTGTGGAGCACGGCAAATTCCACCAGATAGGCGGAGTTGAACATCACATCGGCATTTTCCTGATAGGGATAGATCCACTGCTCTTCCGAGCGGCGCACGTTGGGCCACTGGTTGATGGTCTCACGGGCGGAGAAAGCGCCTTTGTTGTAGTCGCGGATGATACGGCGCAGCAGACGGTTGTCGCTGGTCGGCACCCAGTTGTGATCGTCAAGTGCGATGCTGGTGAGCGTGGAGATGAAAATCTTGAACGTGCTTTCAGTCGGGACTTGCGGAATCAGCTGCGGGTTGAGCGCGTGGATACCCTCGATAAGCAGCACGCGTCCCGGCTTCATCTGCAGGTGCTTGCCGTTATACTCGCGGCGGCCTGTCACAAAATTGAATTCGGGCATATCCACCACTTCTCCCTGCAGGAGTTTCAATACATCCTGCTCCAAGGCTCGATGGTCCACCGTTTCGAAATTGTCGAAGTCGTAGCTGCCGTCCGGAAGTTTCGGCGTCTCGATACGGTTGACGAAATAGTCGTCGGTCGAGAATGAAATGGGCCGGAGGCCACAGGCTTTTAACTGCACGCTCAGGCGCCGCGTGACCGTAGTTTTGCCACTGCTGGAAGGCCCGGTAATCAGGACAATGCGCACCGGATTCACGGGATCGTTGTAACGCCGCTCAATCTCCTCGGCAATCTGCACCAGCTTCTTCTCCTGCAGCGCTTCTGAAATCTGGATCAGGTCGGACGCGCCGCCTTCCAGGCAGACGTGGTTCACGTCGCCGGCGTTGCGTAAGTTCATGATCTTGTTCCAGCGGAAATTCTCGGAAAAGACCTCGAACGTCTTGGGCTGGTCCACATAAGGCGCCAATTCGTCCGGATTGTAGCGGTCCGGGACTCGCAGCAGAAGGCCACCGTGGTAAAGCACGATGTCCCACACCTTGATATAGCCGGCAGACGGGAGCAGACGGCCATAGTAATAATCCACCGTGTCCCCCAACTTATAATAATCCACATAAGGTTGTCCGCTTGTTTCCAGCAAGCGGACTTTGTCTTCGTATCCCTGCTCCCGGAAGATCTGGATCGCTTCCTCGAGCCGCACTTCCCGGCGGTGGAACGGAAGGTTCTCGTTGATGATCTCCTGCATCCGGGCCTTGATCATCTGCACGTCCGCTTCCGTGGGTTCTGTGCCGTCCGGCTTGGTGAGCTCGCAGAAATAGCCGTTCGAAATCGGGTGTTTGATCTCGATCTTGGCCTGCGGGCAGATGTCCATGGTGGCCTTGCAAAGCAGGAAACAAAGCGAACGGCAATAGACGCGGCGGGCACTGGCATCCCGCAAGTCGAGGAATTCGATGTCGCGGTTGTTATAGACGCGGAACCGGAGCCCTTGCGACACATTGTTCACTTTGGCAGAAACGATGGGATACGGACGGTCGAACTCAAATTCCGGAAGCATCTCTTCCAGTGTGGTTCCTTCGTTGAACTGTTTGTACGTCCGGTTGTTCTTGCAGTAGATCCTGAGCATGGGATAAGTGAATTAACAGTTAGGCCAAAACGTTGTCGATAAAAGTGAGCAGGTCGTTCCAGACCCGTTGGCGGCCGGTCTCGTTGTGGATCTCGTGCCGCATCTGTGGATAGACCTGTGCCGTCACATTGTGATAACCCACTTCGGGGAGCAGGCGCACCGCTTTGCGGAAACGGGAGTCCGAGCCGCGGCAAGGGTCCTGCTCGCCGGACATGAAATGGATATGCATCGAGGGATTGCGCACAGCCCATCCTTTCGTACTGTAGCAATCCTGCATCAGGCCCATCAGGTTGTAGAAGCCATTGGCCGTAAAGACATACTGGCAGAGCGGATCCGCATGGTAGTCCTTGAGCGTTTCCGGGTCGGAGCATACCCAAGCCGCCGCCCAGCCTTCATCAGCAAAAGGCTTGTTATAAGCGCCAAAGGACATTTTTTGCAACAGGGCCGGGCGGAAGTGCCATCCTTTTTGCCGTCCAAACAACCAGGCCAGGGCCTTCCCCGCCCCTTTTGCGGGATTATCCACGGGGCAACCACTTACCAGCAGGGCGGAGATCCGGTCGTCATATTGCTTGGCAAAAGAACGGACGACCATCGAGCCCATGCTATGGCCATACAGAATCACCTTGAGATCAGGATATTGGCCGTGGATCCAATCGTTTACGACGCGGACATCTTCCACCATCGCCTTCCAACCACCCTCATACATATAGCCAAGGTCTTCCGGGCTCTTGACCGAAGCGCCATGGCCGCGATGGTCGTGGATCACGCAGATGAGCCCATGACCGCTGAAGAACTGCATCAGCGGGATATATCGCTCTTTGTGTTCGCACATGCCGTGGACAAGCTGGACAATGCCCCGCGGGGTCTCATCTTTCACATCCGGAACGGATACAAGCCCGGCTAGTTTAAGTCCGTCTGCGGATGCATCCAGCGAAAAGGGAGTGATTGCCATGGTGGTAGTCGGGATTAGATTGCGAATGTACAAAATTATATCGGTCGCAAGATGAAATGGAAACGATATTCGCCATACGGGAGCATATGCTGCGGGAGCGGAGTCTCGCTCCAGCTGTTGATACATCCGACACCCATCTGGCGCCAGTCGAGCAACAGGTTGGTAACATCGTCCTCCTTCAGGAATTCGGAGTGCCGGTTGTGCTTGAACTCTCCGTCATCGAGCGTTTCAATCCGGTAATGCAGCGCCGAAGCCGAGAACGGCTCTTCTGCCCGGATTTCCAGTCCATGTCCCTGGTTGTTCGTAATCCGAAGCCAGCGCAAGTCCGTCTTGGTGCCCGTTTCCTGCGGCCGGATATAGGGATAGAACTGCTCCGTGACCGTCTGTCGCCAAACCCCGAGGAAGGAGGCCGTATTGCGGTCCTGATAGTTTTCGAAAGGTCCCCTTCCATAGAATTCCAGGTTTTCGAACGAATGCGGCATTGGAATCTGGACGCCATAGCGGAAGAAGCCCGGGAGCGAACGGTCTTTGCCGGGAATCAGCGTTTCCGTGATCTCCATGGCCCCTTGCTCATCGATGCGGTATTCCATCCGCACGGTCGCGTCGGTCTCTTCCAGCTTGTATTCGATGGTAATCACCTGCAGGTTGTTGCGGTCGAACTGCGTGATGCTGTAGTAATAAAGCCTCGGTTTACGCCACTTGGCAAATTTCTTCTGCAGGTCGGCTCCGAAATCGTTGTCGGTCGGTGCGCGCCAGAAATTCGGGCGGATGGTCTCTCCACTCTTGAGCAGGTCCATATTGCCGACCTTGTAGCGAAGGATCGAACCGTCATCCACCGAGAACGTAATCTCATACAACGAGCTGCTGACCGGACTCGTCACCGTGAACTGATGCGCGGCATTGCTGTTGATGCGCGGCCGTTTCGTGCTGCGGAGCGGCTGCATGGTCCATACATACTCATTCAACGGAATCTGCTGGCGGGCCACCACGAAATCTTTCTCAAGCAAACCTTCAGATTCTTTCAGGAAATAGCTCAGGTTCAGCAGCCATTCAGCCGAACCATCAATATCTCCATAGGGCACGGAAACCGTCCGGCGCTCATGGGGAGCGACATTCACATCCTCCACGACGCCACTGGCCTGAGGTTCTCCGTTTCGCAACAGTTCCCAACGCAGCGCGCGGTTGGACAGGTCACGGAAAAAGTATTCATTATAGATTTCCACCTGCCCGGGTGCCTTGAGTTCCGACCAGATATCCTGGTAGAAATACTGAACCTCATACGCATGCGGATTGAACTTCCGATCGGGGCTGATCAAGCCATTGTCGCAGAAGTTCTGGTCGCTCGGGTCCGAGTGGTTGAAATCACCGCCGTAGGCATAATAGGTCTTGCCCCGGTTGTTCTTCCAATGGATGGACTGGTCCACGAAATCCCAGATGAAACCACCCTGGAGTTTGGGCATCGTACGGATCAGGTCCCAGTATTCCTTGAAACCCCCTTCCGAATTACCCATCGCATGCGCATATTCGCACTGGATCATCGGCTTGGTCCGTTCAGGGTTCTCGCTGTAGCGCTTCGAATAGTCCTGGCTGGCATACATCGGGCAGAAAATGTCGGTCATCCCTTCGTAGCCGGCCCGTTCGTACTGGATCGGACGGCTCGGGTCCGTAGCGCGGACCACATTGTAGGCCGCCTCGAAATTGGGACCGTAACCCGCTTCGTTGCCCAGCGACCAGATGATGATGGCCGGATGGTTGAAATTGCGGCGGACATGCCGCTCGTTCCGTTCCACATGCGCCTGCAGGAAAGATGTATCCTGCGCCAGTGTCTCAGGGCCGTAGCCTATTCCGTGCGATTCGATGTTCGCCTCGGCCACCATATAGATACCATAGCGGTCGCACAAGTCATACCAGTACGGATCGTCCGGATAGTGGCAAGTCCGGACAGCATTGATGTTCATCTGCTTCATAATCCGGATATCCTGTTCCATCCGCTCCCGGGACATCACATAGCCTCCGTCCGGATCGAGTTCGTGGCGGTTCGCACCCTTGATCAGGATGCGTTTTCCGTTGACTAAAAGGTCGGAGCCCTTGATTTCCACTTTCCGGAAACCCGTGTTGAAATGCATCGTCTCCAGCAGCGTCTTCCCGTCAAACAGTTTCACGTCCAGTCGGTAAAGGTACGGTTCTTCCGCACTCCATTTGTGCGGATTCTGCACATAGAAACGGCCAGCGACAAAAGAGCCCGTCGCCTGCACCGGATCCGCGACCTCTTTGCCCTGGGCGTCAAACAGGCGCATTTCCACGCGGGTGCGCTTGTATTCCGAGACCGTCATATTGACAGAGAGGGTTCCGTCGCGGTAGGCAGCATCCAGGTCCGGAGTGATGGAAACGTCCTGGATATGCTTGACCGGCCTCGTATAGAGATAGCAGTCGCGCGCTACACCGGAAAAACGGAAGAAATCCTGGTCCTCCAGATACGAGCCGTCGCACCAGCGGAAGACCTGGAAAGCGATGAGGTTGCGCTTGCCTGGCTGCAGGTATTCCGTTACATCGAATTCGCACTCCAGTTTGCTGTCCTCGCTGTACCCCACAAATTTACCGTTGACCCAAAGATAGATGCAGGACGTAACCGATCCGAAGTGGATGATCGCCTGTTTGCCTTTCCATTCCGCCGGGATCTGGAAGAAGCGGCGGTAGCTGCCCACGTGGTTGTTCTCCGTCGGCGGAACGGGCGGTGTGTTCTTGTAGCGGCCGTTCCAGGCATATCCGATGTTTACATAGACGGGATCTCCGTACCCGTTCAGCTCCCAGAGGCCCGGAACTTGCATCCGGCTCCAGGCCATTTCCACATAATCGGGCTTCCAGAAATCGGTCGGACGCTGGTTCGCACTGCGGACCCAGTTGAAATGCCATTCCCCGGAAAGCGGGATCATCTGCGCCTCGTCAGCCAGGAAAGTGCTGTGCATGGGAAGGCGGTTGATGGAATTGATGTGCTGGTCCTGCCATTCCGTGAAAGTCTGGGCGCGGCCCGTGGCGGCGACCAGCAGAAGCAGGCATGCGGAAAGAAACAATTTTCTCATATGTGCGTTTTCTGCATACAAAATTAACATATTTTTGCTAATTTTACCAGTCTATCGAAACGAAAATATGTCTGAAGAACTCAATCTGGTAAAAGACCTGGCCATTATCCTGATTTCGGCTGGTTTGTTTACCATCATATCAAAAGCACTCAAACAGCCGCTCATTCTGGGCTATATCATTGCCGGTTTCATCGTCGGGCCTCATCTGGGCCTTTTCGGCATCTCCAGTGCCGAATCCGTGGACCAGTGGTCCGAGATCGGCATCATCTTCCTGCTCTTCGCGTTGGGACTGGAATTCAGTTTCAAGAAGTTGTTGAAAGTAGGCAGCAGCGCGTTGATTACCGCCGCCTGCGTCTGCGTGGGCATGTTCGTGACGGGCAATATCGTGGGCCATGCCCTGGGCTGGAGTTCCATGGAGGCCATTTTCCTGGGCGGCCTGATGTCGATGTCTTCCACAACCATCATCATCAAGGCCTATACGGACCTGGGGCTCAAGAATAAGGCTTATTCCACGCTGGTTTTCGGCACGCTTGTGGTCGAAGACCTGATCGCCGTGGTGCTGATGGTGCTGCTCACCACGATCGCCACGGCCAACCAATTCGCGGGCGGCGAGATGCTGATGGGACTGGCCAAGTTGCTCTTCTTCCTGATCCTGTGGTTCCTGGTAGGCATCTATGTCATCCCCTCTTTCTTGAAATGGGCCCGGAAATACCTGACCGATGAAATCTTGCTGCTGGTAGCGATCGGCCTCTGCTTCGGCATGGTGACACTGGCCAGTTTTGCCGGCTTCTCCTCTGCATTGGGCGCGTTCGTGATGGGTTCGATCCTGTCCGAAACGCTGGAAGGCGAGCATATCAGCAAACTGGTAGTGAGCATCAAGGACCTGTTCGGTGCCATCTTCTTCGTCTCTGTCGGTATGATGGTGGATCCGCACATCATTGCGGAGCATTGGCTTCCGATCCTGATCTTGACGCTTGTGACGGTTTTCGGCATGACGATCTTTGGCTCGCTGGGTGCGCTGGTCGCCGGCCGAGGGCTCAACACGGCCGTCCATACAGGCTTCAGCCTGGCGCAGTTGGGCGAGTTCTCCTTTATCATCGCTGGACTCGGTGTAAGCCTGGGGGTCATGCGGGGCTTTATTTATCCTGTCATTATCGCCGTGTCGGTCATCACAACCTTCACGACGCCTTATATGATCAAGGCGGCTACGCCGGTCTGCAATTTCCTTTACAAGAAACTGCCGGTCAAACTGCTGGCCAAACTCGATCCTTCCCCTGACGCTTCGTCGAAAGCCACTGCCGAGGAGCAGAGCGAATGGAAACGCCTGCTCAAAAGCTATGGGCTGCGCGTTTTGCTCTACAGTGTGATCCTGACCGCCATTTTCCTGGGGTCCAAACTCTATATGGACAAATGGCTGACGGCACTCCTGCCAGACCTGCGGCCCGCCCTGCATAATGGCATCATGCTGGGCGTCACACTGTTGATTATGTCACCTTTCCTCTATGGCCTCGCTGTCAACGGATCGGATATCAAGAAATCCGCGTTTCACCTGATGAAGGAGAAAGACAGCAACAAATGGCCGATCCTGGCCCTGGTGTTGCTCCGTATCTTCGCGGCCATCGCCTTTGTCATTGCGGCTGTCCTGGTGCATTACTCTCTCTCTTACTGGAGCCTCTTGCTGATCATTCTGGCGGGCGTCCTGTTCTTCATCATCGCGCGGCGCTCCGTTCACCAGTTCAGCGGTTTGGAAGAACGCTTCATCACCAATCTCAACCAGAAGGAAGAATACGAACGCAAGCGCACGCCGATTGCTTCCGGCGTCCGGGCCAAGATGAAAGGGCATGATGTCGCCGCCGAAAACGTAATCATCTCACCGAACTCCGAGTATGCCGGCAAACAGCTCAAGGACATTCCGTTCCGGCAGAAATACGGCATCAACATAGCCAAGGTTGTCCGCGGCAGCCGCCGCATCCTCGTCCCCTCGCCGGACGAGTTCATTTATCCGTACGATGAAGTGCTGGCTATCGGCACCAAACAGGAAGTCACCCGCTTTGTGGAAGACATGACAGCCGAGGATCTCAGTCATCCCATTTCCTATGAGACGGATGATTTCGTATTGGATACCTTTGAGCTGCAGAAAGGCTGCTATCTCGATGGCAAGGTGCTTCGCGACACGGATATGCGCAAGAAGGGCTGCATGGTGGTCGGCGTGGAGCGCGACGGCCTCTCGCTGATGAGTCCCAAACCGGACTTCCGTTTCCAAGCTGGCGATTTCGTCTGGCTGGCCGGCGAACGGGTCGAATGTGAGAAGATGGTGCTGGTCAATGGATATCAGGAAGCTTAACTACCGGGTCGGCTGGATGGTGGCCGACTATCTGAATGAGAATCCCAGAGCGATCACGCAGGCGTTGCTGCAAAGTGTGCTCCCCGACGATGCGGATGCGACTGTGGAGTTGGTCGTTTTTAGGGCTCTTCTGGAGGGCTTCCTGGGGCTCGATCCGGAATCATCCGAGGAAGATCGTTTTATCGAGGAGCAATACCTGCGCCCCGGGCTCTCCCGATTGGATCCGGCTGTTTGGCGTGCGAATCCTTATTATCAATCCATCCACATTGAACACGCCGTTTGCGACGACTGGGAACTGACGTGGCAGCGCTACGAACCCTACGAATTGTTTTTGCGGGACGATTTGGTGCTGACGGCTGACTTGCGGCAGATTCCGGCCATCGGCTATTTTCCGGAAGCGTTTTCTTATCCGTCGGTCCTCCAGGATGGCCGGGAATGGATGTCCATCAAACCCAGCGAGATCGCCAGCTCGCAAGCGGCCATCGACGCGGCTTTCGGTCGGGTTGTCACCTTCGGTCTCGGCCTCGGCTATTTTGCTTATAGGGCGGCTAGCAAGTCTTCGGTCAGTTCTGTTACGGTCGTCGAACGGGATCCGGCTGTCATCCGGTTGTTCCGCGAGCATATCCTCCCGCAAATTCCAGAACGGGGCAAGATCTCCGTAATCCAAGCCGATGCTTTTGACTATCTGGAGCACCAGATGCGGCCTGCCGACGTCGATTTTGTATTCATGGACATCTGGCACGACATTGCCGACGGCACAGACCTCTACATCCGCGCCAAGCAATACGAATCCCGCTACCCCCACACCCGCTTCACCTACTGGATCGAACGTTCCCTCCGCTGCGCCCTGATCGACCGCCTCGAACAGCTTTCCCATTGAGCGCTCCGCTGCGCTCTCGTTTTTTTGTATCTCGCTGCGTTCCGGGCTCTCGTTCCGGGCGCAAAATCGCTGTTCGGCTCCGCTTCGCTCTGGGTTTTTGTTCCAGGCGCAGAAAAATGCGCCTGGCCCGAAAACCCACCCGCTCCGCTACGCTATTGGCCATCGGGAGCAGCAAGCGAAAGGGTTTCCGCTTCGATTTTTGCCGCGACAGGATCCACAAGGTCTTCCGAGTCCTGTCGCGGAAGTATTATCACCAGATGGCCCCTCTTTACCGCCGCGACAGGACTCCAGCGTACTCCAGAATCCTATCGCGGCAATCTTGATTGCACACATACTCTTACCGACAGTTTAGTTTTCGATGCCAACCATAGAATGCGTTAATAGCTATCTACACGCATTCTGTGTCCACGAATCAAGTCATATCGCCATTTGTTCGGACACAGAATGCGTCATGGGTCGTATAGATGCATTCTATGGCCAACCCATAATGCGTTGCGTGCCAGTTCCGTCATGCCCGGCTCCGACCGGGCATCTCTTCCGCTTTCATCGAACGCTACGCGGCGAAGGGTATATGCTTGGAAAACCGTCGCGCTTCGCGCGACCCCTCCCACCGCTTCGCGGCGGGCCCCTCCCTCTAATAGCCGAGGGTGGCTAAGGTTTTCCAAGCATATACCCTTCGCCGCTACGCTTAGCGCCATCAGGCGCTAGCGGAGGTCGTTGCTAGGCTTTGTGCAATAGCAGACCGGAGCGGCGGGGTTTACTCCCGTAGGTCGTGCTCTCGCCTACGGCTCGGGTGGGGCAGAGCCCCAGTATTAACCGCAGCGAAGCGCTGTCAAAAGGTTTTGGAGATGGTCAATTGGAGAGCGCCGGCGCGGGGGCTGTAGGTGGGATGGATGACGGTTTGGGAAGATTGTTGGTCCCATCTGAAGAGACGACGTTCCCATGGGAGAAGCCAGTAGCCAATGCGGGCGCCAAGGACACCGATAGCAGCACCGGCCAGGACATCGGTCGGCCAGTGTTGATTGTGATACAGCCTGAGGGCAGCAACGCCGCCGGCCACTGCATAAGCACCGATGCCCCAGCCCCAGCCGTATTCTTCGCGAACAATCTCAGCGCCCCAGAAAGCGATGGCGGCATGGCCGGACGGGAAAGAATCCATCCGCTCACCCAGCGGCCGCTCTCGATCCACAAAATGTTTGAGTGCATAAACGCTGCCGACGACGAAAAAGCCGGAAGTGGCAGTAGCTACGAATCTCTCCTTAAAAGGATGGCTCGCCTCTACCCCCAGCAAACCGAGTCCGAGCCCCGCTGCAGGAGGAACCAGACGAAGGATCTCATCTTCGATGAAGAACGACCGTCCCGCAGTCCCGTTGGTATATTGCGCATGCAATAGGGTCGTGCTGAAAAACAGGATGACCAGAAACAAACCGTAGATTCGTTTTCTTCTGAAAGCACCATTCATGTCGCAGAAACGTTTTGTCCACTGAGGTTCAGACAGTGAGGTGCTCCAGGAGAATCTTCAGGCCGATGGCGATGAGGATCAGGCCGCCTAGGATTTCGGCGCCTTTATGGAAACGGTCGCCCACTTTCTTGCCGATGAGAAGCCCGACCGCAGAGAAGGCAGCCGTTGTCAGACCGATGACGAAGATGGAAGGCCAAAGCGGGGTACGCAGGAATGCGAAAGAGATACCGACTGCCAGCGCGTCAATGCTGGTGGCAATGGCCAGCAACAGCATCGTACGGAAAGTGAACGAGCTGTCTCCTTTGGCTGATTTGTCCACCGCACCGCCCGCCGGAACAGCCTCTTTTTCTTTCTGCAAAGCTTCCCGGATCATATTGCCACCAATGAGCAGCAACAGTCCGAAAGCGATCCAATGATCGATCCGCTCCACCAGATCGGCAAAACTGACGCCCAGGAAATAACCGATGACCGGCATCAAAGCCTGGAAACCGCCGAACCATAGTGCGACCAACAATGCCTCCCGCCAGGATACACGCTTGGCCGTCAACCCCTTGCCGATAGAAACAGCAAAAGCATCCATCGAAACGCCAATGGCCAACAGCAGGATTTCCCAGAACGACATGGGCTATTTCATCATGAAAAGATACACGAAGTAAGCGACCTGGATCAGGACCAGAACGATTCCTTCGAATCGGTCGAGACAATTCTTTTTACCCGTCCATGCAAAGAGTACGAGACTCAAGGCGCAGGCCAGGACTGCGGCGTAATCGACTTTGGTGATGTTGCCCATCTGCAGCGGATTGATCAACGCTGAGCCACCGAGAATAAGCAGGATGTTGGACGTATTCGAACCAAGGATATTTCCCAGTGCGAGCTGGCCCTTCCCTTTCGCGGCAGCAATGCAACTGGTAGCCAACTCCGGCAACGAAGTGCCAGCTGCCAGAACGGTGATGGCGATGAACTTGTCGCTCAGGCCGGCCATCCGCGCAATCACCTGCGCGTGATTCACAAACAGACGACCGCCGAAAACGAGGGCGGCAAGCCCCGCTACGATATAGAATAGCGCTAACCAGAGATTCATAGGCTTGGTCTCCTTTCCGTCTGGGGCTGATGTTGAACCTTGTTCCAACCGGTTTTCTTTATCGTTCACGAAAGAGGAGATCATGTACCAGATGAACAGCGCGACGAATACGGCGCCTTCCACACGACTCAGGCCATTTTCCCCGATCCCGAAAAGTGTATGCTTAATGCCAAGAACGATCAACAGGACCGTGATACAGATATTGACGGGAATGTCCCGGCGGAGATTTCCGCGGGTAATGGCAACAGGGGCGATGACAGCGGAAAGGCCCAGGATCAACGCTGTATTGAAAATGTTGGAACCGATGATGTTACCGACGGCCATATCCGAATTGTGCTCGACAGCGGAGATGAAACTCACAACCATCTCCGGAGCTGATGTACCAAGGGCCACGATGGTCAGGCCGATCACAAATTCGCTGATGCCCCAGCGCCGGGCGAGCCCCGATGCACCATCTATCAGCGCTTCCGCACCGACCAGCACCAACACCAGGCCTGCTACCAACAAAAGTATCTCAATCGCCATTTTCGAAAGCTTTTTTCAATCACGGCGCGAAGTTACAAAAACGATTCGAATTCCAAGCTAACGAAATCGAGGTTCGGCCGAGTTCGTGACTATGGCATCAAAATCACTGACCGACAACTTCTTACAAAAAATCGTGTGCGCAAAAATACGCACACGATTTTTCATAAAAACCTGATTTTCATTATGTTAAGTACCACACACCCGTCGCAGTCCCAAAGGGCTGCCGTTGGGCCGCGCATCAGGAAAGTGCCAACTTACCGTCCCGGAACGTAGCGGTGATGACGCTGTCGCGGGAGAGCGAGCCGTCGAGCAGCTTCTTCGCCAGTTCATCAATGAGCTCCCGCTGAAGGACCCGCTTCACCGGACGAGCGCCATAGGCAGGATCATACCCCTTGGTACTCAAGTAATCGATGAAATCTTCGGTAAACTCGATGGTAATGCCCATCGAGGCCATCTTCTCCTTCAGCTGGCCGATCTGCAGCAGGACGATCTGCCGGATGTCCGAAGGCGTCAGTTCGTGGAACGTGATGATCTCGTCGATCCGGTTGATGAATTCCGGACGGAAGAGCCGCTTGACTTCTTCCATGACGTTATCCTTCATGTGCTGATAGTCGGCGGCTTCGTTTTCCTCAGAGGCAAAGCCGAGCTTTTTCGGCTCGATGATGCGTTCCGCGCCGGCGTTGGA
>JAFWOY010000028.1 GCA_017509755.1 Bacteroidales bacterium
AGAACTGGAAGATTATCTACATTACTACAATCACGATCGAATCAAGGCAAAACTAAACGGACTGAGTCCGGTACAATACCGAACTCATCACAATTATTCTTATTGTTAAACCCGTCCAACAAAAGGGGCGCACTTCAAAAACAGCCCTCTGTCCATACAGGGGGCTGTTTTCATGGATGATTCGTCCAAGGAATTACCAGCGGTTGAGCGGCAGGCCGTTCATCTTCATCTTCACCTGCTGGCGGACTTCCTCGATGATCTGGTCGTTCTCGACGTTGCAGAGCACTTTGTCGATCAGGTCGACGATGCCCGGCATGTCTTTCTCGACGAGACCGCGGGAGGTGACGGCCGGCGTACCGACGCGGAGGCCGGAGGTCTGGAATGCGCTGCGGCTATCGAACGGCACCATATTCTTGTTGACGGTGATGCCGGCACGGACGAGGGCCTTCTCGGCCACTTTACCCGTCAGGTCGGGGAACTTCGGACGAAGGTCGATCAGCATCAAGTGGTTGTCGGTACCGCCGGATACGATGTAGTAGCCCTTCTTGATGAATGCTTCGGCGAGGGCCTTGGCGTTTTTCTGGACCTGGATCTGGTAGTCGCGGAATTCCGGCTGCAGGGCTTCGTAGAAGGCCACGGCCTTAGCAGCGATGCAGTGCTCGAGCGGGCCGCCCTGGATGCCCGGGAAGACGGCGGAATTGATCATCGCGCTCATCTTCTTGATCTCACCCTTCGGCGTGGTGATGCCCCACGGGTTGTCGAAGTCCTTGCCGATGAGGATCACGCCGCCGCGCGGACCGCGAAGGGTCTTGTGCGTGGTCGAGGTCACGATGTGGGCGTATTTCACAGGGTTCTTGAGCAGGCCCGCGGCGATCAGGCCAGCCGGGTGTGCCATGTCCACCATGAAGATGGCACCCACCTTGTCGGCGATGGCGCGCATCCGCTCCCAATCCCATTCCCGGGAATAGGCGGAAGCACCGCCGATGATGAGCTTCGGCTTGAATTCGAGCGCTTTGCGCTCCATGTCGTCGTAGTCCACCAAACCCGTCTCCTTGTTGAGCTGGTAGCCGATGGCGTGGTACAGTTTGCCGGACATGTTGACCGGCGAACCGTGTGTGAGGTGACCGCCATGGGCGAGGTCGAGGCCCATGAACGTGTCGCCCGGCTGCAGGCAGGTGAAGAACACCGCCATGTTGGCCTGCGCGCCTGAATGCGGCTGGACATTGGCGTACTCGGCGTCGAAGAGCTTGCACAGGCGGTCGATGGCCAGCTGCTCGATCTGGTCCACCACCTCGCAGCCACCGTAATAGCGTGCACGGGGGTAACCCTCTGCATATTTGTTGGTGCACACGCTGCCGAGTGCCTCAAGAACCTGCTTGCTCACAAAGTTTTCGGATGCAATGAGCTCGATGCCTTCGCTCTGGCGCTCCTCTTCCTTGCGGATCAGGTCGGAAATTTGGACGTCTTGTTTCATATAGATGGTCAGTTTATTATATTGTTTTGCCTTTTGCCCGGATAGATTTACAAAGATAAAACAAATTCCTATATTTGTCCCCTCATTTTTTGCAAAAGATGTTTCGAAAACTCAAAAACAGTGAATTGGGCCGCATCACCGTGGAGCAGTACAAAGAGGCTGACAAAACCCCTTATGCGCTGGTGCTCGACAACGTACGCAGCCAGCACAACATCGGCTCCGCCTTCCGGACCTGCGACGCTTTTCGCATCGCAAAACTCTGTCTTTGCGGCATTTCGGCGGTCCCACCCACGCCCGAGATCCACAAAGCGGCTCTGGGCGCGGAGTTCAGTGTGGATTGGCAGCATTTCGATACGGCACTCGAAGCCGTCGCGCAGCTGCGTGCGGAAGGCTATACCATCGTCAGCGTAGAACAGGCTGAACATGCCACGCAACTGCAGGATTTCCATCCGGATCCGGACCGGCGTTATGCGTTCATCTTCGGCAACGAAGTGAAAGGGGTCGCCCAGGAAGTCGTGGACGCCTCAGACTGCTGTCTGGAGATTCCCCAGTTCGGCACCAAGCACTCTCTCAACGTGTCCGTCTCTATCGGGGTGGTGCTGTGGAACATAATTTTGCACAATTTCCGATAGAATCTAAAAAAAGTTACTATATTTGCAGTCCCATTCGGGAAATCGGGAAGTGGCGCAGTTGGCTAGCGCGCTGCGTTCGGGACGCAGAGGTCGGGTGTTCGAGTCACCTCTTCCCGACATTTTAAGGAACCTGCTGATTGACAGGTTCCTTTCTTTTTGCCCTGAATAATTGAATAGACCCTTCCCAGTTAGGCGCTGCTCTCATTATTTACCGACCCGGGAGATGTCTGCTGACGGGTGCGAGCCGGCGGGAATGGCGACTGGGGGTGTTCTATGATGGTTTGGCCAGGCTCGCGGAGGTTTGCGACGGGTGCGAGCCGGCGGGAATGACCGTGGAGGGTGGTCTGACGCAGGAGCTTCCGGCTCGCGGGTAATGTAAACCCTTCCAAGCCGGCTAGAAATCGTTCATCGGATTATCGTAGTCGTGGCCGCCGAGGACGGTGCCGTCAGCAGCGTAGTTGATGGTGCGGCTGGGTGAGCCGTCGGCTTTGTAGTTGGTGCAGCTATGATTGCCGCGCTCTTCTTCCGGGAGGGCTTTGATGCGCTCGATTTCCGCTTTGAAATAGCTTTCAGCGGCATAGCGGATCTCCCGTTCCGTGTTGGTCGGAGGACGGTGGTCGTAGCCGCCATCCCGGTCGAGATAATCCATCAATTCGAATAACCGTCCGTCGGAATATTCAAGGACGGCGATCCAGCGAGGACGGGACTTGTCTTCTTCTGAAAGCTTTTCTCCGCAGTAGGAGCAGGCGTCTATCTGTCTCAGATCCTGGTCCAGCTTTTCGAGCAGTTGCGGGTCACCGCAGTAGTAATTCCATCCCTCGAAAGATCCCAATGTCCGGAAATACACGGCATTCCGCTCATCTTTCTTAAAGGAGAACACTTCTGTGCCTTCATCCGAGTGCAGTTCGAAGCGGAAGGCCTTCAGGGAAGCGTCCTCTGCCAGTCCCATTCGCCGCCAGGGAGCAAAGAACTCCTCCACTTTTTGGAACGCTTCCCTGGCGCCTTTGGGCATAGCTTCGTAGCCGCCGCTGCGGACACGCTTTCCATTGGAGTACTTAAGCGAGAAGTCCCAGGTGTCACCGTCTTTGATGTCGAACATCGGCTTGTAGCGTTCTTTGTAACGGTCCATCCTGTATTCCTGGACAAGTACTTCCAGTGAATCCATCACGGATGCTTCGGCTTGGAAAACACGGTCGCGGTCGTTACCGAGTTCTATGGTAATGCGCGTCTTCCCGTCTGCCAGCCTTTCAGCCCGGTAACCCCGGTTCGTGAAGCCGCGGTAGCCGTGCGTGGCGGTATAGTAGAAGGATTCGAGGCGTGTTTGTCCATCGGGGACGGGTTGTGCCAAAGGGTCGGGTGTCGGCGTTGCAGGCCGGCATCCGAGGAAAGAGAGCAGCGACATCAAGAAAAGGAGTTTGGTCACGGTGGGCATCAGTTGCGTTTTTCCAGCAGTTGGATGGCTTCGCTGAAGCCCTGTTGCGTCGAGGAACGGAGGCCCATCTCCGAAACCGACGGAACGTTCTGCCGCCAGTTTTCTTCCGTGGAACGGTCGAGGTAATCCATTGCTTCGATCTTCTGGCCGTTCGCGTATTCGGCCTTCAGGATCCAGCGGGGGCGGGAAGTATCTACTTCCAAGAGGTTTTCGCCGGTATAGGAAGCCATATGGTTCCAGCGGATTTCGTTGGCGAGCCGTGTGGGAAGGAAATCGTCGAACCCCTCATACTGCTGGCCCTTGGCCTGGCCGTAAGGCTGGATGAAAACTGAGCCGCTCTCGCCCTTCTGCTTGAAGGTGTAGATTTCCGAACCTTCCGCATCGTGGAATTCGTAGTGGAAAGAAATAAGGGCGACCTCTTCAGCCGGCTCCAGGTAGAGCCAGCTGGAGAGGAGGCCTTCTGTCTTTCCGATTCCCGCGGCGCCTTTCGGAGGATACGCCATGTATCCGCCGCAGGAGGTGACGTTCCCGTCGGTGAAAACGAGTTCCATCGACCAGGAATCACCGTCCAGGATATCCATCTTCGGCTCGTAATGTCCTGAGAAGCCGTTCATCCGGTATTCGCGGACAATCGCTTCAAGCGAATCCATCACCGCACCTTCAGCTAGGAACACACGGTCACGGTCGTCGCCCACTATTACGGTGATGCGGGTCTGGCCATCTTCCAGCCGTTCGGCCCTGTAGCCGATGTTGCTGTACGCGTGGTAGCCGTGCGAGGCGCTGTAGTAGAGGGACTTCAGGTGGACGTCGCGGTCCAGTTCCGGAGCGGGTTTGTTTTGCCCGCATCCCGGGAAGGAAAACAAAGACATCACTAGCAGAAGAAGGCTCGCGTGGCGCATAGGCTATTTGTTGTTGTCCCGGCGCGGACCCCGGCCACCTTCGCGGCGCGGGCCGTTGCTCCGGTTGCCACCGTCCTTGCTGTCGCGGCGCGGGCCGTTGCCACCTTCGCGACGCGGACCGCCCGTGCGCGGCTTGGGTTCCACATAGCCTTCCGGTTTCGGCTGGAGTGCGCGCATCGAGAGGCGCATCTTGCCGGCCTTCGGGTCGTATTCGAGGAGCTTGACATCGACTTCGTCGCCGACAGCCAGCACATCTTCCACCTTCTCGGTCTTGTTCCAGGCAATCTCCGAAACGTGCAGCAGGCCTTCCTTGCCCGGCATGATTTCGATGAACGCACCGAATTCGAGGATGGAAACCACCTTGCCGTGATAGACCTGGCCCACTTCGGGAACCGCGCAGATGCCCTTGATCCAGTCGAGTGCCTTCTGCATGTTCTCGGCGTTGTCGGAAGCGATGTCCACGACACCTTCCGTGAGGTTGGTGCCCGGGATGGGTTCTTCGTCGATGTTGATGATCGTACCGGTCTCTTTCTGGATCTTCTGGATGGTCTCACCACCCTTGCCGATGACGGCACCGATGAATTCGGCCGCAATGCGGAGCTGGACGATGCGCGGCACGAACGGCTTATAGTCGGCACGCGGTTCAGGAATCGTCTTCAGCATCTCGCCCATGATGTGCATCCGGCCGCGACGGGCCTGCTCGAGGGCTTTCTCCAGCACGTCGTAGCTCAGGCCATCCACCTTGATATCCATCTGGGTAGCGGTGATACCGTCGGCGGTACCGGTGACCTTGAAGTCCATGTCGCCGAGGTGGTCCTCGTCGCCGAGGATGTCGGTCAGGATCGCATAGCGGTCGTTCGGTCGCTCGGCGTCAGTAATCAGGCCCATGGCCACACCGGCGACGGGTTTCTTGATCTTCACACCGGCATCCATCAGGGCCAGGCAGCCGCCGCAGACCGAAGCCATGGACGACGAGCCGTTGGACTCGAGGATATCGGAGACGACACGCACCGCGTACGGATTTTCCGGGGCAAGCGGCATCACGGCCTTGAGGGCGCGCATGGCCAGGTTGCCGTGGCCGATCTCGCGGCGGCCCGTTGCGCGCTGCGGCTTGGCTTCACCCGTGGCGAACGGCGGGAAATTGTAGTGGAGCACGAACTGCTGGTCGCCCTGGATGAGGACTTCGTCCTGCTCTTTCATATCGAGTTTGGTACCGAGGGTGACCGTCGCGAGCGACTGGGTCTCACCGCGGGTGAAGATGGCGCTGCCGTGTGCGCAAGGCAGGTAGTCCACTTCGCACCAGATCGGGCGCACTTCGTCGGTGGCGCGGCCGTCGAGGCGGCGGCCTTCATCGAGAACGAGGTTGCGCATGGCTTCTTTCTCCACGTCGTGGTAGTAGCGCTCCACGAGCGGGGTCTTCTCTTCGAGTTCCTCTTCCGGAATAGTGGCGAGGAAATCGGCTTTGACGGCCTCGAAGGCATCGGCGCGCTCATGTTTGGGCAGGGCGGCCTTCGCGGTCTCGTAGCAACGGTTGTAGCAGGCTTCGCGGACGGCTTTCTTGAGGTCTTCGTCCTCGACGTCGTGCGGGTAGTCGCGCTTGTTCACATCCGTGCCGAGCTCGTGCATCAACTCTTTCTGGATGCGGCAGTGCTTCTTGATCTCTTCGTGGGCGAACTTGATGGCCTCGAGCATGTCGTGCTCGGAGACTTCCTGCATCTCACCCTCGACCATCATGATGTTCTCTTCGGTGGCGGCGACCATCAGTTCGAGGTCAGCACGTTCCATCTCCTTGAAGGTCGGGTTGATGACGAACTGCCCGTCGATGCGGCAGACGCGCACCTCGGAGATCGGGCCCTGGAACGGCAGGTCGCTTGTAGCGAGGGCAGCAGATGCAGCCAGGCCTGCCAGTGCGTCGGGCTGGATATCTTTTTCTGCTGAAATCAGCATCACGTTGACGAATACTTCCAGATGGAAATCTTCGGGCCAGAGCGGACGGATGGGGCGGTCCACCAGACGGGAGATCAGGATCTCGTAGTCGTCAGGACGGCTCTCTCTCTTGAGGAATCCGCCGGGGAAACGGCCCGCAGCATAATACTTCTCCCGGTAATCGACCTGGAGGGGAAGGAAATCCGTTCCTTCCTTGACTTCTGTGGCAGCGGTTACGGTCGCAAGCAGCATGGTGCCGCCCATCTTCACGACCGCCGAGCCGTCAGCTTGTTTGGCAAGCTTACCGGTCTCGATTTCGATTGTCCGACCGTCGGACAATTCAATGATTTTCTTGATTACGTTCATATTTTATCCTTAGTGTGTTTTCATATACAAAAAAGGCCGCTGCTTACGGCGGCCTTCCTTCTTTCCTGGGCGATTATTTACGAAGGCCGAGGGCCTTCACAATCTCGCGGTATCTCTCAATATCCTTCTCTTTCAAGTAATCGAGGAGCTGACGGCGCTTACCTACGAGGCGGAGAAGGGCACGCTGGGTATTGTGGTCCTTCTTGTTGGCCTTGAGGTGTTCGGTCAGATGAGCGATACGGTAGGAAAACAAAGCAACCTGACTCTCAGGCGAGCCGGTGTCAACATTAGACTTTCCGTATTTGCCGAAAATCTCTTGCTTCTTGTCTGCGTTCAAATACTCTGACATAATGCAAAAAATTGTTTAAGGGGCTGCAAAGGTAAGGATTATTTTTGACTCTGCAACTTTTTCTTTCACAATTATTTTGCAAGGGCGCTCAACTTCTCGCAGAGGCCGTCCAGGCCAGTCAGGAGCTCGGCACCGATGCGGTTGTAATAGGCGCGGGCCTTCACATCCTTGGCCGGATGGTTCACTTTGTCAATGAGGTTGTCAGCAAAGTCGCTGGCCTCGTTGATCAGGTTTTCGACCTGTGCGATGTCCTTGTCAGGATGCATCATGGCAAATAGCAGGCAGTCTTCCACGAAGTCGCCGATCAGGAATTCGATATCCTTCTTGATGTCACGAAGATTCATACGTGTGATGTTTTGATAATTCGGGTGCAAAGATACGAAAAAAACAATCCCGTCCAACAGATTACAAAGCTCGTTCGCCGGATAGGAGAAGGCTATCGAAGCGTAGTGAGGCGCCGTCACTGCGGACTTCCATCGTGACAGGTGCGCCCATCACGAGCGGCAGGTTCACGTCGTCGTGTCCGGCGGGAAAGCCGCAGAGGACAGGGATATGATAGGCCTCCAGGTATTTATGCAGCATTGCTTCCACGCTTTCGTCGTCCAGCTCCTTGCCGCAGTCGGTGAACTCACCGAGAATGACGCCCTTGCAACGATCCAGGACTCCGTTCATCATAAGGATCGTAAACTGCCGGTCGATGTTGTGCATCGGCTCTTCGACCTCTTCGATGAAGAGAATCAAGTCGCGGCCGGCCGTTGCGTCAGCCTGCGTCCCCAGATTGGGGGTAAAGGTACAGAGATTGCCGCCTACCAGGACGCCGCGTGCCCAACCCTCGATATTCTGGGGATGCGCCGGGACTTCGTAGAGTGGCACATTGCCCAAAAGCAGATCGCGCATCAGCGTGCTGGTCGAATCCTGGCCACCCTTGGCCAGGAAAGAACTCATCGTACCTTGTATGCTCATCACGCCGGCACGGGTCAGCAGGCCGTGAAGGGTCGTGATGTCGCTGAATCCCACGAGCCATTTCGGATGAGCGGACAGTTCTTCCAACTTCAGGTGGTTGATGAGCTGGATGGTACCGTATCCGCCACGATTGCAGATGATGGCCTTGATGGAAGGATCGTCAAGGGCCCAGCGGATGTCGCTTAGCCGCTCCGTGAGGGTTCCGGCATATTTGCCGTCATACGTCTTGCCCACGTTCGGTCCGATGACGGGTTCCAGGCCCCACGTCCGCAGCAGGGCGGCAGTCTTCTCCACATTCTCCATCGGCGTGAAAAAGGACGGGGAAATGAGCGCGACCTTGTCGCCCCGTTTCAGATAGTCCGGCTTCTTGCAATTCAGCTTGACGGGCTTGGGATTGGAATAGTTGTAAATCTCAACGCAGGACATCGTCAACAGTCCGCATAGAACAACTATGGCAAAAAGGTGTAATCTCATTGCTTGTGGTTTCTCGCGCAAAGATAGGAAAGAATTCCGACGTGCAAAGTTTACCACCCCTCTTTTCCCTATCTTAAATCATTTAACAATTTGGGATATGGGTTTTGTGAAGGCGGGACAAGGTGAATAGACTCGTCTCGTATTTTTGTATGTAACAAAAAACAATTAAAACCATGCTCAAAACTAACGGTAAAAAGTATTATTCTTCACCCGAAACCGAGGAGTTTAGGATCCAGATGGAAAGGTGGATACTCAGCATCAGTGGCAATGACGCCAGCCTTTCTGGCGCCGGAGTAGATGAAAGTAACGCAGATTCAAACGGTAATATTTGGTAGTGTTATGAAACAATCCGTATTATTCGCATCCATTGTTCTCTTCATAGCCATCGGCGCAGGATGCACCCAGGAATCACTTGACCCCCAGAACTCTTCTATTAATGGAGACAAGATCACGCTCCGTGTTTCCGCTGTAACCAAAAGTCAGGAAGTCCCTGAAGGAATCGGAACAAAAATCTCTTATGGCTCCACGGATGCCACTTGGGAAGCCGGTGACAAGATTTTCCTTATCAAAAGCGATGGAACTACCATTACGCTCACCCTCACAAGCGGAGCCGGAACCGTTTCTGGTAGTTTCTCCTCGACAGATCCAGTGGTGGCGGGAACCTATATTCCGTATGCTGTGAGCAAAACTTCTCTGGACAAAGGGTTCGTAAGCGTATCTGCGGGTGTCATCACTTTGAACCTGAACGCTCCTGGAGGAGGTTCACTGGCCGATGCCCTGGAGCATGATATCCTCAAAGGAGAATCCATTGTCCTGGCCGACAACCAGGCCACGGCTACCCTTGGCAATCTCAATACACACATATTGAGTTATTTGCGTTTCCAGTTCATAAGCACGTCCAAAGCCATCACAACCATCGGTATGGATTCAGCTGGCGGAGTGTACAGGACAGTGAGCATTGCCGCAAACGGTAACGTCAGTGGAAGTGATCCTTCCACAGATGTGGTGAGTGTCACTGCTGAGGACTATGAAGCTGGAACGTATGCCGGCTATTTTGCCGTGTACAAAAGCACGGCTACTAGCCTGATGGCCCACGCCGAAGATGTGGACGGCGGTAAATACACCCGGTTGGTGTCAACCAATACAACCAATTACACGCCGGGAACTGTCTATGGAAAGACGATTACCCTCACTTCCGACATGGCGACGGCTTCAGCGACAGGTTCCACGAACGGGCATTCCTGGAAAAATCTGGGACTGAGTGTCAAATGGGCGGAATTCAATGTAGGATCGTCCAGCGAATACTCGTATGACCAGAATGTGGATAATACTGAAGGAGGAACCGCCGGAGCGACATGGCCAGGATGGCGCATTCCCACCCGCGCGGAAGTACAGGAACTATTCTATGCCAGCGAGCGTGAGTGGGTTACCGGCTCAAACAACGGCGTAAAATTCAATTGCAACGACAACTATGTGGCAATGGGAGCAGGAGGCTATTATAGAGACCGGGGCGATAGAGATTGGACGTATAATGTTGGCGCTACCGTTTATCTCTATATTGATGAAACCCATTCAGTGACCAATGGGACGGTCCGTCTTTGGGCGACAATAGGCGGCTCCGGCACAACGTTGGGCTTTGGCAGTTCAAGTTTGGGTAACAATAGCTTTTATTTCTCCAACTTTGCTGCCCTGCGTCTGGTTTGCGACTATGAATAATTCGCTATCTTTGCGATAGTGAAGCGCTTATTCCTCATACTCTTTGCCGTGCTCGCCGCTGCGTGCTCACAGGGTACCGGCGGTGGGGCACTGCAGTGGCCAGACTTGCCGGAGCCGGTCTCCACACCTTACGTGATGGTTCTTAATGGAGAACTTACACTGTTTGGTGGGCATACAGACGGCTTCCTGATCTCGTCATCGGCCTGGTATCTCAAGGGCAGGACGTGGCATAAGGTTCTTATGAAGTATCCCCACGACCATGGTTTCTGCACACCGCTGCCGGATGGACGTGTGATGCTTGGCGGCGGTATTGCGGAACCTTTCGGAATAGGCCAGAGTTGGGGCGTAGAAGTCTATGACCCCGTTTCACATAGTTTCACACCGGTAGGTATCCTGGACCGTAAAAGAGCGGGTGTTTCGGCCTTGGCCTTACCTGACGGACGGGTGCTGGTGAGCGGAAACTGGTATGCCCCCGATGCGATGGAGATCTATGAGCCCGGAAAAGGATTCACCTTTCTGAAAGATGTTACGGTGCAGCGCAATAATCCTTTTATCCTGGCTTCTTCCGAAGACAATGCAATTATCTTTTCCGGCCTCGACAATTATGGCAAACCTTCCGACGGTACGGTGGACCGCCTGCACGGCGACCCTTTCTACGAACCGTTGCTGGATGAATGGGAGGTCTGGGTCACAAAGGGAGCCGACCTTTCCATAGGTGAGTATTCCTATCTGGTCCTCGCCAGGCATCGTGAAAGGAAAGAAATTGGCGTCTTACGGATCGTGGGGGAACAGTTTTCCCTCTTGGAGACCGACCAGCCCATACCCGCCTGTTCAGAAGCCGGAGATTACAGATGGGGTCAACTGGCTGTGGACCGGAGCCACCGGAACGCATTTACTATAGGGGTTGATATGGAAGGAAATGCCTGCATTGTTCGCATCTGCTATGATCCTATCTTCGACGGAGGAAAAGCCGAAGTGGCGCTGACAAGGGTCGATGGTTCATTTCCTTTGGCTGACTCATTCGCTTTGCTCCCGGACGGGATAATTGTGCTGCCCGGCGGCAACAGTATCTCTCCGACAGGCGAAATCCCCGCGGCGAACAATTTCGTCACCAGCCGCGATGTCTGGGCTTTTCCAACAGAGGCACTGCCGAAACCAGCCTTCCCTTGGCCTTGGGTCATCGCCGTTTGCCTCCTGTTACTGACGGCAGGAGCCTTTTTCCGGCGGAAGGGCGTGAGACCCGCCTCCGTGGAAGAGACAGAAGACCTTCCAACCTCCCTGCAGTTATCGGAACAACTCTCACAAATCATTGAGAAAGAGGAGCTTTTCAAACAGCCGGACCTTCGCATTTCCGATATTGCCTCTCGGCTGGCGACTAACAGGACCTATATCAGCGCCATCATCAAGAGTCTTTCCGGAGAGAATTTCTCTAATATGATCAACGGCTACAGAGTCCGCTATGCACAAAAGCTGATGAAGACGCATCCGGATATGAGCGTTACGGAAATCGCCGAGGAAAGCGGTTTCTCCTCCCGCAGCGCGTTTTATCGTAACTTCAAAGAAATGACTGGCTTGAGTCCAACCGAATGGAAAAAGTCGGCTTTATCTGTATGAATGAAACGGAACACGGTCAACAATCTCCAGCCCAGTAACGCTTGACGTCTTGCCAGTGGTAATAGGGGGCGACATCCGTCTTCACGGGGATGGACGTTTCGTTCTCGTTCAGGAGGAACTTTACCAGAATGTCGTCGGAGCCTTCCTTGCGGTAGAAGACCAGCTGGAGGTTCGCCGCCATAGGGATGAGTTTGTCAACGGAAATGGATTTGTGCAGGTTCTTGAAATCAGTCCGGCCGCCCATTGCCTCCCGGATGCCCATCAGGTAAGCCAGCGGGAGAAGGGAACCGTCATGGGCGAAACGGAGCGTCAGCGAAGGCTCGCCCGAGCGAATTACCTGGTCGGCGATACGGACGATACTGTCGCGGACGGTCGTCTGTCTCTGGTACATGGGCGTGGAACCGGGAATGAGGCCGCAGCTGAGCAGTATGCCGGCATTGATAGCCTTCCAGGCACGGAACCATTCGTCTTTGGTAAAGACATCGGTGAGCGACAGGTTGATTTCGGGTACATTCTGGAGATCTGACGCTACGTTGAAGAGGCATTCCATAAGTTCGTGACCGTCGATGACCGATTCGGCTTTGCTGGTATCGGTGAACAGGGCCTTCATCAGGCGGGCCGGATTTGCGGCTTTTTCATAAAGCGATTCGGCTTGCTGTTCCAGACCGGCCGTGGCGGGTGTCGGCACGGGTTCCACCTGCGGGTCCCGAACGATGAAATGCATATCGCGTTGGCTGGCATCCATCCGGATATCCAGTGTTGGGTTCAGCCCCTGCAATTCCTGGCAGAAGTAAACATGCTGATCATACATCTGCCTACAGTAGAAGACCGGGCATCCACCTGGAGAGGCCGGGAGAGCAGTTCCGGGAATCGTTCGTACATCCGTCTGGCAATTTCCTGGTGCTGACGGCCGCCCAGCGCCGTGAGTTCCCCGGCTCTGTCCTTTGCATCGGCCGCGGCTTTCTGGACACGCAGGTAGACGTCCTTGCCATAGTCAGTCAGGATTCCCAGGAACTGGGCGGTATCCAACTGTTTCTGCAGGCGGCGGTAGGCTCTGTCGCTGGTCATATACCGGGCGCCGTGGCGGCCGTAATGACTGATGTAAAAGGGTTCATAGCCTTCCGGAGCCGGTGTCAGGTGGCCGGTTGGAACAGGATAATTGGCATAGTTTCCTGCCGTGAGTTCTATGTGGGTAAGGAGTTCCTCACGGGAGGTCTGTGCTCCTGCAGTCCATCCCAGGAAAAACAGGAACAAAATGCTAAGTCTGAAATACGGTTTCATCTTCAACAAGCTGTTTATGCAAAGATACGGAAAAGTTGAACCCGGGACAAGGGGAAAACAGCCCTGACAGATTCATTTTCGATGCAGGCCACAGAATGCGTTTATAGCTGCGTACGCGCATTCTGTGGCCACGAATCAGGTCATATTGCCTTCTTTTTGGACACAGAATGCGTCTTAGGTCGTATAGGCGCATTCTATGGCCCTCGGCTTCGGCGCTTTGCTTCTCATGGCGTTGGTAGTCCTGTCTGTCGCTCCGCTGCGAAGGGTATATGCTTGGAAAACCGTCGCGCTTGCGCGACCCCTCCCACCGCTTCGCGGCGGGCCCCTCCCTCTAATAGCCGAGGGTGGCTAAGGTTTTCCAAACATATACCTTCTCCGCTTCGCTTAGCGCAATCGGGCGATAACGGAGGCAATGATGGGAAGGCAAGGGTAAACTTTTGCAGCGACAGGACTGCCGCGGGCGGATTATCACAGCCTTTCGGTCCCCACCTGTGGTATCCGTTCGATTTCACACAGACCGTCCCTGTTGCCGACAACGAAAGGTACAGGCAGATTGTACACGACAAATCTATTGAATTTCAATTAGACAATTTGGGTGGCGAGTATGGTGTATCGGGAGGAACAATGGCTAATGAACGGTATTTCGGCTCTCCCATCCGCGCTGTCACGGAATAATGGGACTTATTCCGCCCGTTCGGCGGCTTGGATCAGGGCAATGTTGAGTTCCTCCAGCAGGGACAGTTTGACGGAGGCGTTGCTCGCCGCCGGGGTGTACCACGGCTGCGCCTCGAAATAGGTCCTCAGGTCTTTGGACCGGAAAACATAGCCGTGGGAGGCCAGGATGGCGTTGCGCATCACGCGCAGGAACTGCTTGTCATAGCGTTGCAGGCCGCCGACCAGCAGGGTGTGGCTCGCGAAATCGAAGCGACTCCGCTTGCCGGCCCATTTCAGATTAAAATATGCCGCGGTTCGCTCGAACCAGGGCTCCCCGTCCTCCATCTTGACCTCGGTGAGTTGAAGGCCTTCCGGAGTCGGCACGGCTTCCACCTTTCCGACCAGATAGGGGCCCGATTCCCCGAAATCGAACACGCCGGTGACCATGCCATTGAACGTGACCGGCTGCAGGGAAAGCGCTTTCCCGCCATACGTCGCCTGGTCGGGCTGAATCTGTACCTGCTTGCCGCTTTCGGTCACGTAATCCCCGGCGATCATCGCTATCCACAGTTCTACGTTGAGGGTCTGGGAGTTCCAGATTTGCGTGGCCTGCAAGGCGTCCATGAGCCGGTTCTTTTTGTCGTAAAAGCAGATCACGTCCAGGCCGTCCTGCCGGATCCGGCGGGCGTAAGCGGCATCTTCAAACACATTCATCGCTCCGGACGGGCTGTCGGCGATTTCGAACAGATCCACTCCGCCCGTCGCAGGTGTCAGGAAAAACTCGTGTTCTTCCCCTTCGCTCATGGCATTCAGGCGAACGGAACCGTCTTCCGCCGGATGGGCATCATACACGAGTGCACCGTTGTACCAGAGGCTGCCCTCGGCGATATCGTCCATCGGTTTGAGAAGCGGCAGCACCTTGAGGACGATGTCGTTGTCGCCGATGACTTCCAGATACTGGTTGTCCGGATGGCTCACAAAGTTGACACGGCATCCAAATTCAGCGCCGTATTTGGGGTCTTCGGCATTGCGGCTGGGTTGTAGCCTGAACACATCCGGCGTAGCACCCCATTGTTCCAGGGTCAGTTCTTCGTCCCCGAGGGCATCCGTCATATAGACGATCGTACCCATCCGGATCTCTTGGACGGTATAGACGACAGAGCCGTCATAGAATCGGTCACCCACCCGGATGCCTTGTGCATAGGTGAGGGTAAAAGAGCTCAGCGCGAATGCGAGCAGAGAGAGGATGATATTTTTCATAGCAAATGTTCTCAGTCTTCGAATCCGTCGAGGACTACGATGTCTGAGATGCAGAGGTCCTTGTATTTGGTGCCGGGGGTGACGGAGAGGATGGTCAGGCGGATATGGGAGACGTAGTCGGAGGGGAAGGGGACTTTGTCGAAGAGGATGAGGCCATCGGGATCCACGCCGGTTTGACGGCCGTTCAACATCCGGTCCAGATTGGTGATGGAAAGCAGGGAAAGGTCTCCAAACCGTGCAATCGGTTCTCCGCGGAGGACATAGAAGCACGGATCCCAATCGGATACGTCGATTTCCACGGGTTCGTCGCGGTAGCCGTCGGCGCGGGTGATTTCGAGGCGAAGGGTTTTTACGCGGCTGTTGGCGCCCAAGAGGGCGGCAGATTTGTGGTAGCCGTTGTAGAAGCCGAGGTCGGAGACGCGACGGGGCTTGGAGAAATCGATATCGATGGTCGCACCTACGCCGTCGCCTGTCGCCACCCAGGCGGTTGCCAAATTACCGTCCGATAGATTGGCGGCGGGATAGTTGGCTTGAGCGCCGGAGACTTTGATGGAATAGGCGGCTGCGGGAATCGCGCAGTCCACGAGCGGGTTGCCCCACGGTACATAAGCGATCGACGGATCCGTCCAGTTGTCCATCCAGAAGTTAAGGCGCAATTCTTCAGCCTTCTTGAAGTCGAAGTTCGCGGTGTTGCAGGTCCAGGTCGTCTTGTTGAAACGGACGAACGGCGCTTCCGTGATCAGGGACGGTGATTCTTCGCTGAAAAAAGTTTTGGGCAGCCCGTCGCAATGGAGGGTGCAGCTGAAGGTATCCGCCTTGCCGTTTCCCCAGTGCCGGGCGGGCGAGAAATCATAGCAGAAATCACCCGCAGACGGGAAATAGCGGGACAACGGTGACATGTGCAGCGCTCCAAGCGGCGTCGTCCAGTTGTTCAAGATTTCATAGTCCACCTGCATGACCACGGTTTCGCCGGCCGGGATGTCCAGGACGGTATAGGTCCAGAGCCGATAGCGGTTAATTTCGACGATTTCCCCGGTTTCCTCGTCTTCGTAGGTCTCGCCGGTCTTTACCACCTCATCGGAGCGGGACCAGGGGAGTTCCGTGCCATCAAGCTGGAACTTGACGGCACGGACTGCCCGATCTGCGACGCCCACTTCGTACAGGTCCTCGCTGATCTCATCTCCTTCAAACCCGTAGGCGCCCTTTGCTATTTCCGAAAAGTCCACGGGGAAGCCATAATCCACATGGATGGCCTTCTTGGAATTGTTTTTCAGCCGGTAAGCCACACGGACTGTAGTAAAGGGCAAGGCGACGTTGATGTCGAGATCTTCCCGGACTACCTGGACTTCCGTCACTTTGAGCGGAATCGGGTTGCAGGAGCGGATTCGGGCCGAATAACTGATGACCGGATCGCCATTGGCATGCAGCAAGGACGGCAGGAACGCAAGCGCCAGCAGGGGAAGGAGATATCTTTTCATGGCGGAATGACGTCTTTAGATGCTGATAATCCCTGGCTTCTTCGAAAGGCCGAGGCCCGGCTTGTCTTCGAGGGTGATGCGGCCATCGACGAGTTTCATGCCGTCGAAGCAGTCGTTGCCCAGAAGGTAGTTGCCGTCGAGGTCGGCCCAGACGACCTTCGGGGAGATCTGGGCGGCGGCGGAGATGGCCACGGAGGTCTCGGTCATGCAGCCGACCATGAGTTTCATGTGGTTCTGCTCGGCCATGGTGATCATCTGGCGGGCTTCCCAGAGGCCGGTGCATTTCATCAGCTTGATGTTGATGCCGTGGAAGGCGCCTTTCAGACGCGGGATGTCATAGATGCGCTGGCAGGATTCGTCGGCCATCACGGGCAGCGGGCTGCGCTCGGTGATCCAGGCCGTCTCGTCTAGCATAAGTTTGCTCATGGGCTGCTCGATCATTTCGACGCCGCGTTCGGCGAGCCAGTGGATCATGTCGAGCGCGTAGTATTTGTCTTTCCAGCCCTGGTTGGCATCGATCACGATAGGGCGGTTGTCGCGGGCGCGGATCAGGTTGATCATGCGCTTGTCTTCGGCCTCGGTCATGCCGAGTTTCACCTTGATGATCTTGTTCCAGGAGGCTTCCGTAATCTTCGTGTTGACCATCTCGTCGCTGGCATCGTACCCGATGGTGTAGCAGGTGTACGGTGTCTCTTTCGGGTTGAAGCCCCAGATCTTCCACCACGGCTGGCCGAAGATGTTGCCCACCAGGTCGTGCAGGGCGATGTCGATCGAAGCCTTCGCGGCGGTGTTGTTGGTCGTGATCTTGTCGACGGCCGCCATGATGTCCTCGATCTGGAACGGGTTGTCGAACTTCGGGAGGATGTTGTCCACCACTTTCTTGTAGAATTCGTGGCAGGAGGCCTGGGTTTCGCCCAGATAAGGGGGCATGGCCGCCTCGCCGTAGCCTTCATAGCCGTCCCAGGTCAGGCGGGTGATAACGATCGGCGTGGTCGTACGCGACGAGCCGGAGATCGTGAACGTGAACTTCATGATGCCCTGGAAATCTTCCCACGCCAGTTCAAGTTTTTTGCTGCCCGCTTTCTTCTTGGCGGCACCCGCGCTGCGCGCGAAAAGCTGGGAAGGATGCCAAAGTGCGGCGCCGGCCGTCAGCAGGCCGGCCGTCTTGAGGAATGTTCTGCGATCGCTCATGGTAATATATGTTTAAATTTTATTCTTGAAATACCCGGTCAAGCCGGGCTGACGGCTAAAAGTACACGCCGCTGTTGGCGATGGAAACCACGCCTTTCCCGCAGTCCTGGTTGCCGATGATGCGGCAGGCGCGGATGGGTTTGCGGCTGTAATAATCCGGTTCGCCTTCGATGAGGCTGTTGATGCGCACCAGTTGCGAAGAGTGGATGATCTTGCCGTCGCCCAGATAGATGGCGACATGCGAGATACGCTCGGGCTTGTCTTCCGTGGCTTCGCGGCCGAAGAAGACGAGATCGGCCGGCTGGAGATTGCCGATGCCCTGCGATACGTCGATGGGCTCGCCGGTCTTATACTGCTGGGAAGCATTGCGCAGCAGCATATAGCCGTTGAGGAAATAGACACTCTTGGAGAAGCCGCTGCAGTCCACGCCCTTGATAGACGTGCCTGCCCAGAGATACGGTACGCCGAGGAAGGCCCTGGCCGTTTCCAGGATGCGGGCGCGTGCCTTGTCAACCTGCATTTTCGGGGCGTCGGCCGGAATGACGGCTTCGCGGCTGTCCACCCATTTCCGGAGATCCGTCACGTCTGACGTGGGGATGAAGCAGACCGTACCGGCCGGCAGTTTCACTTGGGTATAGTTGCCGCGGGTGCCGACCACTTCCACGATGTCGCCCCAGACAGCGTCGCTCACATGGCCGGCGCCCGGTCGCGGGGCATCGAGGAAGAAAGAATAATAGCTGGTCACCACGACCCGTTTCGCCGCTTTCCAGGCATCCAGCCGGGCCTGGTCGATGGGCTCGATGGCCATCTCGTTGACCCAGGCTTTATAACCGTCGGGAGTCTCGATATTGACCCAGTAGTCATTGTCATGGTAGTGGACTTTGACGGGGGTTCCCATCAATGCCTGGGTACCGAGTTCGGCGGCATAGTCGGGCTTTTCTCGCATATTGATGACGGAGAGGGAAGCGAAGGCGAGGCCGTTTTCATCTTCCCGTTCCTGCGGGGGCGGTGTTGTTTCCGGAGCTTTCTTTTCAGGGGCTGTGCAAGCGAAGGCCAGCAGGGCGCAGAGGGCGCAGATCAGCGAACGTTTCATCGTTTTTTGAGCTTTTATCTGCAACAAATGTAAGAAAAAAGACGCGAATTTTCGCCACAAATCGGGTCAATTCGCCCCTAAAACCGCTGTTTTCGCCACAATGGGGTTCGGAAGCGGCATCAAAAGCAAAAGGGATGGCTACCTTTGCGGCGATAATAATTAAAATCTGAAAAAAATGGAAAAAACTGTTATCGAAGAGAAAGTCATCAACATCATCTCCAACAAGCTCGGTCTCCCGAAAGAAGAGGTCACGCCGGCCGCCAATTTCACGATGGACCTCGGCGCTGATTCCCTCGACACTGTCGAGCTGATCATGGACTTCGAGAAGGAATTCAATCTGAAGATTTCCGACGAGGACGCAATGAACATCAAGAGCGTCGGCGACGCCATCGATTATATCGCCGCGCGCGTCCAGTAAGCTGTTGATATTTCCCTTCCGCCGGATAGAGAACTACGAGGCGATCCGGCCCAGATGTTCCGCGATCGTCTTGTAGTAACTCTTGGAAACCGGAATTTTCTTCGCATCCGGATGGGAGAGCACCAGAAATACCCGGGCTCCTTCCCGCTTGAAGAGCGTCACTTTTTCCACGTTCACGATATATGAACGGTGGCACCGGACCAGCGAAGTCCCTTCCAGTTGCTTCTCCAGCCGGGTCGTACGGCAGCGCATCAGATAATTGAGCAGTTTGCCGCCGAGTTCATACCGGATTTCTACATAATTGTCCTGTGAGGCGATGTAGAAAATGTTGTCAGCTGAAACCGAGAGACGCAGGATGCCGTTGTAGTCATAAAAAGGAATGACATTCGCGACACTGGCGGGTTTTTCCGATTCCTGATTGAGTTTCAGTGCATTGATCTCTTCCGATTTGGAACGGTTGCTGGCAATCAGCGTAAAGATCGCGTAAGGAATGGCGAGAATCATCGCCACGCAGAATGACGTGCGGAGCAGCAGCCCGGCCGTAAGGGGGATATCCGGCTCAATATAAAGCGTCGTAAACAGGAGATAGGCTGCGGCGATCAGCACAAATTCGCCAAAAATCCACAACAGATAGCGTCCCGCATGCAGGGTGCGCCGAATCTGGTAAAGTTGCATCAAAGCTCTGCTGATGAGCAGAATAGCGATGCTTACAAGATAGAAGAAAAGCGTTGGCGCCAGTGTCTCGTCGGGCTTGAAACCGAGCCAGGCTGTCTCGGAAAAGGGGTGGTAGATGAGAAGGAACAAGAGGGAGAAAACCGCCACAAAAGCGACGGATCCCCAAAGAAAGTTCTTCTGTAATAGATATTTAGGTGTATTCAATGCGTAGTTGATTTTTGCAAAAATACTAAATTTTATGAAAATAATTGGAACAGGCAGTGCGCTTCCCAAAGAAATCGTGACCAACGATATGCTGGCAGGATTCCTGGATACAAGTGATGCGTGGATTACCACCCGCACCGGTATCCGGACCCGTCATCTTCAAAGTCACGAGACTTTGCGCGACCTGGCGCTCAGTGCAGCCCAGGCCGCTCTTGTTTCTTCAGGGGTGCAGGCCGAAGATATAGATTATTTGATTTGTTCGAATGTGGCCAACAGCTATGTTTCGCCTTCCCTTGGCAGTATCCTGCTCGGTCCGCTGGGCTGCTGCTGCCCTACGTTCGACTTGAACGGTGCGTGCGCCGGTCTGGTGTATTCGCTGGATATTGCCGACTCTTTCCTCAAGACCGGAAAGGCCCGGAAGATCCTGATCGTGGCTGCTGAGGAACCGTCGCGGTTCTGCAACTGGCACGAGCGGGAGACGTCGGTGCTCTTCGGTGACGGCGCTTCGGCACTTGTCGTCACTGAGGGCGAGAGTTTTGTGGATTTCCGCCTGACGGGCGACACCCATACCGACATCCTCTACTACAAGCGTTCGATGGAGGCCACTCCTTACGACCGGGTGGAAGAAAAGACGACGCCGCTGGTGATGAACGGCCGCGAGGTGTTCCGGCTGGCTGTGAACTCCTGCATCGAAGATATCGATACCTTGCTCGAGAGAAATGGCAAAACGCCGGACGACATCGAACTTTTTCTGGTGCATCAGGCCAACCTTCGGATCATCGACTGCATCCGCGAACACCTGGAGCAGCCGAAAGAAAAATTCCCGACCAACCTGCAGAACTATGGCAACACGTCGTCGGCGAGCATCGGCATCCTGATTGACGAGATGTCCCGTGCCGGTGAGCTGAAAGATGGCGCTACGCTGGTACTCAGCGCTTTCGGTGGCGGTTTCGTGACGGGGGCCGCGCTCCTGAAATGGTCGCAGATCAATTATTAACCCAGATAATACATGCTACGAAATATGAAAAGAGTCGTTATTACCGGACTGGGCTGCATCTCGCCGCTGGGCAACAGTGTCGATGCGATGTGGTCCGGCCTGCTGGACGGCCATTGTGCGATTGACTTCATCCAGTCGATCGATACGGCCGACCTGCCTGTGAAAGTCGGGGCTGAGGTCAAGGATTTCCGGCCGGAAGATTACGGTCTCGACCGGGCGATGATCCGCCACAACGACCGTTATGCACTCTATGCCTTGGCTGCGGCTACGCAGGCCATGCGCGACAGTGGACTCGAGGTCGGCAAGGACGTGGATTCCAGCCGCCTGGGCTGTGCCATCGGCTCGGGTGTCGGCGGCATCCAGACATTCTGCCGTGAACATTCCTCCCTGCTGGCGGAAGGCGCCCGCGGCGTTTCTCCGCTTTTCATTCCGGAGATGATTGCCAACATCGCTTCGGGCAATGTGGCCATCCTTTTCCACGCCGAAGGCCCCAACCTTCCCGTGGTGACGGCCTGTGCGACCGGAACGCACTCCATTGGAGAGGCGTACCGGATGATCCGCGAAGGCCGTGCCGACGCGATGATCACCGGTGGCACCGAAGCTGCGCTCTGTCCGATCGCCATCGCCGGTTTTGCCAACAGCAAGGCCCTAACGACCAGCGAGGACCCGAATGCCGCTTCGCTTCCGTTTGACAGCCGCCGCAAAGGCTTTGTCATCGGCGAGGGCTCCGGCATCATGATTCTGGAAGACTATGAAATCGCCCGCCGTCGTGGCGCCCACATCTACGCAGAAGTGTGCGGCTACGGCAACAGCTGCGATGCCTACCACTATACGGCTCCCCGTGCCGATGCCAAGAGTGCTACCAATTGCATCAAGTGGGCTTTGGAAGAGGCTGGCTACAAAGAAGGCGAGAAACTGTATATCAATGCCCACGGCACGGGCACGCCACTCAATGACAAAGCGGAAACCTTGGCCATCAAGCAGGCGCTGGGCGAGACGGCAGCCCGCCAGGCTGTCATCAGCAGCACCAAGTCCATGATGGGCCATATGCTGGGCGCTACGGGCGCCGTGGAGCTGGTCATCTGCGCCAAGACGCTCCAGGACGGCAAAGTCGCCCCGACCATCCATCTGGATTCCCCCGATCCGGATTGCGACCTCGACTATACGCCGCATACGGCGCGCGATTTCGCAGCCGGCCTGACCATCAGCAATTCCTTCGGCTTCGGCGGGCAGAATGCCTGCGTGGCCCTTCGCAAGATATAAAAATACTATGGATAGAAGTTTGACTAGAGAAGAACTCAAGAACTACCTGCCGCACCGCGAGCCCATGCTGCTCGTCGATGATGTGGCGCTGGAAGGTGAAATCTGCACCGGCCACTACAAAGTGCGCGGTGACGAATTTTTCCTGCAGGGACATTTCCCGGGCTATCCTGTCGTGCCCGGTGTGGTCCTGTGCGAAATCATGGGACAGTGCACCTGCGCCCTGCTGCTGGACGTGCTGCCCGGACGCCTGACTTTCTATGCCGGGCTTGACAACGTGCGTTTCAAGAACCAGGTGCGTCCCGGCGACCTGATCACCGTGACTTCTCACATCACGAACCAGCGCGGCTTGACCTTCTTCATCGATGCGGAAGCCCGGGTGGAAGGAAAACTCTGCGCCAAGGGCAGCCTGATCTTCATGCTTGCAGACAAACCCGAATAGTTCTCCGTCATTCCCGGCTTGTCCGGGAATCTGAAACACGTCAGTTATGAAACTTTTGGAAAACAAAACCGCCCTCATCACCGGCGCTTCGCGCGGGATCGGGCGCAGTCATGCCCTCCTCTTTGCGGAAGAGGGTGCGAATATCATTTTTACGGACCTCAAACAGAACGAGCAGAGCGACGCGCTGGTGGCCAAGCTCCGCGCCAAGGGCGTGCGGGCAGACTTCGTGGCTTCGAATGCTTCTGATTTTGCGCAGGCGCAGGAAGTGGCTGCCTGGGTGACCGAAAACTATGGCCGCCTCGACATCCTGGTCAACAATGCCGGCATCACCCGCGATCAGCTGATTCTCCGCATGAGCGTGGAGGACTGGAATCTGGTGATGGATGTCAATCTCCGTTCAGTGTTCAACTATACGAAAGCCTTTGCGCCGATGATGATGAAGCAGCGCAGCGGCTCGATCATCAACATCAGTTCCATCGTAGGCCTGAACGGCAACGCCGGACAGTGCAACTACGCCGCCTCGAAGGCCGGCATCATCGGATTCACGCGTTCCATCGCCAAGGAGCTCGGCTCGCGCGGCATCCGATGCAACGCCGTGGCGCCGGGTTTCATTGAAACGCCGATGACGCAGCAGCTTCCTGAGGATGTGCGCAAGGACTGGATGAAACAGATTCCGCTCCGCCGCGGCGGCCTCGACACCGACGTGGCGCATGTCTCCCTGTTCCTGGCCAGCGATCTGGCCGGCTACGTGACCGGTCAGGTCATCAGCTGCGACGGCGGTCTGGCTATCAATTAAAGGTTGTCAAATCAGTAGTATATGTCATATAGAATTGTAGTTTTGGCCAAGCAGGTTCCCGACACGCACAATGTCGGGGCCGATGCCATGAATGCAGACGGCACCGTGAATCGGGCCGCCTTGCCGACAGTCTTCAATCCGGAAGATTTAAAGGCCCTGGAGATGGCGCTCCAGGTGAAAGATCAGGTGCCGGGTTCTACGGTTACCGTGGTGACGATGGGACCGCCGCGGGCGGCTGAGATCATCAAGGATGCCCGCAATCGTGGTGCGGATGACGGTTTCGTGCTGAGCGATGCGCGTTTTGCCGGTGCCGATACGCTGGCGACTTCGTATGCGCTTTCCCAGGCCATCCGCCAACTCGGTCCTGTGGACCTGATTTTCGGCGGCCGGCAGGCCATCGACGGTGATACCGCGCAGGTGGGTCCGCAGGTGGCTGAGAAACTGGATATTCCGCAAGTGACCTATGCGGAGGAACTGGTTGCCATCGATGCCAAGACCATTACCATCCGCCGTCGGTTGGAGCGGGGTACGGAGTGTGTGAAGGCGACCATGCCGGTGCTCGTGACGGTTACGTCTGCGGCAGATGATTGCCGTTTTCCCAATGCCCACCGGATGATCCGGCTGGCCAAGGATGAGGTCCGGATGATCAATGCCGACAGCATTGATGCGGACATGGACCGGCTGGGCCTGAAGGGCTCGCCGACCAAAGTCAAACAGATTGAGAATGTGGTGCTGGCGCACAAGGAGTCTGTCGTACTCGAGCCGACGGAAGCGGCCTTGAACGAACTTACGGCTTCGCTCATCAAGGAGCACATCCTGTAGTACCTGAAAAACCTTGAATCGATGAACAACGTATTAGTATATTGCGAATTGTCGGAGAAGAACCAGATTGCCGACATCGCTCTGGAGCTTTGCACCAAAGGCCGTCAGCTGGCTACCCGTCTGGGCTGCCGCCTGCAGGCTGCCGTGCTGGGCAGCGGCGTGAAAGCGGCTGCCGAATCGCTCTATCCTTACGGGGTGGACGATGTGTTCGTGGCCGATGACCCGCGGCTCGCGCCGTATCGCACCCTGCCGCATTTCGATGTGCTTTCCAAACTCATCCAGGCCCAGCAGCCGCAGATCGTCCTTTTCGGCGCTTCCAGCGTAGGCCGCGACTTGGCTCCGCGCATCGCCTCTTTCCTGCGCTGCGGCCTGACGGCCGATTGCACGTCGCTGGAGATCGGATCGCATGAAGATCCCAAGACCAAGAAAACCTACGAGAACATCCTGTACCAGATCCGGCCGGCCTTTGGCGGCAATATCATCGCCACTATCGTGTGCCCGGAAACGCGGCCGCAGATGGCTACCGTCCGCGAGGGCGTGATGAAAAAAGAAGTGTTTGATCCTGCGTATAAGGGCACAATCATTCCGGTAGCCGTAGAGGCTTCGCTTGCTGCAGCGGACAAGGCGGTCGAGATCCTGAGCCGGGAAATCGAAGAACAGAAGATCGACATCAAAGGCGCTCAGATCATCGTGGCCGGTGGCTATGGCATGGGCAGCAAGGAGAATTTCCAGCTGCTTCACCAGTTCGCCCGCCTGATCGGCGCCAGCGTCGGCGCTACCCGCGCCGCCGTCGATGCCGGTTTCTGTGAAGGTGAGCGCCAGATCGGCCAGACCGGCGTGACGGTCCGTCCGAAACTCTACATCGCCTGCGGCATCAGCGGTGCCGTCCAGCACCGGGCCGGCATGGAACAGAGCGCCAAGATCATCAGCATCAACACCGATCCGGATGCGCCGATCAACGCCATCGCCGACTACACCATCATCGGCGACGTCATGACCGTCATCCCCCAGTTTATGGCTTGTTACAAAAATAATTTGAAATAAATGAGAGCATTCACTGTGTCTCTTTCAAGACCGTCTGCGCCCACGCAGCCGTGAGTGGGAGGGGCCCATCGCTAGCGATGGGAGGGATAGGACCCGAAGGGTCCGTAGTCTTGAAAGAGACACAGTGAATGCCGAAACAATAGGAATTATGAATTACTATAACGATAACGAAAGCCTTTCCTTCTATCTGCATCATCCGGAGATGGAGAAGGTGGTGGCTGTCAAGGAGAAAGATTTTGCCGAGGCAGGCCAGCATCCGGAGGCCCCGGCCTCTGCTGAAGAAGCCGTCGGCCAGTATGACATGGTCATGAAACTGGTGGGTGAAATCGCCGGTGAAGTGATTGCGCCCAACGCCGAAGAAGTCGATCATGTCGGACCGACGCTCGAAGGCGGCCGCGTCCAGTATGCCCCGGGTACCCGCCGCAACCTGGATGCCCTTATCCAGGCCGGACTCTACGGCATCTCGCTGGACCGCAAATATGACGGTCTCAACTGGCCGCGCGCGGCCGTTGTGATGGCGGCCGAGATCATTGCCCGCGCCGATGTGGGTTTCGCCACCATCTGGGGACTGACCGATTGCGCCGACACCATTCAGGAGTTCGGTGACCAGGCCTTGAAGGACAAATATCTTCCCCGCATCTGCAAAGGTGCCACCTGTTCGATGGACCTCACCGAGCCGGATGCCGGCAGTGACCTGCAGTCCGTTCGTTTGAAGGCTACTTGGGACGAGGCGGCTGGCTGCTGGCGGCTCAATGGCGTGAAACGTTTCATCACCAACGGAGATGCCGACCTGCACCTGGTTCTCGCCCGCAGCGAAGAGGGCTCGACCGACGGCCGCGGCCTGTCGTATTTCGTGTTCGACCGTGCCGACGGCGGCATGACTGTGCGCCGCATCGAGAACAAGATGGGTATCAAGGGTTCGCCGACGGCTGAGCTGCAGTTTACGAATGCACCGGCCCAACTTGTGGGAGAACGTCGCCTGGGCCTGATCAAGTACGTGATGTCGCTGATGAACGGCGCCCGCCTCGGCGTGGCCGCCCAATCCATCGGCCTGTGCGAGGCCGCCTGCCGCGAGGCCGACGCCTACGCCGCGTCGCGTGAGCAGTTCGGCCATCCGATCAACCAGTTCGTAGCCGTACAGGACCTGCTGGCCCGCATGCGTGCCCGGACCGACGGCGCCCGCAGCCTGATGTATGAGACGGCCCGCTACGTCGATCTTTCGGCATCTTCCCGCGCCGCCTCCCGGGTCGCCGACATCCTCACGCCCCTGGTGAAACTCAGCGCCAGCGAGTTCGCCAACCGCAACGCCTACGACTGCATCCAGGTCCACGGCGGCAGCGGCTTCATGAAGGAATACGCCTGCGAACGGCTGTATCGCGACGCCCGTATCCTGTCGATCTACGAAGGAACGAGTCAGCTGCAGGTGGTGGCCGCCATGAAAGGCATCGCCAATGGGGCCTATCTCAAGCAGATTGAAAGCTATGAGACCCGCGTAGCCGAAGCCCTGGCCGGCGCACCTGACGCCGAGCGGCAACACTGTCTCGACGTGCTCCGCAAAGCTACGGACGGCTACAAGCGTTTCTACGAAATGGCTGCTACGGAAGGAACCTCGAGAGTCCGCTTCGAACACGCGACGCGCGCCCTGACGGAAGTACTCGCCAGCATTGTGATGGCCTACCTTCTCCTCCTCGACAGCTTGCGCGACGCCCGCTTCCTGAAGTCCTGCCAGTTCTTCGTCCGCGAAAGCATCGGCCAGGTCAGCCGCCAAATCGCTGCGCTGGAGAACTGTTAAGTTGTGCTACAACGGAAACAGCTGATTGTCAGCTGATTACGCAATCTGATCCCCCTCAAAAAACGAGGGGGATCAGTCGTTATAAATGGCTGATGTTCAGCTGCGTCCGTTGCAGCGGAAAAAGCGGGCAGGGACGTACGGTTATAGTGAAACTTCATTATCTTTACACCTTCAAATCTGACAGTCATGAGCACCGACCGTTTCGAGCTGGTCAGGGAGTCCTTCCGGAAAAAGGCTCCGGCCATTGAAATTCCTTCACGGAAAGCGTCTGAATATTTCGGAGAACAGGTCTTCGACCGCGCCCAGATGCGGAAGTATCTGGATTCCGACACGCTCCAGGCCCTGTTGGAATGCATCGACAAAGGACATCCGCTCGACCGGGCAACCGCCGACGGCGTCGCCCGCGGAATGAAGGAATGGGCGCTGGAACACCACGTAACCCACGTCACCCACTGGTTCCAGCCGCTGACCGAAGGCACGGCCGAAAAGCACGATTCGCTCATCGCCCTCGACGGCCGAGGCGGCGTCATCGAGACCTTCGACGGCAGTTCGCTCGCGCAGCAGGAGTCCGACGGGTCGTCGTTCCCCAACGGCGGCATCCGCGCCACCTTCGAGGCGCGCGGCTATACGGCCTGGGATCCGACCTCTCCTGTTTTCATCCAGGAAGATACGCTCTGCATCCCGACAGTTTTTATCGCCTACACCGGTGAAGCGCTCGACTACAAGACGCCGCTCAAACGCTCGATCCGGGCTGTCTCTGACGCGGCCGTCCCCATCTGCCGGCTGTTCGATCCGGCCGTGAACAACGTGAATTGCTTCCTGGGCTGGGAGCAGGAGTATTTCCTGGTGGATGAAGACCTCTATGCGGCGCGGCCTGACCTGATGATTACCGGCCGGACGCTGATGGGACATATGTCGTCTAAAAACCAGCAGCTTGCGGATCACTATTTTGGAGCCATTCCGGCCCGCGTTGCGGCTTTCATGCGGGAACTGGAAGTGGAGGGGCTGCGGTTGGGCATCCCGTTGAAGACCCGTCACAACGAAGTGGCTCCCAATCAGTTCGAACTTGCACCCATCTATGGCGACGCCAATCTTTCGAACGACCAGAACCAGCTGGTGATGAACCTGATGAACAGCATCGCACGCAAACACGGGTTCGTGGTGCTGCTCCACGAGAAGCCTTTTGCCGGCATCAATGGTTCGGGTAAGCACTGCAACTGGTCGCTTGGCACTGACACGGGCCGCCCGCTCTTGGCGCCGGGGCGCGATGCCAACGGCAATCTGCTGTTCCTCACATTCTTTGTCAATGTGCTGATGGCCGTACAACGGCACAATGGCGTGTTGAAGGCATCGATTGCCAGCGCGACCAATGCCCACCGTCTTGGCGGTCATGAGGCACCGCCGGCCATTATCTCCGCTTTTCTGGGCCGGACGATGACAGCCGTGCTGCGCAAGATTCTGGAAGTTCCCTCCGATACGCCCATCGAAATTGCCGGTCGCAAGGAGCGCAGTGTGGGCCTGATAGAGATTCCCGAAATCTTTGTGGACAACACCGACCGCAACCGCACCTCTCCTTTTGCTTTTACCGGCAACCGCTTTGAATTCCGTGCCGTCGGTTCTTCCGCCAACTGTGCCGGCGCCCTCACGACCCTCAACGCGGCCGTCGCCGAGCAACTGCTCGATTTCAAGAAAGAGCTGGATGCCGCGCTGGCCGCCGGGAAGACGCTGCAGGTGGCCGTGATGGATACGCTCAAACCCATCATTGCCAAGATTATCGACGTGGTCTGTTTCGACGGAAACGGCTATTCGGAGCAGTGGCAGGATGAAGCCGTGCGCCGCGGCCTCGATGTAGAGACTTGCGTCCCGAAGATGTTCAAGGCCTTTACCACGCCCGATTCGGTGGCGATGTTCACCCGGACCGGCGTCTATACCGAAAAAGAACTGGCTGCCCGCAATGAGGTCAAATGGGATATCTATATCAAGAAAGTACAGATCGAGAGCCGTGTCATGGTTCGCATGGCTGTCAACCACATCATCCCCGCTGCGCTGGAATACAAGACACGCCTGCTCAAGGAGGTCTCACTGCATCAGCAGGTGCTGGGCAGTTTTGAAGGATGCCGGACCGAGATCGAACTCATCCGCCGCATCGGCTCCTACATTGAAGAGGTCAGCGACCGGGCCGAGGCGATGCGCCAGGCCCGCAAACGGGCCAACACCATCCAAGACGACTATACCCGCGCCATGGCCTACCATGATATCGCTTCCCAGATCGAAGAACTCCGCCGTCCCATCGACAAACTCGAAGAACTGGTGGACAACCAGCTATGGCCGTTGCCGAAATACCGGGAACTGCTGTTTATCAGCTAATCCACATAGATGATTGATGTTCGGGCAGGATTGGGTGAATCTCGAAGATTTCAACGGTGGAGCCAAAGGCCCATAACGGGGTCGGCAAGAAGGCATTTACTCTCTTCCATATAGATCAGACCTTTCTCCAGCAGTGCCTTTTTCGTAGCGATTGAAGCAGCCGAGGAGCCCAGCTTGTACTTACTGATGACGGCCGCTGAAGAAAAGCCGTCGCAAACGCCGTCTGCAAGGGCCCTTAAAAACCGCATTTGAACAGGTGTCAGATTCTCCGTGCGACTTTCAAACAAGGCCGTATTCTGGTCGATGAGTTCTTCTATTCCAGCGTCTATATCCTGGTTTGTTACGACATTGTCTGAGAACAGATAGATATACCAGCAGAGTTGTTGTACATAAGAAGAGTGATAATCAACAGTCTGGCAGATCCGTTCAATCTGGTCGGAGGAGATGGACTTCCCTTCAGCCTTGAATTTTCCGGAGATATAGGCTTCCCAGTAGGCGAAGGGGATTCTTTTCAGATAGATGATGTCGCCAAACTTGTAAAAAGGTTTGGCTTCATCATCAAACAATCGTTCCATCATATGTTTCTTGCTTCCGAATAGGCAGTAGGATACATTTTGTTGATGTTGCCAGACCGTTCTCAGGCGCTTCTGGAAGGAAAGACTGTCTGCAAATTCCGTAATCTGCTGAAACTCGTCGATGCAGACAACGATGCGTACATTCTTCTTTTCGGCGATTTTTTCCGGCAGATTGAGGATGTCATCTATGGGCGGCTGTGCATCGTTCAGCCCGAATTGTATTTTGACCGCGTTTGTGGGGTCGGATGCCAGATTTACCCCAAGTTGGATTCTGCCCAAAAATCTTCGCACATTCTCGAGAATTTCATCGATGGCCGTGGCACTCTGTTTCAGTACGGCATTGCCGAGTATTTCACAGAATTCACCAGAGGTTTTTGCTTTGAAAACGTCTGTGAAAATACAGAGTATTTTTTTGTTGTCTGTTTCCCGGATTACTTTTTTGACGAGGGAGGTTTTCCCCCATCGTCTGGGAGAGACGATGAAAGAATTAATTCCTCCTGCAAAATCCGCCGCCAGTCTGGCAGATTCTTTCTCTCTGTCAGTGAAGGTATTGCCTTCTACTGGTTTTCCGAAAATGAATACCTGGTCCGTCATTGCAAACTATTTTTTTGCAAATGTAAGCATTTGTTTAGTAAATGACAACTTACTAAGTATTTATTTACATCGGCGAAGGAACTTGAAAGATTATGTCCTAGCCCAAAAAAGGAAGCAATGGCTTGCTGGTTAAAGAATAAGTCGTAACTTTGAGTATTCTGTAAATTGCAGGCCAGTCCCCAGACACATAAATTGGGACGCTACCCCTGGACTCACTATGGAAGACCTAAAGAAAATACGAATCGATTATTACTGGTACCGGTTCCGGAAAGGACGGGCGGAGGTACTGTTGGAACTTGTTGCGGATACGGGCAAATACCGTGTTCCGTTCCATTATGTGACGTCGGACGATGGTATCATTGGGCGGCTCTCTAAGGGAAGTCTGGAGGATGATGGGGATCTTGTTCTTATTGAGCACGAGATAAAGCCTTGGAAGATGAATGTCGTGGACAAGGAGTGGATATCACTTGACAGGGTCAAGGAACTCGATCTTCTGCGGAATGAAACTTCCCACATAACCTGCAATATTTACCGCTTCTTTCTGCATCTATTTCCGTGTGAGAAGGAGCCTGGCCTCCGTCACCGCGTTGAGGATTGGTTGGATGAGGTGAAGACCCAGGTGGCAAAGAGACGGTATAAAGCCCAACTGCAAAGCATTCTGGACGGAAACCTCCCCGTTCTGTTAGACGCCTTTTTTGTCAAAAAACCCGACCCGGAACTTGTGCACAAGGAGATGGAGACGCTGGAGCATTTCTGTATCCCCAAACGTAAGTCAGAATCTGTGAGTATGGAGGAGGATGTCTGCGATGAAGAAGACGCCTACCATTATAGACCGATTGACTTGAGGGCGCTGGGAGCAGAGATTGAATACGTGAATTTCCTAGTACATAAACAATAAGACTTAGAATTATGTTTGAGTTAATCCTTAATCAACCTTTGCAACCCGCAGACGGGTACAACATTGAGAATCAGATTAATCGAACCATCAATGTATCGGGCGGTCATGAGATTGTTCTGCTTGCTCAAAATGAAATGAGCCAGTTCCCAGGGATAGACCTAGTGCATTTTACACGTGACGCGCTTCGGGAAGTATGGGCATCTAATTGCCACATTACTACGAAATACTTGGCAACGCTATGGTGGGGGAATGTGAATTTCAGAATCTTTAATCGCGTTTTTTCCGCTCGAAGTATGGATCGGCTTCAAGATATTTCAGTTGTCTTAGAGGAGCGTCTGGCCGTATTGTCATACGCTATTGATCGAGTAACTCTTTCGGATGTTTTTATGCGGATGCTCCTTCCCAATGGTGAGTTGAAAGTTCCTTATGTGGGACCTGCATTCTTTACGAAAATACTGCAGTTTTACGTCGCGGCCCATCAGCGAGACGACCAGGTTTTATTGCCTATCATTGCGGATCAGTGGCTGATGAAGGCTCTTTACTGCGAGATGACTGATGCCGGATCTGGATTGCGGGATGATATCTTTGTGATAGGCCCCAACGGTATTTCCCTTCAGGATATTCCTGAATCTTATTTCATATATGTTGAATGGTTTAATCATAGATGTCAAGGGTATAATGTGACTCCTTGGGAGATGGAAGGCCGTTTATTTCGGAATCCAGTTGTCGCCAATTATTATAATCAGTTGGTCGCCAATGTCATGCAACAACACCAACAAGAACAAATCGTGGTGAATGTTAATCCTGTTCCGCAGAATCAAGCTGTTTTTCTGAAGGTTTATGACAAGGCGGGGAGAAACTATGGAAAAACCTTTCAGATAATGAATAACCATTGGACTCTTCCTCACAATACTCCTCATGTTTATGTTGAGTGGTTGGGGCAGACATATGAAGCAGCTAATAGGACATATAGTGGCAAGGGAAATACCTTACGAGGTAAATCGACAATCAAGGAATTGATTAATAGGAATCATTGGCAACCTGGAGATGCTTTTTCTTGCGAGTTTATCGTTCTTCAGGATGCACACGTGTACAGAATTCTGGGACGTCAATAAGTCTTGTCCTTTTCAGATTTGCCTCCAATATGCTGCTCACTAAAGACCTATTGTAAGCAGGACACTTGGGCAATGGTTGAGATATTGAGGACGGTTTGGACAAAGATTGCAATCCCTTAATCATTTGATCCTCCACACCGTCACCCGCCCTTCCTCGGCGCGATGATAGCGTTCGATGGCGTCGACCATATGGTAGTCGGGCCAGTCGAAGTCTTCGTAGTCAGAATCGCCATTTCCGCCGTAGAAGACGTACTCCGGCAAGGAGCCCATCATAACCGTGCGGCCTAATGGCGCGTTGAAGTCACGAAAGTCAGTCCAGTTAAAACCGAAGCAGGTGCCAGGCTGGATGATGGCCATTGCCTTTGGATTGATGTGGTTGGCGATGTAGAGACCGGCGTAAGCGGCAGCACCTTCCGCACCCAGATAGAGCAGCGAGAAGCGTTCCGGGCCGTGAAGGTCACTATACTTTTCATCACGCTCATAGACTGTCCATCGGGCAAATGGTTTCCAGAGGTCTCGATAGCGGTTGTATTCAGTCGGATCAATGACCCGTGGCGCTTGAACCGGGCGGTCAGCCCCAATTTCGGCGGGCGTCAGCGCACGGGTGGCAAGGAGATGGTAGCCTCTGAAATCATTGAGATGTGCTTTGAGCCTTTCTTCACCTGTGACATAGTCGACATAGACGAAACTGCAGATGTTCAGCTGGGGGAAATGCTGGTTGCAATAACGAATGACGTCCCCGTCGAGGTCGCAAGCGGGGTAATAAAGGGAGTTCTCCAATAGTTGCCGAAGCGGAAATACACCGCGTTCGATTTCGTTGACGGTCAGAGAGAGAAGGTAGTTGATTTTCATTTTTTAAGGTTACTAATTTTTATTGGATAAACATAAGAACGATTCTTGAAATAAGAGTCGGCCCTGTGTGAATACTGGGCACAGGTAACTAAATGAGCCTGGTTATGAATTTCTCCTTCTCTTTCTGGTAGCTGTCCTTGAACCGCCGTTCCGCTTGATCAAGCTGGTCCAGGAGCTGTTTCGCCAGGCCCAGCGGCTCGACGATGGTCAAGCGGCCACGCCGTTTGATGATCTCTTCGATAAAGTCCTTGGTCGGAGCCAGGTAATAGGAGAAAATGGTATAGGAATCCGTGTCTTCCTCGATCTTCTGGGAGGTATGCAGGCGCACCGCCTTGAGGTAACACGCCTCGGTGGGGTCCGCCCGGAGCAGGATTTTTTGCGGTCGTATCTCCTCGGTCTGGGGGACGACGCCGTAGGCTGTCCTGAAGTATTCTTCAGCATCGAAATCTTTTGGAAGCGAGAACTTGCCTGGTGCGAAGTCCACGGATAACATCCGGTCGTCCAAACAGTAGGTCCTGAGCGCGCTGCGCTCCTCTGCCCGACTGATGAGATACATCCGCTGCTGGTGCATCTTTACACAGTAGGGATGTACCGTCCTGATCTCTTCCTCTCTCCCGAAAGGTTTGTATATGATTTTGAGTTTCCTTCCATGCGCCATCGCGTCCGCAACCTTCCGCAGCTTCTCCTCCTCCTTCAGCCTGCCCTTGGCAACCCTCAGGTCCGGCTCGTAAACGATGCGACCCTTCAAGTTTGCGAACTCCTGGAGCATATTGTCGACAGCCAGTTTTTCCATCAGTGTGAGCATGGTGGCCGACGGCTGATCGGGAGCGGCGACGTAGTACTTGTTGTCTTCGCAGTAGATGTCCAGACCAAAGTATTGCCTGATGGCCTTGCGATATTTCATAAAACTGAAACGGGAGAGGTCATGACCGCCGGAAAGGGCAGCGTTCTTCTTCCATTCCTCGTTGATCTGCTTGAGGCTTCTGCCCTCCTCGTTGTTGACCTGGTCGATGAGCCAGACATATTTCTTGAAAACGTCGTAAGCCATAGCAATAGAAATTGATGCGGTAACAAAGATAATAATAAAAAGATTATGTGCCATATTTGGCAACAGTATCCCCGTAAATATGAAATATTGTATCTATGTTTGTAAATCAATAATTTGATTTACTGCTATAAAAAACAATAATTATTCATTAAATATTGGTTCAATGAACAAAACGGAGCTTTACGATTACCTTGTTCAGAAGGAGTGCTACGATTCCTCCCGGCTGGATTGCTACGGATTCAGCAAAGGAGGTGATGTACGAAACGGCCGCTCTCTGGCAGTTGGAAATATGGTGGGCGGCTTTCCCTTCACGATGGAAGGTGTACACTTCAATAACAGCGAATGTGCGTACATCGCCGGACTCTTCTCCGATGGAACGCCCGAAAACTTTGCCATCCAGCGCCAGCTGGCGGCCTGCACCAACGGCTTGATGGCCAAGCGCGGCATTCGCAAGCCGAACGAAAAGAAGATGCGGAAGGATTTCTTCATGTTCAACATCCAGTGGATGCTCTACGTGGTGTGGTGCAAGTGCGTAGGAAACGCGGATTTCCGCAGGGTGCTGCTTGCATTCCCTGAGAATTCCGTAATCATTGAAGATGTATCATCCCATCCCCGGAGCACCGGTAATATCTGGGGTTGCTGCAATGACCTGCTGAAAGGCCGTCTCAAAACTAAGAAAAATGAATTGAAGAGTTTGGGGCTGGGCAAAACGGAAATCGACCGCCGGCTTGATGCACTCAGGCTGGGAGAGTGGTCAAGGGAAGGTGAATTCGTGGGGCAGAACATTATGGGTAAAGTGCTGATGGTGTGTCGCGACGCACTCCGTATCGGCACTCCGCCCTCCATCGACTTAGAACTGCTGCGCAATGCGAACATTAACTTCTTCGGGACGGTGCTCACCTTCTCAAAAGTGCCGTCCGTAGTTACTGAGCCAAAAAACTGCTTTCGCCGTAGATTCTGAACCTAAAATGGCGCTTGATTATGCAGAGGGGGACTATGAATTACCTCAATAATCGGTGAAAACCTTTATAGAACATCAGGAATATTGAAAAGAAGACCTTGTAAGAAGATAGATCCTCTCCGGTATGATCCCTCATCCACCGCGAAGCGGAGCGGTACATTCTCCAGATCGGGAACAAGTTTGCTTTGGAAAAAAATAACCCTACAATACCCGCTAAGATCCACCATAAGAGAAGGACAATCCCAATGAAAGGGGCGGCAATGATGAGAATGAGAGAGAGGATTGTTTTGAAGAAAAGAGAAAAAGATTCTTTCATAGGGGATTATTATTATTTTGTGATGACACGAAAGTAAACGGAAACTCTTAAAATTACGGTTATCCTGTGCCTTTTTAGTACACACATGGAGGAAGACGCTGAGGAGGCGAAGGCTGACAAGGTTATTGACTACATTCTTCTTCGGAAGAGTAATTTTTTCCGGGAAAGTCTTTGACGACATTATAAACGATTCCGATCGGGACCGCCAAGACGAATAGCAGCATCCCCACTGCCAAGATGAGCGGCAGGAGGGCGAGGAGCAGGAGGATCGAGAGAGTGGTGCCGAAGGTGTTCGAGCACCACTCGCATATTTCAAGTATTTTTTCCATGAGCTTAGAATCCGATGGCCCGGCGGAAGGGACGGTTGGCGATGGTTTCTTCGTCGCAGTAGTGACGGATGGCGGCGAAATCCGGTTCGGAGCCGGTGAGGATGGCGTCGAGGTTCCGTTTGCGGGCGATGTTCTCGATTTGGCCACCACTGAAATCGTAGCTGGTAGCCAGTTGCAGAGCCTCTCTTTCGGAGAGTTCAGGGATGATGGAACGCCAGATGGAGGCACTCACCTCGATGCAGGGCTTATCGAAACGGATCTTGAAAAGGAAGCGGCGGTCGAAGGCCGGATCGAGGTTGGAGGTAAGGTTGGTGGTGGCGATGAGGATGCCACTGAAGCGTTCAAGTTCCTCCAGGAAGATGTTCTGGAGGCCATTTTCCATTTTCTCGGTAGAGTTGCGGACATTCTCGAAGCGCTTGCAGAGGAAGGCGTCGGCCTCGTTGAGCAGGAGGATGGGCGAAAGTTCGTTCTCTTCGTTTGCCTTCCGGTAATCGCGGAATAGGCGGCGGGCGTTCTGCTCCGATTCACCAATCCACTTGCTGAGGATCTGGGCAATGTCTGCGGAGAGAACCTTTCGCCCCGTGGCTCTGGCGAGTTGAAGGGCGGTCTCGGTCTTTCCGGTGCCGGGTGCCCCGAAGAAGAGGCAGGTGAAGCCGGTGCGCATCCCCTTGGCTTCCATCGATTCAAAGACGCGGTGCAGGTTGACGGGGCTCAGGAGCGTGGAAAGCCGCTGAACCTGCTGCTTTTCGGTTTCATTGTAGAAAAGTTCCTTGGGCGTGTACTTGGCGCTGTCTTCGAGCCAGATGCTCTTGTTCCCCTCAAAGGGAGTTGCTTCTTTCAGGAAATCTTCGACGATGTCATCGCGGATCTTGAACTGCCCTTCCTCGACCAGTCCGTCGACCGAGATTTCTTCAATGATCTTGTGCTTGAACAGGTCGAGACAGCTATGGCAGTTCTCCAGCCAGAAGATCGTTTCATCGAAACCTGACTCAACGGAAAAATACTCCCGAACATCCACGACCGAAAACTGATTGCCGTGGAAACGGGCTCCGTAGAGAGCGAGATAGAAAAGATATCGTTCTTGATCCGGCAAATTGCAGGGAGCAATGTGTTTGGTGAAGGCCATGCCCAGGCTGGACTCCGGATTGCTGCGAATCAGTAAGTCGACCTCTTCAACAAACAGTTCCTCGGTCATCTGATCACGGTGAACCTTTCCCAGGTACCGCTTGATCTTCGTCAGTTGGGCCTCCGTGCTCATTCCCTTCGGCTCGGTCCGCGTGTAAGCCTGGTTTTTCATCAACGCGGCCATCGCCTCGGCCGGAATGGATAGTTTCTCCGCGACGATGCGCAGATAGCCTTTCTTGCGAAGTGTCTGGAACTCGTCAGCGTGCGACATGAGTTCCAGATAGGAGCAGCCGACCGCATCGGCGATCTCGCGGAAAGAAGTACGCTTCCCGGCTGCGCCTTCGATGGCGAGTCCGAGCAGCGTCGCTTGAAGGGCGGTCAGTCCGAGGGTTTCACGGAGCATACCGATTTCTTTTTTGATGCTCTCGGTGCTGTCGAGAGCAGGATCGAACAGGTTGAGTTCGGAGTGCTTAATGCTGGTGACGATGGTGTTGAGGGCGTTGAGAATGTTTTGTTCCATATGAATTGATTGGTTAATTCTGATTGTTTATATTGTATCAAGACTACAGGGTTTGTACCCTGCGACCGTAGCGTTGGTATAAAAGAGCGAACCATCTTGGCGGGACGAGGAAGTACCGGATATTCGTACACATTGAGAAGGCACTCTCATCCAGGTGTTTGACAGATTCGGGTATCAAGATTTCCAGCAGGGAGGAGCACCCGCTGAAAGCCGCCTTCCCAATCGATTTCAACAGCGGAGGGAAGTCGATGTCCTTGAGCTTATTGCACCCCATGAAGGCCGCTTTGTCGATCTTCTCCAGGGATTCGGGCAGGAATACTTCCTTCAGACTCCGACAATCCCGGAATGCGTTTTCGCTGATAGACGTTACCGTATCGGGCAGTGTGATGGTCCAGAGGGACTCGCACTCACGGAAGAAAGAGTCGGGGAGGACTTTCAGTTTCCGGGGCAAAACCACTTCTTTCAGGCTCGTGCAGCCCTCGAAGACTCCTTCTCCGATCCGGACAACGCTATTGGGAATGACAATCCTTTCCAGATGGTGGCAGTTCTTAAAGGCGTGAGCCTGTATTTCCCGGAGCTGGGACGGCAGCGTAACCGAGGCCAATGAGGTGCAGTTTTCGAACATTGAATCAGGAATGGTTTTCAATCCCGCCGGCAAAGTGACTTCCTCCAACGAAGCACATCCTGCGAAGGCCCGTTTACCGATAATCTTGACACTGCGCGGAATCCGAATCTTATGAAGGCGCTCGCAACCAGAGAAGGATTCCGCTGAGATAATCTGCAACTCCGACGGTAGCTGAATGGAGGCTAATGAACGACTATCCTTGAACAACCCAGCGGAAATAATGCCCATCTCCTTCGGCATTCGAACCCGCTCAAGGCCTTTGCTCTCGCAGAAAGCACTCTCCTCGATGACCTTCAGTTCATCTGGAAGGAAGACTTCCTTCAAAGCGGGGGCTTTCAGTACGGGTAAGGCCGGAAGGCACTGTAGTGAAGAAGGAATCCTGAGTGTCCCTTCCTCAAGGCGGCTGGATTCTCCTACTTCTTTCTCAAAAGAAGAATTCATCCCCGGCCATTGGCTGCGCAAACGCTTTCCACCGAGGAAATATGCACTGTAATGAGGGACCGTATCCTCGAGGGTGTGATATTTTTCATAGAGTCCGTTTTGCTGGTCTCCCTTGTGGATCTCGCCAAGGATTTTCGCTTCGCCCGTGAACCGGTCGATTTCGTAGAGGGCAGTCCTTTGTAGCGTGTCTCCTTCAACAGGCTTTTCAACCGTTTCAACTTCCCCGATGACACGGTCCAGGCGGTTCCACCATATCCGTTTCCGGGTAGCTCCGGCGGAGAAAGCTGTTAATCGGCCGTTCATAAAAGCGACCCTTTTGGGGAAGCCACTGTAGTTTTTCCAATACCAGGCAGATTGCGGCGTCAGATTGCCATGGCCGTCACCCTGCAGGATGCACCACGGATTGCTGTCCATCCCCCAATGGGTGTCGATGATGTGTCGCAAATTGATGCGGGACTTCTCGGATTCCACGACGTTGAATACCTGAAGCCCGTTGTCAAAAATGCGATAAAGTTGCAAGGTAGAAACCTTAAAGGGATTGATCGGTTTGCCGGGGCGGTTGGCCCGGGGGAAGGAATCGATGATCTCCATCGGAGAATCGTAAGCGAGCGGATCAACGTGGTTGTTTTTGGCTACCTTGACGGCTTGAAGAATCTTCAGTTCATCTTCAGGCAGAATGACGGTGCCGGCACAAAACCATTTGCAGGCGGCTCGTTGAGCGACAGGCATCTTGAGAGTATCGAGATACAGAATCCATTCAAGGACAAGGACACAGACCTCTTCATCTTTCTTTTTCGAGAGGCGTATCTTTTTTTCGAGTTGACGGCCAAGCAGGCCCAATTGATTCCGGGACATCTTTTCTCCGAGTTCCGGATTGTGCGAGATGGGGTACTGGGTGGCGAGAAATTCTGCCACCGTACCGGAATTGTCTTTTTTCTTCAAATCTTGCGTATTATTTTTTGTTTTCAATTTTTAATGAAATGGGCATAGTGAGAGGGTCGCGTCCATAGCTATGAACACGTAAAAGTGAATTTGAAAAATGTCAAAGAACAAGCAGGTGGTTATTTCACCACCTAAGATTTGATATTTCACAAATCTTTTTAAAAATGTATGTGTGGGGGATTTTTTGTTGGGATGAAAGTATGACGAATATCTTACACTTCCAAATATTAGCCGTCAGTTTTTGCCAAATTATGGCAAAAATGTTATTTTTGTGTCCGTAGAACAGGTATTCCTATGATAGTCATTGAATCCAAACAACGGAAAAGAGAAAATATCGAACGGGATTACCCCGGTGTAACCGGCATCGAGAAATGCAGCAAAAATGGTAACGGCAGTGCAACAAAATCGGCAACAATAGTACAGCAAAATCGGTAACAAGAGTGCAGCAAAAAAGGTAACAGGAATACAGCGTTTTTGACTTATTAATCCGACCT
>JAFWOY010000029.1 GCA_017509755.1 Bacteroidales bacterium
GCTTACAGACACGACGCCTCTTGAAGACCTCTTCAACAAATCTAACCTCAATATTGACAAAGAACTTGATGGGTTCTATGAACCCACGTTGTTTGATTATTAACTTTTAACTACGTCCACAACTTTTAGTGGACAGCAATGATTTATTGTCATAATATTATTCTTTGAATCAGCCGTGTGCATCGCTCAGACTTCGGTATATGCGGAGCCCAGGGACGTAAACAGGAAACAAGTGGTTGATGAGGTACGATACCGTTTTACCTATCGCACAATGTTCTCTGAGGACACGGTTGGCAAAGCCAAATATTATGACAATCAGGCTTTAGAAATCGGCAGTTTATTTATTCGTTACTATAGTCTTTTTGCCGAAACCATGGATTCCACCAAATTTTGGCACACTACAGGAAAGAGGCAGGGTGGTTCATTTAGTTTGACTGAAGACTTGAAGCCCAAAGAGGTCGGCCAATATGAAGATATCTTCATCAATTACCCACAATCAGGAGACATGACGGTTTATAATGTCATCAACAAAAAAGCATACGTTTATGCAGAGCCAACTCCTTTGATTGATTGGGAGATAACAGGGAAAACAGACATCATATTGGGGTACATCTGTCAAGAGGCGATTGCGGATTTTCGTGGGAGAACATGGCACGTGTGGTTTACCTATGAGATTCCGTTACACTATGGTCCGTGGAAACTGGGCGGACTCCCGGGACTGATCCTCAGGGCAGAAGACTCCAACGGCCTTTATACCTACGAATTGATCGGAATGCAGCAACCGGGCAATGAACCGATGTACCGTTATGATATTCAGACGATTTCCTGCAAGCGGGAAGATATCATAAGAATCAACGACTTAAGATGGAAAGATCCGGAAAAACATGCTCTTTCAAACGGTAGTCAAGGCTTCATGCCGATGAAAAGAGATGCGGCTACCGGCAAATTGAGAAAGATGACATCCGCAGAGTACGCTGCTTCGATTCGATATATCCCTCAGCGAGAACTATATTAATTTATTCTTTATGAGACAGTTCGTACTCATCCTTATTGCCGTGTTATTTGGAGGATCTGTGGCTATAGCACAAACCGTTCTCCAGGGGACAGTACGATATGCCGGATCAAAAGAACCTGTTGCTGGTGCCAATGTGATCTTTCAGTCCCCAGATGGAGCACGGACTCTTGGTTACACTATTGCAGATGCAGATGGAAAGTGGAGTTTCGGGTATAAAGGATCTACCGATACCATCCGAATTATGGTAACCGGCTTCAATTTGAAAGCCTCCTTTCGAACTATGCCTGTATCCATTGGCTCAGTAGATTTTTTGGTTGAGTACGAAGAACTTCAAATCAAGGAGGTAACGGTCAAGGCAGAACCCATCAAAAGACACGGAGACACGTTGAACTATTACGTGTCGGCCTATATTGACACTCTTGTCGATCGTTCTATTGGTGACGTGCTGAAAAAGATGCCTGGGATTGACGTTGCCAAGAATGGCCAAATCTACTACAACAATCGCCCCATCAACAAATTCTACATTGAAGACATGGACCTGATGGGCGGGCGCTATGGCGTAGCAGTCAACAACGTACGCGCAGAAGATGTCGCCTCGGTGGAGGTAATGGAGAATCATCAACCCGTCAAAGTTTTGGCCGGATTTGAGTTTTCTCCAGATGCAGCTATCAATTTACGCTTGAAAAGGAGTGCAAAAGGAAGTTTGATAGCCACATTTCTTCTTGGGACGGGTTATACTCCCTGGTTGTGGACAGGTGAGATGGCCATGATGTACTTTACCGGAAAATGGCAGATGATGTCCACCTACAAGACCAATAATGCCGGACGTGACGTGGCTTCTGAGTTGACTTCTTTCTACGATGCGCTCAGCCAGGAACGATCTCTTCTGTCCGTTCACAAACCGGCAACTCCCGACACCGACAGGGAACGTTATATGGACAACGTGACGCACGCAGCGACAATCAGCCAAATTCTGAAACTGGGTAAGCATACCGATGCTACGATTAATCTGAACGTCATGTATCTGCATGACAGGCAACGATTCAATGCATCTTCCCTGACCACATTCTACCTTCCCGATCAACAAGCATTGGAAATTGACGAGACGACTTCGGCAACATTTGTTTCGGACAATGTAGAAATCAGTTCAAAGTATAACCTGAATGCCCAGGAGATTTATTTGGATGAGCAGATCGCTTGCAGCTTTCAATGGGACAACGACTTTGGCTCCGTCATAAATGGACCGAATCGGGTTGACCAATCCTTCGGAATGCACCAATTGAGGCTTCAGAATGACTTGCGCTTTACCAGACTCCTTCACGGAGACTTCCGGCTGAACTTTGTGTCTCAAGTCAGGGCATCGGAGTATCCTTCAAGTATGCGTGTCAATCCCTTACTTTATCCCGAGATCTTCGGCTATGACGCGCAAGAAGGCGTACAGGACATGTCGAACCGGAAATTATTCACGACCAACACCCTTTGCCTCAGCAAATCTTTCTCACGTGTCGGCATTGACCTTCACGCGTCAACAGGATTCACGGCGGACCTCCAAGAAATGGCCAGTAGTTTATTTGACCCCATTCAGAACAAGTTTGATAACAGTCTATGTAATAACATGGGTTATAGCAACTTAAATATACATTCAAATATCGGGATGACCTACCGTTATAAATCATTCCGGTTAACTGCAGGAGTCGGACCGAATTACTCTTTCGTATCAGTTGACGATCGCATTCAGAGAAACAATAAAAGAAAAAACAAACTATTTTTCAATCCTCGTCTGAACATAGACTTGGAACTGACGCCCAACCTCAGTTTTGTGGCAACGTCCAGCTTTCAAGGTAATCTTGGCGCCGCTTCAAGCATCTATAGTGGCTATATCATGACAGATTATCGCGTTATCAGTTGCAGGAAAGGGGACATTGCCGAGAGCAAGTACCTGAGCGGAAACGCCGAATTGCGATATGCCGATGCCCTTCGCTCTGTGTTCGCCTCTTTGAAAGTGAGCGGTTGGCGCAGCTGGTCGAACCTGATGTTCGGAACCACCTATTCCGGATCGCTAAGCAGAATCGAGAGTTACAATATCGACAACATTGCGCAAGGTTGGGGTATTGAAGGCAAAATAGAAAAGCGTTTTGATGCATTATCAACAACTGTAGGGCTCCCCGTTTCTTTCCGAATGAGTCATCGGGACATATTACGTCAAGATGCCCTGATGAAGACGTCTACCGGTAATTTCACAACGGGGATGGAAGTAAACGCCCGTTTAGCACCGTCTGTATTTCTTGATTATGGCCTCCGCTACACGAGAAGTCGCAGTATAATTGTTGAGCAGATATCTGATCTTCTCCCTATCAATGCCCTTCAGCAGCATCTCTCTTTCAGTTTCATCGCCTTCAAAAGAATGACGATTAATCTCAATGGTGAGCATTATTACAATAATGCGCTCCCATTGGACAATCGTTCAATGTTCTTCCTTGATGCATCGATAAAATACAAGACAAAGAAGTTCGAATACTTGTTGGAAGGACGGAATCTACTGAATATCAATGCCTACAATCATCGAAGCTGTACAGATATCACAGATAGACAATACAGCTACCTGCTTCGATCAGCATCAGTCATGTTCTCTGTACGTTTTGCCATTGGAGCTTAGTCCATTGATATATTCCCCGAATAATTTGTTTAATTATGAATAATCGATATGTAAAGCATGGCATTTTCTCCGTGTTGCTATTGCTTCCGTGCCTTATCACAAATGCACAGGTCGTTATCCTCACTGACAATGTCCTCTCCGGTCGGATGAGCGAGATCAAAGCCACCGTCCTGGATTCACTGACCCAAGAGCCGGTGTCATTTGCCTCTGTGTACGTGATTCCCGCCAAAGATACTACAATCACCAATTTCACGCTGACGGATGCCCAGGGGAAGGCGAAACTCAACGAAGTCCCGTACGGCAGCTACGTGTTCCACGTTGAGATGATGGGATACAAGCCTTTCGTCAAGGAGCGCTTTTTTCGGGAACGTCAGATTGATTTGGGTACCATCCAGCTGCAGGTGGATGAGCAGTTCCTCCAAGCTGCAACTATTACCGATGTCGGGAACCCCATCGTAATCAAGAAGGATACAGTAGAATTCAATGCTTCGTCTTTCCGGGTCGGTGCCAATGCCATGTTAAAAGACTTGCTGCAACGGATGCCGGGCATGGATTTAACGGCCGACGGAAAGGTCAAATTCAATGGCGAGGAGATTGCCAAGCTCACAGTAGGTGGCAGGACTTTCTTTTTCGGCGACCAAAGTACGGCGCTGAACAATCTGCCAGCCGCCGTGGTCGATAAAATCCGGGTGATAGACCGTGAATCCGAGCAGACACGTGCTTCAGGCATGCAGGATGGCCGTCGGGAAAAAGTCTTGGATGTGGGACTCAAGAAGGAATATGAGAAGGGTTGGTTCGGAAATGTAGGCTTGAGAGGCGGCACGACAATCGGGAATAAAAACGATGATAATCCCCTTCGCGACGACCGGGGACTCCTTTTTAATGCGAACGCCCTTGTCTCGGCCTATAGCGAGAAAGACCAGGTGACGGTGATTGCGAACGGCCAGAACATCGACGACTCCAATGCCATCGTTGTCATCGTTGATGACGACGGGGAGCGTAATACGATGAACCAGGGGCTTGCTACGGCCGCCCAACTGGGTGTCAATGTCAATACGACGCGAATCAAGGACGTGTCAACCACGATAAGCACAGACTATAAATACTCGGACTCGGACGCCGGTACAAAGACGGAGCGGACTACTTACCAAAATAACGGAAATCTGACATCTTCTTCTGAAAACACCGGTAAACAATTAGCCAATGTCCTGAATGCTAACCTTGAATTACAAAAAGAGAAAGGAAAGGTCTGGTTCCATGTGCGTCCGTCGTTCCGTTTCAACAAGACAAATTCCAGCAGCCACGGGACATCCGAAACTTTCCGGGAAGGGGTTTTTGTCAACAGTTCTGATAATACGACCCACAACCTGTCCGATAGCAAAGATGCTCAGGTTACGGCCGATGTCACTTTCCGCGAACTCTTGGGGAAGAAAAACCGCACCATAAGGCTGAGTGCCGACATCACAAACGGAGCATCAGCCATTGAAAGCGAAGAATCCTCCTTATTGAAAATAGTGGGCGGAAAAGATGTCAGAATGATGCGCTATGATTCAAATGGCCATTCTTCCTGGATAGGAGGAAGTGTTCGCTATACCGAGCCGATAGGAAAAAAGTGGACACTTTCCACTACTGTCGATTTGACCTGGTCCCGGCGTGGAAATGTCCGAGATGCCTTCGATGCATCCGGCAGAAATGACTACTACAGTTCCGAAAGCCGGAATAACTATGTGAAACAGCAATACGACCTTACCGCCCAGTACAAGTTTGGGAAAGGCAGTTGGATAACCCTTGGCGGCAGCGTGATGGGTGTGCTCAACGAGACTTTCTCCAAGAGTTATGGGGTAGCGGATGTCACTGGTAAAGACGAATGGCTATGGTCGGTGACGCCGACTCTGCGATTTCAACACAGCAAAGGGAACGACCGCTTTCAATTCTCTCTCTACGGGTACAACCAACGTCCCGCCACATCCCGGATGCTGCCCGTCCTGAATATCACGGATCCTTCCCGTCTGAGCCTGGGCAATATCTATCTGAAACCGTCCACGCAGTCTTATTTCTACGCTACTTGGACACGGAATAATCGCGAACGGTTCTCCACATGGATGGCTTATCTGAACGGGAACTACATCACCGCCCCCACTACTTATGCGCGTTGGTATGATGTAAACGGTGTCTTGTATTCCATTCCCGTCAATTCCGCAAAGCCAAGCTTGACAGCCTCTGTCTCAATCAATTATACCACTCCACTAGATGAAAAGAAGAACTGGTCCTTATCCCTCAGCGGATCAGCGGCATATTCATCCTCCATCAGCTATCAAGCCAAAACCACGCTCTGCTCCCTGGACAAAGATACCTTTGATTATTCCACTTTTATCTCGGATTTCTGGGGTGATGCCAGTGGCGACCGCTTCTATGGGGGACTCAGTGGGTTCCGGGAAAGCCGTACGAAATCCTTCAACCCTTATGCGGATTTCAGCGTCAAATACAACCAGGACCACTATTCCTTCAGCTTTGGTGCCAATACACAAGGGCGCATCTCGCGTTACTCACTTGACCCCAGCATCAATATGAATACGCTGGACACCCGCTTATATGGTCGCGGTTCCTATACCACCAAACATGAATTCGAATTCATTACCCAATTGACTTACGCTTTTTACAAGGGTTACGCAAAAGGCTACGGAAAGCCGGAATGGCGTTGGAACGCAGAGATTTCCAAGAATGTCGGAGCGTTCAACATCAGCATCAAAGTCCACGACATCCTGAACCAGACGCGGAATCTGACGCATACGGTCACCGCCAACTATGAAGAAGACAGCTACCGTCTCATTATGGGACGCTACATCCTCTTCGGGGTAAAGTGGAACTTTGGCAAGATGAACGCAGCCCACAGCCGTCGAGCGCAGCAGGCGGCTATGGATATGGTGTGGTAACGAGAAATATAGCTTATTTATACTGCTAGAATCCGAAATGTCAAACCGATAGATAATCTCTCCTTTATGTCTTGTCCCACCCCTGTCCCACCGTCCCAATCGTCCTGCGCCCTCGGTGGGACGGGACACGCTGCCGCCGGCTCTTTCGAAGTAACGGCAGACAATGTTTCAACGATTATGGTTATCTTTGTGAAGAATAACCCACTTCCATAAACTAATGCTTCACCATCGCATATCCATAATAACCATTTTGCTGGCCGCTTTCTTTCTCGCTTCCTGCGCCAGCCGCCAGACCGCTTCGACCCTCATTGACGTAGAGACCTACATTCAGGAACGGCCGGACAGCGCACTAGCCACCATCCGCGCCTTAGACACAACCATGCTGACTACCCGCAGCCTTCGCGCTCACTATGCCCTGCTGCACGCAATGGCACTCGACAAGAACTGGATCGACACGACCGATGTGAATGTAGTGATGCCGGCGGTGGAGTATTATGCCAAGCACGGAACGGCAGACCAGAAGATGAAGGCGTATTATTACCTGGGAAGAATTCAGCAGAATGGCCATGATATGAATTCTGCGATCATCTCTCTTACTCAAGCCGAGACAGCTTCTACCGATTCACAAGACGATAGTTTTAAAGGTCTCTTGTCCATGGTAATATCCGAGGTGTATAAAAGTGCCCACTATTCTGAGAAAGAAAGAGAATACATTGAGAAAGGAATGGATCTTTTCCAGAAAGCAGGTGATACCGCCCATTACAATCTTTCTTTTGGCCGTCTTGCCATGTCTTATCAAGAAAAACACGACTGGGATATTGCAGACTCATTATATCGCAAAGGGATTGAACTGGCTAAAAATGACACAGCCGCAATGAGGATGTTCCTCGTTCATTATGCGACGATGAAAGTTACCCAACCCGTTGCTGATCCACAAGGCGCAATAGAACTTCTTAATCATGCACATCAAGCTTATAAGTTGGCCCTTCCCGTCAAATCATACGGTGTTTATGCGTATGCTTCGGCGCTTGCCGGTGATAAAAAGACTTGCAATGCGATACTGGATATGTTCGACGGACTGTCTGAACAACATCGCAAAGAACCCCGCTACTATGAATACTTGATTTTCAAACACAGAGAAGATTATTCCCGAGCCCTAAAGCTATTGGAAGATATCTACAGTGATCAGGATAAAACTGTAGACCAGATGCTTAACAACTCCTTTGCGAATACACTAAAAGACTATTACCAGAACCAAGCCGTTGAACTAAAGCGGGAAGCGCAGATACAGAAACTATCTTTCCTTATCTTACTCCTGGCTCTTTTGCTGGTTGTGGGAGTTGTGATTCTCGCATTCCGTCGTAAGCGCAATCGGGAGAAACAAGAAGCTGAGCAACTCGTTCAACTGGCGGAAGAATCCGCCCGAATGATGCAGCAAACCAATGCTCTGCTGTTCAAAAATCAATTTTCTATCATTGGTGACCTTTGCAAGACCTATCTAAGGACGGAAAAGAGCGGAGAATCCTACCGCAAAGATGCCGTTTATCGCAGAGTCCAGGATATCCTGTCGAACATTAGTAATGATGATAGCCTGCACGCTCAGTTTGAGGAGCAGATCAACCACGATTATTTCAACATCATCGATCACATCAAAGCCGATCTGGGCGAGTTGAGCCCGACCGACGAACGTTTCCTCTGCTACATGATTGCCGGCTTCGATTCTAGCACCATTTCATCTATCCTCGGCCTGTCACTGGGTAATGTCTATACCAAGCGGTCGAGACTGAAAGACCGTATCCGCCAACTCGACTCACCTTACAAGGATCAATATCTGCAGGTGATTTAACACGCCCGGCCCTGAAAAGCCCAAAAAACGCCTTACAAACCCGATTTTGATAAATAAATCGCAGTTTGTCTATATGCGTTTGATATCCAGCAAATTACGAGTGTTGTTTCATGCCATTCATAAGGTCGTGTAAGATTCAAAACCTTACACGACTTTTATATGGATGGTAATCGGTTGATTATTAGCACACTACAAAACCATCCAAAATGCTTGTTGTAAGGTGAATTTGCCTTCCGGATACGCAATATCCGGCAACCATTGCGCATCTTTGTGGTAGAAACACCTTGCCCACAGGATGGATAAAGAATCCTATCGTATTTGGTATGACCGCAAAACATTGCTATCAAGTGTCGGTGCGGACCTTCCGTATTCTTGCGAGTACAAAGAAGGCGAAATCGTCACTGCAGACTTCAAGGGAATCACCCTGCGATTTGCATACACAGAGGCGAGTACAGACCGATGCTTTTTCGCTTTGCTGGAAGCCGTAGACTTGTATCGGGATCCCGTTCGACGGTTCTTCAATAAACTGTTTCATCGGCCCCCCAAACAGACGGTCTTTGATACAGACAACCCCAAAGATTGGAATATGGCCGTGCGAGCAGCGCTCGAGAGAATAACGAATTCATAATCTTCCGATATTTTCAAAATATCTTAGAAACAGCATACGTAAACAAATTAGATTAGCCATGCATCGTCTCGTTACCATCTCCACAATGTTATTCGTTTTGCTCTTCAACAACGCATACGCACAAGTATATATTTCGCATGATGTTCTTCGTAGTGCCGAAGGAACTGTCAAAGTCCGCGTACTTGAAGAGAAGTCAGCATCTCCTATTCCCTTTGCTTCGGTCTATCTGACGGCAAAAAACGATACACTTATCACCAACTTTACGCTGACCGATACTACAGGCTTGGCAACACTTTCAAAGGTCGCTCGTGGTACTTACACCCTTACCGTAGAAATGCTTGGCTATAAAAGTTATCGACAAGAACACTATTTTTCAAAGGAGGTGGACAATTTGGGAGAAATCCGGCTTCCAGAAGATATTGAGCTGCTGGATGCTGCACGTGTGACTGCTATTGGCAATCCTGTCGAAGTAAAACAAGACACTATTATTTTCAATGCGTCTTCTTTTCAGATGGGCCAAAACCAGATGCTGGAGGATTTGTTGCGACGGATGCCTGGCATGGAAGTTTCGGCAGATGGAAGTGTCAAATACAACGGCGAGGCTATCCAAAAAATCACAGTAGGTGGTAAAACTTTTTTCTTCGATGATCCGAAGATGGCATTGCGAAACTTGCCTGCCCGGATAGTGGATAAAGTGAAAGTCATAGATAAAACCAGTGACAATGAACAATTTACAGGAGTAGCCACCAAGCGCGAAAAAGTGATGGACCTTGAATTCAAGCAGGAATTCAAACAAGGCTGGTTCGGCAATGTCAAAGCGAGTACCGGCACCACGCTGGAAGGCAAGGACAAGAATCCGCTGAACGATGACCGCGGCCTGCTGTACAGTGGCAACGTATTGGTATCCGGTTATAATGAGAAAGACCAGATAACCCTTATTGGGAATGCCTACAATGCCTCTTTGATGGGTAACGGCGACGCATCCATCTCCGTAGCCTACGATGACGATGATGGAAACACGATCTCGACAGCCGGAGGAGGTGGCTTGTTAAGCGACGCACAGTTCGGTGTCAATTATAATACAACAAGGATCAAAGGATTGGAAAGCACGGGCATGGCCCTGTATGACCATAGCTTCCGTGATAGCCGGATTCGTTCCATACGAACTACATTCTGTACAGAAGGTGAGGATATTCATTCACGGGAAGAAAGCATTCTGTTCGATCGAAAAGACGACTTAAAAGTCAGTCTGGAGTTAAAAAACACCAACCGAAAAAAGTATCTCTTCCAATTTACGCCCAAACTGCGAATGGACTGGACCCGGACAGATGAAACGAGTGAAAGCAACAATTCTTTAAACCGGTCATCAGCAGCCAGAAGCGGAGATTCACGACAATTGCGGCAGGAAGCAGACTTGAGCCTTGGTTTGCGAAATCTTGGCAACAGCCGCCGCAACCTTACGCTTCGAGGCAGTTACACCTTTACAAACTACGATTCCGACAGTCGCGATTCTTCCGTGACGCAGTTTTCAGAAGTGATGGCCCCGTTGATTAGGGATATCAAGTATGAAGCTCTAAACCGCAACTTCAATGGCAGCGCTACGCTGACATATGTAGAACCTTTGTCGAAGTTATGGGTCTTGTCTACATCAATATCAGGCACATGGACCCGACGCGATAACCGGAAGGATGCATCGGACGCGCGCACCGGACAACGTGATGATAACTATTCCACGGCTATGCAGAGCCGATACGATTATTATACCGCCAACATGCGGTTTCAGTACCGGAAGGGAAATACCACGCTCCAGATTGGGGCTCGTGGGCAGGAAACCTATCAGGAAACGCGCTCACTATCCCGTGGCATCGAGACCATTACGGGCAAGGATGAGTGGCTCTTCGACTGGAGTCCCTATCTCAATTATCGCTTCTTTAAAGGACAGTTCAGTATAAGTGCTTCTTATTCCGGAAGCACCATCCGGCCCTCCGCCCAGAATCTACTTCCGACCCTTGACATCTCTGTGCCCACCAGGCTGCGTACGGGAAATCTCTGGTTGAAACCGTCCAATCGGCATCTTATCAGCTTCGACGTTTCGCACAGTCGACCAGAGAAGCAGGTGAGCTTCAGCATCATGAACAATGCGCGTCTTCTCACCCGGCAGATTGTCATGGCCAGTTGGTTCGATGAAAAGGGAATTCAATACAGCCTGCCGGTCAACGCCCGGAAACCCGGATTTGAAGTTGTTTCCAATCTCAGTTTCAGTGTGCCGGTAAATCCAGACAAAAGACTGACTTTAAGCGGTGGTGCCTATTTCTTGTTAGGCTGGTCGATCAGCTATCAGAATGTTCGTCGTATCGAGGGTTTTCCTACTGACGACTTTGATTATGCGGCATTTATGGCAGATTTTTGGGGTGATAGCCAGGGCGGCCGGTTTTATGGCGGAGATAGTGGTTTCAGCGAGAGCAAGACACGTACACTGAATGTTTTGCCCACCCTGACCTTGCGGTACAGAGGCGATTACGTAAGCCTCGGGGGGGCGGGAAGTGCTTCTTATAGCGGTTCTCGTTATTCGCTGGATCCGACTGCAGATACCGATACCTGGAGCAACAAGATCGGCGCTTTTGTCTCCGGAAACCTCCCTCGTGGTTTTGAAATGAGTACAAGTATCTATCACTACTTCTTTCATGGTTTTCCGGAAGGATTCAATGAACCTTATACAAATTGGAACTTCTCTTTATCGAAAAACATCAAACAGTTCGTCATCGAGCTGCACATCAGGGACATCCTGAATAGCACCCGTTCAACCTCCCACATCGCAACCGCCAATTATATTGAAGACATCCAGCGCAATCAGCTGGGGCGTCATTTCTTCGTATCGTTTAAATGGAACTTTGGCAAGCTCAACGAATCCCGTAATGCTAAATCCCGTCAGGCAATAATGAACATGTTGTAGTATCCTTATCACTCTTGCTGTCTCATCCATCCCACCCATAGTAGGACATCCTTCATTTAATCATTACTTGTCTCGGTGTGGAAGCGTTCAGGGCTGGTCCAAGGCCCACCCTGAACCCTTCCACATCATTTTGTTCCCCGTGAGCCCCAGAGGGGCACTGCCCTTCGGGCGGCCTTTGGCCGGGCAGCTCCGTGCCGTTCGCAGATTGCGAGCCACAAGGGCGTCGCAAACTGCGCCCGTCCCGAAGCCGCAAGGCTTTGTGTTTGTCCGTCCGCTCCGCGGCCGGGTGCGACGCGACCCCCATCTCGTCGGACCAAGGGACGGCTGGACAGAACTCCGTGATGTCAGTACATCGTCGGGCGATCGCAGCCTGGCAATCGTTGCCGGCGGAGCAGCAGGATCTTTGGGAATCCTATTCGCTGGGGGTGGAGCCGCACAGGCCGCCGTTTGATCACACAACGCGCATCTCCGGCTACAATCTTTTCGTCAGTGCCTACCACGGGTTTGCCACCCTGGGCAACGAGCATGTGCCAACTCCCAGGGCCTTCGATTCTTTCCCGCCGTTTGCAGTTGATTTTGTGAGTGCGACGAATGTGGGAGGTGAGCTCCGCATCCAACTGCAGGTGCCCATCGCCCCGGTGTTTCATCCGGAGCGCTACCGGTTGTTGGCCAAGATCCAGCTCACGGAGCCGGGCAAAGGTCGCAACCCCGGCCTGATGCGCAACCACCTGGCCTCGCCCTTCGATGCTGCAAGCAACGCCACGGTCGTTATCCCCGATATCGCCTCTCAATCGCAGTACCAGGTACACGCCCGCTTCGTGCTGCTCGATACCGAGACCGGCTACCGGTCCCAGTACCTGCAGCAGTCGTTCCTGATTCAGTTATAAAACTCAGATAATCTCGCCTGCCCAAAGGACTTTGAAGAAGTCGGTCACGTAATACAGGTCAATGTCTCCCGACCGTCTGGTCAAGAAATCTCTGGAGACAATGATCTGCTTGGCATCCGGGTGCTCTTCCACGAATTTCTTCAAGCCTTTCTTGTGCTCGGTTTCCACGTGGTCCGTCGATTTGATCTCAATGGCAACGCGGGCATCGCCGATCACGGCGTCAACTTCATCGTTGGTGTAGGTGTGCCAGTAGGTCAGTTCCTCCTCACTGCCGGAGTATCCCAAGTAAGCACGGATTTCCTGCATCACGATGCTTTCAAAGGCGTGCCCATATTCAGGCGTTCCTGGCATCAGGTGAAAACGGTGCAGCAAGTAGTTGGGAATGCCGACATCGAAGAAATAGAACTTGGAAGTCTGGTACAGTTTGCGTTTGATCACCTTCCGGTATGGTTTGACCTCGAATCCCAGAAGGGTATCGTAGAGAATCTTGAAATAGGCCTTGGCCGTATTGACAGACACGCCGCAATCGGAGGCAACATTGTCGTAATTCAGGATCTCCGTGTTGGTGACAGATGCCACTTCGAGGAAGCGCTCAAAGGTATCAATATTCTGGACCAGGGCTTCCTCTTCGATTTCTTCCTTGAGGTACAGGTTCACATAGTTCTTGAGACGCACCCTTGCATCCTTCACATCATAATGGCGCGGAATCATGCCATTCTGTATGGCCCGGCCAAAGTTGTAATCAGGAATCTCAGCATAGACAAGCGGGTACAGATGTTCCTCATTTGCACGCCCACCCAGCTGGTTGACACCGGCCTTCTTGATCTTCCTGGCACTGGAGCCGCTGAGAATGAAATGAAGGTCATTCTCGACCATCAACTTGTGAACGACATCCAGAAGTTCCGGGAGTTTCTGGATCTCATCTACAATGACCAGGGTCTTGGGCGGATATTTCACCAGCATCTCGTAGAACTCCATGGTACGACGCTTGAATCGTTTTCTCGTATCAGGATCAAGAAGGTCAACGTATATGGCCTGGGGGAAACGCTCCCTCAGAAGTGTTGATTTCCCTACCTGACGGCCGCCAAACAGGAACATGCCCTCATCCAAGCGGTTCTCTATGTCGAATACTCTATGATACATAAAAATCGTGAAATTTTGCAACACCTCTGACGATATTTGCGAAAAATCGTCAACGGCAATGCAAATATAATGAAGTTTATCTGAATACCAAAACCTTCCTTTATTTTATCTCAGTTTACTCAAAAACCGCCACAAGGCAACGGACCTTCCGGGGTCCGTATGTTTTTGAGATGGGCGGAGAAACCTGCCAAACAGCCGCAAAACGATCGGCCTGAGAATGCCATGAAAGGCCGATGAGTTTGCGCCAGAGGCCGAAATCAGGGCTTGGCGCAAACAAGTATGCCTGGGAAGTCTCTCCGGATGGGTATGGCTTGCGCCTGTTTGGCGAAAAGGATCGGGCAACCAGCGGCCGGTGCTTTTGAAGGTACGATTCAGCCTACAGTTCCTCAAGGAGTGTCCCCATTGCCCTGCGCCCTGGATGGGACGGGACAGCCTCGCTTAAATGTTTTGTGCAAATTTCTTAATTATTTTCAGATATTTTCTTAATTTTATTAGGAGATGTGTTTTTTTTGTCTATCTTTGCGGTAGAAACCATCCAGAACGACCCATGAAACAGCAACTGACAGCCAAAGAAGAGGCCCTGATGAACATCTTTTGGGAGAAGGGCGACCTTTGTATCCGCGATCTCGTCGAAAGCCTGCCCGAGCCCCGGCCCAATTATAAGACGGTGGCTACACAGGTTGGATTCCTCGAGAACAAAGGCTTCCTGCGGCGTCGGCCCGTCGCCAATACCTTCATCTATGAAGTGGCCATTACCGAGCGCCAGTACCGCGGCTCCACGGTTGGTGAAGTCGTGTCGCGCTACTACGGCAACTCCTACGCGAGCCTGGTATCGCAGTTTGTCGAAGAAAAGAAGCTTGACGTCGATGAACTCAAGGCGCTGATCGAGCAGATAGAAAACCCGAAATAATCCGGAAACGATGACTGCACTTCTTGTCTATATCGGGAAAGTCGCGCTGCTGCTGGTAGCGTTCTATCTGTTCTACAAGCTGTTGCTCAGCCGTGAAACATTCCATCGCCTTGGCCGGCTTGTCCTGATGGGCGCGCTGGTTCTCTCGGCGCTGCTCCCTTTCTGCATCATCACGGTCCACCGGACTGAGATGATTCCCGCCGGAGAGTCAGCACTTGCTGCGCATGTTTCTGAATTTGAAATGCCGGCGTATGGCATGCGGAATCTGGATATGGCGACAACCGGTTCAGAAGCCTCTGACCTGACGGCACAAGCCGCAACTCCCAAAACTCCCTGGTGGCAATGGGCCTTGCTGGGCCTGTACGGCGCCGGTGTTATCGTCACGCTTTCACGCACGGCTTACTCGGCCCTGCAGGTATCCCGCCTGATCCGCGGCGGCGAACAACATTACGATGTCGACGGTACGTCCATCATCGTCGTCGATCACGATCTGGCCCCATTCAGCTGGATGCAGTGGATCGTCCTCTCAAGAAACGATTTCGAAGAAGCCAGTCCCTTCATCCTCGCGCACGAAAAGGCGCATCTGGCCTTCGGCCATTCGAAGGAAGTGCTGCTGGCCGAGATCTTTTGCGACCTGCAGTGGTTTAATCCTGCAGCCTGGCTGCTGAAGCGCGAGCTGCGGGCCATCCACGAGTACGAGGCCGACGACGCCGTGCTCAGCCACGGTGCTGACGTGAAGGCCTATCAATATTCCTTAGTAAAAAAAGCTGTTGGTGCGAGCGGCTACTCCATCACCAACAGCTTCCATCACAGTATCCTTAAAAACCGTATTACCATGATGTCAAAATCCAGATCTCCGAAGGTCAGGGCGCTCAGAGGCCTCTACCTTCTGCCGTTGGCGCTGGTCTTCCTGGCAGCCAACGCCCGCACGGTCACTGACTACAAAGTTAGTGATAATTCAGTAACGACCGACAAGCAGGTCGGCCTTTTCGTACCGAAATCCTCCGCTCCCATCGAGAAACGGACCGAACATGCCTACTTCAAGATCATCAAGGGCGACGCAGTAGCTGACACGCTGTTCCTATATCTGCGGACCTTCGCCCCCGAAGAGATTGATGGTCTCTACAGCTACGGTCCTGTCTGGGAAAAAGACCTGCCCAACGTCCTCAGCGGAAAGTATCACACCGTCGTCCTCGACGCCGAACCGGAATGCAGGATGGGCCTGATCGAAGACGTCCGCGAACAGCTGCGCGGCAAAGAGCTCCTGAAGGTCAGATACAACTGTGACTTTGGCAATGGGCAGGAGAAAGAAGCGCCCCGACTGCTTCCGCCCACCCGTGAAAACGCCGAAAAGAAGGGCTTTACTGTTCAGGAAGATTTCAAACTGAGCAAGGAGACCACCCACCGGCTATTGATCAACGCCCGCGGCCAATTCCGTTTGGACGACAAGAACATCGAAACGGAGGCATTGCAGCCCACATTGGTCAATATCATCAAAGCCCAGCCGCAGACCTATCTGATCCTTCTCCAGAACGATCGCGCAACGCCATACGGCGCATTCGTGAACGCGCAGTCAACCATCCGGGCCGCCGTTGACGAAGTCCGCGATGCCTACACGATGCAGCACTACGGCAAACCCTACAGCAGCTACGAACTGGAAGAGGAAGGCCTTGAAATCCGCAAGGCCGTCCCGCTGAAACTCATGGAAAGCGATATCCAGGGGATCAAGGTCAAGATCAAGTAGTTCCGCATCATCCATCCATGCATAACCTCGTTCAATGAGGGAGCGCTCAGGGCGGGTCATAAACCCGCCCTGATAACAGGCGGCGATGAAAATGGCGTGAACACTAAGGACGGTTTTAGTTCGTCAGACGGCAGGCAGTCGGCGACTCGCCGGCGTGACGCTGGAAGTAGCGGTAGAAATCCATCTGGTTCTTGAAATGGAGGCGCCAGGCGATCTCCTTGACCGGGAGTGACGTATATTTCAGATAGTAACGTGCTTCCATGAGCACGTATTCGGCAATCCATTCTGCTGCCGTGCGGCCGCTGTCGGCTTTCACGGCAGCAGAAAGGTATTTCGGGGTAAGGCTCAGACGCTCCGCATAGAATTCCAGGTCACGGTGTTCCTCGTGGTAACGCGACAACAGGGCCAGGAACTTGCCTGTCAACGGGTTCTTGCCTTGGCGGGCCATTGTTTCACGGTCAGCGATCCGGTCCCAGATACGGGTCAGCTCGATGTTCATCGCCCGCAGCAGGTAGCCCAGGCTCCGGGTCACATCAGGATGACGGCCGCCCGCCACCGAGCGGAAGATATTCTGGAAATTATGGATCAGGATCATGGTCCGCACGTCCACCTTCACCATGCGGCACCGGAAGGCGTAGAGCGCGCCCAGCCGGTCGAATTCCATCTGCTGCAGCATCTTCTCCGACAAGGCCATGATGGTTATTTCCCCTCTCCGCTCACGGCCACGCCATCGGAAAGAGAGGATGTCTTCCGGAAGGCTGACTGCGAAGCAGTCTTTCCGCACGTCATAATGCTCCATGCCGACTTGCAGGTCGAAACTGCCGTCCTCACAATACAGGCAGATCACCCCTTCGAAACGGAATGGGAAAGACAGGTGCGGTTCCCGCCACGGGCGGAAATGCAGGCCCATGATGAAAAAGTCGTCGCCCAGCGAAAGCATGGGACGTACCTGCAGAGCCTCCCGTAATTCAGTTAGCGTCAAACATTCCATAGAATCAGCAATAAGGTATAACTATTCTAGTCATAAAGTTACGATATTATTTCTTTTCGGCAAAAAAGTATAATACTCTTTTTGCAGAAAAAAGGGGTCCGGTGTAGCTTTGCATGCAGAAACTCCAACAGATACACCGTATGAAACGATACCAGCACACTTATTCACTGACCGTTGCAGACATCGATCCGCAGAACCGGATGACGGCCGGTGCCGTCCTGTGCTATTTCCAGGATACAATCGGGCGCTTCCTCGCCCGGGCACGTGTCTCTGCCCTCGACCTTGTGAAAGAGGGCAAGACATGGATGATCACCGAATTCCACAGTTTCCTGGCCGATACGCTTCCTGCCTGGCCAGGCTCTATCTGCGTGGAAGTCTTTCTTTCAGAACTGTCCTCCCTCCGGGCCTATGTTGATTATTCCGTAAAAGAGGAAGGCGGCGCTGTCGTCGCGCAAGGCAGCAGTTGCTGGCTGATGATGGAACTCGCCAGCCGCCGGATGATTCCCTGCACGGACATCACCCGGTTCGCCCAGCAATACGACCCGCAGAATTATGTACCACACCGCCGGTTCGCATTCCCGCCATTTACGTGCAGCGATGGGATGCTGATGGCGGAGCATACCGTCTCCTCCATGGAAACCGATTTCAATGGGCACATGAACAACCGGGATTCGGTGCGGCTCGCCCTGTCGCTTGCCCGCCCCGAGTGGATCGTCAATCGGACGATCCGGGAACTCCACGTCAAATTCCTGCGGGAATGCCGCACCGGCGAGAAGATGTCCTGCCGTTGCCGGAACCAGGGGCAGGGTTGTATCGACGCCTTGCTGGCCAAACCGGATGGGACGTCCGTCTGCCAGATTGCAACGGTCTGGCATTAGCAGGGCTGGAGACTGTGTGCCTTCTTCTCCCAACAAATGAGGATTGACCGGCAAGTGGGTTTTGCATAATTTTGCTCCCGCTATGGAGAACGGACATCACCACCACTCGCCCCATCACCACCATCACCACCCGGAGGTTGCCGACATCGCGTCGTTGCGGGGCATCTATCTGATTTCTATCGCCTTGAACCTGGCTTTTGTTTTGGTGGAGGCTGGCATCGGATTATGGAAGGGATCGCTGGGGCTGCTTTCCGACGCCGGGCATAATCTAAGCGACGTCTTTACGCTGGTCCTGGCCCTGATTGCTTTCCGCCTGGCGCAATCGCACAGCAGCAAAAAGTTTACGTACGGCTATCGTAAAGGCTCGATCCTGATCTCTCTGCTCAACGCGATCCTGCTGCTGGTGGCGGTAGGCGCCATTCTGGCTGAAAGTGTCCACAAACTCCGCCACCCCGTCCCTATTGACGGTTCGGCCGTAGCCTGGACCGCCGGGATTGGTATTATCGTCAACGGGTTGACAGCCTTTCTGCTGATGAAACACCAGAAGAACGACATCAACACGCGCGGGGCCTTCCTCCACATGGCAGCCGATACGCTGGTTTCCGTAGGCGTGGTCATCTCGGGCATCCTTATTTCCCTGACAAACTGGACCTTCATTGACCCTGTCATCGGCATCGTCATCGCCTTGGTCATCCTCGTGGGAACCTGGCAGCTGCTCTCCGAAAGCGTCCGGCTGACAATCGATGCCGTGCCTGAAAGCATCGATCCCGATGCCGTGCGGCAGGCGATCGAAGCGGAAGAAGGGGTTGACAGTGTACATCATCTCCATATCTGGGCCATCAGTACAACCGAAACCGCGTTGACGGCGCATCTGGTCATCGAACCGCAAGCCGAGCAGGAAAACGTCGTCCGGCGCGTCAAGCAAAAGCTCTCCGAAAAAGGAATCGGCCATGCGACGCTCGAAACGGAACGAAAAGGGCGGCCTTGTGCGGACAATTCGAAAAATTGTGTATCTTAGAGGATTGAATCTTTTAAAGATAGATCCTTGCCATGAATAACCGAACGCTTCAGGAAGAGGCGGCCCGTTGTCTGTTGTGTGCCGATGCACCTTGTACCCGGGCTTGCCGATCAGGCGATCCGGCGCGAGCCCTCAGGGCTATCCGGTTCGGAAACGGGAAGAGCGCAGCGAAATGGCTCGCTTCCTGCACCCAAACAGATCTCCAACTCGCCGAGAAGGCCTGCATCCATTATGACGCGCCGATCCGGATCCGGGAAGTAGCCGCCGCGCTGGCGCAGTTGCCGCAAACTGGCCGATCCGAAACCCAACCCGATTTATCCATCGATTTCTGCGGCATCCACTGTGAACACCCTTTCTTCCTGGCTTCGTCGGCTATCTGCACCAATTATGACATGGTCGCCCGTGCCCTGGAAGCTGGCTGGGCTGGTGTCTTCTACAAAACCATCTGCCTGCAAGACATCAACGAGGTCTCTCCACGCTTCGATGCAGTGAAGCGGCCAGACGGCAGTTTTGACGGCTTCCGCAACATGGAGCAACTCTCGGAAAATCCGCCGGAAATGGATTTCGACATTCTCCGGCGCCTCAAGCAAGCTTATCCGGGAAAAGTCATCGTGGCATCCATCATGGGCCAGACGGAAGAGGATTGGATCAAGTTGGCGAAGCGGGCCGAAGCGGCCGGCGTCGATGCCATCGAACTGAACTTTTCTTGTCCGCAGATGCGCATGGCCGGCATGGGCAGCGACGTAGGGCAGAGCGCTGAACTCGTCGCCTTCCACACTGCCTTTGTCAAGGAGGCAGTCCATATTCCTGTCATCCCTAAAATGACTCCCAACGTAGCCACGATGACTCCTGTAGCCATGGCGGCTCACTTTGCCGGCGCTGACGGCATCTCTGCCATCAATACCATCAAATCCCTGACCCTGGGCGGCGAAGTGGCGGGCAAACACACCATTTCCGGCTATTCCGGCAAAGCCATCAAGCCCATCGCCTTGCGCTTCATTGCGGAAATGAGCCTGAACCCCGTCATGAAGAACCTGCAGCTGAGCGGTATCGGCGGCATCGAGACATGGCAGGATGCACTGGATTTCATCCAGTTGGGCTGTCGCAATGTCCAAGTGTGCACCGCGGTGATGGAATACGGCTACCGCATCATTGACGACTTGGTGGAAGGCCTGCAGACCTACCTGACAGAACAAGGTATTGCCCGACTCGAAGATATTGTCGGTCAGATGGCTCAAACCATCGTCCGGCCAGCCGACCTGGACCGCAGTACGATGGTCCTCCCGACCATCAACCGGTCCACGTGCATCGGTTGCGGCCGCTGCTTCATCTCCTGCCAGGACGGCGGTCACCAGGCCATCACTTTCGGAGAAGACCGCAAGCCCCACATCCTGGGCCAAAAGTGCGTGGGCTGCCACCTCTGTCGCCTGGTCTGCCCCACCGGCGCCATCGGTACGGCCCAACGGATTGCCAAACCATCCAAAAATCAATAACGCAATGACCGACCCTGTTTACGCAGCTTCCGAGAGCCGGTACGAACAGATGCCATACCGTCGCTGCGGCCGTTCCGGCGTGCTGCTCCCGGCCTTGTCGCTGGGCCTCTGGCACAACTTCGGCTCCTTCAAACCTTTCCAGGAAATTAAAGCCATGGCGCACTATGCCTTCGACCATGGCATCTGCCACTTCGACCTGGCCAACAACTACGGACCGGCCTATGGCACGGCGGAAGAGACTTTCGGCCACCTGATGGCTGACTCCCTGAAGCCTTACCGAGACGAGCTTTTCATCAGCACGAAAGCCGGCTGGGACATGTGGCCCGGTCCCTATGGCAACTGGGGCTCGCGCAAATACTTGATGGCCAGTCTTGATCAAAGCCTCAAGCGCATGAATCTGGACTATGTGGACGTGTTCTACTCCCACCGTTACGACCCTGCCACGCCCCTGGAGGAAACCATGCAGGCCCTGGTGGACATCGTGCGCCAAGGGAAAGCGCTCTATGCGGGTATATCCCGCTACCCCACCCCAAAGGCAGCGGAGGCATTCCGTTATCTGGCCGAAAGAGACGTGCCCTGCCTCCTCTACCAGGACCGCTACAACATCATTGACCGGGCACCCGCCGAGGCCGGACAACTCGACCTGGGCTGGCAGAATGGCACGGGCTTCATTTCTTTCTCGCCGCTGCAGCAAGGGCTGCTGACGAACCGCTACCTGAACGGCATTCCGGCAGACTCGCGGATGGCGCGCAACACTTCGCTGAAACAAAGCGTTCTTACAGAAACAGTGCTGGAGTCGCTGCGGGGGCTCGATGCCATCGCACAACGGCGCGGGCAGAGCCTGGCCGGCATGGCGCTATTCTGGCTGCTGCGCGACGAGCGCGTGACATCCGTCATCATCGGTGCCAGTTCCGTCGCCCAGATCGAGGACAACCTCAAAGCGCTGGATTTCCTCTCCTTCTCGGAAGAGGAACTGCAGGAAATCGAACAGTTCTCGGTCAGAATCCGGGAATCGGGAATATAACGGTCGGGATCAGCAGAAGAAATCCCAGGACCAGCAGGACCACGACCATCTTCCAGACCCATTTCACCCATTTCGTATAGGGAATGCGGGCCATGGCAAGGGCGGCGATGAGCACGCCCGAAGTCGGTGTGACCATATTGGTGAAGCCGTCGCCGAACTGGAAAGCCAATACCATGGCTTGCCGCGAAACCCCGACCAGGTCGGAAAACGGTGCCATAATGGGAATCGTGATGGCCGCTTTGGCCGTGGCGCTGGGAATGATGAAATTGATCAGGGCCTGGATGCCGTACATGGCCGACAACGAAGCCAACGGTCCTGTCCCGTCCAATCCCTCCTGCATCGCGTGCAGGATGCTGTCCACGATATGGCCGTCCTGCAGGATGACGATGATGCCGGAAGCGAAACCGACCACCAGCGCGGCGGAAAGGATATCCTTGGCACCCGCCAGGAATTCTTCCGCGATCCTGTTGGCGGAGAAACCGGCAATCAGGCCGGTCACGATGCCCATGGCCAGGAACAGGCCCGTAATCTCCGGGAGATACCATTTCCAGACAGTCACTCCGACAATCAGCAGCACAACAGTCAGCAGGAGCACAAGCAGGATCCAGGTCTGCCGGCGGGTCATGGTTTCTTTTGCTGCATTTCCCACCGCTTGTGCGGGGTGCTTCCGCGTCATGCGGGCATATAGCACTACGAAGAGGCATAGCAGGAGTGTCAGCAAAGCCCAGCAGCCGATCCTGTATTCCATGCCGGAAAAAAGCGGCAGGTCTGCCATTCCCTGCGCGATGCCGATCGTAAACGGATTGAGAAAAGCACTCGAAAAACCCACATTGGCAGCCACATACACAATCAGCATCCCCATAAACGCATCGTAGCCCATCGAGACTGCCAGCGGAACGACGATGCCGACAAACGGAATGGTCTCTTCACTCATTCCGAACACGGCGCCGGCCAGGGAGAAAAGGACCGTCAGGGCGACCAGCACCCATTTGTCGCGCTTCCCGACGCGGGCAATGAAGCGGCTGATTCCGGCTGATACGGTACCGGTGGCATTGAGCAGCCAAAATGCGCCGCCCACTACCAAAATGAAGACAATGATGCCAGCCTGCTTCACAAAGCCGTGATAGATAGCCGAGAAGACCTGCAGTACCTGCGGCGCGTGGTCGATCCGCTCATAGGTCAGCGACCCGTCTTCCGCCTTGACATACTGCCCGCCCGGCACGAACCAGGTCGCGACGGCACACAGCAGGATGATGGCGCCGATAATGACATACGTGTTGGGAATCCGGAGTTTTCGCATAGCCTGGGTGCTTGTTTGCAAAACCAAAGATAAACAATCTTGTGAACATATTTTCCGGGAAATAGTGTAACTTTGTTCCACGTATGGGTATTTTCTTCAAGAAAAAGACAAAACTGGGGCTGGACCGCAAGAAAGTTGCGGCCAGTTACACGGTCTTGGCCGTCTGCATTTTGCTGATGGCCATCAATGTGGGGAGTTTCATTTTCTTCCCGCGCCTGATGGCGCCGCTGGCCATCCTGCTGTCCAATGCCATCACCCTCATCCTGGCCGTCATCGCGTTCCGGCCGATCAATGCGCTGGTCGAGAACTTGCTGGAGAAGCGCCAGCAGGAACTGCTGGAAGAGCAGAAGAAAGAAATCGAGCTTCAGAAAAAGGTCGGTCTGCTGGAGAGCCGCAACCGTGAGTTGGAGAATAAGCTGGACACCCGTGCCCAGACGGAAGGCATGCCGGCCGATATCGATTTCACCTTCAAATTGGAGCAGATGGAATATGCCAAGAAGGGGTATGTCGTCAAGGAAGAACCGTTGGAAGATTTCACGGCCGATGATCGCTACAAGCGCCTGATTCCCGACGTGAGCCTGTGGAACAAGATGCTCGACGCCCTGGCCATGAAAGACCAAGGCGTCCGCAAGGTGCTCTATATCAAGAAATATTACTACAAAGTCTCGATCGGCATCGATTTCAGCAAAATCAAGTTCACCTTCGCGGATGACCAGGTATTCTTCTCGGGTGTGAAATTTACCCGTCTCCACGACATCAGCAGCGAACTTGAGCCCGACGCTGATGACATCAACCACTGCTGGATCCTCAACTCCATCGACAACTGGGCGGAAATCAAGCACTCGGCTTATTACGACGCATTCAAGGAGGTGTACACCCGGATGCAGGACGCCGAGACGCGGGAGAGTCTGGAAAACGAAGTCGAAACCCTATGCCAGCAGTACACCGCCATCTTCCGGCGAAACATCCAGAGCCGTTTCCCGCAAGTCGCCTTTGTGGAAAGCATCGAAGACAGCGACCGCAGCTGGTACGCCCTTCGCGACGGCGGGCAGTACCGCATGGTCCGTGACATCGCCGCCAACATGCTGCTGCTGACCAATGTCATGGGCGAAACCAAGCAAATCGAGGAGCAGGCCGGACTCTAGCCGTTCTGCGCTTTCTTCAAATAGATGGACCGGACCTGCGCGTTCGGCTTGAACTGCGGATTCTCCAGTTTGACTCTCACATCGTTTACCCCGACTGGCGGTAGCCGGCCCTGCAGGTCGTCTTTTGTGGTACGGCACTGCAGCAGGGCATCGTACTGCTCAAACTCGATTGCGACTGTCCCGTCGCTGTAAAGCCAGACAGCCACATCATCGCTCGGGAAGGTGAAGAAGTCGTTGATAAGGCTGCCGACACACAAACGGGCGTCGCCGTCCCAGTACAGATTCCGGGTGATACTGTATCGCGGATCGAAAACTTCGATGGAATACACCTTTCCCTCTTCCATCTGGACTTGCAGGACATCCTGTTCACCCAAATTGACTTCCCAGAGGTCGCCGCCTTGCGAGTAGTTGATGCCATAGCCGATGGGATCAGGCTGGAGATACAGGTCAGGAATCGGCAGTCCCAGGAGGATCAGGGCGAATCCGTCGCCATGGATGCAAGGAACCGGAACGCTTTCATCCCGCACGAATTCGCTGCCATTCCAGCGGTAATACAACTGAAGGGCGCTGTTTTCAGCCACATCCCAGTTGTCGAGCGTATTGAGATCGATGGTAATGCCTTCCGTATCGAAACGATAATTGAAAACCCTGTCACGCATGGTTGCCCGCAGGTTGACCAGGTCTTCGCAACCCGCAAGGCGGATGATATCGTTGAAATCATCCCCGCGCGGGACAGGATTGAGCGGGAATTCCACTTCGTGGGCGTTCTTCGTCTCCGGATCGTATTCGTAAGCCCGGATGTATTTGGTCGCCGAGGCATCGCAACCTCCATTCTCTGCCAGCAACACCAGGATATGTCCGTCGGCATCATACTTCCAGCAACCCAGTTGGAACCCGTCGTAGCAATCCCCGTCGAAGAGGGAATAAGACAAGTTGTTGCAAACAGGATGGATGAATTCGCGGTAGCCGTCGAAACTATCCCGAAGTTCGTCCCGGATCCGGTCTTTCACGCTTTGGGCGGCAAACTTGTCGGTCATGATATTGCCGCCAAACAGGGAAAAGATGGAAAAGAGCTGGTCAAACGTATAGTCTTCTTGATGAATCTTCTGTAAATCAACGGCTTTCGAATCTGTTGCAGGAGCAGTCCCTACATCCGTCGCACCGATTGGATCGGTTGTTGTCGCTGCGCCGGGAGTGGGTTTGTTTTCTTTGCAGCCCATGACCAACAGGGAGGCCATCGCCATTAGGAAAAGGAAATTTTTCATAATTTTTCGTTTATTTCACAAAGATAGGCAAGATTTTCAAAAATATTGCTATATTTGCAGTCCCGTTTCGGGAACAAACCGGTCCTTTAGCTCAGCTGGTTTAGAGCGCCTGCTTGACAGGCAGGAGGTCAGCAGTTCAAATCTGCTAAGGGCCACAAGAAAAACAGTCACGAGAATACTCGTGACTGTTTTTCTTGTGGCCCTGGGGGGGGCGCATCCAAAGTAGAAAAAATGTATCTTTGTATAGATTTGTACAGCCCTCCCGTTCCCATGAAAAAAACACTTCTCCTGTTGGCCGCCGCCTTACTGATGCTAGGCTACGTCGCTGCCCAACCTTCGAAACAGTACATCACCGTTTATGCCGAACCGGACCATGCCGACTGGGTATATGCCTGCGGTGAGAAGGCCGCAATTACTCTTTATGCCGTCAAGGAAAATGTCCGGATGCCCCTGACAGAAATCGAATACAGTTACGGCCCCGAGAAACTGAAAGCCGAAAAGAGCGGCAAAGTGACGACCGATAAAAACGGCCTCGCCCATATCAACATACCCGGGCGCAAAGTTCCTGGTTTCACGACCATCAACGTCAGTGTCACTTTTGAAGGAAAGAAATATACCGGGATGACCAACATCGGATTCGATCCTTATAAGATTGCCCCCACGACATCCCTGCCCGACGATTTCATGCAATTCTGGGACAACGCCAAAGCACTGGCAGCCCAAGTACCGATGCTTACCCGCGTCCGCTACGCGCCGCAGGAGAGTGATGACCGCGTGGATGTCTATTATGTCCGTATCCAGTCGTACCGGGTGGGCAACTATGTGTATGGCGTCCTTTCCGTTCCGAAAACCGAAGGTCGCAAGCCCGCCATCCTCCGACTGCCCGGTGCTGCCGTCCGTCGATTCAGCGGCATCGATCCGCTGGCGTATGAAGGCTTCTTGGTGCTGAACATTGGGGTCCACGGCATTCCGGTGGACCAGGATGCAGAAATCTACCGCCAACTGGAGAATGGCTCGATGTCGGGCTACGTCCTCAAAGGCATCGAGAACCGCGACACGTACTATTACAAACGGAGCTATCTGGGTTGTGTCCGCGCCGTCGACTACCTGTGCAGCCGCGAAGATGTAGACACAGACCGTATCGCCTGCTATGGCGGCAGCCAGGGCGGCATGCTCTCGATTGTAACAGCCGCCCTCGACAAACGCATCAGCGCCCTCTTCGCCTACTACCCTGCATTCTGCGATGTAACAGGCTACTACTATGGCCGAAGCGGCGGCTGGCCTCACCTGTTTATTGATAGGAGCGACCCGCTCATCGAACAGAAAGTGGCAGTGTCGAAATACTATGATGTCGTCAACTTCGCCCGTTTCCTCACCCAGCCCGGCTTCTACGCCTGGGGCTTCAACGACATCGTCTGCTGTCCTTCCTCCACCTTCTCCGCCTACAACGTCATCACCGCTCCCAAGACCCTGAAAGTCGCCCGCGACACCGGCCACTGGCTCTACCCTTGGCAAACGGAGCAAGCCCTCCAATGGCTGAAGTCCCAATTCAGGATGTAGCCAACCTCCCCCTCCGTGAACCGCTGTAGGCTAATGAACTGATTATTAGCATAAACTGTAGAATCGCCCCGTTGCGAGACATTGGGGCGATTCTTCATAAATAGCTGTCCAATATGCCGTTAGCCTCCAGCCATCCGCAAACTCTGCCGCGACAGGATTGTAGCAAGCCGTTGGATCCTGTCGTGTCCGCATTTTCAACAGCTTGGCCTTTTTTCCTGCCGCGACAGGACTATGGCGCATCTCTCAATCCTGTCGCGGCAAAAACCGCAGTAAAGATGTTTCGCTTGGGGAAACCGCAGTAAAGATGTTATGCCTGGAGATACTCACAGGCAGAAAGCGCAACTGCGAAGGGTATATGTTTGGAAAACCTTAGCCACCCTCGGCTATTAGAGGGAGGGGCCCGCCGCGAAGCGGTGGGAGGGGTCGCGCGGAGCGCGACGGTTTTCCAAACATATACCCTTCGCAGCGGAGCGACCGATGAAAGAGAACGAGATGTCCGACCGGAGCCGGGTATGACGGCGGCCGGAACAGCTCATGAGAACAGCGGCTGGTGGAAGATAAGTTGGGCGAGACTTTCGACAACGGAGGCCAGACCGATGAGGGCGATGATGATGCCCGAGATGCGGTTGATGACCAACATCTGACGGAGGCGGAAACGCTTGCGGAAGAGACTGATGCCGCTTGCCAGAAGGAACCACCAGCTGGCTGTTCCCAAAAAGATGCCTGCCAGCACCACCAGCACGGCCGGAGCCCGATAATGCGTACCCAAGTCCAGGCCGAAAAACGCAAAGAGACCCAGCATCAACACCAGCGCCCCCGGATTGGAAATCGTCATCAGGAAACCGCGAAGGACTTCCTTGACATGCCGCGAACTGCTGACCGGAGTTGTCTTCGACTGCTGCAGATCCTTGATCGGGTTCTTCATCGCAATCTGCAGGCCGATAAGCAGGATGATCACGCCCCCCACCAGCATCACCCAGATCCGGTTCCGGTCCAGGAAATCACTGATGAACGACACCGAGAACAACGCGATGGCTGCGTAGAAGACGTCCACGATCGACGAACCGAGCCCGACAGCAAAACCAGCCCAGCGGCCCTTGCTGAGCGCCTTCTGGATGCACATGATACCCAGCGGGCCCAGCGGAATCGAAGCCGCCAGACCGATCAGAATCGCTTTCAGAAAGTTAAGTACCATGACTCCCAAAACGCGACAAAGATACCATAATTTAAGAACATTCCCGCAAAAAACCTATCTTTGTAACAGAATGCTTCAAACTAGTCCGGAAATGAAAAAAGCATCTTCTTCCCGTGCGAAAGGAAACCTGTGGTTGCTGGTAGCCGGTTTCATCCTGCTGGCGAGCCTCCCCTATCTCGTTCCCCGCCTTGGATTCCTGTCCCTGATTGCCTTCATCCCGCTTTTCCAACTCGACAGACAGCTCCGCGAAAACCAAGTTCGCCACGCTTTCTGGTACTATTACGTCGCATTCCTGGGCTTCAATATCGCCACCACCTTCTGGATCTGGTTCGTGTCCGCCGCCGGCGCCATCGCCGCCATCCTGCTCAACGCCCTCCAGATGGCCGCCGTCTTCGCCATCTACCGCTGGGCCGCAAGGATCATCCGCCAGCGGGAGAAACGGCCTTCCCTGGCTGATGGCTTATCCCTGCTGTTCTTTGCCATCACCTGGCTTGCATGGGAGCACGTCTATTTCAACATAGAGCTTTCCTGGCCCTGGCTCTGCCTGGGCAATTCCTTCGCGACCAATCCCGAGATGGTCCAATGGTACGAATGGACCGGCGCCGTCGGCGGCTCCGCCTGGATTCTGCTGTGCAACATCCTTCTGTACCTGGCCATCACCAGCCCGGCCCGCCGGGCCCGCCGCATCACGGGCTGGAGCGCCGCCGCCATGGTTTTCCTCCCGCTGCTGGCATCTGAAATCCGCTATGCCACGTACAAAGAGTCCGAAGACCCGATGGAAGTGGTCGTCATCCAGCCCAATATCGACCCGTTCGAGAAATACGGCGTCAAGCCGCAAAGCGCGTACGACGCACGGCTCATCGAACTGATGGCCCACGAGGTAACCCCCCAGACCCGTTTCGTCATCACGCCCGAGACCTTTACCTTCGACTTCGATATCGACCAGCCGGAATCCAGCGCTTCCTACCGGCGATACCGCGCCTTCCTCTCCGCCCATCCCGAGACTGACCTGTTGCTCGGCGCACTCACCTTCCGTTATTTCGAATGCAGCACCAAGCCTACGCGCAGTGCCCGTCCCAACGGGCCGGGCAAATGGTTCGATGTGTACAATACGGCCTTGGTGATGGACAAAGACCAGGTGTATGGCTCCTATGTCAAATCGAAACTGGTACCGGGCGTGGAAATCATTCCGTATGAGAACGTTTTCAAGTTCCTCGGCCCTATCGTGGCGAAATTCGGCGGATCGAACTCCAGTTACGGCACCCAGGACGAAATGGATGCCATACCCTGCAGCGACGGACGCAAGCTCGGCGCCATGATCTGCTACGAATCCGTTTATGGCGACTGGTCGCGCATGGCCACGAAGAAAGGCGCCTCCTTCCTGGCCGTAATGACCAACGACGGCTGGTGGGGCGATACGCCCGGCTATCGGCAGCACTTCAACTATGCACGCCTGCGGGCCATTGAAAACCGACGGGATGTGGTTCAGGCCGCCAATACCGGCACGTCCGGCCTTATCAACCAACGGGGCGATGTGCTGGCTAAGACCGGCTGGTGGGTGGAAACGACGCTGAAGGGAACCATCAACGGCAACAGCCAACTTACAGCCTTTGCCCGTCACGGAGACCGAACAGGCCGTACAGCCAGCATCGTCTTTCTGGTGCTGCTGGTGGCGCTGCTTATTTGGAAACTGGCTGACGCTTCGGATAAGCGATCCGGGCGTGGTAAATCTGCATCAGGTAACGCTTGAAGGACTCCTTCACGAGGTTGATGTCGCGCAGCGAGATGTCCGCCTCGGCCAACTGCGAATCGTCAAAACGGTTTGCCATGATCTTCTCAACCAGCGCTGAAATACTCGCTTCGGAGTAGTCTTTCAGGGAACGGGATGCCGCCTCCACCGCATCCGCCATCATGACGACGACCTGCTCTTTCGTGCGCGGCAACTTTCCTTTATAGGTAAACGGCTCCTTGTTGGCCGGATCGCCCCCGCCATTGCAATAGACATTGTAGAAATAGAGCGTGAGGGAACGTCCGTGATGGCAGACAATGAAATCGGTGACTATTTCCGGCAACTTGCTTTTCTTGGCCAGCGCTAGCCCGTCTTCCACGTGCTTGATGATGGCACGGGCACTTTCTTCCGGTGTCAGGCCGGCGTGGTAATTCACGCCTTCCGCCTGGTTCTCGATGAAACACATCGGATTCTCCATCTTGCCGATGTCATGGTACAGCGCACCGACACGCACCAGCATGGCATCGGCGCCAATCCGTTCAGCGGCATGTTCGGCCAGATTGGCCACCTGCAGCGAATGCTGGAATGTGCCTGGGGCCTTTTTCTGCAAGTCCTTGAGCAACTTGTTGTTGGTATCCGACAAATCCCAGAGGCGGGAATAGGAGACAAAACCGAAGATTTTCTCGAACAAAAAGACGAACGGCAGCAGTACGATCACCAGCACGGCATGAACGGCCAGATACAGGAAACTGACCGACTTGAAAGCGTAGGTCAAGTCTCCGGTTCCCAACTTGAAGGCGAAGCAGACCAGCACAAGGGCTATGAACACAAAGATGACATTCAGGAACTGAAGCCAGCCCCGGTTGAGGCGGCTGTAAGCGAAGAGGGCTACAGAGCCTGATACCAGGTTCATGAAATAAAGTTCCACGCCATTTTCCGGAATCACCAGCAACGGGATCAACGACACGGCATACACCGTCCAGGAAAGGTTGTCGTGGAAGAACGCACTCATGTAAAGCGCCAGGACGGCAAACGGGAACAGATACAGCAAGTGCTGGTCGACGCGGAACAGGATGGCCGTACCTGCAAAAGCGATGAGCAGCATCAACATCAGGAAAACCAATTTCCGTAGATCCTCATAAACCGTGCGGTTGATGAAACGGACTGCAAAGAAGAAAATGGCCAGGATCGTCAGGACAATGAGCAGATGGCTGGCAAGCAGTGCATTCGGAGAGCCAGAATACCCATAGCTCATTTTGTATTCCGCTTTATAGGAATCCAGGATCTGGCAGATGTCACCCGTTACGATCTCCCCTTCCGAGACAATGAGCTGCCCGGCATAGATCATGCCCTTCGTAGGGGAAATATAATTGACCGCCTCGCGGTGGACCAATTGCGTCGTATTCTCGTCATAGAACAGGTTTGGGACGATGAACGACTTGATATTCAACTGATTGGAAATCGAATCGATATCCATGTCCGGGTAGTCGAACACCAGGTCGGAGCGCAGCACATTCAGGACGCGGGCCAGGTCATAGACATCGTCGGCCGGAGTCTCGACAACCCGCTTGTCTCGCTTGATGAAGATTACCTGGCCAGAAGAGATCCCGGAACCGAAATCCGCGACAATGCCCCGTTCATACGCCTCGCTCAGGTGAGCATACATCGCGTGCGTGAGTTGTTCATCCAGTTGCAAAGCCACAGCCTTGTGGCCGAACTGTTCCAGGATCGGAGCAGCCACGGAAGGATCATAACTGAAATACGGCACGGTCTCGGACGCCCGTTCTTCCTTCTCCTGCAGCATCTCCGCTTCCGTTTTCAGAATCGGGAAATCGATCGGAGAAATCAGCGTCTCATAAACCCACGGACGGCCCTTCTGGTACTCATACTGGAATTTCCCCTCCCGGGGATACAGCAGCAGCATCAGCACGGCCAACACAATAAAACAGATATAGATCCGATAATTTTTCATAACTTTGTACAGACGGACAATCAGTAAAGTTACGCAAAAACTCCGGAATATGAAAAAAATCCTCCTGACCCTGCTGGGAACGGTCCTTGCGCTGGCCGCCGGTGCCCAGGACCTCGTCGTCATCGAATCCCCCAACCTGCACTGCAACGATTCCGTGCTGGTCTTCGTGCCGCAGCAATTCGAGTCCTTCTACGCACCGGAATACTGCGTGGAGTGCTGTGGCGATCCCGATCCCGTACCGGCCCTATTCCTGCTGCACGGTTGGTCGGGCTGTTACCGGGACTGGTCCAATAAAGCAGACATCCAGCGGGTTGCTGACTCAACGGGTTTCATCATCATCTGCCCGGACGGCTTCTACGACAGCTGGTATGTCAACGCCAATGATCCGGAAAAGATGCAGTGGCGCACATTCTTCGACCAGGAGCTCTATCCGAAGATGATGGAAAAATACTGGCTCAAACCGGAAATGACATTTATCACAGGCCTCTCCATGGGCGGGCATGGTGCCATCAACCTCTTCCTCGACGATGTGTCGCGTTTCCGGGCCGCCGGTTCGATGAGCGGTGTCCTCGACCTGAATTACGAGAATGGACGTCTCGGCCTGTCAGACCTGCTGGGTCCCTACCCGGAGAGTCGCCGGCATGCAGAGGAATCGGCCATCAACCGGATCGACCGGGCCAAAGGCACTGACAAACTGATGCTGATTACCTGCGGCTACAGCGACAGTCTGTATGGCGCGTCCCGCAGTTTCTGCGAAAAATGCAAAGAGGCCGGGGTTCCGTACATCGAAGTGTACTCCCCCGGCACCCATTCCTGGCGCTATTGGGATTACGCGCTGCGGCTCCACCTCTGGTATTTCAGCCGCATCCTGAACGAAGAAAACCTCGGGTATTGATCCCGAGGTTTTCTCTTTTACAGGCCGAAAGGCAGATTACTGAACACTCATATTCAGAATCACATCGGAATCGTACACACCCTTCTCGAGTTTCTCCCGGATTTCGGCGAAGGCGTTGAGCGTGTACTCCACGTCTTCGAGAGTATGGGCCGCCGTGGGGATGATGCGGTACATCAGGATGCCCTCGGGCACGACGGGGTAAGTGACCACGGAGCAGAAGATGTGGTAATTCGAACGCAGATCGATCAGGATATTGGTCGCCTGGGCCATGTTGCCCTTCATGAAGACAGGCGTCACACAAGCCTCCGCTACGCCGATGTCGAAGCCACGTTTACGGAGACCCTCCTGCAAGGCACGGGTCACCGTCCAGAGTTTGGCGCGAAGTTCATCGCCTTCAGGACCACGGATGATTTCCAGGCGCTTGAGACAGCCTTCCACGATGGGCATCGGGAGCGCCTTGGCATAGATCTGGGAACGGAGATTGTAGCGCAGGTAGTCGATGACATAGTGCGGACCGGCCACGAAGCCGCCGATGATGGCCATACTCTTGGCATAGGCGCCGATGTACAGGTCGATATCGTCCATCACACCGAAATGTTCCGACGTACCGCGGCCGTGGGGACCCATCACACCGAATCCGTGCGCATCATCGATCAGGATGCGGAACTTGTATTTCTTCTTCAACGCCGCAATCTGGTCCAGGATACCCAGGGCACCCGTCATGCCATAAACACCTTCGGTAATCAGCAGCACACCGCCGTCCTGTGCTTCGGCCTCTTTGCAGGCGCGTGCCAGAATCGTCTCGCAATGCTTGATGTTGTTGTGACGGTATTTGTATTTGCTGCCGATATGCAGGCGGATACCGTCGAGCAGGCAGGCATGGCACTCGTTGTCATAGACAATCACGTCATGACGTCCTACCAGCGCGTCGATGGTCGAAACGATGCCCTGATAGCCGAAGTTGAAGAGGAACGCGTCCTCTTTCTTCTCGAATTCAGCCAATTCCTTCTCCATACGTTCATGCAGCGAGGTATGGCCTGTCAGCATGCGGGAACCCATCGGATAGGCCAGGCCCCAGCGGGCCGCAGCCTCGCCGTCCACCTTGCGGATTGCCGGATGGTTGGCCAGGCCGAGGTAGTTGTTCAAGCTCCAGCAAAGCACTTCCTGTCCCTGAAAACGCATGTGGGGTCCGAGTTCGCCTTCCAGTTTGGGGAACATGTAATACCCGAAGGCCTTGTCGCGGTACTGGCCCAGCGGGCCGCCCGAATCTCTTTCGATTCTTTCAAAAATATCCATGATGATCGTTTTTAAAACCAACCGGCTTCTTTTCAAGACTACGGACCCTTCGGGTCCTATCCCTCCCAAAGCTGCGCTTTGGGCCCCTCCCACTCACGGCTGCGTGGGCGCAGACGGTCTTGAAAAGAAGCCGGTTGGTTTTTCATTAAAATAAATCTATTGAATTATGCGTCGATGTTAGCGTATTTGGCGTTCTGCTCGATGAACTCGCGGCGGGGCGGAACGTCATCGCCCATCAGCATCGAGAAGATGCGGTCGGCTTCGGCAGCGTTTTCGATGTGGACCTGACGAAGGATGCGCTTCTCTGGGTCCATGGTCGTGGCCCAGAGCTGCTCGGCATCCATCTCACCAAGACCTTTGTATCGCGAGACCAGCAGTCCGGTGTCCTTGCCCTTGCCGATGCGCTCGATGGCAGCAGAGCGTTCTTCGTCGGTCCAGCAGTATTCCTCGACATTGCCCTTCTTCACGCGGTAAAGCGGCGGCGTAGCGATATACACATAACCGCTGCGGATCAGGTCGGGCATGTAGCGGAAGAAAAAGGTCAGGATCAACGTGGCGATGTGCGAACCGTCGACATCGGCATCGGTCATGATGATGACCTTGTGGTAACGTAACTTGGACATATTGAGCGCCTTGGGATCTTCTTCCGTGCCGACGGAGACACCCAGGGCCGTATAGATATTGCGGATGGATTCGCTTTCGAAGGCCCGGTGCTCCATGGCTTTCTCCACATTGAGGATCTTGCCGCGGAGCGGCAGGATGGCCTGGAACTGACGGTTGCGGCCCTGCTTGGCCGTTCCGCCTGCGGAGTCACCCTCAACGAGGAAGAGCTCGCAGTTGGCCGGATCGCGGTCCGAGCAGTCTGCCAGTTTGCCCGGCAGGCCCGAACCTGACATCACGGTCTTGCGCTGCACAAGTTCGCGGGCTTTGCGGGCCGCGTGCCGGGCCGTAGCGGCCAGCACCACCTTGTCGACAATGGCGCGGGCATCTTTCGGATTCTCTTCGAGATACTGGTCGAGCGCCGCGCTCACGGCCTGCGACACAGCCGCCATCACCTCGCTGTTGCCCAGCTTGGTCTTGGTCTGCCCTTCGAACTGCGGCTCAGCCACTTTGACCGAAATGACAGCCGTCAGGCCTTCGCGGAAGTCGGACGGGTCGAGGTCGAACTTGAGTTTGGAGAGCAGGCCGTTCTTGTCGGCGTAGCTCTTGAGCGTCGTGGTCAGGCCGCGGCGGAAACCGCTCAGGTGCGTACCGCCTTCGATCGTATTGATATTGTTGACGTAGGAATGGACGTTTTCGCTGAAACCGGTGTTGTACTGCATCGCGATCTCGATGGGAATGACCTTGTCGGTCTCCAGGTAGATCGGTTTCTCGGTGAGTTTTTCGCGCACACCGTCGAGATACTGTACGAACTCAACCAGACCGTGCTCGGAGTAGAATACTTCCTCCTTCGGCTCGGGTTCCACGAGATTGCCGTTCTCATCCATTTCTTTCTCGCGCGGACGAAGGTCGCGGAGCGTGAGGCGGACGCCTTTGTTCAGGTAGGCCAGCTCACGCAGACGGCCGGCGAGGATATCATAGTCATAGACCAGGACCGTGAAGATATCCTTGTCGGGCTTGAACGAGATGATGGTACCCGTATCCGTGGCCTCGCCCACGACCTTCACATCGTAGAGCGGCTTGCCCTGGGAATACTCCTGTTTGAAGATCTTGCCTTCGCGGTGGATCTCGGCGGTCAGATGGGAGGAAAGGGCGTTCACACAGGAAACGCCGACACCGTGCAGACCACCGGAAACCTTGTAGCTGTCCTTGCTGAATTTACCGCCCGCGTGCAGCACGGTAAGCACCACTTCCAGGGCGCTGCGCTTTTCCTTCTCGTGCATGCCGGTGGGGATTCCGCGGCCGTTGTCAGAAACTGTTATGGAATTGTCGGGATTGATAGTCACGACGATATTGTCGCAATAGCCGGCGAGCGCCTCATCGATCGAATTGTCCACAACCTCATAAACCAGGTGGTGCAGACCGCGGGAGCTGATATCGCCAATATACATGGAGGGGCGTTTGCGCACCGCTTCGAGTCCTTCCAGAACCTGGATACTGTCGGCCGAATAGCTTTCGTTTCTTTCTTTTTCTTCCATGAAAATCTTTCTTCTTATAAACGAACAAAGATAACGAAAAACAGCGGAAAATCCTATGATTTCCGCTGTTTTTTCAAATTAAAGAGCCGCTAGAAATTCAGGCAGATGCCGCCGCCGAAATTGATGCCCGGCTCCAGGTAGAGCGGCATGTACTGATTCTTGTGGTTCAGCAGGTTCCCCACCTTGGCAAAGACCGAAAAATGCTTATTGATCAGATAGTTGAGATTCAAATCCACATCCACGATAGCCGGCACTGCGTACAGAGCGGGCGCCTCGTACATCACATGGGGCAACTCGGAGTTATACTGGACCTGGTTGAACATCGCGCCGCTGGTCTTGCTGCGGTAATTGCACTCGATCTGCGCGATGAGCCGTTCCCGGAAATTGTAACGGACAAAGGCATAGCCGGTCCAGGCCGGCATTTCGGTCACGATGCTCTTATCGCCGCGGTCGGTATAACGGGCATAACGCAAGCGGCCTCCAAGCGCCAGTTCCTGCGAACGCCAGAACACCTCAGCCTGCGCCGAGAACTGGCTGACATCCCGGTAAGAAGCCGTCATCTGCCGCAGTGCCGTACCGTCGATTACCGGAATGAAGATCATCTTGTTGTTGTATAGCTTGTAGTTGCCCTCCAGATTGATACCGAGGCGGCCGCCGATCACCCCTTCCAACGAAAGGGTCGCGTCCAACGGGCGGGAACCGAAATCCATCTCGCTGGTGGGAAGGACAATCGGGCAATCATCAATCATCCGGGAATAAGGGTTCAGGTCGTTGCCGCCAGTCACGACGGCATGGGCCCACAGGGCCTTGTCAACCAGTGTGTAGCGAATATCCACATCCGGGAAGATGCTGCTGCGGGGCCGCAGGTCCAGGCCGGGTTCAGGAATCGAACCGAGCATGCCGTAACGGGTCCCGAATTTCACGCCAAGCCGTGCATTCAGCCGTTTCCGCTGGTACTGGTAGATCGGAGAGAACTCGACGATGCCGATGCTGAAGTCGTGGATGCCGGCATAGGATGCATACTCGATGTTCATATCCACATAGATCCGGTGGATGTCAAACGAAGCACCCACATAGCCGTTGACCGTGAGGAAACCCTCCGACAACGTATCTCGGCCTGCCAGGATGCCTTCGTCCAGGGCGAACTCCTTGCCAGTCCTGCGGTACGAAAGCGTCACGTCGTAATAGACGGTATTCTCCTCTTTCTGGGCTGAGTTCAGGTTAAAAGCGGCGGTCAGGCTGTTGTTCTTATGGTTGGCCGTCGGGAAATACCCGTCTGCCCAGGCGGCCACTGATTCTGCGCCATTCGGATCGGCCGTATAGTTGTACCGGTCGAAATCGTATTTGATGTCCAGCATCAGTTCCCCCGTGGCCCAGTCATACGTAAGGTCGCCGCCCACCGTATTTTCCTGCCGGGACGTTTTCAAGACCGGGAACGTATTGAAGCCACGTCCCAAGTCCCCGAAGAACGAGTTGTGACGGCCGTACAGGCCGGAGCAGAAGCCGTTTTTCGGCTTGGATTGGATATAGATCTCCCCGGCCGGCATCCACCCCTTGTCCAGGGGGGCATACTGGGTTCCCAGACGCGTGAATACGAACGGAGTGCGGTTGGCGCCGACCGTCGCAAGCTGCACCGTCTCGTACGGGGTGAAATCGTAGAGATCGCCATACGGGCGGTTGAAGATGGAATAATCGAAGTGTACGTCGAAGCGGTGCAGGGAATCGTCCACCGAGACAGGGATGGCCGGCTTGCGGATCCCGTCGAGATTGACGTCGTAAGGACGGCTAACTTCCACTGTAGCCACCTGGGCCCGGAGCGTCACGGCACCGGCCAGCAGGCAAAGGATCAGTCCGAATCTTTTCATCGCTTCAACGTTTTAAGCATGTCCAGCCGGCTCCGTACCTGCCCGAGTACGTCGTCATCCTCCCGGGTAGGCTGATAGCCGTCCAAAATACTGTTGAATGTCGCTTCCGCCTGGGTCAGGTCGCCCCGGTCGGCATACGCATCGCCCAGGACAATGAAACTCTTGGCCAGCCAGTACACCTGGCTGGAACCCGCATCGGAGAAGGCAAAGACCTGACGTTCCACTTCGGCGAAATCGCCCCGGTCATACGCCTCCTGGATCAAGGTGTAGGCGCTTTCCGCTCCATACGCATCGGCACGGTCGGAAGCAAGCTCGGTGAAGAGACGGCGGGCATTGTCCCGCTCGCCCGTTGTCCGATAAGCCTTAGCCATCAGGAAGCGTGCTTCGCGCGTCCCCACGACTTGGGCACTGCGGATCACCTCTTCATAGTCCTTGGCGCCGAAGGAGGCGCGCATCAGGCCATTGTAAGCATCCCGGCGGACATTGTCGTCCCGCGTCTGTCCGATAAGCTGCTGATAGGCTTCGGCAGCTTTCTGGTAATGCTGCAGGTCATAGTTGATGGCGGCGTAGGCCTTGATGGCATCTTCCTGGCAACTGGAAGGGCCCATCTTCATCACTTTCTGGAAATTGTCGGCAGCCGATTCCAAACGGCCCGTCGCCCGCAGGCTCTCAGCCAGATAGAAGGTCGCCTGCGCAGTCCGACCGCCGGTAGGATACTGCGCCAGGAAACGCTGCAACGCCGCGATGGCGGCCGTATAGCGTTCAGAGAGGAACATCTGTTCCGCCGCTCGGTAGAGCATCTGCTCGCGTTCCTCCGGACTCTTGATGTCGGAACGGCCGATCTCTTCCAGGTAGGTCAGGTATTCTTCCGGGCGGTTGCGCAACTGGTAGATACTTTCCAGGCCGGCCAGTGCATCGTCCGCATCCCCGGAGGAAGGTGCCGCGGCAACAACCGTCTTGTAGTACTCGATGGCTTTGTCGTACTTACGGTTGTTGGCATTGATGAGCGCCAGTTCCAGCAGAGCCTTCGTATAATATTCGTTGCCCTTCATCCCGAGCAGGGTGAAGAAGCACTCCGAAGCATTCTCGTCTTTCCCCGACTGGACGTAAGTCCTGCCCAATTCGAAGAGCGCCTGCGGATACATCGGCGCCGTGCGGTGGATCCGCGTCACATCCCGGAGCAATTCGATCTTCTGGGAATCATTCCCCATCAGGCCATAAGCCACAGCCGCCTGCAACACCGGATAAAGGTCCTGTGAAGCGGGATCGGCCTGCCAGACGCGCTCATAAACGGCCGCCGCTTCGGCATACTTACCCTGCATGAAGCACGCATCACCCAGGCGCGTCTGCGCATCACGCTCGTACTGGGCATATTCGCCGGAGACATTGAGGAAATTGCGGAAATTGTTCTCGGCATACACAAAATTGCCGCTCTTCAGGTAATTGTAGGCCTGATTGTAAAGCGCTTGCGGATAGTCCGAGGTGCTGCGGAAATCTTCGTCGAGCAGCAGGTTGCCCAGAATGGAAATCGCTTCGGAATAACGCTCGTCGCGGTAGCAGCACTCTGCCTGCCAGAAGCGGGCCAGGTTGCGCAGTTTCTCGTTCTCGCCGGTTTCCACAGCCGTCTCGAGCAGCGGTTCAGCCGCGCGGTAACCACGCCCTTCGATGAGTTGCAGGGCCCGGAAGAAGGCGGCTTTCTGCAGGTTGGCCGATGACTCGTCGGTATGCTGCCTGATGGCGCTCAACGCATCGACGGCAGACGCATAATCTTTCGAGAGAAGGAACGACGTAGCCATATAGTTATGGATGATGTCACCTTTCCCGCTTTCCGGATAGGCTTCCATATAGCGGCGGAACTGGGAGATGTCCGAATTGACGTCAAACGAGAGCTTGGCGAAATTGAACAGGGCGTCTTCCTGGATCACGGGGTCGAAATCGCATTCGGAAGCTGCCTTGAAGGCGTCCAGGGCCGCAATCTTGTTCTTGATTTCCAAATAGCTGTTGGCAGTGTAATACCAGGCATTCTGGCCGAGTTCGTCCTCCTTGCCCAGCACATGGGAAAACGACTCGATGGCGGCCGGCCAGGACTTGAGGCTGTAGGACACGATGCCGGAGAAATAATGGTCTTTCCGGCTGAGTTCCGCCCCGCTCTGGGCGTAGATGTCCATGTACTTGCGGGCGGACACCTGGTCGCCTTTTTCGTAATAGGCTTCCGAAAGGATGCGGGCCAGGCTGCTCTGCATCTCATTGTCCAGCTGCGCGTAAAGCGGCACACCTTTGCGGATCACATAGTCGTAATCCTTCAGCATCAGTTTGCTCTCCACGGCGAAATAATCGGCCATCTGGGAGAACTGGTTGCCCGGCCCCACCTGCTCGAAAAGCGGCACGGCCTCGGTGAACTGCTGGCGGATGTAATGGACATAGCCTTTATAATAAGTGGCCGGCAAGGTAAACTGGGAGTGAGGCGCAGCCAAAACTTCTGAGAAACCTTCTTCGGCCCGCTCGTAACCGCCCGTGCGGAGATTGCTGTACGCTTTCTTGAAGGTGTAGCTTGTCCGCTGTGACTTGTAAAGGTGGTTGCGTTCGATGGTATTGTAGATGGCCAGTGCCTCGACATAGCGGCCCGTATCGAAATAGCGGGAAGCCAGCGCTTCCTTGACCATCGACTGTTGCGGGGCGTTGGGATATTTGCTGCAGAAGGTGTTGACGAGGCCCTCCGCGTTGACTTTGTCAAGGGCGATGGCACACATCACCTTGTAGGCCTCGATCTCCGATTTGTCCAGGGTGCGCAAGGATTCTTTCCCCAGCTCCGTGAACGCCTTTTCCGCGGCATAGTAAGACCCGCTGTAGTAGAGTTTGCGGGCCGATTCGAGGCGGTCGGAATGCTGCCGGTCCTTGACCTGGCCCCACAAGGGCGGCACCGCCAGGAGCAGCAGCAGGGCCACTGCGCCGTTTCTGAGGTATTGGGTCACGCTTTTCATCGTTCTATGATGCGAAAATAGTCAAAAAAAGTTAAATTTGTGCATCAAAGCATTCCTTATGAGCACTGATGCAACGCCAGTCGTCCAGTTTCGGGCCGCCGACATCTCCAACGGGGAAATCGTCGTGGTGGAGAACCTCGACCTGACCATCCTGCCCGGCGAATTCGTTTACCTGACAGGCAAGGTCGGCAGCGGAAAAACCTCCATCATCCGCGCTCTGACCGGGGAGAATCCCCTCCTTGGCGGAGCGGGATCCGTCGGCCCGTTCGACTTGACAAACCTGAAGAGAAAGCAAATACCATACCTCAGACGCACCCTGGGCATCGTCTTCCAGGATTTCCAGTTGCTGATGGACCGTTCCGTGGAGGACAATCTCCGCTTCGCGCTCCAGGCTACGGGCTGGAAAGACAAAGCCGCCATGGCCGAGCGCATCGAACACGTACTGGAAGCCGTGGGACTGCAGCACAAGGCGCACAAACTGCCGCACCAGCTTTCTGGCGGCGAGCAGCAGCGAGCCGCCATCGCCCGTGCCCTCCTCAACGAGCCCGCCCTCATCCTGGCCGACGAGCCGACCGGCAACCTCGACGAGGAAACGGCCCGCAGCATCATGGGCCTGCTCTTCGACATCAACCGCCGCGGTACGGCCATCCTGATGGTCACCCACAACCTGGCGCTTGTCCGCGCCTATCCGGCCCGTGTCATCACCCTCGAAAACGGAATCTGCCGTGAAGAAGTCCCAGCCCCGGTTTAAGCCGCAGTTCGCCCCGATCCTCACCTGGTTCGAGGCCAACCGGCCGCTGCCCAAGAGCGAATTGAATTTCCTTTCGCCCTACCAGTTGATTGTAGCCGTCATTCTCTCGGCCCAGTGCACCGACAAGCGGGTCAACATGACGACACCCGCGTTTTACGAGCGCTACCCCGATGTCGCTTCGCTGGCCGCAGCCACGGCGGACGAAGTCCTGCCGCTCATCAAGTCGATCTCCTACCCCAACAGCAAAGCCGCCCACCTGGTTGCCATGGCGCAAAAGGTAATGAAGGACTATGGCGGGGAGATCCCGCGTGAAATCGATGCTTTGATGACCCTGCCCGGCGTAGGGCGCAAGACCGCCAATGTGGTAACTTCCGTGCTCTACGACGAGCCTGTCATCGCCGTGGATACCCATGTTTTCCGCGTGGCGCACCGGCTGGGCCTTTCCGACGGGAAAACACCCTACGCCGTAGAATGCGACCTGGAGGCCGGGATTCCCGAAGAATTCCGGGCAAGGTCCCACCACTGGCTCATCCTCCACGGCCGGTACGTCTGCACGGCCCGGTCGCCCAAATGCGGGGAATGCGGCATTGCCCCCTATTGCCGCTACCATGCGCAATCACGCTGACATTTATGAAACCACCCTGCTCGACTTCCGGGACCACCTGAAGCTCGAGCGCTCGATGTCGCCCCATACCATCGCGGCCTACACGGGGGATGTCCGGAAGTATTTCGACTTGCTGCGCGCGGACGGTATCGCACCGGAAAACGCCTCCATCGACGAGATTTCCCGTTTCCTGGAAGCCCAGGTCTCAGCCGGCATCACCAAACGCTCGCAGTCACGCATCATCAGCTCCGTCAAGGCGCTTTACCGGTTTCTGGATGCAGAAGGCAAGTTGGGTGAGAATCCCTGTGACAAATTGGCGACACCCAAGATCAATCCCTACCTGCCGACCGTACTCAGTGTGGAAGAAGTGCTGGCAATCCTCGAGTCGGTGGACTTGTCCCAGCCCGAAGGACACCGCAACCGCTGCATCCTGGAAGTGCTCTATTCCTGCGGCCTGCGCGTCAGCGAGCTGGTGAACCTGAAGATTTCCGACCTGTTCCTGGACGAACAGTTCATCCGCGTCTTCGGCAAAGGAAGCAAACAGCGGCTCGTTCCCATCGGAGAACCCGCCATCAAGGCCATCCGGCTGTACCGGGAAATCCGCGCCGCGGGGCCGGTTCAAAAAGCCGCGGAAGACATCCTCTTCCTCAACCGCCGCGGCGGCAAACTCACCCGCGAGATGATTTTCCACATCGTCAAGGAACAGACGGCGGCAGCCGGCATCCAGAAGAACGTCTCCCCGCACACCTTCCGCCACAGTTTCGCCACCCACCTGGTCGAAAACGGCGCCGACTTGCGCGTCGTCCAGCAGATGCTCGGCCACGAAAGCATCCTCACCACCGAAATCTACACCCACGTCGATACCCGCAAGTGGCAGGAAACCATCCTGAAATACCATCCGAACCGGACGTAAGGCAAAATATGATTCAAAAGCGGGCATACAGCCACTGCCCAAGAGCCCGTCTTTCCAGCCGGGTTTGCCGTATCTGGGTCACGACAGGACGCTCATACGCTATGGAGTCCTGTCGCGGCAGGGATTCCGTGTGCTATTTTGTGTCGTTCGGTCCACCGCATTCCGATACAGCCCAAAAGCATCAACATAACATGCTGACCATGAACGTGTTGCTATAGTCTATCTGTCCCCGTCAGAACAGAAAGACGGATTGGACACGGCGTGTAAGCGTGCCGGGCAATCCCTTTCGCCAAACAGGCGCAAGACGATACGCTTTCTGCGTAGTTAGGAGGAAGGTATCTGTGCGCTAAACCCCGAAATCGGCCTATGGAGCATAGCTTCAAGAACTCTATCGCTGATTATCAATACAATACGATGACCACCGGTGCGCCAGTTTGGCGATAATACTTTTGATGGTAACGAAAAGCCCGCAGATCTGCAATTCTTTCACAACACAGTCATCCCGCCACGGGCCCGGAGGGGTGGCGGGATGCATAGCGTTTCGTCGGCCTGCTGATTATAAATCATGTGCAAGCCGGACAGCAATACCAGATTTATCTCCATATCGGTATTCCCGGCCGACCGAGCCGTACCGGGAATCATATGTTATCCATAAGAAGCCTGGACCGACGCTGACGTGGACGTCATTGGTCCAATAACACCCGTAAGAATAAGAAGAATCAGACGTATCCACATAATTAGCTCTTTTACGGTAACCTGTGCTGGGAAGAAAAACCGCTCCAGCGGCTTCCATTGCTGCCCATTGGGAAGAGGAGAAAGATCCGTTACCCGCGCCTCCTGAGTTATTACAGTCTGGGGCTGTTCCCATCGTGCTCTCGTCCCATTCGAAATTGTCCGGAAATATGATCAGACCTTTCATGCCTACTACAGAAGATACTTTAAGAAAACGCGCGTTTTCAGTACTCCCGATTGAAGAAGTTTTGCGGGTGTGCAGCATGTAATCCAACTCAGCCCATGAAAGCGTGCGCCAGTAGTCAGCTGCATAGCCGTCGATGGCCAAACCGCCCCAATCCACGAATACAGCTGTGGAAACATTCGTGTAAGCACCGTCATTGGAGGTAGAGATACCATAATAGGTGTATGCAGTACTCCAGTCAAAAAGGTCCACCGTACCACTTTCGGACAGTTTGGCATAAGGCTCGGTACTCTCTTTTACTTCGGTCGTAATCGTCGTGTTGCCAGGAGCGTTGCCGATGCGGTCATACTGGTTGGCTGCAAAGCCCCAGGTCCAAGTCTCGGCAGAAGCATCGTAGGTGGCTTGCAGGTTGCCGGGCGCGAAGGATACTTTCTTTGTGGCGGATATGCTGAATTCCGGCGTAATGGGAGTGCCCAGGGTGACTCCCCGTTTGCGGCCGCCGGCACGCTCAAGGCTGACGGCTGTCCCGGAAAGAATAGCCGAAGATACGGAGGTGGCTCCACGATTGACCACCTGCACATTCATCGGGTCCGTTCCCACAGGAACCGGCAGGGTGATGTAGATAAAGCCGCCGCCAGCCACGGCGGGCACGCCGGTAACGGCAATGGTCATACTCTTTGTACCGGAGAGGTTAGCAGCGGTGATTTCGGTCGTGCCGGGGACTACACTCGTCAATTCAGCGGTGCCGGTGACATCTGAGGTGAAGGTGAAGTGAAGTACGCCTGCCTGACAGTTGGTCACGCGGAAGCGTACCAGCGAGGCCACCTGCTTGAAGGAGAGGCTTGTGCTGCCGGCCTCTTTGGCGGCGACCATCAGGACCGGCGTTTTTGCGGCGTCCGCATCGGCGCCGCCGACATCGGCATAGGAGTAGGACGATGGAAGGTTGAAGGTCACGGACGAGGCGGAAGGGATGGCTGAAACCAACGCTGAGGGGAAGGCAGCAAGACCAGCGCCTGAAGCATTGAATCCATCTTCCATCGTGAATTCGGCAGAGACTCCTCCCAGCGTAGTTGTGCCGCTGTATGTGGCAGTGCCGTCAAATACCCGGATGGCGTCGAGGGCCGAGAAGGCGAAACTGCCGTCACGCTCGGACACGGTGGCTTTCGTGGTTTCGTCAACTATGGTGGCGGTCAGGATCACCGGGCCGGCCGGGCTGACCGTTTCCTGCCCGGGCTCCAACTCGTTGTTGCAGGAGACGGCGCTTAGCAGCAGTGCTCCTGCCAGTATGAAATGCAATGTCTTCTTCATGATTTCCGATTTTTAGTCATCATAGGCTCCGCCCCATTCTGTGTTTTCTCCGGAGGCGCATATCACGCCTTCCTGCCTGACCTCGAAGACCATCGTCGAGGGGGCTTTGTAGAGTTCTTTGTATTTTGTTTCCATAATCACAAAAGTAATGTCTCCCAGCGGGAGGATTTATCCGAATTCTGGAAAAAAATGAGGGCTCCTGCTCGCAATTTCCGGGAATTGCAAGTAAGATTTTCCAGAAGCGTAAGCGGATGTGCTGGGGAAAGCCGTATCTTTGTATTGATATGTCGAGAATCTTCAAAATAAGCGTGTTGCTGCTGCCGGTGCTGCTGCTGTGCAGGGCGGAGCCTTGCCGGGCGGCGCAGAAGGATTCCACCCGGGTGCGCTTCATCCCTATGAAGTGTGAGCGGCTCCCGGACTTGAACATCCCCCGGGCCGGGCATCAGCTGTTTGTGGCAAATGGAGAACTGATGGCGGTCGGCGGTCACACGGAAGGCTTTGTGCGGACGGCCACGGCCGAGTATTTCCAGGACGGAGCCTGGCATACCGTCAAAACCCACTATCCGCACGACTTCGGCTTTTCGCTCAGGCTCGCCGACGGGGATTACCTCATCGGGGGCGGGTGCAGCGAGGATTTCGGCGTGGGCCAGAGCTTCGGCGTGGAGCGCTACGATCCTGCGGATCACAGATTCACGTCATTCCCTATCCTCGACATCAAGCGGACCCTCTGCTCGGCAGCGCTCCTGCCTTCCGGGAAAATCCTGGTGTCGGGCAACTGGTATGCCGGCGATGCGCTGGGGCTTTCGGACGGCGAGCATCCCTTTGAAAGTGTGCAGGCGAGCGCTCAGAACCGCGTCGCTCCTTTCATTTTCCCGTTCGGGAAGGACGATGCGGTCGTTTTCGGCTCTCAGGACGAGCACGGGGAAAGGATTCTTCCCGTCATCGACCGTCTCCACGGTGAACCTTATACCAGCGAATTGCTGAATGAGTGGATTCCCTGGATGGACCATCAACAGACGATACGCCCGGACGAGATGCGGGCGAATGACCCTGTCACAGGGGAGGTGTCGTATTTGTTCCGGGGCACCAATCAGGAAGGGAAAATTGCCATCCTGCGTTTCTGCGAAGGCGACTTTTCCAAAGTCGATACAGATTACCAGATTCCGAAGGAAGGGCCTTGGGGAACCATCCAGTGGTTCACGGTCCTCTATACGGACAGCAAGCGGGGCTCGGGGCTGATGGTCGGAGTGGATGAGGATCGTCGAGTGTATCTGCTATCTGTGGACTACCGACCTTTATTCAGTGGCGGAGCGGCAGCCATCAAAGTGTACTGCACCAAACCGGACCGGGATTTCTACCATGGTGCATGCGCAATACTGCCGGACGGGCGGCTGGTGATAGCAGGCGGCATCCCCTCCAACAGCCATCTGACAGGCAATTACAACCCTTCGGCAGCCGTGTTTGCGTTCAGTCCCTTCGAGGAGGAAGATGCGGTCTCTGGCAACGGCATCGCACGGTGGATCTGGGCGCCTGTGCTGTTCGTCCTGCTTGCCGCAACTGGCTTTTTCCTGCTGCACCGGCGGCGGAAGGATGACCGCCAGGAGGATGAGAAGGCCGCAGAGCCGCCGGTCACGGAAACTCCGGAGTCTTCGGAGCGAGCGCATCTGCTCTATCGTAAACTCTGCGCGGTGATGGAAAAAGAGGAACTCTTCAAGCAGCCGGGGCTCTCCCTCGCCGATGTAGCGTCCCGCATGAGGACCAACACCAAATACATTTCATCCTGCATCAGTGCCGGGGCGGGTTGCAGCTTTGTGGAGTTTGTGAACGGTTACCGCATCCGTGCGGCTCAGGGAATGCTCTTGCGGGAGCCGGGGTTAAGGTTGGACGAAGTATCGGAAGCTGTCGGCTTCGCCAACGAATCGACCTTTTACCGCAACTTCAAAAACGTCGAAGGCTGCACCCCGCAGCAGTGGCTGGAGCGGAATAAGAAAGGTTGATAAATGGTTCTGTCCATAAAATTGCCCGATATTATGGACGGAATTGTCTCCGGGCTACGACAGAAGCCAGGCTGAAAAGCCTGGCTTCTGTCGTAGCCCCGGGCGGAATCGAACCGCCATCTAAGGTTTAGGAAACCTCCATTCTATCCGTTGAACTACAGGGCCGAAAAAATGCCGGGGGCAGCCCGGCATTTTTTTACCTTTCAATCAGATTTACGCAACGGTTTTGTTGATGATCTGACGGCCGCGGTAGAAACCGCATTCAGGGCAAACGTGGTGATACATGACGGTAGCACCGCAGTTCGGGCAGGTGGTGAGCTGAGGGACGACGGCTTTATCGTGGGTCCTTCTCTTATCACGGCGCTGCTTGGAGATCTTGTGTTTCGGATGTGCCATTTTTTCCTTCTATTTTAATTGTTTTTGTTTCCCAATAAATCTTTCAAGCCTTCGAACGGACGGGTTGTCTCCCCCTCGGAGCCCGTATCCGAACCTTCGGATTCGCTCAGGTAGCGGAGCATCTCGGGATTGCATTTCCCTTCGGGATGCACCTTCACCAGCGGCAGGCTCAGGCAGACATAGTCGTAGATGAACTGATTGAGGCTGAGTTCCCGCTGGGAGTGGTCAACCACCACCACGTCTTCGTCTTCCGCGCCTTCCTCGTCCACTTCGACACTGCCGAAGCCGACCGTGAGCCGCGGGGCGATGTCCACCTTCAAGGTCAGATCGTCGAGGCAGCGGTCGCACTCGACGATGACGAAACCGGTGATTTCGCAAACGACGTCGAGGAGCGTCTGATGCCGGATCACGCTGACACGCACACTGCAGTCGGCGTCCTTGATCTGGGTGTTGTCGAATGCTTGAAAGAACGGTTCCCCAATTTCAAACCGGAATGAACTTTCGCCGAAGGGCAAGCCCTTGATCGGAATGAGGATATCTTGATTCAATCTGTCCATGGCGGAAAAATTGGGGCTGCAAATATAGCAATTTATTTTAATAATCAATTCCTTTCCGCTCTTTTTCGTGCGGTTTCATCGAGAATGATCTTGCGCATCCGCATCGATTTGGGCGTGACTTCCACCAGTTCGTCTTCCTGGATGTACTCCAGTGCTTCCTCCAGGCTGAAACGGATCGGCGGCGGCAGCATCACTTTCTCATCGGTGCCGGCCGCACGGACGTTCGTCAGTTTCTTGGTCTTGCAGATATTGATGACAAGGTCGAAATCGCGGATGTGCTCACCGACCACCTGCCCGGCATAGACTTCCTCGCCAGGATCGATGAAATAGCGGCCACGGTCCTGCAGCTTGTCCATGGCGTAAGCGACAGCCAGGCCGGTCTCATGGGCGACAAGGGAACCGTTCGTCCGCTTTTCAATCTCACCTTTGTAAGGCTCATAGTCCTTGAAACGATGCGCCACGACGGCTTCGCCCTGCGTCGCTGTCAGCAGGTTGCTGCGGAGTCCCATCAGGCCACGGGCGGGAATCTCGAAATCGAGGTGGGTGCGGTCGCCACGGGTTTCCATGTGGATAAGGGCCCCCTTGCGGCGCGTCGTCATCTCGATGGCGCGGCCGACGAATTCTTCCGGCACGTCGATGGTCAGGTATTCAATCGGTTCGCAACGCTTGCCGTTGATCGTTTTGTCAAGCACACGGGGCTGGCCCACCTGCAGTTCGAAACCCTCCCGGCGCATCGTCTCGATCAGGATCGAGAGATGCAGCACGCCGCGGCCATAGACTACGAAGGAGTCGGCATTGACGCCCGGCTTGACGCGCAGGGCCAGGTTCTTTTCCAGTTCGCGTTCCAGCCGCTCCTTGATGTGGCGGGAGGTCACGAATTTGCCTTCCCGGCCGAAGAACGGGGAATCGTTGATCGTGAACACCATGCTCATCGTCGGTTCATCGACGGCGATGGGAGGAAGGGCTTCGGGATTCTCAAGGTCGGCGATGGTATCGCCGATCTCGAAACCGTCGATGCCCACCACAGCGCAGATGTCGCCGCACTGGACTTCGTCCACCCGCTTCTTTTCCAGGCCTTCAAAGACCATCAGGTCCTTGATCTTCTGCTTTTCGACGATGTCATAACGTTTGCATAGCGATACCGGCATATTGGCACGCAGGCTGCCGCGGGTGATGCGGCCGACTGCGATCCGGCCCACATACGGGGAATACTCCAGCGAAGAGATAAGCATCTGCGGCGTTCCTTCCACAATCTGAGGGGCAGGAATCACGTCGATAATCGTGTCGAGCAGCGGCGTGATGTCGGTCGTCGGTTTGCGCCAGTCAAGCGACATCCAACCTTGCTTGGCACTGCCGTAAACCGTCGTAAAATCGAGCTGGTCTTCCGTGGCGCCCAAGGCGAACATCAGGTCGAAAACCTCTTCGTTCACTTCGTCGGGGCGGCAGTTGAGTTTATCCACCTTATTGATCACGACGATGGGCTTCTTTCCCATTTCCAGCGCCTTCTGCAACACGAAACGCGTCTGCGGCATCGTACCTTCAAAGGCATCGACCAGCAGCAGCACGCCGTCGGCCATATTGAGCACGCGCTCCACCTCACCGCCGAAATCGGCGTGGCCAGGAGTGTCGATAATATTGATTTTCACGCCCTTATAGGGGACAGACACATTCTTGGCCAGGATGGTGATTCCCCGCTCCCGCTCCAGATCATTGTTGTCCAGAATCAATTCACCGAGGTCTTCCGCCTTGCGGGTCAGCTTGGCCTGGTAAATCATGCGGTCCACGAGGGTCGTCTTGCCGTGGTCCACGTGGGCGATGATCGCTACGTTTCTGATTGCTTGCATACTGCTTGAATTCTCTGAAAGGCGCAAAAGTAGAAATAATCTCGCAATTTTTGTATATTTTTGTACTATGGTTGAAAAGATCCTCATTCTCGACTTCGGCTCCCAGGTGACCCAGCTCATCGGACGCCGCCTCCGCGAACTCAACGTCTACTGCGAGATCCATCCCTTCAACAAGATTCCCCCCATCGACGACACGGTCAAGGGCGTGATCCTTTCCGGAAGCCCCTGCTCCGTCACGGCGCCCGACGCCCCGCAGGTGGACCTGCGCGGCATCAAAGGCCGCCTGCCGCTGCTGGGCATCTGCTACGGCGCCCAATACCTGGCCCACCACTATGGCGGGGCCGTCGCAAGCGCCGGTTCCAGGGAATATGGCCGTGCGGAACTCGAAGTGAAGCAGCGCGATCCGCTGTTCGACGGCGTGCCGCCCAAGAGCCCCGTGTGGATGTCGCACGGCGACACGATCACGGCTCTGCCGGACAATTCCACAGTGCTGGCCTCCACCGCAAGCGTGGTCAATGCGGCCTACCGCATCTTCGGCGAAAAAACCTATGCCGTCCAGTTCCATCCGGAAGTCTATCACACGGAGTACGGCTCGCGCATCCTGGCCAATTTCGTCAAGACCATCTGCGGCTGCAGCGGCGACTGGACGCCGGCCTCCTTCATCGACACGACCGTCGATGAACTCCATCGGAAGATCGGCGGCGACACGGTTATCCTCGGCCTGAGCGGCGGCGTCGATTCCACCGTGGCAGCCGTGCTGCTCAACAAGGCTATCGGCGAGCGTCTCCACTGCATCTTCGTGGACAACGGTCTGCTGCGGCGCAATGAATTTGCCGAAGTGATGCAATCCTACCAGGGAATGGGGCTCAATGTCACGGGTGTCGATGCCGGCGAACGCTTCCTGTCGGCCCTTTCCGGACTTACGGATCCGGAAGCCAAGCGCAAAGCCATCGGCAAGACGTTCATCGACGTATTCGAATCGGAAGCACGAAAGGTCGAAGGCGCCCGCTGGCTTGCCCAGGGCACCATTTATCCCGATGTCATCGAATCCGCCGCCATCGGCGGCCAGGCGGCCAAGATCAAAAGCCACCACAACGTAGGCGGTTTGCCCGAGAAGATGAATCTCAAGATTGTCGAACCCCTCCGGATGCTCTTCAAAGATGAAGTACGCCGCGTAGGCCGGGCACTGGGTATCCCCCAGTCGCTCATCGGCCGGCATCCTTTCCCGGGGCCTTCGCTGGCCATCCGGGTCCTCGGCGAAGTCACGTTCGAGAAACTTGAAATCCTGCGCGACGCCGACAAGATCTTCATCGATTCCCTGCGGGCGGACGGCCTCTATGACAAGATCTGGCAGGCAGGCACCATCCTCCTGCCCGTCAAAAGTGTAGGTGTGATGGGGGATGAACGCACCTACGAATATACAGCCGCCCTGCGCGCTGTCACCTCCACCGACGGTATGACCGCCGACTGGTATCCCCTGCCTTACGATTTCATGGCGCGTGTCTCCAATGACATCATCCGCCATGTCCGGGGCATCAACCGCGTCGTTTATGATATTTCCTCCAAACCTCCGGCAACGATTGAGTGGGAATAGCGGCCGCCGATGACGACGGCCACAGCCTGATTCAGCGCACAGAGCGGCCTCAGGTAAAGACCGGTCCTACACGCCGGCTACGAGGGCTTTGTACTTCTTGATGCAGGCGTCCAGACGCTCAGCAGCGGTGGTATCGCCCGGCACGTTGTGGGACGGGTGGATATAGAGTTTGACTCCGCGTTCCTCAAGAATCTCGGCGACGGTGCATATGGTCATCCAGACCAGGGTCACGAAAGCCACCGTGGAGAGCGGACCGATCTTGTCGAATTCCTTCTTCATCTTGACCGAAGCATCCTGCAACGGGCAGCAGGAATCGACCACATAGTCGGCAACCTGGAACAGGTTCTTGCCGCTGGAATGACGGCCGGGCTTGTCACCCGTCTCACCGGCGGAGCCGAAGACGACGACCTTCATGCCGCGTTTCTTGGCTTCGAGGGCGACCTCGATATTCACAGCGTTGATGCCGGTATGCGAGAAGATCCACATGATGTCGTTCTCGTTGAAATTCCAGCTGCTCATGATGGCTTTGCCGTAGCCCTCGGCCCGCTCGAGCCAGAGGAACTGGTTGATGCCCATTTCACCGACAATATGGGTGAAGAAAGTCAGCGGAAGTTCGCAGATGGGATGGAATCCCACGAAACCGCCGATGCGAGGGTACATCTCTTCAATCGGAAGATTCGCATGGCCACAGCCGAAGGTGTGGACCATGTGTCCGGCCTGGATACAGTCGGCCATCAGGGTTGCAACTTTCTTGATGTTGTCCATCTGAGTCGCCTCAATTTTGTCCATAACGCCAAAGGCGTTCTTTTTCCATAAGTTAGCGTACATTGTAAAATTGATTTTAGTTATTGGATTGATAGAATCAGTTGTCTTCATTTCATAACGGCATTCCAAACCGCCGTCCGAAGCGTCCCGGCCGCGTCGTCGGCGTCATAGTCCCAGTACATGAGGCCTTTCATGCCCATTTTCAAGATATTTTCTGCTTTGAGCGAAATGCTCTTCGGATTGTCGTACCCTGCCCACATCTTGCCATCCTTGGTAATGTACGGCACCATTCCCTTCTCATCCCAGTTGTCAATCTTGTAGCCTTTGCCCGCAGGATATTCGACCGCGAACTTGCCGTAATCCACACAGCCCTTGTAGCCGTCGCTGTCGTCCCAGGCGTGCCGGGCGTAGAAAGGGATGCCGAGGACAAGTTTGGACGGAGATACGCCCGCCGACAGGTAGGCGTCGATTGCACGGACGCAGTCCCAATAATAATCGGGGCGGTTCCAAGCCGATTGGTGCTGTCCTTCCGAACCAGCCGCGATGTCGTACGTCATGATGTTGACAAAGTCCACATACGGGTCCACGGCGGCGATGTCGATATAGCGCCAATTGTCTTCCTCACCGCTAACGTTCATCACATAACCAGCATACGTGAGCAGGTAATCCTTGCCGAGCGTTTCCCGAAGCTGTTTCATCAGCAGCGTGTAGTTTTCCACGTCATGGGCCGGGTCACAAGCGTGGCCGCTCCACGAAAGGCCGGGAAATTCCCAGTCTATGTCAATACCGTCAATTCCCCACTTCCTGACAAAGGCCAGACAGTCCTCGGCAAAGGCCTTGCGTCCCTCCGCAGTACTGGCCATCACCGAGAAGCCCCCCGCCTGATAGTTGTCGGGATTGTCCACGGTGTGGGAAAAAGAGAGACAGATCTTGATTTCCGGATGCTGCTTCTTCACGTTCACAATCTGCTGGAAGCGTTTCTCCGTGCCCTGCAGTTTGAAAGATTGGTATTTGCCGTCCCGGACGTACAGTTCGGCAAATGCATAATTGATGTGGGTAAGCACGGAAGCATCCGGTGTCTGGGATCCGTAGTAAGTGCAATAACCCAAGGCGATGCGCCCTTCTTTCCTTTCGGCACGGGCAGGACTGCCACCATCGGTCGTACTGCTCCCGCCCGGTCCCGGGACATAGGAGTCATCGATGCAAGCGGTCGTGAGAATCCCGCATAGGGCTACGATAAGGCAGAGAAGAGCATTCTTTTTCATTTGCATTGCCGGGTATATTGCATGTTTTCCATTTCCATGCCGGAATAGAACCGGCGCACGAACGAAGCGTCATAGGATTCCGGAAAACGGTAAAGTTCTGGGATATTGTAAGATTTCAGGGTTGTCAGGTAGCTGTCGGGGTCCTTTTGGGGAAGGACGAAAGGTTTGGAGACGGTTCCGTCCGCTGAGACATGGGCGAAATAGGGTTTGCCATACAGGCGGTCATCCCGTTTGGAGGCCCAGCAGATCCAGCGTCCTGTGCTGCTCCAGCAATGGTAGGAATCGGAATACTTGCCATTCACCCCGTCGAGCCTGGAGACTGCGCCGGTCTCGATCTCATAGAGCCACAGATCGGTCTCGCGATGCCAGATCGGGAAGGTCCCATAATCGGAAACGGTCAGGAGGATGTATTTCCCGTCGGGCGAACACTTCGGGAAACTGATCGACTTGCCGGCAGCAGCCGCATCGATGACAAGCTGAAGGGTATCTCCGAGGCGCCCGGTAGAAGGATCGAAACCGATGGCGTACAGGTCGTAATGCATATCGAAGGTGCCGGCCGGCTGGGGCAGGGCTTTGGAACGGCAGAAATAGACCGTCCGGCCGTCGGCGGACCAGCAAGGGAAGGTCTCCTGGAATTCCGCTCCTTTCACGAGTGGCGAATCCGAAACGGTTCCCTGGTCGAAATCCAGGAGGATCAGGTCGCTCGAGGCATCGAACACTTCCAGCTTATTCTCCCGGCCGCTGTGGAGGATGGGCCGGATATCAGCAGTGGTGAAGATGCCATAGCGGCCATCGGCCGAAATCTCGCCATAAACAGCCGCGCCAGCAGTGCTGTCGGTTGCCGTGTTGAGTTTGCGCATCTGTCCGTCACGGCTGTAGAGTGTCCCTCCCTTGGAACCGCGGACATGCATGAAGGAAGTCTGTGCGCCACCGCCACGGTTCGCCGTATGGCAGTTGATGCAGGCCCCTTCCGTCCGGGTGTTGTCGGCGAGAAGCCGCGTTTCGAACGTCTCGATATCGCGCTCTTCAATGCTCAGCACGTTCCACACCTCGTAGGCAGGCTCAATCAGCCGATAACTCAGGTAGCGGTCGAGACTGTCGGCAGACACGTCCCAAGTGAAGGGTGCATAGCGGACCCATTCCCTGCCCATCCGGGCCGACAGGCTGAGTTGCAGGGTATTGCCGGCTTCCTGCGTCAGCATCGCCTTCCATTTTTTCATCGGAAAACGCAGCGTAGGTCCGCCCGACTTAAAACGGTACGCGTGGCTGCCGCAAATCTCGAGTTCCAGGGCATCTGCCCCTTCCAGTTTGAAATTCAGGGGCGCGATATTGGCCGGAAAGGTGATGTCGGTATAATCCGGCTGCATCGGCGGAACGAGTTCGGACGTATTGAGCACCCCGCCCCCTGCACAAGAAGTCAGGATCAGGAACAACAGCCAGAGGATGGGAACTCGTTTCATTGGGCGGGTTGCGCGTATTTATGATAAAACCAATAACTCTGGGGGAAGCGTTTCTCATGGCCCCGGAGAAACTCCGTACAATTGTCGAGCGTCGTACGGGAGATGCCGTACGCCGTGAGTTGGTCAGCCGGGGAACTGTCCGCATCGAATGTCATCAGCAACGCTTCCTGATACAGGACCGGTACGGCGCCCATGTCATATCTGCCTTTGTAAAGGTGGTCGTAATCCTGGCGGAATTGCAGGAGGTCCTTGTCGAGGAGATCCAGGCAGAGCAGGTAGTCCGTCGCCGTCTTGCCGTCGGAAGACGTGGCGGCGATATTGGCCAGCGACGTACGATAATCATTATGCTGAACCAGGATGTCGCGACAGTCGTTCTTGATGGCGAGCCGCCCAGCCTCCGTGTCGAGAAGCTGCAGCCCTTCCCGCGCCCATTTCTTGTAAAGTGCTGTCAGGGAGAGCATTTTGAGATAGCGCCGCGCCGTGTCGTAATCGCCGTTGGCGAAAGCGATGTCCGACAGGGCCTTGATCATGGCGGCGGACCGCTGTCGCGGAGAAAAGGTCATGCCCAGCATGGCGGAGTGCTGCGCCTGGGCATAATCGCCGGCCAGGTAAAGAGCATCGGTGCTGGCCATCAGCCGGAAACACGCAACGCCGGGTTTGACTGGAATAAACAGCCCGTGGTACGTGGGCTGGTAAGCTTTGAGCAGGCCTTCCGGGAGTTGTCCCTTGCGGGCCAGTGAGATGTTGTAGTAGTATGACACTACGATGCTCTCATAGGGATTGCGGGCGCCCATTTTTTCCACCTTGTCCCACTGGTCCAGGCAGGCGTTGAAATAGATGCGGTAATCATTTTCGCGCTCGAGTCCGGGTTGTTGGATGCGGGCAGCCGTGCAGAGGCTGCGGGCCGAAGGAATCAAGAGGACAACCAGGGCTGCCAAGGCAAGGTACCGCAGGGGCTTGCGCGGAATCCGGAGGATTGCGACGGCAAGCCAGACAGCGAAGCAGGTTCCGATGAGCAAGGCCAGCGGAACTTCGGGAGAGAGCATAATGAAAGCGACGGCCACGACGGGCAGAAGGGCCCCCAAGGCCGGATGCCTTGCGCCAAATGAGGCGAAGAGATGGCGGAATCCATCCCATAGGATAACCAGGAACGCCACGATAATCAACGCGGCGACACCGGGAATCAGGAAAAACTGGGTAAGCCAGTCCCCCGCCAGGAAAGAAAGCGGGGCCGGTTTCTGGAAATAACCGGCAATCCAGGACCCCGCTGCCAGGAACAGGTCGTACCGCTCTTTCATAACAAGATGATACGGGAAGGCGAACTGGAAGACCGCCCACACCGCCACGAAAAAAAGCGTGACCGCGCGTATGCTACTTTTTCCTGCGCGTGCTGACATCGGGGATGAGTTTGTCGTATCCGAGCGAATCGAGCCAGTGTCGCTGGCTCTCTTCGAACGAGTTCCGAAAAAGCATATACAGATAGCCTCCGACTACATCGTGGCTGCGGCAGACCATGTCAAAGGTACAGCGTCTGGCCTCTTCAGCGGACGAAGCGCCCTGCAGTTGTTCCTTCCATTGCTGCAGTTGGTCGTTGCGGGGTGTTCCCTGTGCGCGGCTGGGTGCGCCAAGGGTAACCTCAAGGATTCCGGGTTCTACCGCGAGAAGGATCCTTTCGGCAAAGCCGGGGGCTCTTCGGGAGAGCGTGATATCGGCCATGTAAAGCGAATCGGCCGGAATCCTGAAGAAAAAGGTCCCTCCCCTCACCACCGTGGAGTCCACGATATCGGCCGTCGGGCGCGGCTGGGGGCAGAAATAGATCTTCTGTCCCTCGAAATCGCCGTCGATACGTCCCCGTATCTCCAGCATGGGGCAGTCCGGCCTGCAGGAAAGGATCGCAAACAGCACGAGGATGAAAGGAAGGAACCTCTTCATGGATGATCAGTCAGTCTATTGGGCTTCGAAATATGCGTACCAGCCGCAGTCGTCCCAGTCGGCGGAGCCGTCCCATCCATTGTGATAGATGGTGATGTACTGGTCCGTGAACGTCAGCAGGTAGAACTGGTTGTTCGCGCCCTGGCCGCAGTCGTCGAAACGGGCGCCGATCAGCGGAGCAGTAGTTACCCACGTTCCGAGAACGGCGTCTTCGGGCGAGGTCTTGATGAAGCCGAAGGTACCGGTGGCCGCCACGTTTCCGTCAGGACCGTAGGTGGTCATCTTGCTGCCGTCGTATTCGAAGACCATCTTCTCTTTGCTTCTGTCAACGTCCGCAAGCGTGAAGTTGGCCCACCAGGCGAAATTCGACTCAGGCGTATAGCCGGCGGAAGCGTACTTCCAGCCGCCGTGTGCACCCATGTTGCAGATCGAGCCCCAGGAGACTTCCCGCCAGGACCAGGTCTTTTTCGCCGACTTGTCGGTATTGTTCTTGGCGCCGGTCAGCATGCCGGCCCAGGGATCATACACGTCGGTTACGACTACGGGGAAGTGGGAGGATTCGACGATCTTTCCTTCGGAAATACCGACATAGTAGATCTCGAACTCGCCGTTCGCCTCATAGGTGTAGGTGTACTGATCGTTTTTGATGATCGTTTCGCCCATCGCCGTTCCGATATGCCAGGCACCGCCGACATCGGTTCTTGCGTTCTTGAGGGTGATGATGTCGTTGGTGGCGCCGTTCTGCTGGACCGTCAAGGCGGCCGTCAGTTCGGCCGGCGTGATCGGCGTACCCGCATTTGTGATATATTTCTGGCGCAGGGATGTATCTTCGATCGGATTGCAGGCCATGAAGCTCACGAGAGCCGCCGCTGCAATGAACAGTTTAACGTATTTCATGATCGTCTGCTATTTAAAGTTGTTCCAATCATTGAATTGAGCTGACGAGCCCCAACCGGGGTTCTGCTCGAGGATGTCGTTGCCGTTTTCATCCTTGCCGGCGATGTCTATTTCCGTCTGCGGAATCGGCCAGTAGCCCTGCGTCTCCTTCAGACGGGCCGCGTAGTCGTACTTGACCATCGGGGTCACGACGCCTTCGTTGATGACGGTGAAGCCGGTCTGCTTGTTGAGGAGTTGACCTGCCGACTCGAGGGAAGGACCCGCCCAACGCAGGATGTCCGGCCAGCGGATCGCCTCGAAGGCGAGTTCAAAGCGGCGTTCGTTCTTCAGTGCTTCGAGCGAGTAGGCGATCGGGGCCAGGTGGCTGCGGGCACGCACCCGGTTCATGCCGTCAGCCGTCTCCGTCAGCTCGGAGTGCATCAGGAGCACGTCGGCGAAACGGATATGGATCAGGTCGGGGGTCTGCAGCAACTGGGCGGAAGTCTGGGCCGTCACGTCAGGATATTCGGCCTTGGCGAACGAGTGGAAGTACTGTCCCTTGTCATCGCTCCAGGCGCCGACGTTGATGTACTTCTTCTGGAAATAACCGGTCTGCTCGTAGTAACGATAGGAAACGGTATAGTCAGGCTCGCTCTCGTCGAGTTTGCGGTCGCCGATCAGGATATGGCCGGCATCGTTGGGGTCATAGGCATCGTACGACCAGACGGAACCGGAAAGACGAGGATCTTCGGTGTAACCGTCGGTGTGGGTCTGCTGCTTGTCCCAGGCTTTCCACTCTTCGATGATGGCGGGAGAGACAGGACCGGCACCCCAGCCGAAGCTGAACGGGTAGCTCTGGGCCATGTCACGGTTGTCGTTGGACGGCGAGCAGAACATGGAGAAGGTGTTCGAGAACCAGGTATAGGTCCAGTTGGACGTCAGGTTGTGCTTGTTGGCAAACACGGTTTCAATCGAACTGTTGCCCACCCAGTGCAGATCATGGGCCACGGTATAGCCGTAGCGGTAACCGGCCGTGTTCTGGTTGGTGTAGTCATTCGTGTAGCCCCAGAGTTCACGCTGGTCGTCCACGAGCTGGTGTCCCGAATTGTTGATGCAGTCTTCCAGATCGGAGATCACTTTCGCCTTGGTCGTACCGTTGGGCAGTTCGGTTTTGCCGTAACGGCCCGTGTAGAACAGGAACACGCGGGCCTGCAACGCTTCAGCTGCCGCCTTCGTTGCGTGGCCGGTCATGTCGGAACCGAAGGTGTAGATCCGGTTCGGCATCAGTTCGATGGCTTTCTGCAAATCGGAACCGATCAGTTCATAGACCTCGTCCACGCTGGCGCGGGGAAGGTTGATGGCTTCGGTCGTAGTCCGCAAAGGCACGCCGCCGAAAGTCTGGGCCAGTTCGTAGTAAGCGAAGGCGCGGAGGAAATAGGTCTCGCCGAGGAGGCGGTTCTTCTCGCTCTCGCTCGACCAGCTCTTCACGTTGTCCATGTTGGCAAGCGCGCTGTTGGCCCGGTTGATCAGGGTGTAGTCGCGGTCCCACATGTCCAGGAAATTGTTCAGGTTGTCCTTGTACAACATAAAGTTGGTCGCGCAGTTGCCCGAGTACGACAGGTTACCGCCGAGGCAGTCGTCGCCGGCAAGCTGGGCGATATAGAAGAAGGCCGAAGATTCCGGCGATTCATAGAGGAGGTGGGCATAAACGGCCGTCACCATCTGCTGTGCGTCGAGTTCGGTCTCCGGGAAGGTCTCCGTCGTCCGCTGGGTAAGGTTCTGGCTGTCCAGGAAGTCTTCGCAGCCGCTCAGGAACAGGACAGTCGCCAAAGTAAGAATGATAGCTGTTATCTTTTTCATGATAATACCCTCCATTAGAATTTAAGACTCAGACCGATCAGGAAATTGCGGGAGCTGGGGTAGTAACCCAGGTCGATGCCCTGGGCCCATCCGTAGGAGTCGCCGCCATAACCGATTTCCGGATCCATTCCGGAATACTTCGTGAAGGTGAACGGATTTTGCGCAGTCACATAGAGACGGAGGGTCTGGAGCGGGAAATTCCGGAACGCCTTGGCGACATTGTATCCGAGCGTGATGTTCTGGATCTTGAAATAGTCGCCGTTCTCGATGTACAGGGTGGAAATCTTGTTCCAGTTGTAGCTCGAGGAGCTGGAAAGGCGCGGGAAGAAATTCGACGAGCCGTCACCGGTCCAGCGCTGGAAAACATCGGTCGTGAAGTTTGCCAGCGGAGAAGCGGAGAAGTCACGGTAGCATTTGAAGATCTGCTGGCCGAAAGCGCCGAATCCGGTAATGGAAAGATCGATGCCCTTGAATTCGAAATTGAGGGAAGCACCCAGCGTGAAGTCCGGATGGGGATTGCCGATCATGGTACGGTCATTCGCGTCGATCATGCCGTCGTCATTGGTATCCACAAAGATCACGTCACCGGGCACCGTATTGGCCCCGTTGATCTTGGCGCCCGTATAGGCGTCAATCTCAGCCTGATTCTGGAAAACGCCCGCCGTCTTGTAGCCGTAGAAGTAGCCGATGGGATAGCCCACTTCGGCACGGAACAGCTCTTCAGCCCCTTCCCAAGGAATGCTGCCGTCACCGTGGATGATACCGTCGGCGTTGGCAATCTTGGTGACGCGGTTCTTGTTGTAAGTCCCGTTCACGTGGAAACCGTAGAAGAAATCACCGATGTGGTCGTCCCAGCGCAGCGCCAGTTCGACACCGGAGTTGAGGACGTTACCGCCGTTGACATACGGGGCGTTGGCACCATAGGAATAAAGGACAGGTGCGGTCACGAGCCAGTCTTTGGTCATCTTGCGATACCAGTCGAACTCGACACCGAGGCGGTTGTTGATGAAGCGTGCATCGAAACCGAGGTCGAGCTGCTCCGAGGTCTCCCACTTCAGGTCGGGATTGGTAATCATGTAGGCATAGGTACCGGTGGCACGGTCGGTGAGCGTATCACCGAACACATATCCACCATAGCCGTTGTTGGAAGTCACGAGCGAAAGATACTGGAAGCCAGCCACATTGCAGTTACCGTTCTGGCCCCAGGAAGCACGGAGCTTGAGGAAGTCGAGTCCACCCCGGAGGTCTTCCATCCATGGTTCGTTCGTTACAACCCAGCCGACAGAGGCCGAGGGGAAGATACCCCAGCGATTTCCGCGGGCGAACGTGGAGGAGCCATCGGCGCGCAGGGTGAAGGATGCCATGTAGGTCTCCCTATAGTTCCAGTTCGCACGGGCGAAGAAAGAAGCGAGGGAACCCTGGCTCGAGGGCGAGCCGCTGATGGACGACGCGGAACTGGGCGTCGTCGATACATTGGAGAGATAGGCGTGCTCGAGGTCGTTGAAGTTCGAGTTGACGTTCGCGGCGCTCAGGGATTCACCGAAGCCCCATTTCTCGAGGGTCGAACCGGCCAGCATGTCGATGCGGTGACCGGAAAGGTCGAGCGAGTAGCTCAGCGTATTCTCCCAGCTCCAGCGATTGTAGAGCGACATGGACTGGGAAACGTTGTCCTGCGTACGCTGGGCCGTGATGTCGAGGTTATAGACTGGCGTGTAGGAGCGATAGCTGCTGGCGCCCATCAGATAGCCGAACTGGCTCCGGAGATGGAGGTTCCGGACCGGCTGCAGGTCGGCATAGACGCTGGCCTGCAGATAGTGCGACTTGCTGCGGTTCTGGTTGACGTTGTAGTCCATGTAGGCGATCGGGTTCTTGGAGGCACCGTTGGCGGTATCCCAGTTGTATCCGTCGCCGTCCTGGCGGACGTGATAGGTTCCGTCTTCGTTATAGGCGTACTGCAGCGGACTCATGACGAGCATGTTGTGTACACCGTTCCAATAGATGCCGCCCGTGGCGAACGAGCCGTCGGTCTCCGAATAGCGGTAATTCAGCGTCTCCCCCACCTTGAGGATATCCAGGTTGTTCTTGCGGAAAACGGAATACTCGTTGTTGATACGGAGGTTGTAGCGACGCATCTGCGGAATGGCGGAAGGAACGCCCATCGTGGCATCCTGCTTCTGGTAGCCCAGACCGAGGGAATAGACGGCCCGGTCGGTACCGCCCGTCACATTGACCGAGTGGCTGGTGACAGGTGCATTGTGGTTGATGATCTCCTTGAGCCAGTTCGTACCGTTCCAAGAGCCATTCGCGATGGCCGTGAGGGTGGCAGCGGGAATATAATTGCTCCAGTTGTACGGAGCCAGGCCATCCATGACACGCGACTCGTCCTGCATGGCCATATATTCGGATGCGTTGAGCAACGTCGGGATCTTATACAGATTCTGAAGTCCATAGTAGCCGTCATACGTGATATTCGACTGGCCGGCCTTGCCTTTCTTCGTCGTTACCAGGATGACGCCGTTGGCGGCACGGGCGCCGTAAATGGCTGCCGAAGCAGCGTCCTTGAGGACGTCGATCGATTCGATGTCCGAAGGATTCAGCGCGGAGATGCTGCCGTTGGCGACACCGTCCACTACATAGAGCGGGGCGGAATCACCGGTCGTGCCCAGACCGCGGATGTTGACTTTGAAACCGGCTCCGAGGAAGCCGCTGTTCTGGGTGATGTTGACACCGGGCGACTGGCTTTGCAGAGCGCCGAGGACATCGACAGTGTTCAGTTTGGCGACATCGTCGCCTTTGACCTGGACGGTCGATCCGGTGACGAGTTTCTTCTTCTGCACACCGTAGCCGATGACGACGGCATCGTTGAGCCAGAGATTGTCTTCTGCGAGAATGACGTCCACCGTCCCTGCCTGGGCTGCGACCTCCTGGGTCTCAAAACCGATGGCCGATACCACCAGGATCGCTCCGCGGTTCACGCGGATCCGGTAAGTACCGTCAGCTGCCACGACAGTTCCGTTAGAGGACCCTTTCTCCATGACAGAAGCGCCAATGACAGGCAAGCCGTCAGTCGCGGAGACCACGGTGCCCCTCACATCGAGCTGCTGCGCAAAAGCCAGCTGGAAACCAGCGAACAAGAGCACGACAGCGACCATCAAGAGCCGTGCACTGGGCACGGTACTCTTTCGGATGTTTGTACTTTGTGTCATACGTTACGTTAAGGATATTGGGTTGTGATTAATGATTGAGTTGGTTTTCATCTTTACGCAAATATAGGCAGAAAGATTGGCTTTTCAAACGAAGTTTTTCTATAAATATTTGAAATTTAGAACTGTGCGCGCGCACAGAGAATTGTGCACGCGCACAAAATTATACTTGCCTCAAAAAAAATCTTTTATATTTGTACCCATGAATATGGAAGACAACAAAGGCAATCTCACCCTCAAGGACGTGGCCCGCCTGGCCGGCGTCTCGAGAGGCACCGTGGACCGCGTCATCCACAACCGGGGCAACGTGTCAAAACAGAGCTACGACAATGTAATGCGCATCATCAAAGACATCGGCTATGAGCCCAACATCTACGCGTCGATCCTGGCACACGACAAGAACCGGGTCGTAGCGTTGTTACTCCCCCAGTTTCTCCCCGGGGAGTACTGGGAAATGGCCGATCGGGGCGCTTCGCTGGCGAAAGAATATGCGCGGACCTTCAACGTAAGCATCGTGACCATCCTCTACGACCAGTATGACATCGACTCCTTCCGCGAAGCGTGCAACAGATTGCTGGAACTCTCCCCTTCTGCGGTTGTCATGGCACCCATTTTCCGCAACGAGACGGCACTCCTGTCCGCCCGCCTGCGCGAGCACGGCATACCTTATTCTTATGTCGATACCAAGCTCGAGGAAGACGGATACCTTACGTTCTATGGGATGCCCATGTACAAAAGCGGCTACTTGTGTGCCGACCTGTTGTTCGATTCCATCGCCTCGGTTCCCGCATCTGCAGCGGAGATGAAGGTGGCCATCATCCGGATCGAACACGACCGGAAGCGCAAGAGCGATCCGACAGCGGTACGAAGAGCCGGTTTCATCGATTACATGACCGAGCATTATCCCGAAGTGGCGATCCGCAATGTTTTCATCGACCCGCACGATCCCGAAGGCATCGCAAGCACTTTGTCCGGATTTCTCGCCGCGAATCCCGGCATCACCCACATCGTGATGTTCAATTCCCGGATACACCTGATTGCCAAAGCCATCGAGAGGCTCCAGCTGGACAGCAAACCACGGGTTATCGGCTTCGACAACCTGGATGAGAACCTGGCCGCCCTGCGCCGGGGCTCTGTCAAATACCTCATCACGCAGCACACCGATGAACAGACCCGTCTCGCCATCAATTCCATCGTGGACTATCTGGTCCTGAACAAGGAACCGGAACGGCGCGACAATTATATGCACATGGATATCCTTTCCCGGATCAATGTGGACGACTATTGATCCGTCCTGGCCCGATAGGCACAGGCAATGCCGCCGGAATAAAGCTGATAGCGGACGGCTCTAAAGCCCTCGGCGGTGAATTCGGCACAAAGCGCTTCATAACGGGGGAACGCCAGCACCGAATCGACGAGATAGCCGTACGCACCGATACTGCCGGCCAGGCGGCCGGTCAGACGCACAGCATTCTTGAAATAGAACAGATAGATCGCGCGCCATAAACGGTTCTTCGGGACAGAGAACTCCAGGACAGCGAGGTGGCCGCCGGGTTTGAGTACGCGGCGGATTTCGGCCAGGCATTGCGGCCGGTGATCGAAGTTGCGCAAGCCGAAAGAAATGGTGACAGCGTCGAAACTTCCGTCGGGAAAGGGAATCTGCTCAGCGGAGCCAAGGACGAACTGCGGCCGGGGGGCCAAGTCCCGGCATTTGGCTTTTCCTATCTCCATCATCTCTGCAGAAATATCGAGGCCCGTGACGGTAAATCCTTTGCGGCTAAGCGCCTTGGTCAGGTCACCCGTGCCACAGGCCAAATCCAGGACGGCGGCGCCGGCAGGGACATCCCGCGACAAAGCCCGCACGAAACGGCGCCGCCACAGGCGGTCAATACCCAGCGACATCCGGTGATTCATCGCATCGTATTTCCCGGCGATGGCATCAAACATGCCGGAAATGATCTCCGCGTTCTTATCGAGGTCTTTCTGCGCCATTCCTTTTCAGAAGCATCAAAGATGAAAGCGGTGCGTCGTTTCGTAATCGTTCCAGTTGCGGAGAGACAGCGTGATGGCAGACTGGTCGTACACATTGCTGTACTGCGTATCTTCAATCTGCCCGGTTTCCCATTGGAGGTCTTTCCAATGAACAAGTGCAAGGCACTCCTGCGCCTGGTCATGGGTAAAAGTCCCGTCGTGGGCATCCAGATAGGCACTGGCAGTTTCATAGCGCCACCAACTTTTACTGTGGGGATTGCCCACGTAGATATCCGGCTCGGCAGTGTAGTATTTCTCGGAAAGCAAGTGGTTGGTAACCAGCATATACTTGGCATCCGGAGCCTTGCGCACGATCATCGTTTTCCAGCCATCCTCCCGGTCGAATTCGACGACGGCACAATCCCCGTCCGCGTCCGCAACCATATAATGGTAACCGCTTCCAACGGCCGCATCGTGCCGGACATCCACGGTTTCCAGCAGAGCCAGCGCTTCCTCGACGGTCGCACAGCGATCCAGCCACAAACGCATGATGAGCGTCGTTCCTACATCGTGTTTCTCGGTTTGCTGCTGAGAGGCCTGCTTCGGAAGAGCCATGATGGATGTGCACAGTCCTTTTTCATTGATGCCATCCACCGGGGCGTAGATGGCGGCCAGACAACTGAGTTTCTTTCCAAGAGAGACCGGCAGCTTTTCCAGGGAATAGCCGAAATGGGACATATCGCTCACAGCGATGGAGGCATAGCCCTTTTTCGGATGCGAAACCGTCACCATCGTCGGATTCTTGAAATAATCATAGTTGCGGCCGTACCAGAAGCCTTCCCCGTCGGCTTTCGCGGCCTGGAAACTGGTACAGTTGAACGTGGCCAATTCACCGTTGTCGTCGGCGACCTGCGCGCTTTTCATCTTGATGGGAATCCCCTTCCCGATACGGCCGACCACATAGTCCAGCAGTTCCGCATTCTCGTCGATATCCTTGGCAATCAAATCATCCAGGTCATAAGACGCTTTGTACTCCATCTGATAAAGATAGGGATTGTCCCCAACGGACGAAATACTGCGGATACTGGCGATCTCGCCGCCCCAAATACAGAAAACCGCGATGCAAAGCGCTACCAGAATACCGAGCAGACAACAGAGTACTTTTTTCATAGCCTACAAATGTACAAACATTTTCCCATTTCCGGAGGCGAGGCGTGCCCAATGGCGCTGAAAACAAGCCATTGGGCGCAAAAACCGCCGATTTTGTAACCAATGGCCCGAAAAAAGAGCCATTGGCCACGCCGGGACCCGGCCGGATAGGCAGCGGGGGATTGGGGGCAGAGCCCCCGGTGGAAACGGTGCCCCTTGGGCACACGAAAAAATCCTGATGAAGAATCATCAGGATTTTTTCGTGTGCCCAGGACAAGACTCGAACTTGCACGCCCTATAACGGGCACCAGCCCCTCAAGCTGGCGTGTCTACCAATTTCACCACCTGGGCGGGAATCGGGATTGCAAAGGTACAGCTATTTTTCAACTATCCAAATATTTTTTTCGTTTTTTTCTGCCTACCTTTGCAGGCACAAAGAAAGAACCGATGCAGATAACAACCATCGCTTTTGACCTGGGCGGCGTGGTCGTCGCCCTGAACATGGAAAACGCGGCCAAGCGTTTCAAGGAACTTGGCGTGAAAGACCCGCACAGTTTCCTCAATCCTTTCCAGCAGGGCGGCTTTTTCGGCGACCTGGAAGGAGGACGGATCGACGCAGAGGGCTTCCGCCAGGAACTCGGCAAATATACCGGACGGGAAATGACTTACGAAGAATGCAGCTATGCCTGCATGGGCTTCATTGAAAGCGTCCCGCAACGCAACTTGGAAGCCGTCCGTAAACTGCGCAGCCTGGGCTACCGCGTCATCCTCCTCTCGAATACGAATCCCTATGTGATGAAATGGGCCATGTCGCCGGCCTTCGACGGCAACGGGCACGCGCTGCGCGACTATTTCGACGCTTGCTATCTCAGCTACGAATGCAAGCTGATGAAGCCGGCCGAAGCCTATTTCCAACTGGTCCTGGACCAGGAAAAGGTCGAACCCGGCCGGATGCTATTCCTCGATGACGGTCCCCGCAACCTGGAAGTGGCGCGGCAGTTCGGCATCCGCACAATGCTCGTCCAGGACAATGCCGACTGGACCCGGGACATTTTCGAAATCCTGCAAAAATGATCGACGATATCCTCCAATTCAACAGGGATTTCGTGGCGCAGAAGCGCTACGAGCCCTTCGTGACCGACAAGTTTCCCGCCAAGAAACTGGCGGTCGTCAGCTGTATGGACACGCGGCTTTCTGTCCTGCTTCAGGAAGCCCTGGGGCTCCAGAACGGCGATGCGAAGATCATCAAGAATGCCGGTGGCATCATCCCTACCCCCTACGACTCCGCCATGCGCAGCCTGGTGGTGGCCGTCTATGAGCTGGGCGTGGAAGAAGTGATGGTCGTGCACCATTCCCAATGTGGGGCGTGTCACATGTGCTACGAGCATCTCCGGGAAGAGATGCTGCACCGCGGCATCAGCGAAACAGCCCTTGCGGCCGTCGAAGCCGAAGGCGTTGACCTGACCGCCTGGCTCGAAGGTTTCCACGACACCGAGGCCTCCGTCCGCCGTACCGTCGCCACCATCCGGGAGCACCCGCTGATGCCCCGCGACCTCACGGTCCGCGGCTTCATCATCGACTCCGTCACAGGCGAACTGACCGAAATCCACTAATGGACACTCCTGTCGGCTTTCCGGACCGTCTGTCGACACAACGATTGTAGACCATCCGGGGAGAGTCAGGCTGCGACGAACTGTTGCATTTCGGGGCACCCTAAGGACAGAAAACGTGCCCCGACCGGCGAATGGACCGGGTCGGGGCACGATAAGAAGGGTTTGGGTGCCCGGTATGGGCCGGGCAGGATACAGGGCTACCGCACGCCGGAATGGCCGCCGCCGGAGAAGCCGCCACCGCCGCCGAAGGACGAGTGGCCGCCGCCACCGCTGCGACTGAAGCCACCAAGGCTGCCGCCGGAATACGAGGACACCGGCGGACGGGCATAGCTCGTCACGACGTTCGCGTACGACCGGGTCAGGTTGAGGACCCGTGACATGTCGTTGTAACCCATCGAACAGGCCTGTTCGAACACGACCGGATTAATGTCCTTGAGTTCTTTCGCCACCTTGTCGGCGATACCGACCAGCGAAGCGAAGACCAGGTAGTCACGCCAGAGGACCGCTTCCACCGTCGTACGTTCCTTGACAAGGGTAGCGTCTTCCAGGAATTTCTTGAGCCCGACAATCTTGGCGTTTTCCTGCTGGCCCTGGGTCGTGAATTTGCCGCTTTTGTAATAGCCGCCGTTGCGCAGTCCGGTAAGGCCCTGGCTTTCGACATTTTTCGTCCACGCGATCAGACGGGAAGTGTGCTTTTTCGCCCAGGAAGAGAATTCTTTCTCCTCCAGGATGTGGTTGTCGCCGCTGGCTTCATACATCATGGACCAGAGCGCTTCTTCCAGGTGGTTGAGTTGCGTAAAGTCGGCCTTGTCGTAGAAGAAAATCTCGACCTTGCCACTGCCCAAATCCCGGCGGGCGGTCAGGCATCCCGCCTGCAGCATATGCAGGATCATGGCAGATGCCACCGAATTCGTCGGTGCATTCAGAGCGGGGCTGTGGCTGATCACATAGTTGTTCTTCACGATATCGCCGCCGTAAGGGAACTCCCGCGACCAGGGGATACTGGACAAATGGACTGTTCCGAACGTGTTCTTCTTGTTCTTCCGCCGACTGAAAATCGGAGCGAGGAAACCCAGGAAGGGCAACAGGAAGATCACACCGAAAAGCAAGATGCCAAAGATGGTATAGAGCGTCTCCTTCCACTTGGGCAGCGGATTGTCCGGTTTGTCAGCCCCCTCCAACGCCCGGTCAAGAACAACCTGGAACGGACGTTCCTGCACGCTCTCCGACTGGAAAGTGCCTTTGTCGAAGCGCATCAGGATGATGATGGAATGGCTGGGCTCCAGCGGATTCTCGCTCTCGGCGATCACCTTGCCGTCTTCGCGCCAGATGTAACCATCATAGCCGAAAGCCCAGATACGCGTGAGCGTATCCATCTCGAAGCCTGGTTTCTCGATTGTCACCTTGACGTGTTCACCCTGGAAATCGTTGGGCGTGTAGAACTGGTAGTGCACCATATCGTAGTCATCCAGGCTTTTGACCAGGTTGGTCAGCGTGTAATCAACGGTATAGGTGCGATGACCGTATTCTCCGATGCCCCAGCAGATTTCGTAGCCGTCGGAAATCGAATTCAGGCCACAATGGTTCTTCTTTCCATCAAAGGACCGGTCGGTATCCCAGGAACGGTCTGTCTTGTAAGTCGTACCCGTCTCGTCGGAAACGGTCAGGTCGCGGATCTTGATGTCGCCCAGGTTCTCGCGGCCCAGATAAACCTCTGTGCCGCGGCTGAGCGTCATATCCCAGACCTCCCGCACCTGGGCGCTGCCGTCCGTATTGAGGTTCACGGTGATTTCCACATCGTGCACCTTGTTTTGCGCGACGGCAACCTGGCCGAAGCCGGCAAGCACCAGCAAGGCCATCAAGATCAGGGAATGGCGTTTCATCGGCAGAACTATCAGAATTTCATCGACGGCATCTCTGCCTTGCCTTCGTTCACCTGCAGGTAGTCACGCTGCACAAAGTGGAACAGGGAGGCGACGATCGAGTCGGGGAACTGACGGATAAGACGGTTGTAGTTCGTAACCGAATCGTTGTAAACCATCTGGCTCATCCGGACCTGCTCAGTGTACGTGTTGACACTGTCCATGGTCTTGATGAACGTCTCGTTGGCTTTCAGTTCAGGATACTTTTCAACCACCACATTCAGGGACGAAAGGGCCTGGTTGAGGAGCGTCTCCTGGGCATTGGCATCGGCAGGGCTGCTGTTGCCCGTGATGGGACGACGTTGTGCGATGGTGTCGGTAATGGTCTTGTACTCATGGTCGGAGTAGCCTTTGGTCAGTTCGGCCAGCGCCTTGAGGGCATCCCAGCGGGAAGACTGCTGGACACCGATCTGGCTCAGGCCGTTCTTGCAGATCTCTTCCTGCTTGACGAGTTTCCGCTGCACGGAAATCACCCAGAGCACGAGGATCGCAACGATGGCGATAATGATTAGAAGTGTCATATCTGTAATTGTTTAAAGGTTTGCAAATGTGCTGCGGATATTCTCCGCAATCTTCTCCACCAGGCAGCTGCGCGCCTCACGGCTGGTCCAGCCGATATGCGGCGACAGTTGCAGGCGTTCAGGATGCTTCATGGACAGGTAGGGATGGTCGTTCGGAACCGGTTCCTGGGTAAAGACATCCACGCCCGCACCGGCAATCAACCCTTCATCGAGGGCACGGACCAGGTCTTTTTCGACAACGATGCCGCCCCGGCCCAGGTTCACGATGACGGCCGTGCGGCGCATGGCGGCCAGTTGTTCGTAGCCAATCAGGCCGCGGGTCCGGTCGTTCATCGGACAATGGACGGCCACCACATCGCAGCGAGAGAGGAAGCTGTGCAAGTCCGTATCGGCCTCATAGCGGTCGGAATGCGGCTTGCCCGAGGTCGGGTAATAGAGCACCTTCATGCCGAAGGCCTCTGCAATGCCTGCGGAACGGGATCCGATGTTGCCCAGGCCCACCGTACCGAACGTTTTGCCTTTCAGTTCGAAGAATGGCCATTCCACATTGGTTACGCAGTTGCTCCGGCTGTAGTCGCCGCTCTTGACAAAAGCATCGAAATAAGCCCCGTGCCCCACCAGACTCAGGATCATCATCCAGGCAACCTGCGCCACGCTTTCAGTGGAATAGGCTACGGCGTTACGTACCGGAATCCCCTTGGAATCGGCATAGGCCACATCGATATTGTCCACGCCCGTGGCCGCCTCGCAGATGAGTTTCAGGGTCGGGCAGGCGTCGATCTCTTTCTGTCCGATCCGGACCTTGTTGGTGATGACCACGTCGCAGCCTGCCATACGCGCGACCACGTCTTCGGGCCGTGTGAAGGGATAGGCGACATATTCGCCCAAAGAGGACACAGGCGCCAGGGAAACATCCTCCCCCAGCGTCTGTGCATCCAGGAATACGATCTTCAGCATGGCTGAAAATGTTACATTAGTCTTTCGTGACTTTCTCCAGCCACTTCACCATGCCGAGCATGATGGACATCGACACAAAGCAGATGACCAGGAACACGGTCCAGCACTTCCAGATCGGCCAGGCGTTGAGCATGATCGGGCCGACGAAGATGAAGAGGTTGCCGATAGCCGTAGCGCCGAGCCAGAGGCCCTGGCAAAGGCCGACCATGTGTCTGGGCGCCACCTTCGAAACGAAACTCAGGCCCAGCGGCGAAATCAGCAGTTCGGCGACGGTCAGGAAGAAGTAGATGACGAACATCACCCAGTAGCCCGATTTGGCTAGGCCTGCAGCGGCCATCTGGGTCGAGTCCATGGCGCGGAACGCGTCGCCGGACGGATAGTGGTTGGCGACGGAAAGGATGACCAGGAAGAGATACGCCAAACCGGCGATGAACATACCGTAAGCGATCTTGCGCGGGGTGGATACCGCCTTGCCTTTACGGGCAAGGCCGGCAAAGATGGCCATGACGATCGGGGTCAGGATAATCACGTAGAGCGGGTTCAGCGCCTGCGAAATCTCAGGTGCGATCTTGGAGGAGTCCACAAAGTCGCGGGCAAAGACCATCAGCGACTGGCCGTTCTGGTGGAACGAGAGCCAGAAGAAGATGGCAATGCCGAGCACGGCGAACAGCGCGGCCATACGCTGCTTGATTTCCTTGGCCATCGCCTGTTTCTCTTCGGGGGTGTATTCGACGCTCTGCGCAGCGACCTTCTTGCCCGGCTGGGGGAACTTGTGCTTGGTAGCCAGGAAGATGAACAGCGAGGTAAGCATGGCGGCCGCAGAAACGATGAACGCCCAGTGGATACCCGTATTGAACACCTGCACATAGTCGGAGCAGAACTGCGCGGTATCGGCGGGAACCGTGCCGCCAATAACCGATGCCTGCGCTGTTTCGATGAATTTCTGGGACTCGGCCACGGCTGTTTCTCCGCCGATGAACTTATGGCAGAGACCGGCCATGTCGGCATTATAGATAAAACCGCTGCGGGACAGCCACCACTTGCGGAGCATCGGCGCGATGAACGGGGCGATGACGCCGCCGATGTTGATGAACACATAGAAAATCTGGAAACCGGAGTCGCGTTTGTCCTTGGCGATTTTCAGGGCCTCAGGGCCTTTCTTGGCTTCTTCGACTTCGAACTCGTCGTAGAGTTTGCCCACGAGAGCCTGCAGGTTGCCTTTGAACAAACCGTTACCGAAGGCGATGCAGAGCAGGGCCACGCAGGTGAAAATAAGGATACCCCACCAGCCGCCGTTGCCGTCGGCCACCATGCCGTTCACCTTGCTGAAAAGCGGGATGGCAAGGGCGACGTAGCCGGCTGCCATGATGAACAGGCCGATCTGGATGGTGCGGTTGTAATTCTGCGTCTTGTCGGCGATCAGACCGCCTACCAGGGCCAGGATGTAAATGCCGAAATAGAAGAATGAATAGATCAGGCCGGCCGTTCCGTCAGGAAGACCGAATTTCGAGACCAGGAACAGCAGCAGCACGGCATTCATGATGTAATAGCCGAATCGCTCGCCCATGTTACTTAACGCAGCGGCAATCAGACCCTTCGGGTGTTCCTTCGCCTTCTTCAGGTAATAGACGACGAAGACCGCTACGATGATCAGAATCAGAAACAGCAATACCACCGTAGCGTTGTTGTTCCAAAGATTCGTCAGAAAGGATAGCATTTTCATAGGTTACTAGTATAAAAAATTTGGATTTTCACTTTATACATAACTACAAAGATAGCAAAATAAAGTGAAAATCCAAACAGGAGTCCGGCGCCGCCTACTGCACGTGTTTGAGGTAGCAGTCGAGCGTGTTGCGGATGAGCATCGCAATGGTCATGGGGCCGACGCCGCCGGGGACAGGCGTGATCCAGCCGGCAACGGGTTCCGCCGTCGGGTAATCGATGTCGCCGCACAGTTTGCCTTCAGCGTCGCGGTTGATGCCCACGTCAATGAGGATGGCGCCGGGTTTGACCATGTCGCCTGTGACAATCTTCGGACGGCCGACGGCTGCTACGATGATATCGGCCGTACGGGCAATCTCGCCCAGATTGCGGGTGCGGGAATGGGCAATGGTGACGGTTGCATTCTCATTGAGCAGCAGCGTCGCTACGGGTTTGCCCACGAGTTCGCCGCGACCGACGACCAGGGCGTGCTTGCCTTCGATGGTCTCCCCTGTCGTCTTGATCAGATGGATGCAGGCGCGGGGCGTGCACGGCGCAACATAACCCTGCATGAGGGTGAAACCGGATTTCATCCCGAAGAAGCCGTCCACGTCCTTGTCGGGCGCAACAGCTGCGATAACGGCGTCTTTGTCGATATGCTTCGGCACGGGCAACTGCACCAGGATACCATCGACGGTCTCGTCGGCATTGAGCCGGGCGATGACTGCGAGCAGTTCCTCCTGCGTTGTCTGTTCCGGCATCCGGATGACTTCGGACACCAGCCCCACTTTCTTGGCATTCACTTCTTTGTTGCGGACATAGACCTGGCTCGCAGGATCTTCCCCTACGATGATTACCGTCAGTCCTGGCCGTCGGCCGTACTGCGCTTCCATCCGTTCAACCTCCTGCCGCATCTCATCGTAAAGCCCGGCGGCAATGGCTTTTCCATCTATGATCTTTCCCATAATGACTTGATTTATCCGTAGATGCGTGACAGTTTGGGGGTGTTGCTCTGGAAACGTCGCGCTCCGCGCGACCCCTCCCAAGCAAGCTTGGGCCCCTCCCTCTTACAGTGCCGAGGGTGGCATGGTTTCCAGAGCAACACCCCCAAACTGTCACAATACATAGTTAGCAATGTCTTTCCGATAGAACAGATTGTCGCAATGGACCTTCTCAACAGCGGCATAGCAGCGGCGGGCCGCTTCGGACATCGTCGATGCACCGGCGATGACCATCAGGACGCGGCCGCCGGCCGTAACAAGACCGCCCTCATCTGTCCTTTTCGTGCCCATGTGGCAGATACGCTCGCCAAAATCGGGACCGACATCGATCGGTGCGCCTTTCGAATAGCTGCCAGGGTACCCTTTCGAGGCCAGGACGACCCCCATCACGGACTCGTCACGCCAAGTCGGAGCAGGAATCACCCGTGCGTCGGCAACGGCCTCGAAGATATCGAAAATGTCGCTTTCCAGGCGCGGGAGGACGACTTCCGTTTCGGGATCGCCGAAACGGGCATTGAATTCAATGACTTTGATGCCCGAAGGCGTCTTCATCAAGCCGCCGTAAAGGACGCCGGAGAGCGGCGTTCCCGCATCAGCCATGGCATCGGCGACAGGTTGGAGGATATGTGTCACCGCGAAGTCATACTCTTCGTCTGAAATGAACGAGAGGCCACTTTTACCGGTAGCGAATGATTCGGTATAGGCACCCATGCCGCCGGTATTCGGCCCCTTGTCGCCGTCATAGGCACGCTTGTGGTCCTGGGCCGCCACCATCGGACAGACTTGCCGGCCGGAAACGAAGGCCATAAGGGAAAATTCGGGCCCGGTCAGGAATTCTTCGATGACCACCTTCCCTTCCCCGTAACGACCGTCCAGCAGCATGTCGCGCAACGCCGCCTCGGCTTCTGCCAAATCAGCGGCTACCACGACCCCTTTGCCAGCCGCCAGGCCATCATATTTGATCACCGTCGGGAAAGACCCGGCCCGGACATAGGTCAGCGCTTGGCTGAATTCCCGGAAAGCACAATAGGACGCCGTAGGCACATGGCTACGAAGCATCAGTTGCTTGGCGAACTCCTTGCTAGACTCGATGGCCGTAGCCGCCTGCGTATGACCGAATATCTTCAGGCCGGCCGCCCGGAAACGATCGACGATCCCTGCCGCCAAGGCAGCCTCCGGACCGACAACCGTAAGGTCAATCCCCTTTGCCTGCGCGAACTGCAGCAGCCCGTCCACATCCGTATCCTTCAAAGGCACACATTCCGCCTGCTGCGCGATGCCCGCATTACCGGGGGCACAATAGATCTTGCCCACCCGGGCCGACCGGCTCAGCACATCGACGATGGCGTGCTCCCGCCCGCCGCCACCGACGACCAGTACGGAAGCCATAGAACTTAACTTATTGATACCCATATCTATCAATGCTTAAAATGCCGGACGCCGGTGAAAAGCATCGTGATGCCCAGTTCGTCCGCTTTCTGGATGGATTCTTCATCGCGGATGCTGCCGCCGGGCTGGATGATGGCCGCGACGCCATACTGAGCCGCCAGGGCGACGGTGTCGCCGAAAGGCAGGAAGCCATCGGATGCCAGAATGAGCCCTTCCGTAAAGCCAGCCGCCTGCGCCTCTTTCAAAGCGATCTCCGCCGAACCGACCCGGTTCATCTGGCCGGCGCCGATGCCCAGCGTATGTCCGTCACGCACCACGGCGATGGCATTCGACTTGACATGCTTGACAATGCGCCAGCCGAAATCGAGGTCGCGCAGCTGCGCCTCCGTCGGCAGGACCCGCGTCACGCACATCGACGCATCTACTTTCTCCACTGCCACGTCCAGCTGTTGGACAAGCATGCCGCCGTTCACGCCCACATACTGCATCGGCGCCGTGCTGCAAGGCGTCATATCGACCTGCAGGACCCGCAGATTTTTCTTGGTAGACAGGATATCCAGCGCTTCCGGCGAGAAGGACGGTGCGATGACAATCTCCAGGAAAATCGGCTTCATGCCGGCAGCCACTTCAGCCGTCAGTTCCCGGTTCACCGCCACGATGCCGCCGTAGATGCTCACCTTGTCGGCCTCATACGCTGCCTGCCAAGCCTCTTCAATCGTAGCGCCGACAGCTGCCCCGCAAGGATTCATGTGCTTCAAAGCCACGCAGAACGGCTCCGGGAAATCCCGCACGATATTGAGCGCCGCATTGGCATCCTGGATATTGTTGTACGACATCTCCTTGCCCTGGATCTGCCGGGCGAAGGCCAGCGAGAAAGACTCGGGCTTGCAGGCCGCAAAGAAACGCGCATCCTGGTGCGGATTCTCTCCATAACGCAGCGGCTGTTTCAGGTCGTATTCCAGGAAAAGCTTCTCCGGCAGACCAGCCTGCGCGCGCATATACCTGGCGATCATCGTGTCGTATTGCGCGGTATGTGTGTAGGCCTTGGCCGATAGCATCAGGCGTGTCTCAGGCTTCGTATTGCCCTCGTGGCTGATCTCGTCGATCACGCGGCCATAGTCACCGGGATCGCAGACTACCGTCACATCTTTCCAGTTCTTGGCCGCACTGCGCAGCATGGACGGGCCGCCGATGTCGATATTCTCGACCGCCTCTTCCATAGTCACCCCTTCTTTCGCGATCGTCGCCGCAAACGGATAGAGATTGACGCAGACCAGGTCGATGAATTCAATGCCGTTTTCTTTCAAAGCAGCCAGATGGGATGGCAAGTCGCGCCGGGCCAGCAAGCCGCCGTGCACCTTCGGATGCAGGGTCTTGACGCGGCCGTCACAGATTTCGGGAAATCCGGTGACTTCACTGATGCCGATAGTCTTCACGCCTTGCTGTTCCAGCAGGCGCTGCGTACCACCCGTGGCGATGATTTCCCAGCCAAGGCGGGAAAGGGCGGCGGCGAACGCCGCAACGCCGGTCTTGTCGCTTACGCTGATTAAAGCTCTCATGAAATAAGTTTCTGTATGGTTTTGATATAGAGTCGATGTTCGATCTGCTGGCCGATGCGGTGCACTTCCGCAGGATCAGCCCCTTCATAGGGGAAAGCTTCCTGGGCAATGATCCGGCCCCCGTCGAGCGTGGCATCCACCCAGTGGATGGTGATGCCATACACTTTCACGCCATAAGCCACGGCATCCTCGACAGCATGCGCGCCCTTGAAGGCCGGCAGCAACGACGGATGGATGTTGATGATGCGGCCGCCATAGCGATCGAGCAGCACGGGTCCGATGAGCCGCATATACCCGGCCAGGCACACCAGGTCGATGCCCAATGCATCCATCCGGTCGGCGATTTCCGTTTCGAAATCGGCCTTGCAGGCATAGGATTTCGGCCGGAAGCAGAAGGTTTCCACGCCGAAACGGGCCCCGCGTTCCAGCACCTTGGCGCCCGGTACGTCACAGACCAGCAACGCGATGCGCGCATCGAGCCGGCCATCGACGCACGCCTGGGCGATGGCCTCGAAATTGGTGCCCGATCCGCTTGCAAAGACGGCCAGCCGTTTCATAGCAGTTTGATATTGACCCCTTCCTGGCCGGTGACGCGGCCGATGACAGAGGCTTTCCGGCCCGATTTGGCCAGAATCACCAAGGCCTGCTGTACCTCCGTGACGTCGAGCGCCAGCACCATGCCGACACCCATGTTGAAGATGTTGAACATCTCCCGGTGCGGAATCCCGCCCCACTTTTCCAAGGCCTTGAAGATGGGCAGGATCTCCCAGCTTCCTTCTTCAATCTCAATACCCTGTCCGGGCTGCAGGATACGCGGAATGTTCTCGTCAAAACCGCCGCCGGTGATGTGGGCCACGCCGTGGACATCGCAGTGCCGGATCACTTCCAGCACTTCCTTGACATAAATGTTCGTCGGGGTCAGCAGGACCTCGCCCAGCACGGCGCCGTCGAGTTCCGGACGCCGTTCGGTCAACGAAAGCCCCGCATCGGCTACGATCTTGCGCACGAGACTGAAACCGTTGGAGTGGACTCCGCTGGAAGCGATCCCGACCAGCACGTCACCGACCTTGACTTTCGAGCCGTCGATCAACTGACTCTTTTCCACGACACCGGTCGTATAGCCCGCAATGTCGTACTCGCCGTCGGCATACATGCCCGGCATCTCCGCCGTCTCACCGCCTATGAGCGCGCAGCCTGCCTGCCGGCAGCCTTCCGCTACGCCGCTGACGATGGCTTCCACTTTCTCGGGAATGTTGTGGCCGAGCGCCACATAATCGAGGAAAAAGAGCGGTTCAGCACCCTGCGCAAGCACGTCGTTGACACACATCGCCACCGCATCGATTCCGATGGTGTCATGTTTGTCCATCGCAAAGGCAATCTTGAGTTTCGTTCCGACTCCGTCGGTCCCGCTCACCAGCACCGGTTCTTTCAAACCGAGCGCCGAAAGGTCAAACATGCCGCCGAACGAACCGATACCGCCCATCACACCGAGCCGTTTCGTAGAAGCTACATGCTGCTTGATGCGCCGGACCACTTCGTAGCCCGCTTCCAGGCTGACGCCTGCCTTTTCATAATTTACTGCCATACTATCGTTATCTTCTCGTTATCTTCTCCATTTATAATCTATTAAAATAAGCGACCGCATTCTTGAAGATGGATTCGCCAACTTCCGAAGGAATGTTCCGATAGAGATGCTTGCCGGCCCGTTCCGAGTGGCCCATCTTGCCAAGAATCAAGCCGTCCGGGCTGATGATACCCTCGATAGCAAAGGACGAGCCGTTGGGATTGAACGGCGACTCGAGCGTCGGCGCCCCCGTCGCCGGGTTTGCATAACGGAAGGCGACCTGCCCGTTGGCGAAGAGCTGCTCCGCCTGAACCCGGCTGACGACAAACTTGCCTTCCCCGTGGCTGACAGCCACCGTATGCAGTTCGCCCGCCCGGAAACCGGACAGCCAAGGCGAACGGGTCGAAGAGACCACGGTTGTCACCAGCTGCGAAATGTGCCGGTTGATGTCGTTACGGAAAAGCGTCGGATCATCCTCAGCCACGCCCAACTTGCCGCCCGGCAGAAGGCCACTCTTGACAAGAGCCTGGAATCCGTTGCAAATGCCCAGGATCAAACCCTTGCGGGCCAGCAGGGCCTTCACTGCGGCAGCCACTTTCGGGTTGCCCAACACATTGGCGATAAACTTGCCGCTGCCGTCCGGTTCGTCCCCGGAGGAGAATCCGCCTGAGAGAGCCAGAATCTGACATTCGTCCAAATCCCGGCACAGGCGGTCGATCGAATCGAGCACATCCTGCTCTGTCAAGTTGCGGAACACCGAAAAACGGACGCGCGCACCGGTACGACGGAACGCCGCAGCAGTGTCGTAATCGCAGTTGGTGCCGGGGAAAACCGGCAAGAGAACAAGCGGTTCCTGGATAGCAGGACCCGGATAAACCGGTGCAGGGGCCTGGCACAGGACCGAAGCGAACTCCGGAACCGGATCGCCCTGCAAAGGCGTCACGGCCGGATAGATTTCAGCAAAGCGCCCGTCGCAAGCCCTCTTCAAAGAAGCCAGTTCCATAGGCTGCGCGTTCAGGAGGACCGGTCCGTCGGTCACAAAACCCAGTTGCTCAGCGAACGGAGCATCCAGGACACCGGTGGCCTCAACAACGAGGGAGCCATAACCCAGCGAGAACAAATCTTCTTCTGCCAGCTGGACATCAAAACCGAGCCGGTTGCCGAAGGCCATTTTGGCCAGTGCCTCTCCGATGCCACCAAAGCCCAGCGACCAGGCTGAAACAATGTGCCCGGCCGCAATCTGCTTATGGGCAAAACTCCACATCTCTTTCAAGGCGTCGGTATCCGGCATCCGGTCTGCCAGCGGCTTGTGCCGCAGCAGATAGATGGCATGGCCGGCCTTCTTGAACTCCGGAGAGATCACCCGGGAAGCCCGCACCGGCGTGATGCCGAACGCAATCAATGTCGGGGGCACATGGATATCTTCAAAGGTGCCGCTCATTGAATCTTTGCCGCCGATGGACGGCAGGCCCAACGCCACTTGCATCCGCAAGGCACCCAGCAAAGCCGAAAGAGGCTTGCCCCAGGTGTGGGGATCGCTGGTCATCCGCTCGAAATACTCCTGGTAGGAGAACCGCATCCGCGACCAGTCACCGCCAGCGGCCACGACTTTCGTACAAGCCTCAACCACCGCATAAGCCGCCCCATGATACGGACTCCACGACGTCAGATCCGGATTGTAGCCGAAGGCCATCAGGCTGGCCGTATCGGTTTCACCGAGGACGGGCAGTTTCTGGACAGAAACCTGCGACTCCGTATCTTGCCAGCGACCGCCAAACGGCATCAGCACCGTACTGCTGCCGATGGTGGAGTCGAACATTTCGATCAGGCCTTTCTGGGAAGTCACGTTCGGGGAAGCCAGCAATTGCTCCAGCCGGTCTTGCAGCGAAGCGCCTTCATAGTGGCGTTCAAACGGATTGCCGTCCCGGACCGGTGCGATGGCCGCAGCGGCGTAATGCCGGGCGCCGGCACTGTCAATGAAACTGCGCGGCAGGTCGGCCACACACTGCGAACCGTTGAAAATCTGCATGCGGCCGGAATCCGTCACATCGGCCACATGGGTCACTTCAATATTCTCCTCGGCACAATAATTTTCGAAAGCAGCCTGGTCGGCAGCCGCAATCACCACCGCCATGCGCTCCTGCGACTCGCTGATGGAAAGTTCCATGGAATTGAGACCGCTGTATTTGACAGGCACACGTTCGAGATGGATCTCCAGACCGTCAGCCAGTTCGCCGATGGCAACACTCACGCCGCCTGCACCAAAATCATTTGATTTCTTGATTAACCGGGATACTTCCGGGCGGCGGAACAGGCGCTGGAGCTTGCGTTCCTCGGGCGCATTGCCTTTCTGGACTTCACTACCGCAGGTTGTCAGCGACGTGCCGGTATGGCCTTTCGACGAACCTGTTGCACCGCCGATACCGTCCCGGCCTGTACGACCGCCCAGCATCAGGATCACATCGCCCGGAACAGGGCGTTCCCGCAAGACCTGTGCGGCCGGAACCGCACCAACCACCGCACCGACTTCCATGCGCTTGGCCGTATAACCCGGATGGAAGATTTCCCGCACATGCGTGGTCGCCAAACCGATCTGGTTGCCGTAACTTGAATAGCCTGCGGCAGCCTTGCGCGAGATCATCCGCTGCGGCAACTTGCCCGCCATCGTCTCACTCACAGGTTTCCAGATATCGCCGGCACCCGTCACGCGCATCGCCTGATACACATAGGCGCGTCCGGAAAGCGGGTCGCGGATGGCACCGCCCAGACAAGTGGCAGCGCCGCCGAAAGGTTCAATTTCCGTAGGGTGGTTGTGGGTCTCGTTCTTGAACTGGAGCAGCCATTTCTCGGTCTTGCCGTCCACATCCACATCAATTACGATGCTGCACGCATTGTTCTCTTCACTCTGCTCCTGGTTGTCCAGCACGCCCTTATGTTTGAGATAGCGTGCGCCGATCGTAGCCAGTTCCATGAGGCAAAGCGGCTTGTCTTCGCGCCCCAGCTCGCGGCGGATGGCGTGCAGCTGGGCAAGGTCGGCCTCCAGCGCCGGACGGATGAAGGAATCTTCCACCTGAATGTCGGTCAGGTGCGTCGTGAAGGTCGTATGACGGCAGTGGTCGCTCCAGTACGTGTCAAGGATGCGAAGTTCCGCCTCGGTCGGATTGCGGCCTTCCCGCCGGAAATGATGGACAACCTCGCGCAGGTCATCGACATTCATGGCCAGGCCCCACGTACGACAGAAAGCGGCGAAATCCGCTTCCTGCATATCCGTAAAACCATCCAAAGCAGCCATCGGGCGCACGGTGGCATCTTCCCCGCCGGCATAGACGGACATGTCTTTCTCCCGGCTTTCGACGGCATTGATGAAATAGCGGCGGACCGCTTCCAGGCCTTCTTCTGAAAAATCGTCATCGAAGATCAGCAGACGGCCGCTCCGGATCTCGACCTGCGCGGCCGGATCTACCAGATGGACGCAGTCCAGGGCCGACGAAGCCCGCTGGTCGAACTGGCCCGGGATATATTCGACAGCCAGGTAACGGCAGCCCGTCAGGTCCAACGTATCGGTCACGGTATCGGACACCCGTTCACCGAAGACCGTATAGCGGCATTGCTCCAGCAGTTCATCGCTGAAGCCCGACAAGTCGTAGAGATTGACCAGCCGTAACTGGCGGATCCCCACGGAAAGGTTTTCATTGAATTCGTTCCGGAGACTCTCGGCCTCCACCCGGAAGGCGGGTTTCTTTTCGACAAAGATACGGCGTTGCATCGGACGGAAGCGGCTAGATCTCGGTTTTCAGGACTTTCTCAGCCTGCGCGGCACGGAATTCCTTCAGTTTGTCGGACAAAATGGCGTCGTGGAGGGCTAGGACCGCCACGGCATACAAGGCGGCGTTCTTGGCTCCGTCGATAGCCATTGTGGCCACAGGGATGCCTGACGGCATCTGGACGATAGAAAGAAGGGAATCCATCCCGTTGAGGGCCTTGCTGCGGATAGGGATGCCGATGACCGGAAGGGTGGTCAGGGCGGCCGCCATGCCCGGGAGATGGGCTGCGCCGCCGGCGCCGGCAATCACGATGCCGAAGCCGCGCTGCGGCAGTCCGGCCATATATTCACTGAAATACTGCGGTGTACGATGGGCGCTGATGACCTTTTTCTCATAAGGCACGCCGAAAGTGTCGAGCGTTTCACAGGCGGCTTTCATGACCTCCCAATCACTCCCCGACCCCATAATGATGCTGACTTTCATATTCGGAATTGGTTTCAATCTACAAAAGTACGAATCTTCCGCCGCATCTCCGCGAAAAAGTTATCAACGCGTTTTCTACGGCTCCGACAGGCAGGACGCGCCGCCTTTCTGTGTCTAATGTGTTGATAAAATTCGGAAGTTGGATATTGCCAAATCCGCAAAAGGGTGTACCTTTGCGCAAAATACTGCCATGAGCCGGAAAAGGATGCTTTCCTATAACCATTTATCATATACCGAGACAACTCGTTGAGTTGTCTTTTTTTTGTCCCGATGAGAAAAGATCTTTTGCTGAAGAATGGAATGGTGCTGGCCGGGCCCTGCCTCCTGGCACTGCGCGACGTGCTGATTGCCGATGGCATCATCCAGGCTGTCAAGGAGTTTATTCCCGTTCCGGCCGATGCCGGTGCGGAGACCGAAGTGGTCGATTTGGGCGGGATGCTGCTTTCCTATGGATTTGCAGACCTGCATGTCCATTTCCGGGAACCGGGCGCGCCGCAGAAGGAAACCATCCTTACAGGAGCAAAGGCAGCGGCACGGGGTGGATACACGACGGTCTGTGCCATGCCCAATCTGGATCCTGCGCCGGATGCGCCGGAGACTCTCGCCGTAGAACAAGCGATCATCGACCGGGACGCCTGCATTGAGGTTCTCCCCTACGCGACCATTACCCGAGGAAGGAAGGGACTGGAACCCGTGGATTTTGAAGCTTTGATGGGCCGTTGTGTGGCCTTTTCCGACGACGGAAGCGGCATCCAGCAGGATGCTGTAATGTTGGAGGCCATGCGCCGTGCCGCTGAACTGGACTGCATCCTGGCCGCTCACTGCGAAGACAATACGCTCCTTCATGGAGGCTACATCCACGACGGCCGCTGGTGCGCCTTCCACGGGCACAAAGGCATCTGCTCCGAGAGCGAATGGGGACAGATCCGGCGCGACCTTGAACTGGCCGCCCGGACGGGTTGCCGCTACCATGTCTGCCACGTCTCGGCCAAAGAGAGCGTCGCGCTGATCCGGGAAGCCAAGCGCGCGGGCGTCCGCGTCACCTGTGAGACCGCGCCGCACTATCTGGTGCTCTGCGAAGATAATCTCCAGGAAGAGGGCCGTTTCAAGATGAATCCCCCGCTCCGCAGTGCGGAAGACCGGGCCGCGCTCCTCGAAGGACTGAAAGACGGCACCATCGACGCCATTGCTACCGATCATGCCCCGCACACCGCCGCAGAAAAATCCCGCGGACTGGCGGGCAGCGCCATGGGCATCGTTGGATTGGAGACGGCTTTCCCTGTACTGCACACCGCTTTGGTGCAGACCGGCGAACTCTCGCTGGAGCGGTTGCTCGATGCGCTTTGCGCTACTCCGCGCCGGATTTTCCGCCTTGGCGGAGCCTTGCAGGAAGGAGAACGTGCTGACTTGACAGCCATCGACCTGCATGCGGCCTATACAATTGACAGCCGGACTTTCCTTTCGAAGGGACATGCCACCCCGTTTGACGGAATGCCTGTCCAAGGCGCCGTGAAGATGACCTGGAAAGACGGCAGACTGGTTTGGAAAGATCCCGCATGACGATGGAAAAAAGATACTATTCTATCACAGCCAACACGTTGGTCGCCCCGCAAGTATATCGCCTGGAACTTGCGGCGCCGGACGCCCCGCCGTTTCGGGCCGGACAGTTTGTGGAAGTGGCCGTCCCCGGGAAATACCTGCGCAGGCCGATTTCCGTCTCGTTCTCGGACAAGGGACGGCTGATACTGCTTTATAAAGTAGTTGGAGAAGGAACCCGTGCCCTCGCTTCTCTGCCGGTTGGCGCCGAATTGGAGCTGTTGACGAGTCTGGGCAACGGATTCGATCTGGATGCCTGCCGGGAAAACGCTTTGCTGATCGGCGGCGGCATCGGCGTTGCGCCGCTTCACCAGCTGTGCCGCGACCTGCGGGCCAGCGGGCGGAAGGTAACGGCCCTGCTTGGCTTCAACACGGCCTCGGATATCTTGCTGCGCCCCGAATTGGAGGAACTCGGAGCCACGGTACACATCGCAACCCTGGACGGGTCTGCCGGTATCGCCGGGTTGGTAACAGATGCCCTGCAGCAAATCCAGCCGGTTTTCGACGCTTTTTATGTCTGTGGCCCGATGCCGATGATGCGGGCGCTCTATCCGTTGCTGCCCGATGGGGGGGAATTCTCACTGGAGGAACGCATGGGCTGCGGGACCGGCCTCTGTTTCGGCTGCACAGTACAAACGACCGACGGTCCGCGCCGCATCTGCCATGACGGGCCTGTCTTCCCCAAAAATCAACTGCCATGGTAAAAGATACGTCCGTCATCCTGGCCGGCATCCGGCTCAAGAACCCGGTCATTCCCGCCAGCGGCACATTCGGCCTCGGTTACGAAATGGCCGGCTTGTTCGACCTCAACCGCTTGGGAGCCATTGCGCTCAAAGGGACTACGCTGGAACCCCGCTTCGGCAATCCGACTCCTCGTATCGCGGAATGCCCGGGCGGTCTGCTCAATGCGGTCGGCCTTCAGAATCCGGGCATCGATGCGCTCGTAGGCGAAGTAGCACCCAAAGTGCGCAGCTGCTGCAGCACGCCTTTGATTGCCAATATCAGCGGTTTTTCACTCGACGAATATGGCATCTGCTGTGAAAAGGCTGACACTTGTGACAGCATCGACATGATAGAGGTCAATATCTCCTGCCCCAATGTCCACCAGGGAGGCATGGTCTTCGGGACGGATCCGAAAGCGGCGGCGGCGGTAACCCGCCGTGCCCGTCAGGCCACCCGCAAACCGCTGTTTATCAAACTGAGTCCCAACGTAACCGATATCGTAGCCATCGCCCGCGCCTGCGAAGACGAAGGCGCGGACGGACTGACTCTCATCAACACGCTGCTTGGCATGCGGATCGACATCCGCCGGCGCAAGCATGTCCTGGCCAACCGGACGGGCGGCTTCTCCGGACCCGCTGTCTTCCCGATCGCAATCCGTTGTGTCAACCAAGTCGCCGCTGCATGCCATATCCCCATCATGGGGTGTGGCGGCGTCTCTTCCGCCGAAGACGTCATCGAAATGATGATGGCCGGTGCTACGGCCGTGCAAGTCGGCTCCGCCAACCTGCGCGACCCCCTCGCCTGCCCTACCCTCATCGACAACCTACCTGATGTCATGCAAGAACTTGACATCGATAGAATAGAGAATATAATCGGAATTGTCTAACTATGATAGAGGCAGCATCCATCTCTTTCAAGACTACGGACCCTACGGGTCCTATCCCTCCCATCGCTAGCGATGGGCCCCTCCCACTCACGGCTGCGTGGGCGCAGACGGTCTTGAAAGAGATGGATGCTGCCTCTAAAGAATGTGATTATGAATAAAGACGTCATCATCGCCTGCGATTTCAGCAGCGCCCGCGAGACCTTCGACTTTCTGGCCGGTTTCGAACAGGATGCCCGCAAACCCTTCCTGAAGATCGGCATGGAACTCTATTATGCCGAAGGGCCGGAGATGGTCCGCCAGTTGAAACGGATGGGCCATCGCATCTTCCTCGACCTCAAACTCCACGACATACCCAATACGGTCCGCCGGACCATGCGGGTGCTGTCGGGACTGGACATCGACATGTGCAATGTGCATGCGGCCGGAACGATTGAGATGATGCTGGCCGCATTGGAAGGCCTCACCCGCCCCGACGGGACCCGGCCGCTGTTGATTGCCGTCACGCAGCTTACCTCCACCAGTGAAGAACGGATGCAGCAAGAACTGCTGGTTGATGCCAGCATCGAGGAGGCCATCGCCCATTATGCCCGCAATGCCCACGAGGCCGGACTGGACGGCGTTGTCTGCTCTCCGCTGGAGGCCCAGCTGGTCAAAGCGGCTTGCGGCCCGGAATTCCTGGCCGTCACTCCCGGTATCCGTTTCGCCGATGCGGCAGCCGACGACCAGGTCCGCATCACGACCCCGGCCCGTGCCCGCGAAATCGGTTCCGACTATATCGTCGTCGGCCGCCCCATTACAGCTGCCGCCGACTCCCACGCAGCCTGGCTGCGCTGCCTCACCGATTTTTGTCCCGAAACCCTCTAACGAATGCGCCCCGATATGGCTGAAAACCTCGAAAAAACCATTGCCCGCGACCTGCTTTCCATCGGTGCTGTATTTCTGCGCCCCGAGCAACCCTTCACCTGGGCCAGCGGCATCCAAAGTCCGATTTACTGTGACAACCGGCTCATTCTCACCGCCCCGGCCGTCCGTGACCGAGTCGAAGCGGGATTGGCAGAAACCATCCGCACGTACTATCCAGACTGCCAGCTGCTGATGGGAACATCTACGGCCGGCATCGCCCATGCAGCCCTGGCTGCCCAAATCCTCCATCTCCCGATGGGCTATGTCCGCGGCGAGAACAAAAGCCACGGCCGGACCAACCGCATTGAAGGACGGCTTGAACCTGGAGCGAAGACCGTGGTCGTAGAAGATCTGATTTCCACGGCCGGCAGCGCCGTCGAAACCGTTGAGGCACTCCGGGAAGCCGGCGCCGAAGTTCTCGGTATCGTCAGCATCTTTACCTATGGCATGCAGCGGGGCCTCGACCGTCTTGCTGCAGCAGGCACTACGAACCACTCCCTAAGCAATCTCGATGCCCTGCTTACAGTCGCTGTGGAAGAGAATTATATTGCGCCGCAGTGGCAGGAACGCATCCTCCGTTTCCGTGCCAACCCTTCCGACGCATCCTGGATGAAATAAACAAACAATCAAATCATACACGTACACAAATGAAACACCTGATCGAACCTACCGACCTGACCCGTGCCGAGATCAGCGAAATCATCGCCCTGGCCGACCGGATCATCGAACACCCCGAGGAGTACTACGAGGCGATGGCCCACAAGAAACTCGCCACCCTCTTCTATGAACCCAGTACCCGTACGCGCCTGAGTTTTACGGCCGCCATGAAGGAACTGGGCGGACAGGTCCTCGGCTTTTCCGACGCTGCGCGCTCTTCCGTCTCCAAAGGGGAAACAGTTCAGGACACCGTCCGCGTCCTGGCCTGCTTTGCCGACATCATCGCGATGCGCCACCCCATCGAAGGTGCGCCGCTGGCCGCTTCTGAAGTCTCGCCAGTGCCCATCATCAACGCCGGTGACGGCAGCCACAGCCACCCGACCCAGACCCTGACCGACCTGCTGACCATCCATCGGGAACTCGGCCACATCGACAACCTGACCATCGGTTTCTGCGGTGACCTGCGTTTCGGCCGCACCGTGCATTCGTTGATCAAAGCCCTCTCGGCCTACGAAGGCATCAAAGTGTATCTCATTGCTCCCGACGCCCTCAAACTGCCGGAATACATCCGCCACGATGTCTGCGACCGTAAAGGCATTCCTTATGAGGAGGTCGATTCCATCGAAGAAGCGATGCCGCACCTCGACATCCTCTATATGACCCGCGTCCAGAAAGAGCGCTTCCTCGACCAGGATGAATTCGACCGGCTCAAGGACAACTTCATCCTCAACGCCGAGAAGATGAAACTCGCCAAGAAGAACATGGCCGTCCTGCACCCGCTGCCGCGCGTGAATGAAATCCTGACCGAGGTCGATGCCGACCCGCGTGCCGCCTACTTCCGCCAGGTCGCCTGTGGCAAATACGTCCGTATGGCCCTCATCAAGTCGCTCATCGACTGGAAGGACGACCCGAAGCACCCGATGCCGGAGAAGAAGGACATCTTTACCGACACCACGCTCCGCTGCACGAACCCGAAATGCATGTGCAACCACGAGCACGTCACGCCTTACTTCCGCCGCACCGAAGAAGGCATCGTCCGCTGCGCCTATTGCGAGTCGAAGATCTGATTGATTAGCGAGCAAACGCTTCGCTGCGAAGGGTATATGCTCTGAAAACCGTCGCGCTCCGCGCGACCCCTCCCACCGCTTCGCGGCGGGCCCCTCCCTCTAATAGCCGAGGGTGGCTAAGGTTTTCAGAGCATATACCCTTCGCAGCGAAGCGACTCCGGGCACGGCTGGGCGGAAAAACGTGCCCCGCCAGGTGAAAAACCATTGGCGGGGCACAGAATCAGGGGTTTTTGTTCCCGGGACGAGCGATGTCCGGCCTGAACCGGACATCGCTCGTCTATATGAAGATGTACCGTAGGATAAACAGTACCGCGAGGACCCACATCGTCGGGGTAATCTGTTTGGCCTTGCCGGTGAGGGCATAGAGGACCACGTAGGAGATAACACCGAGCAGGATACCGTCGGAGATGCTGTAAGCCAGCGGCATGAGGATGACCGTCAGGAAGGCGGGGATGCTTTCGCGATAGTTGGTCCAGTCAATCTCGCGGACCGGATTCATCATCATCATACCGACGATGATCAGGGCCGGAGCCGTCGCTGCGCCAGGGATGGCGAGGAAGACAGGCGAGAAGAAGAGAGCGAGCGCGAAGCAAATGGCGGCAGCAAAAGCGGTCAGGCCCGTACGGCCACCGGCACCGACACCGGCTGAGCTTTCCACATAGGTCGTCGTAGTCGAAGTACCCAGGCAGGCACCGGCGATCGTACCGATCGAGTCGGCCATGAAGACCTTCTCGGCATCCTGGATGTTACCCTTCTCATCCACGAAACCAGCCTTCTGCGAGACGCCGATCACCGTGCCCATCGTATCGAACATATCGATGAAAAGGAAGGTGAAGACCACGGCCAGCATGTCCCAGGTAAAGATCTGGCTCCATTCAAACTGGCAGAAGATCGGGGCTACGCTGTCGGGCAGCGAAACGACACCGCTGAAATGCGTGATGGCCTCCCCCGTCGCGGGATCCTTGATGAACAGGCCGATGATGGCCGTGGCCAGGATGCCCCAGAGGATACCGCCGCGGACATGCAGCATCACCAGCACGCAGGAGATGATCAGGCCGATGACAGCCAGCAGACCCGTGCCATGGGTGATGTCACCGAGCGTTACCAGCGTCGCATCACTGTTCACGATCAAGCCGGCGTTCTGCAGGCCGATGAACGCAATGAACAAGCCGATACCGGCGCCAATGGCATGCTTGAGGCTCAATGGAATGGCCTCCAGAATCCAGGTCCGGACCTTGGTAAGCGTCAGGATGACGAAGATGATACCCTCGATGAGGACGGCCGTCAAAGCGAATTGCCAACTGTGGCCCATCGTCAGGCAGACGGTGAACACGAAGAAGGCATTGAGACCCATACCGGGGGCCAGGGCGAAAGGCTTTTTGGCCCAGAAGGCCATCACCAGCGTCGAGATGATGGCAGCCAGGGCCGTCGCCGTGAAGACGGACCCGGAAGGCATCCCCGGGAGGGCACTGAAGATGCTCGGATTGACGGCCAGGATGTAGGCCATCGTCAGGAATGTCGTCAGACCGGCAACCAACTCAGTCCGGACGGTATTCTTGGACGGGTCGAATCCAAAAGCTTTGGTCAGGAAATTACTCATAGCGTATGGAAAGTTTGTGATGGTTCAAGTCAGGATCAGAACACCCATTTCATACCCAGGCAAGGCAGGACGTGGAAGCCTTCCATACCGGCGAAATTATAGCTGAACTCCACCTCGCCGCCGAGATTGAAATGCTCGGTGCCGAAGCTATACCAGAGCTGCGGTTCGGAAAGAACTACCGCATTGTGGCCTTCGCACCAGACATCGAGGAAGCCCGAGAAGCGGAGACCCGGCGCGCCGAAGAGGTCCTGGCAACCCCATACCGTAGTAAACTGGAACGGGACCTGTGAATGAAGATGGATGAACTGCTTGTAGAGCAGCTTGAAATTCAAGGTGTTCTTGAAATCGCCGCTATGCAGGAAATAATCGACGCCAAACAGGAAGGCGCTGTTGACCGGGAAGGCAGCACCTGCCCCGTAGAACGGCGTATTCGTGGCCATACCGAAACCACCGTTGTATTCCACCTGGAGGCTCAGCGGAGCCAGTGCGGAATTCTGCCAGAAGTTCAGGCACCGGGCAATCTCGAAATAGGTGTTGCTGGGAGATATGATCGCATTCCCGTCCCTGTTGTTGTAATCGTAGTCGATGAAGAAGAAGGTGTTGCCCCAGTTGTCGGTATGGAAACCTTCGAGGGTCGTCGTGAAATGTTTCCGGCCGAAATCGTAGAACGTCTGGAAATTGGTCTGCGCATGGGCGGTTGCGAAGACGGCGGTGCTTAGCACCAGTGCGAAAAAGAGTTTCTTTTTCATAGCTGTTTGAAGGTTATGGTTAAAAATGACAGAAATTACAGTTTGGCATGCTCGGGGTGCTCCTTACGCCAGTTGGGGTTGCGGGTAGAACCGCCCAGGTTGACGGTGATGTCGCCGCGAAGGCTGGAGCCGAATTCATAGTCCTTTCCCGGCAGGATGGCATTGAGAATGATGCCCACCAACGCCGCGACGGCCAGACCGCTGAGCGAGGTGAAGCCGATGGAGATGGCATCGTTCGCGCCGTACTTGATACCGATGGCCAGCACCAGGATGAGGGCTGCGATGATCAGATTGCGGGAGATGGTGAGGTCCACCTTGTTGTCCACGAGATTCCGAACGCCCACGGCAGAGATCATACCGTAGAGAACCAAGCTCACGCCGCCGATGGTGGAAGCGGGCATGGCACCGATCAGTGCGGCGAATTTCGGGCAGAAACTCAGGAGGATGGCGAAGCAGGCAGCGATGCGGATCACACGCGGATCAAACACGCGGGTAAGGTTGAGCACACCGGTGTTTTCGCCGTAGGTCGTATTGGCCGGAGCGCCGAAGAGCGAAGCCAGGATGGTAGCAAAGCCGTCGCCCATCAGCGTACGGTGCAGACCCGGATTCTCCAGATAGTTCTCGCCCGTGGTCGAGGAGATAGCGCACATATCGCCGATATGTTCGACCATCGTGGCCAGCGAAATCGGCAGGATGGCGATGATGGCGGCTACGACCAGACCCCAGTTCGGTGACTGGAATACTGCAAAGGCCGTATTCTGCATCTGGAAAGGGACGCCCAGCCAGGCCGCGTCACGCACGCCGCTGAAATCGCACAGTCCGCAGCAGGCAGCTACGATGTAAGAACCCAGCACACCAAGCAGGATCGGAACGATCCGGATCATGCCCTTGCCCCAGATATTGCAGACGATGATGATGGCGATGGCCAGCAAGGCAATCCACCAGTTGGTGCTGCAGTTGGAGATGGCGGAACCCGACAGGGTCAAGCCGATGGCGATGATGATCGGGCCGGTGACGACCGGCGGGAAGAAACGCATCACTTTCTTCGGACCGAAAGCAGCGAACAAACCAGCCAGGATGAAATACATCAAGCCCGCGCAGACCACGCCGATGCAGGCGTACGGAAGCGACTCGGCCAGGGAAAGACCCTGTTCCGCCCCCATCTGCGTGACGGCGGCATAACCGCCCAGGAACGCGAAGGACGAGCCCAGGAAGGCGGGCACTTTCCATTTGGTAAGGAAGTGGAAGAGAAGGGTTCCCAAACCGGCAAAAAGAAGGGTTGCCGATACCGACAACCCTGTAATGACCGGGACAAGGACAGTGGCTCCGAACATTGCAAACAAATGCTGCAGTCCGAGGAGCGTCATCTTGGGCTTGCCAAGCGTACGGGCGTCGAAGATAGCTTGATTGTTGGTTGAAGACATAGTAGGAGATTTTCTGCAAATATACGCCAACTAGGGCAATTTGCAGCGTCTCTCCGCAAAAGGTTATCAACACCTTTTTGACAATCAAGACATCTACAGAATCGTGATGATGTGCGAAAAGCCCGTAATGTCAAACACTTCTTTCACGTGCGGCTTCATATTGTGCAACATGAGCCTGGCGCCTCTGGCCGACACAGTTTTCTGGAGCATAAGGAACATGCGGAGACCCTGGCTGCTGGTATATTCCATATCCGTGCAGTCGATGTCGATCTCCTTCTGGGCGCCTTCCATCAGCGGCGTGATGTCTTTCAGGAACTGGTCGGCATTCGTCGTATCGAGACGACCTTCCAATTTGACAAACGCCTTGCCTTCCTCTTCGTTGATTTTTACGTTCATTGTCTGTTATCGATTAAATATTAATTATCGTATAAAACGGATACAATCGTTATGTCATCATTCTGCGCAACGCCCCGGATAAACTCCTTCACCCGGGAATACAGGCTGAGCATGGCTGCATGCGCCGAAACATCCGGGTTGAGGCTGTCCGCCCAGTCCAGCAAACGCTGTTCGCCGAACTGTTCCATATCGGCGCGCTCCGCTTCCGTCACGCCATCCGTATAGAGGATCAAGCGGGATCCCTTTTGCAATGGGATGCACTCCTCCTCATAAGGAAAATCCAACATCAGGCCGGCCGCCAGGTTGGGTTTTGCTTGCAAGAAACGGGCTTTGCCTTCGGGGGGAACGACAAGAATCGGATTGTGGCCGGCATTGCAGTAGGTCAGCGTACCTTTCTTCCGGTCGAGGCATCCTGCAAAAAGCGTGACAAACATCATATTGTCGTTGCCGTCGCACAAACTGTTGTTCACCCGCTGCATCACTTCGGCCATCGGAAGCCCCATGGCCCCGACAAAGCGGAAGGCGGCACGGGCGATGGCCATGAACAAGGCCGCCGGGACGCCCTTGCCGGAAACATCCCCTACCATGAAATACAGGCAGTCGCCCGCATCGACAAAGTCATACATGTCACCGCCGACTTCCTTGGCGGGCTGTACCATGGCATGCAGGGAGCAGCCGGTCATTTCGGGGAAATTATGCGGGAGCATGCCCATCTGGATTCCCCGTGCGATGTTCAATTCACTCTCATACCGCTCATTCGAAGCCGTCGTCGACTTGAGCTCCCGGATATAGTCGTTGATGGACCATTGCATATATTCCAAAGACTTCCGCAACGAGGCCAGTTCATCTTTCGTCTTGACTTCCGGGATCATGGCCTGGAAGTTACCTTTCCCCATGGTCATGGCAGCCTGGCTGAATTCCACCAGCGGCATCGTCTGCCGCCGGATTACCTTGCGGCAACCGAAATAAAGTCCGGCCAGCCCGATGAGCAGGAAGAAAACCATCCACAGATTAAAAAGGAAGATATCCATGAAAACGACATCGTAGGAGTTGACAACCAGCAGGGACCAACCATTACTCAAGGGTCCGTAAACCGCGAAGCGCTCCCCGTTGTGGAAAGTCTTGAATCCTTTCTTGCCGGAAACCATCTCCTCGGCGATCGCAAGCATATCCGCATCGCCCGACTCGGCGGCTACATCAAAAATGGACATGTTCAAGATACGGGTGCTGTCCGGATGGGCGATGAAGATGCCCTTAGCGCTGACCAGCGCTGCATACGACAGGGCATAGGGAGAAGTCTCATTGATGCGGGAAGACAACCAATCCAGGGAAATATCGGAGGTCAGGATCCCGAAGAAATGGCCTGTCGTGTCTTTCAACGGGAGTGAAAAGGTAGCCATCTGCTGACCGCCTCCTCCTTCGTCAAAGTAGGGTTCGCTCCACATCGCCCGGTCGAGCAGCCGCGGGACGCGATACCATTCGAGCTGGTGATAGTCATAGGAATCATTACCCATCTGGATGGAACGGATTTCGCCTGTTTCCGCATCGACATACGTGTAGGGCGCAAACCAGCGTTCTCCCCGGAAATACCCCGGCTCGAAGGCGACGGCACTGCCGATGATGTTCGGATTGGCGGTGACCAGTTCCCGGGTAGCTTCATACATGAACTTTCGGTTTCCGGGCTGGCGTTGGACAAACCAGTCCACATTGTCCACTGCCCGTTCCACTTCACCGATCACCTTTTCGATATCGCTGATGGCCAGGTCCAGGCTCTTCCCTGCTATCTCGGTCGATCCCCCTTCAATAATCTCACGGGAGAAGATGCCGACCAGCAGCGTGACCACAAGCAGGAGGCCCGCTGATATCAGCAGTACATACCGGCTCAGCCGGTTGGCTATCGTTTTGCGACCGAGGACCATGGGTGGAATCAGGCAACTCTCTTGGTCATCGTCAGGATGTTGCAGCCGTCCTCATACTTGTACTCGATGTGGTCCATCAGCTTCTTGCAGAGGAAGATGCCCAAACCGCCAATCTCGCGGTCTTCCACGGAGAGCGAGATATCCGGATCTGGCTTTTCAAGCGGATTGAACGGAACGCCGGCGTCCCGCAGCAGGATCGTCAGCATCACACCTTCTTCGTCGAGTTCCGTGCCGACTTCAATCCAGCCCATGCCGCCTTCGTAGGCATAGCGCACGACATTCTCGACAGCCTCCTCGATGGAGAGGCGGATCTTGAACTGCAAGGCTTCATCTTTCGGAATATCCGGTGAAGACATCAGATATTCGATAATCTCGCCACACTTGTCGATGATAGGTTCAAATCTCTTTTTCATAGCTATTAATGAAGGAAGGATAAAACTGATTTCTTGAGGAAGAAGGTCGATCTGGAAAGAATGGCCGGACATAACCTCGCCATCCAGGCAGATATCGATCAAATTCCGGGATGTGACCTTCAGGGAACGGCACTGTGTGTACACAAAGTGCCGCCTGGCCCAACGATGGACCAAGTGCTGGCCGCGCCGGTAAAGGGGCATGAGGCGCAGCAGGGTGACCAGCCAGACCGGTTTCAGCAAGACGGCATCGATCAATCCGTCGGTCGGCCGGGCATCGGGGGCGCTCAAAAAATCGCCGCCACACCAACGGCCATTGCACAGCGCACACAACAGCAACTTGTGCCGGTTCATCGGTTTTCCGTCGGCCAGGACCTTGATCCTGTTGCGCCGGGAACGCAGCAAAGCCACCAGGATGCCCAAGTTATACGAACGACGCACAGGGTAGCCTTTTTCGATGAACAAGTTCGCCGTGGATGCGACGACCGCATCGAATCCGATATTGACGGTGTTGATGGCATAACTGTCGTTTACACGGATCAGATCGACCTTGAGCGGATCGCCGGTGATCAGCTTCAGGATCGACCTGAAATCCCGGCCCGGGAAACACTTGATAAAATCATTGGTTGCACCGCACGCAAAAAAAGCCAGGTATTTGCCGGCCGATCCAGCCATGCCCGAAACCACTTCGTTCAGGGTTCCTGAACCGCCGCAAGCTACGAAACAAACCTCAGACTGGGGATGCAGGTCACAGTAAATCTTCACAAAACGGGTCCCGTCGCCAACGCCGCGGGTCACATAGGTCTCATAGTCGAAACGCACGTTGGAGGCCTGGATCTGGTGTTTGATCTCCTCCAGGATCCACGCCTTGTCTTCCCGGCCGTTGATGACGAAGATATAGTACATTACCGCAACAATGTTTTTTCAATGTGTTCCGGCCAGTGCGGCAGCATCGACTCCCGGTTGGCGAAATGGATCATATAGAGGGAGCCGAACGGTGCGATGTCGCGCAGGACCGCCTCCGGATCGACGCCAGGTCCATAATAGTTGTGCACAAAGACGTTCCAAACCCGGACCATCTGCGTGTGGGAAAGATGGAAGAGCCGCTGGGCCAGTTCGTCGCTATCGTTGCAGATACAGACGAAATAGAGCATGCCCAGGTCAAAACGCGGGTCGCCGTAACGGAAATCCGCCAGGTCGATCCACCAGACGTGGTCGCCAGCCATGATCATGTTGCCGATATGCATGTCGCCATGCAAGCATGTTCCGACATCCGGTACACTGTCGATAAAAGCGGTGACACGCGCTTTCTGGGCCCCATCCAAATCCCGGGACGCTGCCACTACGTTGCGGAAATGATCCTTCGCCGACGAAAAGACAGCGGGATTGCAACGCGTGGCATGCAGTTTCTTGCATTCTTCGGCAAAAAGAGCCGTGTATTTTTCCAGATTCTCAGGCTCCTGGGAGATGGCGCGCGCGAAAGAGCGCTTCCCCGCAATCCGTTCGAATTCCACCCCGACGTGCTTTCCGTCCGTAACCATACGGTACGCTTTCGGGATCTTGATGCCCAGGTCCATGATGGCCCAGGACATCTGGAGTTCGCGCTCCGGTTCGGAAATCGGCATGTAGTCGGCATAGAGTTTCATCATCCGCTTGCCGTCCTTGTGGTTATAACTGGTGGCGGTGTAGCCGTCTCCACTCACTTCGTAGTCATTGATGTCGATCCATTCAGGACGGGGCCTTCCGAAAACATGCTCGATATGCCCGACGAATTCCGTAAATGCGTTCGTACCGGCCAGGTCATTGAGCGATTGAGCCAATCCGCGATAATGCCATTCGTGATCCGCCCGGCCTCCCGGTGCGTGGAAACGTTCCCAAAGGGCGTCACCCAGCGCATCATAGTCCCGGGCGATGGCCCGCATATTGGAAAGTTTGTCGCCCATCGCCACGATTTTGGCGTCGTAAGGGGCCTCGGCAAGCCGGTCGATGGCACTTTGTTTGCGTTCCCGCCAGGAAGCAGACTCGGAACGTCCTTCCACAGCCTTGTCACTCTCGGCTTCGACGAGCCGGGCAATGCGTTCTCCGAATTCTTCCCGGATCTGAGTAAGGGTTATCTCGGTATCTTCCACTACATCGTGGAGCGCGGCTGCAGCCAGCAATTCCTGATCGGAGGTAATTGTCGCGACAATGGCGACCGCTTCCATCGGATGGACGATGTAAGGGAATCCTTTTCCGCGGCGCTCGGTATTATGATGGGCGCGTACGGCAAAGCAGATGGCTTTGTCAAGCAGCGTGCTGTCGATAAAACTGTTGGCCATTACATATCGTGGATTTTGATGAGTTTTTCAAAAATACGCTGGGCCGTTTCGGTATTGTATTTCGAAGGGCCGTTCAAATACTCGAGGAAGCGGGCGATGCCCTTGACGCCGTCCTGCTCCGCCGCGTAAACGATACACACATTCTGCATGCCGAGCGTGGAGGCGATGATATCCAGGTCCGTACCGCTGATCTGGTGGAGCGCCAGCTGGAATGCCTTGTCGGAACAGCGTTTGCGCATTGCCTCGACATCGCCGAGGGTCGTCAGGCCAAGGCGGCGCATCGGCTCCAGGTACGGCATGCCGCTGAGATCCTGGATCTCGGCCTGGTTGATGGAGGCGATCTTGGCATTGAGCGGCGCAAACGGATCGAGGGCCAGATAGCTGCGGAATGTGTCGGCATTGAGCGACACCTCTTCGAAACTGCCGTCCTTGACCAGTTGCTCCACCTTGCGGCGGTAGTCCGTCAATTCCTTGCGGATGCGGCTGAATTCATCGTCCGCCAATTCCAGCAGGCCGGCCAGGCGGCTCAGGCTGCGGATATACTCCGTCGGCACCTCGAACCCGCTCTTGTACCCGGTATCGTGGTTCATGTTGGCCCACACATGCTGGAGGGCCGTCCGCATCTGGACTTCAAACCAATAGTTGTTCAACTCGGGAAACTCCTCGTCATAAAACAGGGACTTGGGCAGCCGGCAGATATAGTGGAGCGACATATAGCCGAACGAATCGTTGCCCAGCAGCTTGCGCTTGTCCACGGAATTCTCCCAGTCCACTTCGAAAAGGCTGTCCACCAAAGCGGATATCTTGTCCACTTCGTCGCTGTAAAACGTGATGATGCGGGCACCGACAATGTCCGTAATGTCGGCAAGGCACTTGTATTTCTGGCCTTTCAACTCCAGCTTGCCGACCAGGCTCTTCTCTTCCTTGACCCGGGCTTCCAGGCCGGAAACGATCAACCGGTTCCCGGAGATGCAATGGTCCAGCTGTTCAAGGACGGCTTCCCGGAGCCGGTTGAACATCGGCTTCTTCTCCCGATAATCCTCCAGGATCATCGAACAATGCAGGTCCAGGCCGTATTCGTGAATATCCTTAGCCATTGCGTCTCATCAGTATTTTTCCATTGCAGATCACGGTATCGATACAGCTGCTTCCCGCCGCATAGACCCAGTTGGACACCAGATTATGGCAAGGCTGCATCCGTACGTCGTCGAGCCGGACCAGCAATGCATCAGCCAGTTTCCCTTCCTGGATCACGCCGGCATCAATGCCGAATGCTGCAGCGCCGTTCCGTGTTGCCATGGCAAGTGCTTCATCAGCCGGCATGACTTCAGGATCACCGCTGCTGGCCTTGGCGAGCAGCGCCGCGAATTTCATTTCCTCCCGCATGTCCAGGTTGTTGTTGGAAGAATCGCCGTCCGTGCCCAGGGTGATCCGGCATCCTGCATCGTGGAGCAGCCTGTAAGGGAAGATGCCTGAAGCAAGCTTCAGGTTGGAACACGGGCAATGGGCAATCGTCACACCGCGGCTTGCCAGGATGGCTGCTTCTTCCTCATCCACGTGAACGACATGGGCGGCAATCACATCCGGGCCAAGAAAGCCCAGGCTGTCCAGGTACCGGACCGGCGTAGTGCCGTGCTCACGCAGGCAGTCCTCCACCTCTTTACGGGTCTCGGACAAGTGGATATGCAACTTCATGCCGAGGGAACGCGCCACTTCCGCACACTTGACAAGCAAATTGGATCCGACAGTGTAGATGGCATGCGGAGCTACGGTCAAGGTAATCAAACCGTTGGTCGGATCGCCCCAGTGACGGAGCATATCCAGTTTTTCCTCCTGCTGCGACTTGGAATGCGATTCGACGAAGGTCACGCCGATGGCGGCGCGGATACCGAATTCCTTTGCAACGGCGATGGTCTCGCCAATCTCGAAATACATATCCGAGAAGAAAACAGTGCCGGTCTGGATCATTTCGCGGATGGCCAGACGAGACCCTTCCCGGATGTCCGCGGCGGTCATCTTGTTCTCATAGGGCCAGATATACTCGTTCAGCCAGCGCTGCAGGGGCATGTCGTCCGCATAGCCCCGTAGCAGGCTCATCGCAGCGTGCGTGTGCGTGTTGTAGAAAGGCGGCAGGATGGCCGTCCCGGTCGCGTCAATCGTCTCGTCAGCTTCGGTACCTGCCGATGCGGACAGGGAAGCGAAGCGGCCGTCCACGACCAGGATGTCCGTGGTCTTGTCGCCATAGCGCGTGTGTCTGATCAGGAGGCTTCTCATCCTAATAGTATTTGATCTCTCTTTCTTCCAAAGCGGAAAGCAGGTTGTTGGCCATCCGGCTTGCGCCGAAACGGAAATAACGCTTGTCGAGCCAGGCTTCGCCCAGCGTATCCGCCACGATATTCCAATATGTCACGGCATCTTCGGGCGTGGCAATGCCGCCGGCCGGCTTGAATCCGACCATCCGGCCCGTCCTGCCATGATAGGTCCGGATGCATTCACACATGATCTGTGCGGCTTCCGGCGTGGCTGCAGGCTGCATCTTTCCCGTCGATGTCTTGATGAAATCGGCCCCGGCCTCCATGGCCAGGAACGAAGCGTCTTCAATCAGGGACTTCTCTTTCAATGCACCCGTCTCCAGGATTACCTTCAAGTGAGCCGTTGCCTTGACCGCCCGGATGGCTGCACCGATCTCCACGATTTCGCGGTGGGCCGTTTCGGCGTCTTTATCCAGGAATGAGTTCAGGGCCAGCACAATATCTACTTCATCCGCCCCGTCGACCACGGCTCCGGTGCACTCCGCCACTTTGACGGCAAGCGTACTCTGGGAGGCCGGGAAGCAGCCGCCGACCACCGTCACATGCACGTCCGCATCCGCACGCGTTGCGGCCACGGTCCGCGCGAAATTGGGATAGACGCAGATCGAAGCCGGCAGCGGATAGCCGGGAAACGTATCATGGAAGCGATTGACTTTTTCCGTCATCGCCTGGATTTTCGAATAGGTGTCCGTACTGTTGAGGGATGTCAGGTCGATCATTCCCAGGACGGCCTTGTAGATTGCTTTGTTATCCATATCGTCAATAGTCAGATTCTGTTTTTGCTGTCGATGCAGATCGTCACAGGCCCGTCGTTGACCAGGGCCACCTGCATCTCGGCGCCAAAGACGCCGCTAGGTACGGGTCGGCCGAGCAGGTCGGCCAGTTTCTCCTTGAACTGTTCATAGAGCGGAATCGAGATCTCCGGGCGAGCCGCTTTGACATAGGAAGGGCGGTTGCCTTTCTTCGTGGAAGCCATCAGCGTAAACTGACTGACAGCCAAAATCTCCTGACCGACCTCGACTACCGAACGGTTCATGACGCCGGCATCGTCATCGAAGATGCGCAGGGCCGTGATCTTGCGGGCGGTCCAATCCAGATCCTCCGCTCCATCTGCCTCCTCGAAACCACAAAGCACCAGCATGCCGGGGCCAATAACCGCAACACATTGTCCGTCAATGGAGACCGACGCCTCGCGAACGCGCTGAACGACGACACGCATCTTATTTCTTGAGCTCCTCCTCGAGCCGTTTCAAATCGTTTTGGGTCATCCGCTTCCGGTTGCTCTTCTTCTTCGGCGGGGGCAACGAAGCGGGGCGGTCCTCCAGAGACGGTTTTACCTCAGGTTTCGTATCCGGCTTTTCGGTAACCACGGTATCTTTCACTTTCTCAATCGGTGGTTCAGCCCCTTCCTGCACCGCAGATGTCTCCTCCGGAGCCGCCACGTCTTCCTCCGTCACGATCTGGTCGGAATCATCAAAGAGCGGGAGCGGTTCGTCCGCCGCCTTTTCGAGCCGGGCCCGGACATGCTTGTAAATCGAGACAAGTTCCTTGGGACGATGGAGATAGTAGGCCAGCGACTGCTGGAACATCGTATCCGTATAGCCGTGCTGGACGAGAATCGGCAGATAGACCCGCAGGGAATCCGGCGTGATGCGCGAATCGGAACCCGCCGCGTTCATGGTCTCGATGCAAGCATCGGCCAGGTAAAACTCGGCCAGCAGGGATTCCATGTCCTTGGACGGGATAACCCCGTCCGGCCGGCAGCCGACCGGCAGCAGCAGGAGGCCCAGCAAGCCCGCCAGAAACCATTTATTCAGCTTCAGATTCATTTTACTTCGCTTCAAAGTTAACAATTTTTGTGTATTTGTCTAACTTTGTACCGAAATGAATCGGACGATTTCAGAATCCGCGGCTTTGGTCGGCTTGTTCCTTTTGCTGGCGGCCTGGTGTACGGCCGGCTGGCTTGCCCCGGTCGCCGTCCCGGAAAGGGCCTTCCCTGCCGCTCTTCCAGCAGCCGGTATCCTGCTGGCCAACATGTTCCTGCTCTCGCTGGCCTGCAACCGGATCCTTGCGGAAGACAGCCTTTTTACGCCGGTTGCCTATCTCCTGCTGGCAACCGTCAACCCCGCCGCACTCTGGTTTACGCCTTTCCATGGGGCCTCGTTGCTGATGGCCGTCAGTCTGTTCTTTCTCCTGGGCTTCTGCGCGGTCAAACCAGGGATGGGCAGCCTGATCGGTGCCTGGAGCGCCCTCGGTGCAGCCGCCCTGCTCTTCCCGCCCCTGCTATGGCTTTTACCGGTCTATCTGGTGATTGCCGTCGGCAAGGCGGAGGAAAAGATGAAATTCTGGACGGCATCCCTGCTGGCCGTCTGCTTACCGATCGGCATCTGGCTGGGAGTATGCAGCCTGACCGGCGGCCAGTCCGTCGGCGGTTTTTTCGGCCATTTCTGGGAACAGATGACCGATGTGCCGCGGGTCCGTCTCCATTTCCCGGCTGCCACGCTCTGCCGCCTCATCCTGACCGCCATCGCAGTCGTGCTGGCGCTCATCAGTGCGGTCGGCCGACTTGACAGTTACAAGATCGCCCGGTCTGCCGCCGTCATCCGCATCATCATCCTGACGTTGGCCATCAGCCTGTTGATGGGGCTCTTCTGTCCGGACAACCGGTATCCGGCCGGGCTGGTCACCGCGCTGCCCGTCTCCCTGCTGCTCAACGAGTATTTCGGGCCTGCCAACCGCAAAAAAGGAGTCTGGACCCTGGGCTTCATCCTCCTGCTCGTCCTGCTTGTCGAACGCATCACGTATTTTGTATAACCTGTAAAAAACCTGTATATGAAAAAATTCATCGGCATCCTGATCGCCGTCCTCGTCCTGGGGCTTGCAGCCTTCATCTATTTCCGTTTCTATTTCGTTTTCGGCGAAGGCGTCCGCAGCGGTGAACTCAACTACGTCGTTTACAAAGGCGTGATCTGGAAGACTTATGAGGGCAAACTGATCCAGACCGGCATCAAGGCGCAGACCAGCGGCGTGCAGTCCAACACCTTCGACTTTTCGATCGCGGACAAGGAGATTGCCGAGCGGCTGATGACCGAAAGCGGCAAGGTCATGGACCTCCATTACAAAGAGTATTTCGGCCGTCTCCCCTGGCGCGGCCACACCCGGTACATCGTAGACGACATTCTCTCCATCAAGGAGAAGAATACTACCATTGATGAAGAGAATGAAGCGGTCCTGAGTACCATCGCCCCCGGCGCGGAAGGTGCCGGCACCGTGATTCCGGGGCTATATTAGTTTCCTTCTTACCGGAGGGTTGCTCCGAACTTGTTTTCGAAAGTCTTGAGCAACTTGTTCATCGTAGCCTCGACGGCTTCGTCTGTCAGGGTTTTCTCTTCGTCCTGCAGGATGAAGCTGATAGCATACTGTTTCTTGTCTGACAGGATCTTCGGACCCCGGTAAACGTCGAACAGATTCACCTGGCGAAGGATACCCTTCACGGTCTGGAACGCAGCCTTGCGCAGCTCGGCGAAAGTGACGCTTTCATCGAGCAGCAGGGCCAGGTCGCGGCGGACTTCCGGGAAACGCGGCAGTTCCTTGTATTTGATCTTATCCCGGCGGACCAGTTCGAAGAAGACGGGCCAGTCGATCTCGGCAAGGAACACAGGCTGCTTGATATCAAACATCTTCAGCAGCGGTTTGGCTACGGTACCCATGACGGCGAGGCGCTTGTTGCCGAGCTTGTAAGTCAATCCCTCGGCAAACAGGTCGGCCGGCGCAGCCTCGGTCTCAAGGTCATAGAGATTGGCCTTGAAGCGCTGCAGGAGCAGTTCCAGATAGCCTTTCAGCAGGAAATAGTGGCCGGCGCCGGTCTCGTTGCGCCAGGATTTCTGGCCAGGGCCGGTGACAGCCAGGCAGATCCGAAGTTCCTCACGGTAACTCTTGAGGTCGGCTTTCGGATTCTCCACCCCTTCGCGCGGCTGGAAACTGTAGCAATTGCCGATCTCATAGATCTTCAGGCTGTTGTTCTGGTGGTTGATGTTGCGTTCCACCACTTCGAGGGCATTGAAAATCAAGGTCTGCCGCATCACGCCCAAGTCACTGCTGAGCGGATTGACGATCGGGACCAGCCGGTCGGCCGGATAGGTCCGGAGTTTCTCATAATAATCGGCTTTGGTCAGGGAGTTGTTCATAATCTCGACAAAGCCCCGGTCGGACAGCAAGTCGGAGACGGCCTTGCGGACCTTCTCCGGATCGGGATGGACCGAGGGATTGATCGAAGCCTTCATGCTGACCGGCAACTCGATATTGTTATAGCCATAGATGCGGAGCACTTCTTCCACGACATCGCATTCACGCTGGACATCCACCCGGTAGCCAGGGACTGCGACCGTGCAACCAGCCGGATTCTCGGACACGATCTCGAATTCGAGATCCGCCAGGATGGACTTGTAGACGTCGGCGCCCAAAGCCTTGCCGATCAGTTTATCCATACGGCCATAGTCGAGTGCGATCCGGGTTTTCTGGAAAGGCTGCGCACAGCACTCCTGCGGCTGCCCGACAATCGTCGCGCCAGCCAGTTCCTGGATGAGCAAGGCGGCCCGGCGGGCGGCCGTCATCGTAGCCAGGGGATCGATGCCGCGCTCATAACGGAACGAAGCATCGGTCTTGAGGCCCTGTCGCTTGGAGGTCTTGCGGATGGACACGGGATTGAAATAAGCAGCCTCCAGGAAGACTTCGGTCGTCGATTCCGTCACACCGGAATCCACGCCGCCGAAAACACCGGCGATGCACATCGGGCGCTCGGTATCGCAGATGACCAGGTCGTCGGTACAAAGCGTACGTTCCACACCGTCAAGGGTCGTGAACTTGCAGTCCGGGGTGCTGCGGCGCACCACGACCTTGCGGCCCGTAATCTTGGCAGCGTCGAACGCATGGAGCGGATGGCCCATCTCATTGAGTACGAAGTTGGTGATGTCCACGATGTTGTTGATCGGCCGCTGACCGATGGACATCAGGCGCTCCTTGAGCCAGTCGGGAGAAGGTCCGACTTTGACGTCGCGCAAGGTAATGCCGATATAGCGGGGCGCCAGGTCCGGTGCCTGTACTTCGACAGGGATGGCCTCTCCTTCCCCACCCTGAAAGGCAGAAACGTCAGGAAGGGTCCATTCGATGGGCACATGATTCTGCCGGCACCAGGCATACAGGTCGCGGGCCACGCCGATGTGGCTGGCGCCGTCCACCCGGTTGGGTGTCAAGCCGATCTCCAAAAGCGTATCTTCTTTCAGTTTCAACTGTTCCCGGGCGGGTGTGCCGACGACGGCCGACGGATCGAGCACCATGATGCCCGAATGGTCGTTGCCGATGCCAAGCTCATCTTCCGCGCAGATCATGCCGAAGCTGTCCACACCGCGGATGCGGGATTTCTTGATCTTGAATTTGCTGCCGTCATCGGTCGGAAGGTCGGTTCCGACGGTGGCCAGCAGGACTTTCTGGCCCTGCGCCACATTGGGCGCACCGCAGACGACCTGCACAAGTTCCGGAGCGCCGGTATTGAGCTTCGTGACATGGAGATGGTCGGAATCGGGATGCTCCACGCATTCGACGACTTCCGCCACGATGACACCGGCCAGTCCGCCGGGAATCTGTTCGACGGTCTCCATGTGTTCGACTTCCAACCCCGTAGAAGTCAGGATGGCAGCGACCTGCTCCGCCGTCAGGTCGAACTTCAAATAATCCTTAAGCCAATTGAAAGAGATATTCATATCGTGTAACTAATTATTATCTATTCGAATGAACACGATTTGTGCTTCCATTGCGCACTGTTTGCATAAAAAACCACCCTCCCAAGCAAGCTTGGGCCCCTCCCCCTGAGCCGTGGGCGGCATTGTTTTTTATTGCAAACAGTGACTCCATTCCAGCACAAATCTTATCGTCAGTATTATTCAAACAACGATTCAACAAATTCTTTCTTGTCGAAAAGCTTCAGGTCGTCGATCTTTTCGCCGACACCGATAAACTTGATCGGAATCTTGAACTGGTCGCTGATGCCGATGACGACGCCGCCTTTCGCCGAGCCATCGAGTTTGGTAACGGCAAGCGCCGTCACGTCCGTGGCCCGGGTGAATTCCTTCGCCTGGAGGAAACCGTTCTGGCCGGTCGAGCCGTCGATGACGAGCAGCACTTCGTGCGGCGCGTCGGGGACGACTTTCTTCATCACATTCTTGATCTTGGTCAACTCATTCATCAGGTTGATCTTGTTGTGGAGACGGCCGGCCGTATCCACAATGACCACATCGGCCTCTTTGGCCACAGCGCTCTTGACACTGTCGTAAGCCACGGAGGCGGGATCGGAGCCCATCTCCTGCTTGACGATATCCACGCCGGCCCGTTCCGCCCAGATGACCAGCTGGTCAACGGCCGCTGCACGGAACGTATCGGCCGCACCGAGCACGACCTTTTTGCCCTGGGCCCTCAACTGGGAAGCCAGCTTGCCGATCGTCGTGGTCTTGCCCACGCCGTTGACACCCACCACCATGATGACATAGGGCTTTTTCGAGAAATCGAAAGGCTCGCTGCTTTTGCCGTCAGCCGCCGCGTCGAGCAGGCTGATGATCTCTTCGCAGAGATAGCGGTTCACTTCGTCCGTGTTGAGATACTTGTCGCGGGCCACGCGCGCTTCCAGCCGTTCGATGATGTTCTGGGTCGTCTCCACACCGACATCGGATGCAATCAGTACCTCTTCGAGAGAATCGAGCACTTCGTCATCCACAACGCTCTTGCCGGCGATGGCGTGCGTGAGCTTCTCGAAGAGCGAACGCTTGGTTTTCTCCAAGCCGCTGTCGAGAGGCCGCTCTTCCTCCTTTTCCTTGTCTTTCTTCTTCCAGTTGAAAAGTCCCATATCACAAAGGTTTATAAAGTTCTCGGATGCAGCCGTCCGCCAGGGCTTCCAGCGAGGAAATGCCCATTTCCGGCGGAAAGCCGGTCTGCTGATAGGCGACGGGGAGTTCCGTACAAGCCCCGACCACGGGGAGTTTCTCGATCTCCCACAGTTTCTCGATGGCGGCCCGGTAACGGGCACCCGCTTCACGCTGCTTTCCCGCCTTGACCATGTCGGTAATGTCGTGGATCTCCACCCGCATCGCCTCGTCGGGAATCAGGAAACGGTAGCCGGTCGAGGCCGCATGCCGCTGGTAGATACCCGTATTCATCGTACCCAGCGTAGCCGTCAGCCAGGCGCCCTGCGGGCTGCGTTCCTGGCACGTACGGATCGTTTCGTCGATGATATGAATCACTGGAACAGCGATGAGTCCCTGTTCCAGAAACTTGTCGATAAAGTGGTGGGCCGTGTTGCAGGTCACCACGAGCCGGTCGGCGCCCCAGCGGATCAAGGTCTGCAGGCCGTCGAGCAGATAGGGTTCCGGATCGGGACCTTTCCCGAGCAGGAATGTCGTACGGTCGGGCGTGACCGTATGCGAATAGACGATCATCCGCGGGTGTTCCTGATCGCAGTCAGCAGGGGCTTTGACCGCCAACAAGCGCTGGAATTCAGCCGTCGCGGCGGGCCCCATCCCCCCAAGTACGCCCAATGTAAGTCCGTTATGTTTCATTGTCAATGACTTTTTTATTTTGTGCCTGCGCCATGACCACCCCGGCCATCGCAATGGCAATGCCCAGGAACTGCAGCGGATGCAACGCATCCTGCCCAAGCAGGGATGCAGCGATCGCAGAGATGATGGCAACCAGCGGCAGGAAAACCGTGGTCCGTGTCATACCCAACTTGTCCACACATGCCGCATAGATGACAAAGGCCACTCCCGAGCAAAGTACAGCCAGTTGGATAATCGGCCGCAGTACCGGCCAGGAAAGACATGCGGGCGTCCAGGTCGGTGCTCCCCAGATGAGGAACGGGACCAGGAAAAAACCGATGGCCAGGATGAACTGCCAGGTGACGATGGCGAAGGGATTGTATCCTTTGTTTGCCAGTTTCTTGCAAATAACCGTATAGCCGGTCGAGCCGATGGCGGCCAGGAAAAGGACGGCAATGCCGTACAGATACTTCGTATGCAGGCTTCCGCCAATCAGGACGAAAAGGATGACACCGGCAACAGCCACGAAGATGCCGGTCCGGTTGAGCGCCGACAACTTCTCTTTAAAAACAACCCAGCCGATGACCAGGCTGAACACCGGAATCGTGGCGATGATCACCGAGCAGAGCGTCGGCGAATCGGTAATCTGCAGACCGAACGTCTCGCCGATGAAATAGAGGAACGGCTCGAAGGCCGTCATCGCGACAAACCATTTCAAATCGCCTTTGCGGATCCGCTGGAACTTGCCGGTCAGCAGGCTGAAAACCGACAACGCAGCGGCCGCGATGACCATCCGGGTAAAAATGAAGGTAAAGACCGGAACGTCCTGATCCAACACGCTGTCACTCCAGAGGAAAGACATTCCCCAGAGAAACACCGTCAGCATAATCAGCAGATACCAGACCAGGCCCAGGCCTTTCCCCTTTTCACTCATCGGCGCGGACGGATTTGACGGAAACGCAATTGGAGAACTCCCCAGAAGGCCTCTCCGAAGATACCGGAACTCATCTTGGATGTCCCCTCTTTCCGGTCCTCGAAGATGATGGGGACTTCCACCAACTTGAATCCCAGCTTGTAAGCATTGTATTTCATCTCGATCTGGAAACCGTAGCCCCGCATTCTGATCCGGTCAAAATCGATGGTTTCCAGAACCTTGCGGGAATAGCACTTGAACCCCGCCGTGGTATCATATACTTTCATCCGCAGCACCGTACGGACATAGGCGGATGCATAGTACGACATGATCACCCGTCCGATGGGCCAGTTGATCACGCTGATGCCGTTGCAGTAGCGCGACCCGATGGCCAGGTCGGCGCCCCCTTCCGCACAAGCGGCATAGAGGCGCGGTACATCGCTGGGCTTATGGGAAAAATCGGCATCCATCTCGAACACATAGTCATACCCTTGTTCCAGCGACCAGCGGAAACCGGTCAGATAAGCGGTGCCCAATCCCTGTTTGCCAGCCCGTTCAATCAGGTGCAGCTGCGTAGGAAACTCCTTTTGCAACGACTTGACGATGGCGGCTGTCCCGTCGGGAGATCCGTCGTCAATGACCAGGATATGGTAGTCGCCCTCCAACGAACGAAGGGTCCGGATCATCTTCTCGATGTTCTCCTTCTCGTTGTACGTGGGAATGATGATGACCTTTTTGTCCATAATCTCCGCATTTTAACCTATCTTGCAAAGATAGGAAATATTTCCTACCATTCGACAGCCAGCCACATCGGTGCACTGGCGCACAGGATTCCGTAGCCGCCGTGCACATTGGAATAGAGGGAGACCGCTTCCGAGAACAGGCCACCGAAACTATCCTGCAACTGCGAATAGGAGTAATCGTACCAATACAGGTTTTCATCGACTGCCGCCAGTTTCAGGCCGAACAGGCCGACATTCTCCGGAGCTGGCACATTGAGCACCGTGATCTTGAAAACATGCCGCTGCCCTTTGATCAAAGCATCGGAAAAGAAATTGCCGGCAAGTTCGCTCTCCGAATCCAAGGCTTCCAGGACCAGCGAAGTGCCATTGACATCCTTGAAAATGATATCACTGCTGGTAAAGAGCAGCGGGGCAAGGATGGCTTCCCGGTCATCCCACCAGGGAAGGTCGCTACGGTAACTGACAAGGGGTTGAAGGAAATAGTATTTGTCGTACGTCGCATCATCCGAAACGGCCAGGGTCAGGTCAACCGCATAATAGGTATCGTTCCGGTCCGAATCCTGCTGCTGCCGCTCCACGGAAAGCAATTCAAAACGCGGGTGCTGTGGCATCGTGACTTCTGCCCAGACAGGATCGAAATCGGGAAACTCCGCCTCCAGGCGGATATGGTCGCCAGCTGCCGGCACATAGTCAGACGTGTAGCAGAGGCTCGTTCCGCCTTCCTCGCTGCGAAGTTGCATCACAAACCCGTTCTTTTCCCCGTTGACGAAGCAACGGACTTGACCGTGCAAGGTATCGAGCGACGATGTGAAGGCATTTTCCTGGTAGGAATGGTTCAGGAAGAAAATGGAGGAGGCGACATAAGCCGTAAACGGCTCGCCGACCGTGGCCTGTGCAGCCAGGGTCAGGCGGGGCCGGGCGACCTCGCCTTCGAATTCGATGACTTTTTCGCAGCCGGTGCCAATCAGCAGCCCGACGGCGCAAAGAAGGGATAACAAACGCTTCATCACAAGATCCTCCTAAAATTCATACGTATAAGCAAGCGACGGCATAAGCGGGAAAATCGAAAGCTGTTTGAGCTGGTTTCCGGAGCGATAGACCAGGAACGGGTTGTTCCGGTTGTACACATTGTACACGCTCAAACCGATCGTGCGGTGATGTCCGTTGCGGAAAGTCCGCTTGAAATTGACGCCCAGGTCCAGCCGCTGGTAAGAGGGCATCCGGTAATTGTTCCGCCCTTCCAGATAATCGACGGTTACGGTGGTCAGAAAAGGATTCTGGGACACGGCGCTGTAGGCGGGAATCACGCTGATGGTCTGCGTGGCCAGCGAACCGCAGATGCCAGTGCCGAAAATGAACGTAGCCGCCAGGTCGATCTTCCTGGTCACCTCGTAAGCCGCGGTGACGCTCAGGTCATGCCGGCGGTCGTACTTGGCCGGGAAAGGGATCCCGTTGTTGATGACATGCCCTTCCCGGTCGAACTGCCGCATGGTCTTGGACCAGGTATAGCCCACCCAGCCTGTCAGTTTACCCGTCTTCTTCTGGACCAGGAATTCAACGCCGTAGGCCCAGCCGCGGCCCATTGCCACCTTGTCTTCCCAACCCGAGGAAGAGCCGAAGAACGAGGCGCCTTCGCGGTATTCAAGCACGTTGTCCATCGTCTTGTAATAACCTTCCAGGGAGAAATCCACGGGCCCGAGGCTGTAAAACACGCCGGCTGCCGCCTGATTGGAACGCATCGGCCGGATCCGGCTGGTCACCGGGACCCAGAGGTCGGTCGGCAGGGAAATGTTGCTGTTGCTGAGCATGTGGACGGACTGGCTCATCCGCGACCAGGAGGCTTTCAGGGAAAGGTCGCCGGTAATCAGGGCACGCAGGCTGACCCGCGGTTCCAGCGAATGGTAGAAACGTCCGTCGGTATCATACATCGCATAGCGAAGGCCCAGATTGATCTTGAGCCAGTCAGTGACCGACCAGTTATCCTCGAAATAGGCAGCTGCCTCACCGGTAAAAAGATTCTTGTCGCCAAAAGTCGTGTCGATGGCAGAAGGTTGATCCGCAGGACTGTCGACCGCAGCCCGCACCGTCGTAATCGACGGCTTGAAAGTATGCCGGATATAAGTGGCACCAAAACGGATGTCGTGTGCCGGCGACGGATTATACTCAAAGTCCGCCGCGGCCGAAATGTCGTTGATCAGGGAGTGATAGGCCACGGACATAGCAAAGCCGTCCGTTCCTCCCGCATACGATTCCTTGCCACTGACGTCCAGACTGTGGCGGTACTGCGTATAATTGAGGGTCGCATTGACGAAAAGGCGCGGGTTGAACACGTGGTTCCAACGCGCGGAGGCCACGATGTTGCCCCAGTTCCAGCCCAGCTTCAACTGGTTGGAATACAGCTCGTCGCTGGTCTTGATCCGGGCATACACCCTGTCATCGCCCATATAATAACTGACATACAACTTGTCGCGGTTGGAAAAAGTATGGGTCAGCTTGGCATTGACGTCATAGAAATAGTAGCCGCCTGTTCCCCGCTCGCCATCGCCCCAGTGACGCTGGTAATAGGCGATCAGCGGCTGGGACAGGATGTCGTAGTAGGTGCGCCGGGCTGACACATTGAACGTAGTCTTGCCTTTGATGATCGGGCCCTCAACCTGGAACTTGGCCGAAAGCAGGCCGAGAGAGGCACTTCCATGGTATTCCCTGTCATTGCCGTCCTTCATCCGGACATCCAGGATGCTGGAGATGCGGCTCCCGAAACGGGCGGGGAAACTGCCTTTGTAGAGGGTCACGTTCTTGATAGCATCGGCATTGAAGACCGAAAAGAAACCCATCATGTGGTTGACATTGTAGATGGGGACCCCGTCGAGCAGCAGCAGGTTCTCATCGGGCCCGCCACCGCGGACATAGAGCCCGGCGGAGCCTTCGGTTCCCGACTGCACGCCCGGCAGCAGCTGGATGGCCTTGATGACATCGACTTCACCCGCCAGGGCGGGCACATGCTTGATCTGGTGAACCGGTATCTCGATGGCACTCATCTGGGTTCCGCGGACGCCGATTTCCGAACGGGAAGCGGTCACGGAGGCCCCTTGCAGGAACTCCGCCGAGGGTTTGAGGGCGACATGGAGGACGGTGTCGCGAACCAGTTGCAGCGACATCGCCACCGTTTCATACCCGATATAGGAGAACTCCAGCGCCACTTCGCCGGCCGGCAGCGTCAACGTATAGTAGCCGTAATTGTTGGTCACGGTTCCCTGTCCGGACTGCTGTTCGAGCAGGGCCGCACTGATCAGCGATTCACCCGACGAAGCGTCGGTCATATAACCGCTGATGGTACATTTCTTCTGTGCCGCGGCTTCCCGGGCCGGCAGCACAAGAATCGCTGCGATGAGCGCAGCGATCCAAATCTTTCTACCTTTCATCATTCCTTCATTTTTGATTCAATCCTTTCAACGAAAGCCCGATCCGTTGCCGGTCCAGATCCACGCTGATGACGCGTGCTTCCAGTTGCTGGTGGACTTTCAACACTTTGGACGGGTCGGACACATACTTGTCACCCATCTGCGACACGTGGATCAGCCCGTGTTCGTGGATACCGATATCCACGAAGGCTCCGAAGGCCGTCACATTGGTCACGATGCAGGGCAGGATCATGCCCACCTGCACATCCTCGATCGACTGGATCTCCTGTGAGAATTCGAACACATGGATCGAGCCGCGCGGATCGCGGCCGCGTTTGGCAATCTCGGCCATCATGTCGGTGAGCGTAGGCATGCCCACGTCACCGGACACATAGCGCTTCAGGTCCACTTTAGCCCGGATCTGCGCATCCGCGATGAACGATCCGACCGGAACGCCCGCATCGGCGGCCATCCGTTCCACCAGGGCATAGCGCTCCGGATGGACGGCCGTATTGTCGAGCGGGTTGGCCGCATCGGGAATCCGCAGGAAACCGGCGCACTGCTCAAAGACTTTCGCACCCAAGCGTTTGACATTCAACAATTCATCACGAGAACCGAAGGGACCGTTTTCCGTCCGGTAATCCACGATATTGCGCGCCAGGACCGGTCCGATGCCCGAAACATAGCGCAGCAGCCAGCTGCTGGCCGTATTGAGATTGATGCCCACCCGGTTGACACAACTTTCCACCGTCTCATCGAGCCGTTCCTTCAGCAAGGCCTGGTCCACGTCATGCTGATACTGCCCCACCCCGATGCTCTTCGGATCGATCTTCACCAGTTCCGCAAGCGGATCCATCAGCCTGCGGCCGATGGAGACTGCGCCGCGGACCGTCACATCATAGTCCGGAAACTCTTCGCGGGCCACCTCCGAAGCCGAATAGACCGAAGCTCCGTCCTCACTGACCGAATAGACCCGAACTCCTTCAGGAAGGGCGACTTTCTTGATAAAAGCCTCCGTCTCCCGACCGGCCGTTCCGTTGCCGATGGCTATCACCTCGATCTTGTAGGCTTCCACAAGCGCCGAAATCTTGCGCATCGCCGCCATCTTTTCATTCACCGGAGGATGGGGATAGATGGTATCGTTGTGCAGCAACGTCCCTTGCGCATCCAGGCAGACCACCTTGCAGCCCGTACGGAAACCCGGATCGATGGCCAGGGTGCGTTTCTGTCCCACCGGCGGGGCGAGGAGCAATTCGCGCAGGTTTTCTCCAAACACACGGATCGCTTCGATATCCGCCTTTTCCTTGGCCTGGGCCAGCACCTCGTTCTCAATGGACGGATGCAGGAGCCGCTTGTAGGCATCCTCAACGGCCGCATCGACCTGAGCCCGGCATGCAGGCGTGGGCCGGCGCTTCTTCTCATAGACCTTGCGGTCGATGCGCTCCAGCGCGTGTTCGGGATTGACTTCCACTTTTACACTGACATACCCCTGGGTTCGGGCCCGGAGCATGGCCAGGAGCCGGTGCGAGGGAATCCGGTCGAGCCGCTGCGCAAAATCGAAATAATTCTGGTAGTTCTGCGCCTCCGCATCGTCTTCCTTGCCGCGGGAAACATGGGATGCGACAGTACCCCAGCGCGTGTAAAGGTCGCGCAGCTGGGCCCGGACAGGCTGGCTCTCCGCCACCATCTCGGCAATGATGTCGCGCGCACCGGCCAAAGCCTCTTCCGACTCGCGTTCCGGATGATCAAGTTCCATATTCCACAACTTGAGCGCCAGGGGCTCATACCCTTTTTCGCGCGCCACGGAAGCCCGCGTGCGCCGCTTCGGCCGGTACGGCAGATAGAGGTCCTCTACTGTTTGTGCATCCACCTCGTTCTCAATGGCATGGCGGAGATCATCCGTCAACTTGCCCTGTTCTTCGATGCTGGCGAGGATGGCGGCCTTGCGTTTCTCCAATTCCGTGAAGCGGAGCCAATAATGGCGGACCGCTGCGACCTGCAGCTCGTCCATAGCGCCCGTCCGCTCCTTGCGATAACGGCTGATAAAGGGGACAGTCGCCCCTTCTTCAAAAAGATCGATACAATGCTCCACCTGCCAGGCAGCTACGGCGAGCTGGCCGGCGATATGATCCGTGTACAGTTTATTCATTGGATACGGCTTTTAGCTGGTCGCGGTACGAGGAGAATATCTTGCTCTTCGACACAAAACCCAGGTATTTGTTTTCGTCGTCCAGGACCGGAAGGTTCCAGGCCTGTGTCGCTTCGAATTTGTTCATCACGCTGGTCATCCGTTCGTCAAGATAGACGAAGGCGGGCGAACTCTTCATGAGCGTGTAGATCTTCACATTGTCGTAGCGGCTGCGGTCGAACATCATCTCGCGGACATCGTCGAGCGTTACGACACCCTGGAAACGCCCCTGCCGGTCGAGTACCGGAAAGAGATTCCGGTGCGAGCGGGAGATGGCATCGACCAGGTCACCGAGCGTCCCTTCGTAATAAACCGGTGTAAAATCGTGCTCCACCAGGTCCTGCGTCTTGAGCAGCGTAAGGACCGCCTGGTCGCTGTCGTGCGTCAGCAGTTCGCCTTGGGCTGCGATGCGCTTGGTATAGATGGAATATTTTTCGAAAAACCGGATGGTCCCATAGCTGATGGCGGATGTCACGATCAGCGGAATCAGCAATTCATAACCGCCTGTAATCTCAGCAATCAGGAAGATGGCTGTCATCGGGGCCTGCATCACACCGGCCATCAGGCCGCCCATGCCCACCAGCACGAAATTGGCCTCCGGTACCAGCGCGATACCAGACAGGTTGATGAGGCGGGCGATGACGAAACCGGCCAGGCCGCCGCTGACAAGCGTCGGGCCGAAGGTACCGCCCACGCCGCCGCCGGCATTGGTAAAAGCCGTTGCAAAGACCTTGAACAGCAGGATCGCTGCAAAATACAACAGGAAGAGCCAAGGGCTCGCGGTCAGCCAGTCTCCGAAAATGGTACGGGAAATGGCGCCCGGATTATTGTTGAGCATCAGGGACAAGGACTGATACCCCTCTCCGTAAAGCGGCGGGAAAAGGAAGATCAGGATACCCAGCAGCGCTGCGCACAGGACCCAGCGCCAGAAGGGATTGCGGAGATGCCGCATCCGGTCTTCCACTTTCAGCGTGACCCGGATGAAATAGAGGGACATGAATCCGCAGAAGATGCCGAGCAGCAGATAGAACGGAATATTGCCCAGGCTGAAAGCTTCAATCGAGCCGGCAAACTGCACGTCATTCCCCATGAAGATGTATGTGACCACCGTCGCCGTAACCGAGGAGAGGAGCAGCGGCAGGATGGCATTCATCGACATGTTGAAGAGAAGGATCTCCAACGTAAACAGGACACCGGCGAGCGGAGCCTTGAAGATACCGGCAATGGCAGCTGCGGCCCCGCATCCCAGCAGCATCGTCATATCCTTATAGGACAAGCCCGCCCAACGGGCCACCGTCGAACCGATGGCAGCGCCGGAATAGACGATCGGGGCCTCGGCCCCGACGCTGCCGCCAAAACCGATCGTGACGGAACTGGCTGCAATCGAAGACCACATGTTATGTGCCTTGATGTTCGATTCGTGCTTGGAAACCGCCTGCAGCACTTTCGTGACGCCGTGACTGATATCGTCTTTCAGGATGTAGCGCACAAAGAGCATCGACAACAGCATGCCGATACCGGGATAGAGAAGCAACAGGAGTCCGTCTGAGAGGCCCTTGAACCAGGATGTCAATCCGGTCTGTATCCAGAGAATCAGGGTTTTGAGCAGGATTGCCGCACAACCGCACAGCAAACCGACCAACACTGCAAGGAGCAGCAGCTTGGTTTTATCGGACAGGAATCTGGGCCGGTCAGTCGTCACCTTCCTCCGAGGCAGCCTCGGCCGCGGCGATATCATCGTCCGATGCCGGGAAGCTTCCGCCTTCTCCATCATCTCCATCATCTCCGTCCTCGCTCTTGAAAACTTCTTCAGCATCTTCGTAATCATCCACCTTCACCTTGATCTTGACCAAGTAAAGGGCATCAGGGATTTCCAGGGTTACGGCATAGAAAGAAGTGCCGTCCGGTTTGTCCACTTTGAAGATATCCCCCATATAATCGGCATAGCCATGGGGATATTTCTCGCGGAAAGCGTCCTTCAACTCTTCCGACATGTTATCGTAGCTGATCACAGCCCTTTTCTTGGGGATGTTTTGTCCTGCCATAGTCAGTTAAAATTTGGTTGTGCAAGTATAGGAGATTTTTTCGTACCAACAAAAAAAATCAGCGTTTCTTGAAGAAAAAAGACTTTTGGCGTTGTTTTTTGGCAATGTCCCGTTCCACAAAGATCCTTTTCCCCGTGCGGGGATCCTTTCCGGTATGGAACATTTCCGTCGAAACGGTCATGGGAGTCGGCGTGAAATCCTGCACCTGCTCAGTGCGGACCCCGCGCAGTGCCGGGTGTCTGGAGAGGGCTTCCATATCCTGCATCGTGCAGCCCGGATGGGCCGAGATGAAATACGGGATAATCTCATAATTGAGGCCTTTTTGCCGGATCAACTTGCAGAACTCTTTCTCGAGGCGTTCGAAGAGTTTGAACGAGGGTTTGCCCATGGCCTGCAGCACATGGTCCTCGGTATGTTCAGGCGCGACCTTGAGCCGCCCGCTGGTATGCCGCGTCACAAGCTGCTCGAAATAGCGGCGGCCGTCCTCCGAGAGGAAGCCGTTTTCATCCAGGAAAAGGTCGTAGCGGATGCCGCTGCTCACGAACACGTGTTTGACACCCGGCACTCTAAGCACCTTTTCATACAACTGCAGCAGAGGCGTATGGTCGTGGTTCAGGTTGCGGCAGCGGTTCGGGAAGAGGCAGGCGGGCCGTTTGCATTTCGCGCACAGCGACTTGTCGATACCGCCCATGCGGTACATATTCGCGGAAGGTGCGCCCAGGTCGGAGATGGTACCTTTGAACTCGGGATGCCGGGTCAGCGCCTCTACCTCGCGCAGGATCGAGGCCTCGCTGCGCGACTGGATCTCCTTGCCCTGGTGGGCGGTGATCGCGCAGAAATTGCAGCCGCCGAAGCAACCGCGGTGTGTCGTGATCGAGAACTTGATCATGTCGTACGCCGGGATGCGTTTCCCCTTGTAACGGGGATGCGGCAGGCGGGTAAAGGGCAGTTCATAGACCCAGTCCAGTTCTTCGGTAGTCAGCGGCGGGCCCATCAGGATGCGCGGCAGCTGGCCGGCCGTACCGTTCTCATAGGCCTCAGCCACCTGGATGATAGGCTTCTCCCCCATTCCGGCAATCAGGATGTCAGCGCCGCTCTCCTCGAGAATCGAGGGCTTCATGCAGTCATCCCAGTAATCGTAGTGCGGCTCACGCCGCAGCGACGCTTCGATGCCGCCGATTACGACGGGGACATCGGGCCAGAGTTGCTTGAGGATTCTCGTATAAACGACAGTTGTCCGGTCGGGGCGGGCGTCCGGGCGGCCATCCGGTGTATAGGCATCATTGCTGCGCAGGCGCTTGGCCGCTGTATAACGGTTGACCATGGAGTCCATCGCGCCGGCTCCAACGCCGAAGAAAAGGCGCGGACGGCCCAACTTGCGGAAATCCCGCAGGTCGTCGCGCCAGTTGGGCTGTGGCACCACGGCCACCTTGTAGCCCTTGGCTTCCAGGACGCGGGCGATCACCGACACGCCGAAGGAGGGATGGTCCACGTAGGCATCCCCCATGAAAAGGATGACGTCGAGCTGGTCCCAGCCCAAAGCTTCCACTTCTTTCTTCGATGTCGGCAGGAAAGGACTCATGAGGCAGCGGCGCGGGAACGGATGACGAGGAAGACACCGCCGAAGACCAGCAGCGTGGCAACCAGTTTCTGCCAGTTGAGGACGTCGAGTCCGGTGATGATGCTGATGACGGCGGCAATGATCGGCTGCAGGTAGCTGTACATGCTTACCAGGGTCGGGCGGATGCGTTTCTGGCCGTAAGGGATGAGGAAATACGCCACGAAGGTGGCGAAGAAGATGAGGAAGAGGATCTCCCAGATGACGTTATGCGGGATAGCGGCATAATCGGCCGTCACCAGCTCCTGGCCGGAAAACGGCAGCGACAGGATCAGGGAAAAGAGGAAGGTCCACTTCATGAAAGTCACGACGCTGTAACGGGCAATCAGTTTCCGGAACGCGCCGAGATAGAGCGCAAAACTCAGACTGTTCAACACCAGCAGGACGAATCCGAGGGGTTCGGTTTTCGAGACGGCACCTTCCGCATGGACCGAATTGAAGATCAGCAGCAGCACGCCCCCGAAACTCACGGCAACGCCCAAGGCCTTTTTCCACGTGATGGGTTCTTTCAGGAAGAAAAAGGCGAAAAACATCGTGAAGATCGGCGAAAGGGTATGCATGACCGAAGCGTCGATGGTGGCCGAGATCGTGATGGCCTTCAGGAAGGTCAGCTGGGGTACGAAGAGTCCGACCAGGGAAGCCAGGACAATCAGGCCGATGTCTTTCCGGGCTACAGGTTCTTTCGGCTGGAACAGCGACAGCAACCAGAAAAGCGCCGTCGCACCGACGGCCCGCAAGGTGAAGAGCAGCATCGGCGAAAGTACGTCGGAATTGGCGATATCCTTGCAGAACACTAGGTTCAGTCCGAAGATCGTGTAAGCTCCGGCTACTGCCAGATGTCCGAAAAGTTGATCGTGTTTCATACCGGAGCGGAAAGTTACATACGCTCCGGCAAGGCGATACCGAGGATATTCATCGCATGGCGGAGGGTACGGGCAATGACTCTGATCAGGCAAAGGCGCTGGTCGCGCGTAGCAGCATCTTCTTCACGAAGGATCTGCGTGTCGTGATAATACTGGTTGAACTCTTTGGCCAGGTCGTAGGCAAAATTGGCCACCAGCGCCGGTGAATGGGCAGTGCCGGCCTCGCGGATCTTGTCGGGATAACCGCTGAGGATCTGGACGATCCCCTCTTCCTTTGGCAGCAGCGCTGCACCCGTGACGGACGGCTGGTAGCCGGCCTCGGCCGCCTTGCGCAGAATCGAGCAGATGCGGGCGTGCGTGTACTGGATAAACGGTCCGGTGTTGCCGTTGAAGTCGATGGATTCCTTCGGGTCGAAGAGCATGGTCTTCCGCGGATCGACCTTGAGGATGAAATACTTCAGCGCACCGAGCGAGAGCATCTTGAAGAGGTCGTCCTGCTCCTGCTCCGACATGCCTTCCAGTTTGCCCAGCTCCAGCGAAGTTCCCTTCGCGGTGGCATACATGCGGTCGAGCAGGTCGTCGGCATCGACTACCGTGCCCTCGCGCGATTTCATCTTGCCTTCTGGGAGTTCCACCATGCCATAGGACATGTGGTAGATGGCATCGGACCAGTCAAAACCGAGCTTGCCGAGGATGAGCTTGAGCACCTGGAAGTGATAGTTCTGCTCGTTGCCCACGACATAGATGATCTCATCGAAATGGTATTCGTCGTAGCGCTGTTTGGCGGTACCCAGGTCCTGCGTCATATAGACGGAGGTGCCGTCCTTGCGGAGCAGCAGCTTCTCGTCAAGGCCGTCGGCTGTCAGGTCACACCACACGGAGCCGTCGTCGCGGCGGTAAAGTACGCCTTTCTCCAAGCCTTCTTCCACGAGGGCCTTTCCATCCTTATAGGTCTGCGACTCGTAGTAGATACGGTCGAACGCGATGCCGAGACGGCGGTAGGTCTCGTCGAAACCGGCATAGACCCAGCCGTTCATCTTCTCCCAGAGCGCGCGGACCTCGGGGTCGCCCTGCTCCCACTTGACGAGCATGGCCTGGGCTTCCTGCAGGATCGGGGCGTTCTTCTCAGCCTCTTCCTGAGGCATGCCGCCGGCAACCAACTGTGCGATTTCCGCTTTCAGCAGGTCGTTGAACTTCACGTAATAGTCGCCCACCAGATGGTCGCCCTTCTTGCCGGAACTTTCCGGGGTTTCCCCGTTTCCGCATTTGAGCCAGGCCAGCATCGACTTGCAGATGTGGATGCCACGGTCGTTGACCAGATTCACCTTCAGCACTTTGTGGCCGCAGGCAGCGAGCAGCTGACTCACCGACCAGCCCAGCAGGTTGTTGCGGATATGTCCCAGATGGAGCGGCTTGTTGGTGTTCGGGCTGGAGAATTCCACCATCACGGTCTTGCCGGAGGCGGGCAGCTGCCCGAAATCGGGCTGTGCGGCGATCTTCGCCAGGTTCGAGGCCCAGTATGCCCCGGAAATTTTAATGTTGAGGAATCCCTTGACCACATTGAACGCGGCCACCTGCGAATCGTTCTCCTGCAGCCAGGCACCGATCTCAGTAGCCGTCGCCTCGGGGGCCTTGTGGCTGGTTTTCAGCAGCGGGAACACCACGAGGGTCACGTCGCCCTCGAATTCTTTCCGGGTAGGCTGCACCTGGATCAGGCCGGGTGCGGGTTCGACGCCGTAGAGTGCCGTCACGCAGCGGCGGGCGGCATCGGCGATATATTCAAGCGGATTCATCATTCTTTCTTTTTGGAAGTTTTGGCGAAGTAACGGTCCATCTCGCGGCGGGCCTTGGGCGCCAGCATGAAGAGGGTGAACATCGTGGGGAAAGCCATCAGGGCGTAGGCGGCGTCAATCAGGCTGACAGCCACCTTGAGCGGAATGATGGCGGCCACCACCAGCATCGCCAGGAAAAAGTAATTATAGTATTTGGCATAGCGGGCCCCGAAGAGGAAGCCCGTACATTTCTGTCCGTAATAGGAATAGGAGAACATCGTGCTGAAGGCGAAGAGGATCACCATCACGAAGAGCAGATAGTGGCCAACCCCGGGGATGGCGGCGTCGAAGGACCGCAGCGCGTAGCGGAGTCCTTCCATCGAGCCCATGCCCGAACCGGCCGGCACGATCGAAGGATTGAGGGCCGAGCCGATCAGGATGGCCAGGGCCGTCAGCGTGCAGACGAGGCCGGAGTCGATGGAGGGGCCGATCATGGCCACCAGCCCTTCGCGGACCGGTTCGTTGTTCTTCGAAGCACCGTGCATCATCGAAGCGGTACCTACGCCCGCCTCGTTGACCAGGGCCGCGCGGCGCACGCCCGTCAGGGCGATCATGATAATCGAGCCGATGCCGCCGCCCAGCGCACCGCGCGGGGTAAAGGCACCGACGAAAATGTCGCGGAAAACACCCGGAACCAGCCCGGCGTGCCGGATGATGATGTAGAACACCAGGAGGAAATACAGGGCCACCATCGTCGGCACCAGTTTGGTGGCGATCTTCGAGATACGCTTGATGCCGCCGATGACCACGAACGAGACGATGAGCGTGATGGCCACGCCGATGATCAGCCGTAGCGTCACGGTATTCTGTTCAGGGGCAAAGAAAAGCGTGGTAATGCTCTCGGTCAGCTGGTTGGACTGCATCACACAGAGCGTTCCGATCAGACCGAATATGGAGAAAAACACAGCCAGCGGCTTCCATTTCCTGCCCAGTCCTTCCGTAATCATGTACATCGGGCCGCCCTGCGTCTCGCCGGCATCATCTTTTCCCTTATACATGACGGCGACCGTACCTTCGAAGAATTTGGTGGCCATTCCCACGATGGCACTCACCCACATCCAGAAGATGGCGCCCGGACCGCCGATCGACAGGGCGACCGCCACGCCGGCGATGTTGCCCATCCCGACCGTGGCGGCGATGGCGCTGGTCAGCGCTTCAAAAGAAGAAATCTGGCCGGCCGCCGAATCGTCTTTCAAACGGAGCGCACCGATGGCCCGGCCATAGTAGCGCAGCGGAGCGAATTTCGAATAGAAGAGGAAAAACAGGCCGCCGCCCACCAGCAGGAAGAACAGCGGATACCCGCAGATAAAATCACTGAAGGCGGCGATGCCGCTGCCGATGGCGTTCCAGAAGCCGTCCATAGTCTATGTTTTGTCGATTTAGCCCAGATAGCCTTTGAGCAGCTTGCTGCGGGCGCTGTGGCGCAAACGACGGATGGCCTTCTCTTTGATCTGGCGGACCCGTTCCCGCGTGAGACCGAACTTTTCGCCAATCTCTTCAAGGGTCATTTCCTGGCATCCGATGCCGAAGAAGTATTTCACGATGTCGCGCTCGCGCTCGGTCAGCGTGGAAAGGGCGCGCTCGATCTCCGTGTTGAGCGACTCGTTGACCAGTCCCTTGTCGGCGTTCGGCGAGTCGTTGTTGACCAGCACATCGAGCAGGCTGTTGTCCTCGCCGTCCACGAACGGTGCGTCCACGGAAACGTGGCGGCCGCTGACGCGGAGGGTATCGGCAATCTTCTCGCGGGGAATCTCAAGCATATCGGCCAGTTCGTCGGGCGACGGCTGGCGCTCGTACTGCTGCTCGAACTGCGAGAGGGCCTTGTTGATCTTGTTGAGCGAACCCACCTGGTTGAGCGGCAGGCGCACGATGCGGCTCTGCTCGGCCAGGGCCTGCAGAATCGACTGGCGGATCCACCATACGGCATAGGAGATGAACTTGAAACCACGGGTCTCGTCGAACTTTTCGGCGGCCTTGATCAGGCCGAGGTTTCCTTCGTTGATGAGGTCCGGCAGGCTGATGCCCTGGTTCTGGTACTGTTTGGCGACAGATACGACGAATCGCAGATTCGCGCGGGTAAGTTTATCGAGAGCTTCCTGGTCGCCCTTCTTGATCCGCTGGGCGAGTTCCACTTCCTCTTCGACGGTAATTAATTCTTCACGACCGATTTCCTGAAGATACTTGTCAAGCGATGCACTCTCACGGTTGGTGATCGACTTGGTAATCTTTAATTGACGCATAGATAAAAATCAAGTGCCGCTGGAAAGGGCGGCACTTACTTATACGAATTTGGGGCAAGATTGTTTCAACTTTTTTATCCACGCCTTTATCAGGGTCTGTAGTCCTTCTGCGGACAGGTAGTCTCTCCAGAACCCATGCCACCCTCGGCACTGTAAGAGGGAGGGGCCCAAGCGGAGCTTGGGAGGGGGTCGCGCGGAGCGCGACGGTTCTGGAGAGACTACCTGTCCGCAGAAGGACTACAGCGTCACGATGATCTCGTGCTGTCGGCCGTCGCGGACGACGGTCACGACGGCCTTCTCGCCGGGGCGGAGTTTGCTGATCTGCTCCTGGAGGCCGGCGCTGTTGTGAACGGGGTTGAGGTTGATCTCCTTGATGACGTCACCTTCCGTGATGCCGCCCTTGTCAGCCGGACCGTCTTTCTGGACAGAAGCCACATAGACCCCATCGATATCGTTCAGGCCAGCCCGGGAGGCCACCTCCGCATTGACGTCCGTGATGCTGATGCCCAGCATCGCGCGCTGCACGGCGCCGAACTCGATGAAATCGTCCACCACCTTGCTGACGATGTTGACCGGGACCGCGAAGGAATACCCCGCATACGAGCCGGTCCGGGAAATGATGGAGGTGTTGATACCGACCAGTTCACCGGCCGCATTGACAAGCGCGCCGCCGCTGTTGCCGGGGTTAACGGCCGCATCGGTCTGGATGAACGACTCGACCCTGTACTGGCCGTCGTAGTTCGGCATCGAACGGCCTTTGGCACTGACGATTCCGGCGGTAATGGTTGAGCGCAGGTCATACGGACTGCCGATGGCCAGTACCCATTCACCGAGGCGCAGGTCATCGGAATTGCCGATCGGAACGACCGGAAGATCCTCAGCATCAACCTTGATCAGGGCGATGTCCGTGGCAGGGTCGGTTCCGACGAGTCTGGCCGGATAAACCTTATTGTTTTCAAGGGTGACTTCAATCACGTCTGCCCCGGCGATCACATGGTTGTTGGTCACGATATAGCCGTCGGGGCGGATGATGACACCGGAGCCCAGACCGACTTGGTCACGCGGCGTCTGGGCGAAGCCGAAGAGCAGGTCTAAAAGTGATCCGGGTTGCTGGTAATTAGCCCGTTGTGTCACCTTTACATAGACGACGGCCTGGACGGCTGTCTCGGCGGCATCGGAGAAATTCGGGACCTCCTTCACCTCCACCCGGCGTTGCGGTGCTGACTTTTTGTCAGTCACGCCGGATCCCACAATCGCGGCCATTTCGTCCTGGTCGCTCAGACGGCGGTCCATCGCCTTCTTGGCGGCCAAAAAACCCGTAAGTCCTGATACTGCGACAATTAAGAGCAGATAGAGAATTTTTTTAGCCATGTTGTCCTATTTTTATTATATTTGTAATTCATAAGAACGTGAAATAGAAATATAAAAATTATACCAAATATGAAATTTTCCGTTTCCAGCTCCGAATTGCTCAATGGCTTGATGTCCGTTTCCAAGGTCATCGTTCCCAAACCCACCAACTCCATCCTGGAGAACTTCCTTTTCCAGCTGCAAGGCAACACCCTGACCGTGACCGCCTCCGACGGTGAGACAACGCTCAAGACCACGCTCCCCATCGCCCAGGTCAGCCAGGAAGGTTCCACGGCCGTACCGGCCAAGCTCCTGACTGATTCCCTCAAGGAGTTCCCCGACCAGCCCCTCTCTTTCAGCGTGGATGAGGGCAGTTCCGTGATGGATATCGTCTGGGCCAGCGGCGCCTCCAAGATTCCCTGCTTCGATGCGGCTGATTTCCCCGAGCTGCCGGTGATCGGCGAGATTGCCGAAAGCGTCATCATCCCCTCCTCCATCCTGCTCGACGGCATCAACAACACCATCTACGCCACGGCAGAAGAGGAGCTCCGTCCCGTGATGAACGGTATCTTCTTCGACATTGATCCCGAAGTCACCACGCTGGTCGCTTCCGACGCCCACAAGCTCATCTGCTACAGTTTTGTCGGCGCCAAGCTTTCGCAGAAATCCAATTTCATCCTCCACAAGAAACCCGCTTCGATCCTCAAGAGCATCCTGGCCAAGTTCGACGAGGACATCACCATCCGCTACGACAACAAGAACGCCTATTTCAGCTTCGGCAGCAACATCCTGGTTTGCCGCCTCATTGAAGGCAACTACCCGGCCTACCGCAGCGTAATCCCCAAGAACAACAACAACAAGCTCGTGATCGGCCGCACCGACCTGCTGGGCGTGGTCAAGCGTATCGCCGTCTGCTCCAACCAGATATCCAACCAGATCCGGCTCAAGCTCTCGCTCGGCGAAGTGCTCATCTCCGCCCAGGACCTCGGCTTCTCGATGTCCGCCCATGAAACCCTGCCCTGCCAGTACGACGGACAGGAGATGGAGATCGGCTTCAAGGCCCCGTTCCTGCTTGAGATCCTCAACAACCTGCCGTACCAGAACATCTGCATGGAGCTGGCCGACCCGGCCCGCGCCGCGCTCATCGTCTCGGCCGACGAAGCCCGCCCGGGCCAGGACATCCGCGCCCTGCTGATGCCTGTGATGATCAACGCCTAACCGGGTTCCCATGCAGCTTTCCCTCAAGAACCCGCTCCTGTTCTTCGACATCGAGAGTACAGGACTGAATGTCGCGTCCGACCGCATCGTGGAGATTTCCATCGTCAAGGTATCTCCCGGAGCGCCCGGCGAACCCAACAAGGTGGAAGTCAAGACGCGCCGCATCAATCCCACCATCCCCATCACCCCAGGCGCCCAGGCCGTCCACGGCATCAGCGACGAGGACGTGAAAGACTGCCCCACTTTCAAACAAGTGGCCAAGTCGCTGGCCCGCTGGATGGAAGGCTGCGACATCGCCGGCTTCAACTCCCTGAAGTTCGACATCCCGATGCTGGCCGAAGAGTTCCTGCGGGCCGGCGTGGATTTCGATTTCCGGAAACGCAAGCTGGTGGACGTACAGAACATCTTCCATAAGAAAGAGCAGCGCACCCTCAAAGCGGCCTACAAGTTTTACTGTGGCCTCAACCTGGACAACGCCCACTCGGCCGAAGCCGACACGATGGCTACCTACGAAGTGCTGGAAGCCCAGCTCGACCGCTACGCGCACGACGAGGAAGATCCGCTCCAGAACGACGTCGGCTTCCTGGCCAAGTATTCGTGCCAGTCCCGTTTCGTCGACTATGCGGGCCGCATGATCCTCGACGAGAACGACATTCCTGTCTTCAATTTCGGCAAGCACCGGGGCAAGAAGGTCACCGAAGTCCTCCAGAAAGAACCTTCCTACTACAGCTGGATCATGGACGGCGACTTCACGCTCGACACCAAGCAGCAACTTACCAAAATCAAACTGTCGATGCAATGAACATCCACGTCGTCAGGCCCGGTGGAGACTGGTACTCCCGCCCGGACGTCACGCTCGTCCGGGACGCCGACCTCTTCTGCCTGCCTGATGACTGTACCGGAGCCCAGGCCTTCCGGGCCTGCTGCATCCGGATTGAGAAGGCCGGCAAGGCCATTGCACCGCCGTTTGCCCGCCGCTATTTCAACAGCACCGCCGACAGCATCCTGTTTTACGGAACGATGCCGGACGGCACATTGACGCCCTATCTCGACCGAAGCACGTGGGTATCCCGGGATTTCCGTTCGGCCGACACGTTGGACGAAACCCTGCAAGCGCGCATCATCCAGGCCCTTTGCCGGATCAGCCTGCACCTGTCCCTGCGCATCGGGGACTTCCTGCTTTTCGAACAGACGCCACCCACGCCGCTGCGGCGGGGTGATTTTATCGATACCATCGCCATCCTATGAATAGATTCCTCCAGCAATACGGTGCCTACCTGGCTGCCGCCGCCTTGTTCCTCCTCCTGGCTTTCGTCTATTGCAAACCTGTCCTCAGCGGGAAAGTGCTCCTGTCGGGCGATGATGTCAATGCCCGTTCCGCCATGCAGGAGAGCCTCCGCTATCACCAGGAGACCGGCGATTATACCTGGTGGAATGAAGCTGTATTCAGCGGCATGCCGAACTACCAGATCGGCGGCGGCCAGTACCAGTCCGACCGGCTTCTGACGCCGTTCCGCAATTTCCTGCACCGCGGACCGGCCCATCCGGCCTGGATCCTGATCTTCTATTTCGTGTGCTTTTTCATCCTGATGCGCTGTTTCGGGGTGGACAAATGGCTGTCGATCGTCGGCGCGATTGCCGTCGCGCTCTCCTCTTATTTCCTGGTCATCATCGCAGCCGGACATGGCGGCAAGACCATCGCCATTTCCTACATTTCACTGGTTGCGGCCGGCTTCTATCTGATCTACCGCAAGCGTTACGGTCTTGGCGCCATCTTCGTCATGCTCTTTACCGCCATGGGATTCAGCATCCATCCGCAGATGGCCTATTATCTTTTCATGATGATCGGCCTCTTCTTCCTGGCGGAGCTGTGGATCCATATCCGGGAAAAGCGCTGGAAAGACCTGGGGCTGGCCACACTGATATTTGTCGTGGCGCTTCTCATCGGCTTCGGCACTGGCTGCGGCAACATTTTCGCGAACCGGGAATATGCCGAGCAGACCATGCGCGGCGGCCATTCCGACCTGGTGAAGGAGGAATCCGGCGCACAAGTCTCCGAAGGGCTCGACCTGGACTACGCGACGCAATGGAGCTATGGCCGGGATGAAACATTCTCCTTCCTGGTGCCCGGTTTCAAGGGCGGTTCCTCCACCCACCCGCTCGGCAAGGAATCCCATACCTGGAAATCCATCCTCAGCCTCGGCATGCCGGCTTCCACGGCCCGGGAATTCTGTGCCAATGCGCCCCTCTATTGGGGGGAACAACCCTTTACGGCCGGCAATGTATATGTGGGGGCCATCGTCTGCTTCCTTTTCCTGCTGGGCTGCCTGATCGTCCCGGGACCTTACAAATGGGCGCTGCTGGCCTCCACGGTCTTCTCCATCCTGCTGGCCTGGGGATACAATTGCATGTGGCTCACGGAATTCTTTTTCAACCACTTCCCGCTTTACAACAAGTTCCGGGCAGTATCCTCTATCCTCATCGTGGCGGAGGTCGCCATGCCGCTGCTGGGATTCCTGGCGGTCAAAGCCATGATGGACGGAACGCTTCCCAATCCCAAAATCCGCAAGAGCCTCTTGATTGCAGGCGGAATCACGGCCGGCCTCTGCCTTGTCTTCGCCCTGCTGGGACGCAGCCTCTTTTCCTTTACGGCGCCCGGTGACGCAGCATTTGCCTCGCAGATTCCCCAGCCCGTGTACAGTGCCCTGCTGGAAGACCGTGCCGCCCTGCTGGTCCGGGATTCCTGGCGCAGCTTCGCCTTCATTGCCGCCGCTTTTGCCGTGCTTTTCTTCTTCAACGAAAAAAAACTCCGGGCCCCCTGGATGATCGCAGCCCTGGGTGTCCTGGTAGTGCTGGACATGTGGCCGGTGGACCGCCGCTATTTCAACGACGACTCTTTCCAGCAGCCCAAGAATACACAGGCCGTCTTCGCGATGCAGGAATACGAAAAGCAGATCCTGCAGGACCCGGATCCGCATTTCCGGGTCATGAATTTGACGGGCAATACTTTCAACGAATCCCGTACCTCTTATTACCTCAAGTCCATCGGCGGCTACCACGCCGCCAAACTCCGCCGCTACCAGGACTTGATTGACGAGCACCTGAGCCAGGGGCACATGCCGGTCATCGGCATGCTCAATGCGAAATACCTCATCGTCCCCGATGAGGGCCAGATCGCCATCCAGTTGAACCCCTATGCGCTGGGCAACGCCTGGTTCGTGGAAAAGCTCGTCCTGGCGGATGGCGCCCAAGCCGAGAGCGATGCGCTCAACACCATCGATGTAGCGACGACGGCCGTCCTGGACAAAGAATTCGCCCGCTTTGCCGTGAATCCGGAACCCGGCATCGCACCGGACGCCGAAGTCCATCTCACGTCCTGGACACCCAAACAACTGGATTATGACGCTACGACCTCCACGCCGGGAACCCTGGTCTTTTCAGAAATCTATTACCCCTACGGCTGGAAAGCCACGATCGACGGGCAGCCGGCGGAGCATTTCCGGGTCAATTACCTGCTGCGCGCCCTGAATGTCCCGGCAGGCAGCCATCATATCACCTTCCTCTTCGACCCCGACAGCGTCCGCAAGGGTGACGCCATCGCCACGACCTGCGTCGTGTTGATGTATCTGCTGATCCTTGCCATTGCTGGCTGGGGCGTCTATCGTTCCCGTAAGAAACGCAAGGATGCCGCAGCCGCGCATTAAAATATACACCCGCTCCTTCGACCTGCGGCTCTATCGGCTTGCGAAAGGACTCTTCTGTGACTGGAAGGACACAGAAGGGAAGCCCATTCCCTGCGTACGGCTGACCGACCAGACGGCCGACGGTTATTTCTATACCATGCTGCGCGACCAAGAATGCGATGTGGCCATCAATGTGGACGAAGACGCTTTCATCCTCGATCCCCAGGCCGTCCTGGACCTTGTCGGAACGCTGCTGGAAGGGGGTTATGCCAACATCGGCTGCTCCGACGGCGACCCGGCGACCACCGGCCGGGACAAAACGGTCACCAACCCGTTTTTCAACGTCTTCAACCTCCAGCTGATCCGGAGCCGTTTTGACCGGAAGGCGATGGTCCGCCGCCTGGAAGACCGGGAGCCCTACTACCCGTTTTTCCATTGGTTGGCCGACACATTCCCTACGCTGTACCTGCCCGCACGCCGGCATGCGGACGGAATTACTACCATCGCGCTGGACCCGCAGGGCCGGACACTCTGTTTCCATACCTGGTTTTCGCGCTTCTACTCGATGCCATCCTGGATCGTCCGGCGCATCGAGCCGTCTCAAGGCATGCAGCGGCAGCGGATTGACGCCATCATCCGCGAAGCTTACCAGCTGCGCAGCAAGGATCTCCCGCATTTCGGAACGGCGGACCGGCTGGCATTCGCAGGCAACAAACTCATCCGCTGGCTCATCAAGATCCCGCAGCGCATCGCCCGCTGGCCCTACAAACTCAAACGGCACATCGCCCGCAAGAAGGAGGCCTGAAGATGGCAAAAGTGTCCCTGATCATTCCCGTCTATAATGCCGCCGGTTCCATCGGCGCCTGTCTCGACTCGGTCCTGGCCCAGTCTCTCGACGCGCTGGAAATCATCCTGGTCGATGACCACGGGCAGGACGACAGCATTGCACGGGCGAAGCAGCATATAGTCTCCTACAACGGACCCAAGCAGTTCAAGTTCATCGTCACAAAGGCCAACGCCGGACCCGGCGCCGCCCGAAACTGTGGCATCGAAGCCGCAAGAGGCCGTTTCATCGCTTTCCTGGACAGCGACGACACTCTCGCGCCCGACTTCTGCCAGCGCCTGTATGAAGCGGCTACCCGCACGGAAGCAGACATGGCATGCGGCTCCATTTCCTTCGACTTTCCCGACGGGGCATCTGTCATCCGGCGCAATCCGCCCGTCCGGGACGGGGCTTTCGAGGGAAAGGCCAAACGCGCCTATCTGCGCCGTTTCAAATCGTATTTCACCACCTGTCTATACAGCAGGAGCCTGCTGGCCGACAACGGCATCCGCTTTCCGGATACGCGCAGCGCCGAAGACAGTTGCTTCCTGACCTGCAGTCTGCTTGCCGCCCGAAGGATTGCCGGGGACGACGGCGCCATCTACCACTATGCAATCCATCCTGCTTCTACCAGCCAGCGCAAGGACCCGGCACGGTACAGAAACCGGCTTGCCAGCTTCCGTGCCCTGGTCGCATTCGCCCAAGAAAAAGGGCTGTACAAACCTTACCGGGGAACACTCCGGCTGCTTGTCCTGAAAAAGGGCTACCTGCTCGCTGCCAAAGACTACCTGACAAACAATCTGTTCAAATAATGGGGAAACTGATCAAAGTCGCCTTCGTGGATTTCGAACCGGGCTTCGAACCCGAAAAGAGCCTGCTCTACCGCATGCTCCTGCATAACTACCAGGTTGAACTGAGCAAGGAACCGGATTACCTGTTCTACTCGAACTATGGGGAACGGCACCTGCACTACGATTGCGTGCGGATCTTCTACACCCGGGAGAACATCACGCCGGATTTCAACTTCTGCGACTACGCCATCGCGCTGGACTACCTGACCCTCGGCGACCGGTACTTCCGCTTCCCGGCCTATTATCTGGACCGTGAAACCTTTGCCCAGATGAACGACAAGACCTACTTCACATCCGACAATATCCGGAGCAAAGGCTGCTTCTGCGGTTTCCACTATGAGGCGGAAGCGGATACGCCGGAACGGAACCTGTTCTTCGACCGCCTCTCGGAGTACCGGGCCGTGGAATCGGGTGGAGCGCTTCGCAATACGCTCGAAGGCGTCGTCTCCGAGAAGCAACCCTTCCTGGCCAACTGCAAATTCAGCATCGCCTTTGAGGAATGCAGCCAGCCCGGCTACACCTCCCCCGTTTTGATGGAGGCATTCGCCGCCCAAACCATCCCGATCTACTGGGGCAATCCCTTCATCGGCAGGGAGTTCAACACGCAGGCCTTCGTCAACTGCCACGACTTCCGCTCCTGGAGCGAGGTCATCGATGCCGTGCGGCGCATCGACCAGAACGATGAACTCTATCTCAAAATGATGCGGACTCCGGCCCTGACCGGCCCCGAACGGGACATCGACCGCATGGAGGAGAACCTGCTGGCCTTCCTCTCCAGCATCTTCGAGCGGCCGCTGGAACGTGCCTACCGCAGAAGCCGCGCCGTTGCTCGCAACACGTTCGAAAAGAGAGCCCGGATCAAGGGAGTCCTTTACCGGATCAGCCCATGGGGTCTGCTGGAAATCGTCAAATCGCTTTTGATGAAGCGTCGATAGCCCGACGCAATGCCTCGAGATAGCCGCGACCGTACTGCCGGTCCGGCTCCATGTAATTGCCCTCTCCCCATTCATTCCACGACTTGAGGAATACGATGCGGTGCTCCGCCTGCTTGTCGGCGACAAGGGCGAAAGCCCGCTGCGCCAGTTTCCCGAATTCATCCGGCGTACTGTCCACGTAAATAGAGTCTTCTTTCGAGCGGGGCGTCCGATCCCAGTTCGGAACCAGGGTGGGATACACATTCTCCTGTTTTTCCAGCTCCAGCAACATAAACTTGTTGATGGCAGCCTGCCGGAACAGGAAAGGACGGCGGATCCCCAGATACTGCGCGAAAAGGTCGTGCAAGGCATTTTGCCACAGGCCCCGGGCTTGGATCTGGGCATATTGGTGATTGTCGGTAGCTACGGCATCGTACCCTCGCGCCAAAATGCCCGAAACCCGTTCCCGTGCGACCGCTTCAGCATCCGCCGCGCCTTTCAGACGGGTTTTGGCCACGGAAGTGGGATTGGCGGTACGGACCACGGCCACGAAATGGAAATCACCCAGGCCATGCTTCCGGGCCAGTTCCCGCCACTGCCCGAGAAAGGCCGGGGCATCCTGGAATTTGAACGGATCGAAGACTGCGAACAACGGTTTGCCGTCCACCCGAATATAGCGGGAATCGCGAAAGGCCGGCAACAGGGTCATGAAATGGTTTTCGTTGTCTTCCCGTCCCGGATACAGTTGCTCCATCAGGATCCGGGAGCCCTGCTTCCGGGATTTGGCATTGGTCCAGGTCGAAGAGGCCCAAGTATGGTTGGCCCAGCACAGGCAGAACGGGAAATCAGGTTTTCCGCTGGCCACCACTTCATTAAAAGGACGCTCCAGCAGTTGCCTGCCTTCGCCGAACCAGTAATGGTAATAGCAGAAGCCTTCAATCCCGGCTTCGCGCGCCAGCATCGCCTGTGCCTCCCGCGTTTCGGGCAGGCGCAGGTCGTAAAAGCCCAGGTCGGCCGGGATGCGCGGTTGCACATGGCCCCGGAACAGCGGCTTGGCCGCCGCCACGTTCGTCCACTCCGTGAACCCAGGTCCCCACCACGCGTCATTCTCCGGAATCGGATGGTACTGCGGAAGATAAAAGGCGATGACTCTGTTGTTTTCCATTTGTCAAAGATGGCGATTTTTCCCGATATATGAAAATGTTTACCATTTCCCCACGATCCAGGACAGTGCCCGGTGCTTGTAAATCAGCCAGATGAGCAGGCAAATCACAGCTACGCAGAGCGCATAGGCGGCAAAGTGGAAGCCAAGACAACCCGCGATGCTGCCGGCGGGACACAATGGTTTGATCAGACGGATCAACGGAACCTGAACGGTCTCGTTCGTCAGGTACGCGAGCAAGGAGCCCAGTCCGAGCAAAGACAACGTACGGCTCTTCACCAGCCGCTGCGCCAGCCAGAAAACGAGAGCGGATCCTCCCGCCACATTCATGAAATGCAGCGGAAAATTGAAGAAGTCCACATCGATGAAGATGTCGTTCGCCGGAAGGGTAAACGCAGTGAAATGAGACAGCAGGTTTTCAGCCACAATCAAAGCCATGCCGACAAGGCCTGCCGGCAGCAGATATTTCTGCACCCGGTCCATCTTGTCTTTAAGCAGAAAACCGCCATACAGGAACGGCACGGCCAGCAAGGCGTGACGATGCCACAAGAAGTTGTCGAACCATTCAAAATGGTTGAGCGCCAAGCCCAGCAAGTACAAGACAACAACCAGCAGAAGCTGCCGGGGCATCTTCAGTCGGGATATACCCCACAGCAGCAGCTTCGCCCATAGCAGCGCAAAGATAAACCAGGGTCCGCCCATCTTGAGCCAGGAAGAGAAACCAGCCAGATGAATACCGAAAGACTGCTCCGTGCAGCCTGTAGCTGCCATGATCCCATAACACAACAAATCCAGCAATATGGCCGGCAGGAGCAGCGTTTGGAGGTTTTTCAGGAGAAACGGTCGGAAACCAATCCGGAATGTAGAACAGAAGCCCGTGATCAGGAAGAACGTCTGCATGAAGAAAGGCCGGTAGAGCCCGATTCCCGATCCCATCACCTGAAGGACGGGGTCATCAAGCCCTTCCCGCTGCGCCAGAATCCGACAATGCCCGAAAAGCAGGCAGAGAATCAGGATTCCCTTGGCGGTGTCGATATAGCCTATCCTTTGCCGTTGCATCAATTGCGGGAAGATTCCATAGTAACGATTCGGGCCGGAACGCCGAGCGCCATGCAACCGGCGGGTACATCTTTGGTCACGACAGCTCCGGCCCCGATAATGGCCCCCCGGCCAATGTGGACGCCCGGAAGGATCGACGCCTTTTCTCCGATCCAGACATTGTCTTCGATGACTACCGGTCCTTTGGAGACCAAGGGTCGTTTGTTCGGAGCCGTCTCAAGCAGGGCGGAGTCCGCGTCTCCATGCGCGTTGTCCGTAATGAGAACATACTTTCCAGTAAGGACATTTTTTCCCAGCTCGATACGGTTGATAGCCGTAATATGTGATCCGTCACCGATGGAAGTGCCGTCGCCGATTCGGATTGCCGGATTGAACCGCTGATCGCCGAAACGGTCCCAGGCGGTAAGTTGGACCTGTCTGCCGACTGTAACGTCATCGCCCAGGAAAATATACCGCTCGCCTGCTACCAGCGAGACTGGCGGATAGATCCGGCTTCCCTTTCCGAAAGAGGCGAAACGGTGACGGATGATTCCGTTGTAGATCTTCCAGCGCAATGTACCGAAAGCTTTTCTCCATTTCATGATTCTACAAAGGTACAAAAGTTAGGGATTATATTTGTATCTTTGCAACATAAACTAACTTGTCATGCGTGTTCTTCTTTTGGGCGGTGCCGGATTTATCGGTTCCCATCTTGTCTCAACACTATCCCTCCGGGGAGAACACGCCGTTTCGGTCCTGGAGCCTGTTTCAGCCCCGGTTGACAGAATCCTGCATCTGCCCGTCCACCTGTACCGGGGTATGCTGTCCGATATCGGGTTGCTGGACTCCATTCTCGTGCAGGAAGATATCCAGATTGTCATCCATCTGGTCTCTACCCTGGTTCCGGGTTGTGATTTCGCAGATTTCGAGAAGGAATTCGAGCAGGTCATCGCCCCTTCCCTCCGGCTGATGGAGATCTGCTGCAAGCGCCATGTCAAGTTGGTGTTCTTTTCATCCGGCGGCACTGTCTATGGGGAGCGCTCCACCCTGGCGCCCTTCTCCGAGGAAGAGACGCTCGCTCCCATTTCCCATTACGGGTGGGCCAAACAGATGATGGAAGAAAGCATCCGGTATATGAACCGGACCCACGGTCTCCGGTATCTGATTCTCCGTCCCTCAAATGCCTATGGCCCAGGGCAGAACCTGTACGGCAGGCAGGGGCTCATTGCTGTCGCCTTGGGGAAGGCCCTGCGCAACGAGGCAGTTTCTGTCTGGGGCGACGGTATCGCCGTCCGCGACTATATCTATATCGACGACCTTGTCCAAGCCACGCTCTCCCTTATCGAGCAGGAAGCAGCTTTCGGCCAAACCTTCAATATCGGAAGCGGCATCGGATACAGTGTCAACGACATACTCCTGATTCTCAAGGAAGTATCCGGATTGAAAGTGCCTGTCAACTATCTTCCTGCCCGGCAGGAGGATGTCTCCCATGTCATCCTCGCCATCGACAAAATCCGGAAGATGATCGATTTCCGGCCGATTTCCATCCAAGAGGGAATCAAACAGTTCTTCAGTTTCGTGATGGATGGAAACGCCTGAACCGCTCCTTTCCCTGTGTATCCCCACCAACGGGCGCGTGGACTGGATCAGTTCGCTCCTTTCCAGCATCTACTCCCAGCAGGTGGACAACACGCTTTTCGAAGTCGTCATCACCGACAACGCCCGCAATCCGGAACTGGAAAAGGCCGTCGCAGCCCTGGCCCAGCCCAACCTCAAATACTATCCTACCGATTCGGCCGGTTTCACCAATCAGGTCGATGCCTTTGAGAAATGCAGCGGCGTTTTCTGCAAAATGCTGAACCACCGTTGCGTACTGCTTCCCGGGAGCATCGGGAAACTGATCGGTCTAATCAGGGAATATCAGAACTCCAAGCCTCTGATCTACTGTAGCAACGGCCATATCAAAGGTCCCCGGGTCATCGACTGCCCGAATCTGGATTCGTTCGTTCGGAACCTGTCCTATTTCTCCAGTTGGAGTGCCGGAACTGCGGTCTGGAAAGACGACATGAAGGGAATGCGCGAAAAGCCCGTAAACAGCACCTTCCCCCATACACTCTTCCTGTTCCAGCTCCGGGAAGAGAGCCGCTGCCTCATCTGGAATGTCCCGTATCACTACCTGCAGGATGATGTGGGGAAAGGCGGGTATAATCCCTTTGAAGCATTCGGCATCACCTTCCTGGACATTCTCAGCGATCTGAAGGAAGCGGGGCGGATTGGCGAAGAAACGTACCAGTTCGTCAAGAAAGACATCTTCTCCTTCTTGAAGTTTCTTTATTTCAACGAGGTGCTCCGTCCCACGAAAAACAGCTATATCCTGACGGATATCCGGAAAATCGTCACAACCAACTATGGGAAAGGGGCCTACCTGAAAATTGTGCTGCACAGCCTCTTTGTCGCCCCGGTGAAAATGGTCATCGACAAAATCAAACGGATGGCCGCCGCCCGAAAGAATAATAATTGAAAGCATTCAGCCGCCTGGCGGCTCCGACCAGGAACTTATCACAGGGCGACATCGATTGCCCGCTTTTGTTATCCCCGCCCCAGGCGCGCCGGGTCATATTCCGGTTGTTGGCATGCAGCGCCTCGATGAAACGGGTCAGCAGGCGGGAAGGTTCTCCGCGCCGGCCGGCCATTTCGAGATGGATTTTTTTCATCGCATCCGGGAACGCCTCGTACACTTGGCTGGATTCGTTGTCCGCCACCCGGTAACAGGCCGTAGGCTCAGGATTGATCCATGCACCGTAAAAGTGGGCATACGCCACATGCAGCGCATAGTCGGCGGCAGGATAGAAGGCACTGTCATACCCTCCTGCATCCAACAAAGACTGCCTGTGATACAGGCAACCGTCTCCGCACGAGACATTGCCCAGATACTGGCCCAGACGGGTATAACGGACCAGCTTCCGTGGCTGAAGGAAGCCCAGGTGCGGCTTGTGCTGCAAGGTCGTCCCCGTTATCCTGTCTTTTTCGTCGATCGTATGAAAGGCTGAAAGGATGCAGGCCCGGCCGGCAACTGGAGCCAATTGCATCAGGATCCGCAGCGCTCCGGGCAACAGCAGGTCGTCATCGTGGCAGAAAGTCACAAAAGGAGCGCGCGCGAGTTCGATACCCCGGTTCCAGTTCTGGTACATGCCCAGATTCTCGGCATTCCGGTAATAGAATACCCGCGGGTCTGCCATTTGCGCAACGACAGCCTGGTTGGGGCTGTCCGTCTCCTGGTTATTGTCAACGACCACGACTTCATAAGTCTCCGGATAATCCTGTTGCAGAACCGAGGCCAGCGCCTTCGCGAAATAGTCGGGACGACGGTACACAGGCATGATGACCGTCACATGCGGATCAGGACACTGCAGCGGGTCCCCCCAGGCAAGCCGGGAAGGGACGGAAGCCTTTTCCGCAAAGCAATCGTGTCTGTCGAAAAGAGCGCTCATTGTAGCTTACAATCTATGATGAAGGGCATCGCCGGCCTTTTTCAGGGATTCCTGCATCCCGATCTGGAGAAAACGCGGGAAGGAGACCCGGAAATCCCGGCATACGACATGGGGCCATTTCCAGTTGTTATAAGCCAGCTGGCAGATGCCCTGCACCAGGACAAGGCCCATGATACCCCAGCCAGTAAAGCGAAGGGTGAGGTAACTGCCGATGACGATGGCGAGTCCGGAAAGGAGCGCCGGCTTGACATAAGGTACTTCGTTGCCCACAACGATAATGCTTGAAAACAGGGAATGATTCTGTTCCAGCAGGATGACGATGGAATAGGCCAGCAGGACCGGCCAACCCGGGAGGACAGACTGCGAGCGGATGAGTTCCAGCAGCGGCGGGCAGCAGAAGATCAGGAACACCGTCCCGACGGTGAATACCCAATAGAAGACATTCATAGTCAAGGCAAAACGCTTGAGCAGGCGCTCGGTTTCCCCCCGGACCTTGAAGAGGGCGAACTGGGGCTCGGAGACGAAGAAATAATTGGCTGCCAGTGATACCGTCACATTGACCAGCTGGGTCATCAGCCCATAGGATCCGACCTCTTCCAAGCTCAGGAAAAGACCTGCCAGGAAAAGGCCGAAACGGTTGATGCCGTAGCTGCCGACCATCACCAGGCCGATCTTGCGCGCATTGTGCCAGATGATGTCGAAATAATGGGAGCGCTCTTCCTTGGACGAGGAGTATGGAGCCAGATCTCCCTTCATCTGGACTGTAAAGAAATAGCGGTAAGCCAGATAGCGAAGGATAAAGGGTGCAATCAGATTGGCGATCACTACACCCAGAAGGCCCAGCCCGGCATAGATCAAACCGATGGCCAGGAGGATGTACGTCAAACGGGAGGCTATCATCGCCTTCTTGGACTCCATCACCAGCCCTTTGCCCACCAGCAGGGACGAAAAATAAGCGTAGTACAGGTTGAAGAAGGTGGAGAACGAATAGACGATCCAGATGATCAGCGAATTTCTTACAAGCGTAAAACCCTCTGTCACATAGCCGATATAGACCGAACCGGCAGTCAGCAGGAGAATCAGCACAACCAGGGAGATCCGGCTATAGACCATCTTGGCCACGTCGATCAGAATCCGCAGCAAACGGTAATTCGTGGTTTCACCGACAGAATCCTGCAGGCCCTCTTTCGCCAGATCGGTCGCCCCGCTGAAAATATAGGAGAAGTTCCGGCCGAACTGGGGCGTGAATCCGAAATCGAAGAGCGACACCATGGCGCCGACCGTCAGCATGATATAGTTCAAGCCCACTTCCTCTTTCGTCAGGAAATGGAGGATGAACGGCAGCACCACAAGGCCGGAGGCTATCTGGAAAAAAGTAGCCACATAGCCCCAAAGGACGTCTTTTTTCGATATGTTGATCTCCGGCACGCGATTACAGATTAAGGAAAAGGCGAATCCCCGTTTCCAGATCGACATTGGCTTTCCAGCCCGGAAGGATCGGTCCGCGCCAGGGCACCATCACTTCCCGTTCACGATAGGGCCTGCCGCCCCATTCGATAGGGAGCGGACGTCCGGAGACCCGTTCGAAAGTCGCAGCCAGGGAGCGAAGGCTCCGGTGTTCACCCGATGAAAGTACATACTGTTCGCCCAGCGGCTGGTCAGAAGCGAGCAGTTCGACGAGCCGGCAGAAACCCGATACGACATCGGAAATATAGAGGATGTCCAGCAGTTGCTCTCCCGGTGACATCTTCAACACTTCCCCGCTTTCTGAACAATCCTTGAAAAGCTTGAAAATCTTGGGACGCGGGTCGCCGGGTCCGTACGTATCGCATAGCTTCAAGGTGCAGAACCGGATTCCGAAAACATCGGTATAGTAGCGTGCCATATCGATGAAAGCCTGCTTGGTCGCCGCGTAGAGGTTCACCGGCCGGTAAGCATCACTGGATGACCGGAAATTCTGCCAGATGGAGCCGGTATTCAGAAACCAGCGGACACAGCCGGAGAGCGAGGCCGCCTCGAGGACGGATGTGCCGAAACAGATGTTCGAATCGACCAGCGTCCGGATCTGCTCGGGCTTATGGACAGTCAGATACAGCGAGGCAAGGTGAATGATCCCGGAAATCCTATGTTCCTGCATATATCCGGCCAGGCAGGGGATGTCGTCATCCATGATGTAACCCGGCAGCCCCAATTTCTCAGGGTCGCCCGGAAACTGGCCCAGAATGAACACCTGATGGCTCTTCCGCAGTTCCGCTACCAAATGGGTTCCGATGAAGCCCGTGGCTCCTGTCACAAGAATGTTCATATCAGAAAGGGGAATCAAAATCTTTCAAGGCAGGGAAGCCCAGATCCCTCTCCGACAGAATCGGATCGGATACGGGCCAGGGGAATCCGAAAGAACGGTACGAAATGCCGCAGTCGTGCTGCCTGTCGTAACAGGATGTCTGCGCATAGTTGACGACCGAACCCTCTTCCAAGACACAGAAACCATGGGCAAATCCCTTGGGAATATAGAGGGAGCATCCGTCCGAAGCGTTCAGTTCCGTTTCAAAATACTTTCCGTAGGTCGCCGATCCCTTGCGGATATCCACCACGACATCCAGGATCCGGCCCTGACTCACATAAACCAGTTTCTCGTGGTCACAGGGAGGCGTTTGGAAATGCATTCCACGGATGACACCTTTCCGGTTCACGGAATAATAGAACTCCTTGAAATCCGTGGCGAGGCCCCGTTCGCGGAAGAAGTCTTCATGGAACGGTTTCAGGAAACAGCCCCTCGCATCTTGAAATGGCATGGCCTGCAAGACCAGCAGACCCTCAATCGGCGTGTAGATCAGTTCCATCCGTCCTCTCCCAAATACTGTTTTATCTGCCCTGCGCACAAAGCATACACATCTTCATGGGCATAGCGCTTATACCAATCTGCCGTAAGGGTGATGGCTCCTGCCGCGTCCAGGCGCGGTTTCCAGCCCAGACGGGTTTTCGCCTTGGTGATGTCCAACGTCAGCAGCGAGGCCTCATGCACGGCGGCAGGGTCTGATGCATCCCGGAGCGTCCCCTCTCCGAAACAGGAGATCAGGGCACTGGCCATTTCCCAGACTGTCAGGACCGAATCAGGTTCGGGGCCGAAATTCCATCCCTCGCAAAAAGCGGTAGGCAGCTCCCACATGCGTTGGGCCAGCAATAAATAACCTGAAAGCGGCTCCAATACGTGCTCCCAAGGCCGGACCGCCTTGGGACTGCGGATTACTACGGGCCTACCCGCCTCCAACGCCCGGATACAGTCGGGTACGATACGGTCTTTCGCCCAGTCACCCCCTCCGATCACATTACCGGCCCGGACACTGGCCAGGCTCACGTGGTGCCGGATCCCGTAATCAGCCGGATTGAAAAAACTGCGACGCCACGACTGGATGGCGATTTCACAGGCGCCCTTGCTGGAAGAATAAGGATCATATCCGCCGAAAGGATCGTCTTCCCGGTAACCGGTGAGCGTTTCCTTGTTCTCGTAGCATTTGTCGGTCGTCACCATCACGGCGACCCGGACGCTCTCCGTGGCACGGATGGCTTCCATCACATGGAGCGTACCCATCAGATTGACCTGATAGGTCTCGACCGGTATCTCATAGCTCAAGCGGACGATCGGCTGGGCGGCCAGGTGAAAAACGATTTCCGGCTGAAACTGGGCAAGGATGGCCTTCAGGCCCGTCAGATCCCGGATGTCGGCCCGGATATCGGCAAAGAGCCGGTTACCCAGACCTGACAACACAAAATTGTCCCGGTCCGAATAAGGATCCAGTCCCACGCCGACCACTTCGGCGCCCATTTCGTGCAGCCAAAGCGACAGCCAACTCCCCTTGAAACCGGTATGTCCCGTCACAAGGATGCGTTTCCCCTGGTAAAAATCTTGCAGACGCTCTTTCATCGGTTGCAGAATTCCTTGATGCAGTCAACCATATATTTCAACTTGGCGTCCGTCATTCCCGGATAGACGCCAATCCAGAAGGTGTCTTTCATAATCCGTTCCGTAACGGTAAGTTGACCCGCTATCCTGTAATCGACACCCTCTTCCAGGACTTCGAATGCGGGGTGACGCAGCAGATTGCCGGCAAAAAGATTGCGGGTCTGGATCTTCCGGCTTTCCAGAAAACGGGTCAGATCGGTCCGCGAGAAGCCCGCATCAGGCTCGACGGTCAGCAGGAAGCCGAACCAACTAGGGCGGGAACCGGCCTGTGCCTGCGGAAGGATCAGGCCTTTCGTTCCTGCCAGGTTTTCGCACAGGAATTCAAAGTTATGCCGGCGGGCAGCGACAATCTGGTCGAGTTTCTCGAGCTGGGCACAGCCGATGGAGGCCTGTAGATCGGTCGCCTTGAGGTTGAAGCCCAAGTGACTGTAAACATATTTATGATCGTAGCCGGCCGGAAGGCTCCCAAACTGACCGCTGAAGCGGCAGCCGCACGTATTGTCCACACCGCCGACGCACCAGCATTCGCGTCCCCAGTCCCGGTAGGAATTCACCATCTTGTGCAGCAAGGGATCGTTCGTATAGACAGCGCCCCCCTCTCCCATCGTCATGTGATGAGGCGGATAGAAACTGCTCGTCCCGATATCGCCAATCGTTCCGGTCTTTTTCCATTGGCCGTCGATCCGATACTCCGATCCGAGCGCATCGCAGTTGTCTTCAATCAGCCACAAGCCGTGCCGTCTGCAGAAATCCACCACCGACTGCAGGTCGAACGGATTGCCGAGAGAATGGGCCAGCATCACAGCCTTGGTCCTGGGCGAACAGGCCTTTTCCAGGAGGGTGACGTCCACGTTGTATTCGGGAATGGACATATCCACGAAAACGGGAACGGCGCCAAACTGCACAATCGGAGCGACAGTCGTCGGAAAACTGGCCGCAACCGAAATGACTTCATCCCCCCGCCGGATACGGCGTGGACCCAGTTCCGGTGCTGTCAGAGCGTAGAAAGCCAGTAAATTGGCTGAAGAGCCCGAGTTGACCAGTGAGCAGTATTTCACACCCAGCCATGCGGCCAGCCCGCGTTCGAAACGGGCGGCCCAAGGCCCGGCTGTCAGCCAGAAATCCAGGGAGGCATCTACCAGATTGACCATTTCCTGGTCATCGAACCATCGTCCGCCGTAATTGATCCGGGTCTGTCCGGGCACGAAATCCGTGCGGTCGGGACGATGTACCAGTTCGTAGTACTCGCGCGTTTTCTCCAGGATTTCCTGCTTGAGTTGCTCTTTCCGGTCCATTAATCCCAGACTTTCCAGGGAGCTTTGCCCTCGTTCCACAATTTATTGAGTTCCTGATTGTCCCGCAACGTGTCCATGGGTTTCCAGAAACCCGTATGCTTGAAGACGTGGATTTCCTGCCGGGACACAAGCTTCTGCATGGGTTCCTTCTCGAACATTTCCTCGTCCCCGGTCAGATAATCAAAGATGGCGGGGTCACATACGAAAAAACCCGCATTGATCCACGTACCACTGTCTTTGGGTTTCTCTACAAATGAGGTCAGGATTCCGTTTTCATCGACATCCAGGACGCCCAGCCTTCCGCCCGGCTGATAAGCCGTCATCGAAAGGATCTTGCCCGATGACCGGTGGGCACGGATCGTAGCGGCGATGTCCAGATCGGCCACCCCATCGCCATACGTAAGCAGGAACGGTTCGTCTCCCACATACTTGCGGATACGCTTCACGCGGCCGCCGGTCATGGTATAAAGGCCCGTATCGACCATCGTCACCCGCCAATGTTCGGAGTGATTGTCCAGCATCTCGACTTCATTGTTGGCCAGGTTCACGGTCAGGTCGCAATTGTGATGGAAATAATTGACGAAGTACTCCTTGATCACATATTGCTTATAACCGCAGCAGATGATGAAGTCATTGATGCCGTAATGGCTGTAAAGCTTCATGATATGCCACAGGATGGGCTTTTCGCCGATCTCGATCATCGGTTTGGGAATGCGCACCGTGGCCTCGCTGAAGCGGGTGCCGAATCCGCCAGCCAGAATCACTGCCTTCATCGTCCGGGCCTCCTAGATTTCCTTCACCCAAAGGCCGTGGAGGTTGCAGTACTCGTAAACGGCCACGACGGGGTTCTTGCAGACGCAGATCTCAGCGACGGCAGGCTTGGCGGGATCGAGTTTTACCAACTGGCCGCCACCGTTGTCGGTTTCCGCGAAGATGAAAGCGATATGATGCTCGGGCGTCATCGGATGCGGGACGCTGCCGACCTCCACCTTGATGGTGCAATCATCGACCTTCGTGACTTGCGGAACATGTTTCTCAGCGGCCCCATCCTGGGCGCGCGGATTCAGTTCTTTCATGGTTTCACCGCAGCAGACGGGCGTGACACCGCCGTCCACCGCTTTGACGATCACATTGCCGCAATGCGGGCATTTGAAGAATTTTACAGCCATAGTATTTCTATTTTACATGTTCAATCTTCAAATTTAACGCTTTTATTTGAAAAATTGCTTTTTTGTCCAACCTGTTTCGAAAAAAAGGAGTTTCTTTGTCGCGGACGGGGGTATTCCCCGCCCGCGACATATTTTAAAAAGGAGGTTATATGAAAAGATCTGTGATGGCGGTTGTAATCTCCGCCATGGTTTTCGCGGCATTCGCCGCAACAGTCACATCCTGCACCTGGATGGAAGACCTGCTGGAAACGGAACCGAAAAAGAGTGAGGAGCCCGAGATTCCGATGGACGAAGTGATGAACATCGGCGAATTGCTGGCAGGCGATTTCGCCGGCGACACCGTCTGGGTCCGCGGCTTCGTCGTCGGCGGCCTGACATCCGACGGTACGGTCGATTTCGGTTTCGAAAACGAAGTCCTGGGAACGGTACTCGTTCTGGCTGACATGGATGACTGCACCGACCCGGACGAATGCCTGCTCCTGCAGCTGACCAAAAAAGCACACCGGGAATCGCTCGGCCCTGACAGCCCGGCGAATCGGGAGAAAGTCCTCTCCCAACTGATCTATGTACAGGGTAAGGTCACAACTCACAAGAAAATGCCGGCCCTGACCAATCTCTGCCAGTACAAATTGGAATAATTTTTTTGGGGGATTGCAAATAATTACCTACTTTTGCAGTCCCCTACGGGAAAGACTCGCTAGCTCAGTTGGTAGAGCACAGCACTTTTAATGCTGGGGTCTTGGGTTCGAGCCCCAAGCGGGTCACAAAAAGCAGCGAAATAGGCCTTCAGAGCAATCTGAGGGCCTTTTTGTATGCCTCAGACGCAGTTTTTGCGGCCGAAGTCTGCGCCCTTATCTGTGGCCCATTCGGACATACGCGCAAGTCCGTCACAAACTGTAGCGTAATTATTTATTAACGAAACAGTTATACGATGCGAAACACGTTCGACATTGCGTTCTATTGCCGTAGCAGCAGGATGAACAAGAAGGGCCTCGCGCCCATTGAGATGTCTGTCTCCTTGAATGGGGACAGAACCTTCATCAATCTTCCGATGAAAGCACAACCCAGGAACTTCGCTTTGCAGGCCGCTTCGAAGAGGAGCAACGACATCAGAAACTATCTCTCCATGGTGGAGAATAAAATGAACACGCTGCAGATCATGATGGCTGCTACCGATCAGGAGTTGACCCTCAATCTGATCAAGGAGTATGTCAAAGGCGGATTCCAGTTCAGTTATACCCTCGGAGAGCTCTGGGCAGACTACTATGATGTGCTCCGAAAGAAGGGAACCACTCCCCGAAACGAGCGTAAGTACCTCTTGACTATCCAATGCTTCTACAAGACAATCCTTCCCCCGGAAACGCAGGTCGCAGATATCAAGCACCAGCACATTGTGGATTTCGAAGGATATCTTAAACAACGCTACGCCGTTCCCACCGTAGCCTCTATGTTGTCCAAGATGAAATCAATTCTCCTGTACGCCATCGACCACGACAAGATATTCACCAACCCCTTTAAAGGCATCAAAATCGACAAGCGCTTGAAGGAGGTGGAATTCCTTACCCTTGAAGAGATTGACCGGATCCGACAGAAGCAGATGCCCAACGACCGGCTGGAACGGGTTAAGGATCTGTTCCTGTTCCAGTGCTTCACGGCTCTTTCGTACTGCGATATGGCCGCTCTAACCCAGAAAGACTATCAACGGAACGACATGGGCCAGATGTTTATCCGGAAAAACCGGGCGAAAACCAAAACCGAATTCTGCACTGTCCTGTTCGAAGATGCTGAAGCGATCGCCAACAAGTATGGCTACCAGCTACCCGTGATCTCCAACCAGCGTTACAACGGCTACTTGAAAGAAATTGCCGCCATCTGTAACATCGACAAGGATCTCCACTCTCATATTGGCCGCCATACTGCTGCGTGCTACCTGCTGAACAAGGGACTATCCATCGAGGTCGTCTCACGGATCTTGGGGCACACCAACACCCGGATGACCCGACACTACGCCAAACTGCTCGACGAATCCGTATTCAAGGAGTTCAAGTTGCTGGAGGAGCGGCGGAGAGATGGATAATAAAAAAGAGCGGCACCCGAACTTGGATGCCGCTCTGGCTAAGGCTCTCATTTTACCTTCATTTAGCGAATTCTTGTGCATCGGGAAGGAAGGCCTCACGATAGAGGTCAATGTCCCTTGCAACCTCGGTGTTTTGGAGACCGAGCTTCAATACCTGGTTCACCATGGCGCTACCCAAGAAAACAATGTGAGTAGCGAGTATGGTCGGATCACAGCCTGCATCTTCAGCATCTTTGCAGTATCGTTTGCTGTCGGTCATCCGTTCGACCTGCTCCATGAAAGTGCCATGGAACTTTTGAAGATCGTAGCAGGATCCTCCGGCATACTTTTTCAGGCAAGCGAGCTTGACCTCATTTGATTTTTCCAACTGGGCGTTGAACGTGTGGTTCGCCTTTTTTACGACCGACCAAATCTGCGGGATCGGTTTCCGCTTCTTGTTACCCTCTTCGGGATTTTTCTGAGACTGATTCATAAAAAAATTATATTAGTAAAGTGAACCTATTGCGGGTGGTTCGTTCTCCCCTTGATCACTCTGGGTGGTGACCATCACCCTCGGGATTACGGTTGCCCGAGTTCCGTTTCGCGGTTCAGGTTTTCCGCGGACCTACCAACCTGTCAAAGATCGTAAGCTTCTGCCGTGCCTTCATCATCCTTCGCACCCCCTCGTTGCTCGGCCTCGTCGTTTTTTATGTCATCGTCTTTGCCTCCTTTTTTTTCGCAAAGTTAGAGCGCCTTAACAGCTTCATTCGGGAGCAAAAAAAAGGGGAGTATTGCTACTCCCCGGTGACATGTTTTCGGTAATGGCTAAAAGATTGCGGAAAGAGAAATTGAATTCTTTCCGGGTTCGGGATAAGAGCGTAGGATTCCCTTTATCCAATCAGAACTTACCAAGGACTCCTCATTACTCGTCAAATTGGTAAAAAACATCAGTCTTGAAATAAGAAGCAGAGGACATCGATATCGCCTCCCCATTTTGTCGAATTCCGGTTTACTCTCCTTTTCAAATAAACGCATCAGTGCTTGTGCCTCATAGGAGATTCTTTCCGAAAAGGAAGCAGAGCGACGTGACGAGGGAGATAGATTCGCTATTCGAATACCACTCTGGTCATGATAGAACGGGCTATCTTCAAAGCATGTCCTGATGTATGAGACGATGGCGGCATCACTGATTTCCAGCTTGCGCCCGTTACCTTTGCGAATAACAATAGAGCTACCCTGCGTGTCCAGAAAAGAAACGGCCTCAGAGACAATCTCTTTTTGAGATGGCTTGTATTGAAAAGCATTATTAAGCCTTATATCAGCCAAGTAATGCAGTAGCTTCAATGCCTCCCAAAAGGCTTCTGGATCAAGGTGGAGTCTTGCAAGATCGTTCTGAATATCCTCGTTCTCGTCATAATTCTTTTTGGTGAAAGGGAACTTGTAACCCTTCACTCTCATGTCATGGAATGCCGTGCCTCCGACATTCGTGTCCATTTCGTAGAAAAAATCATTCTCGGGATCATAATCATATCCCGGAAACAGGATATTGGCCAAGTCGTGGGCATACCGATAAGGAAATGTCAGAAACAGTGTGGCAGAATCACTTCGCGTTGGTTTTTCCATTGTCATAAATTTTTCTATAAAGATACGACATTCTTCTCATTCCTTGCTGCTCTTTGAATCCATGCTTAATCTGGTAAATACCGTAAAAGAACCTGTATATCAGCCAAATGCGCTTTCTGTAAAACTTGCATAGCTCGCTTTTATACCCTATCTTTGAACTCGGATTCCGGAAAGATTTCTTGACTTCTACTCTCAGCCTGTTCTTCTTACGGGCGGGTTGTATATATCCATATTCGGAGGCGTGAGATTCGTGATTTGTGGTAGCCATGTCAGCTGCCACTTTCTTTTCCTCAAAGTGTAATTTTTTTTGAGTATCGTATTTTTTAGATACTAAAAAAATCTTTTTAGTATATTTAATTCATTAATAATAAATAACTTATGAAACAGTCATCAACCCTATCTGCTCCTATGGGAGCCTACTATCTACAAGACTGAATGACCGAGATTCCAGCGAACTGTGTGCTCAACAAGGGTATCACAGGTTGTGGTGCCACCACTCTTGCTATCCTGCAACCCGGTCATACCATCATCGCTGTACCTTTTGTAAGCCTGATCCAGAACAAGGTGGCTCAACACAAAGATGTCCTCCTCGGTATCTACGGGGAAGGAGACAAGACAGCAATAATAAAAGATTATGTCGACTGTCATCCCTCAGTAAAGATCATGACCACATTTGACTCCCTTCCGAAAGTGTGTGGCATCCTTACAGAATTAAAACATGATCCGTATACGACCTTCCATGTGGTGATCGATGAATGGCATACACTTTTCCAATCCTACCAGTTTAGGAACAATGCTGTGAGAAACCTGCTGGAAGAGACCAAAAAGATGAAACGGGTCACCTTTGTTTCAGCAACCCCGATTGAACCAGAGTATTGGCTGGAGGAAATCAAGCACCTGCCAGAAATAAAGATTGAATGACCCAATGCTGAACAAATCCATGAGGAATCCATCAAAGTGGATCGGCCACTGGACTATATGGCTTCTCTTTGCAGGGCCAGAACCAAAAACGGGGGCGAGTCCAACTACCATATCTTCCTGAATTCTGTAAAAGGGATAGCCAAAATTATCCGCATGGCAGATCTCTCCTCTTCAGAAGTCCGTGTCATTTGCTCCAAGAGTGATAGTATAGCCAGACGTAACCAGAGTATCCTACCTGAAGGGATCCGTATTTCCGATACAACTGATCCTGTCAAGACCATCAATTTTTATACATCGACCTGTTTTGAAGGTCAGGACATCTATGACGAGGACGGTCGTACCTTCATTGTCAGTGATGGCTTTACTAACCATACCAAGATAGACATCTCCACCTCGTTGATCCAGATCTGCGGCAGAATCCGCGATACCCGATACAAGAACCACATCACCCACATCTTCGCAACATCCCGATACAAGGACATAACATTGGACGAATTCAAGACCAGCATCGAGAAAGAACTTGCGGACGCCGAGAAGGATGTGGCCCTGATGGCGCAACTAACCGAGCGAACGAAGAAGAAATGATTGTTGAATGCTGCCCAAAAAGGGGATCCCTTCCTTATTATTACGGATGATGAAGTCAAGGTGGACCGTAACATGGCCAATCTGGAAATCGTAAACTACAAAATCGTCAACCACATCTACGGGTCAATGTGCAATATGGTACATGAACTCAAGAAGAACCGAATAGTCGTCGATAAAGCATACGAGACTGATGCGGAGGCAATGGGAACTCCTGCCCCAAATGCAGCCAGGGAGAAGTTCAAGGATGTCTTTGAGGAGTATGTCTCACTCATGGAGAACCGATCGATGTTCGATATGTCTGCAGCTCAAAGGTTGGAGAGGATATCTTTTGACAAACCTCTTGTCAAGGATGCCTATGACAAACTGGGTGTCGAGGAAGTAAGAGCAATGAATTACCGTGTCTCCAATATCAAGCGGGCAATCATAGTAAAAAGCAAGATGGCTGATGATGTCAAAATTGTAAAGATGGTCAATGCCTCTCTTGCCAAGCAGACAGCTGTCTCAGCCAAGAAAGTAAAAGAACTGCTGCAAGGAATTTATGATGAACTAGGTATTTGCAGTACAGCGAAGGCAACAGATTTGAAAAACTGGTATGACATCAAGAGGTCCTCTGTTCGAATCGATGGAATAACTACATCTTGTGTCACGATAATCCGCCCGTTGATAAACATCGGCATATAGCCGCTAACAGGACAAGAAATCGTGTAAAAAGCATCAAACAGACAAAAATAACATGCAGAAAACACCTATCAGGACAATTTTACATGTCGAAAAGTGTCTACCAAGGACAAAAAAACCCTGAAATCTGCTTTCAGGGTAATTTTATATATTGAAAAGTCTTTCTCGGACAAGCGGTAGGCTTTGTTAATTCATGATGGGAAGTAGGGTCAGTTCGCGATGGGGCGGACGGCACGCGCGACTGTTCTACCACCTGCCACTATTGGCTCATCATACTCATAAGGTTCGAAATAATAGGCTTGCTCATTATCTAGCGGCGTTGACGTCCAATGCGCGCCCAGTTTATAATTCATATACCATAAGGGCAGGAATATAAAGCCCAAATTGGCATTTGCCACCTTTCCTATTCCTCCGTGTATCGACATTGTCGTCATTGAACAGTAGTTTCTGATCATCGCGAACTGACCCTTGGTCGGCAGTGTAATTCCCTCGATACTATTGGCTTGATCAAATGTGAGTAGATCTCCTATTTCCTCCGGTTTTGTGCAATTGTAGTTGCAGGTGTGCCATGTACCGTAGGAAGCAAACTCTTCAGAAACACCTTCGCCGTAGAATTTCCCGAGTTGCACCGTGATACCGCTACCCACGGGAATCCACTTGCCATCGTTGGGCAATCCGTCTTTTTGGGTTGCATATACGTTGTCATTTGCGGGCAGTTTCACGGCGCTGTGTGACGTGAGCGTTTTTCCCGTTACGAAATAGTCGGCGCGGGAACCGTCGGCAGTCTTGGTCTTGGCGAAATAGTAATTCGAGCCGTATTTCCACGTGGTAAGTTTGCCACTGAACAAATAACCTTTGTTATCGCCACTGCCATAGGCATAGCCTAACATATCGTCAGCAGCCGTCTTGTCGCTGGTCTCGGTGATGGTGCCGTTGGCGGAGATGGACGCTACGCCAGTAGGGATGACGGCGTCACAGCCCAGTTGGTAAGCCTCATCCTGGGCATCGGCATCCTCCACGAAGAACTGCACGTAGTCATCGGGAATCTCCATCTGAAACGCACCGCTGACTTTGCCGTTCGAGACAGTGTAATCTAGTGTCGCTGTCAGATAGTAGGTGTAGTAGGTCTCGTTGAAAACGAAACTTTCCCCGTCAGCAGAGACTGTGGCGTCACTACCAAAAGGAAGAAAAACCGCCCGCATCATACCGGAATCTCCATTCTTCAATCCAAGACCGCCATTCATTTCTGCACAAGTCCATCCTGTTCCGTTGTACGTCATTTTGAGAAACTTGGGGGCGGCAACTTTGTTGAAGAAAACAAAGATGGCATCGCCTGCTTCCCAACCTGTCTTCACAGCTTTCGTAGCATCCGGATGATTGGCAGTAAGGTTGAACGTGATGGGGGTCACCTGTACAGTTTCATCCTCTCGAAGCAGGTTTTCCTGTCCGCAGGAAACAAAGACAGCTACAGCCATTATCAGCAAAATCAGATACTTTTTCATCATCGTGTCCTCCTTCTACCATTCTTCTTCATTATTGAACCCCCTGAAGTTGGGATTGCCGTTTGTATTAACAGGGTCGCTCTGGCAGATAATCCCATCGGATCGCAACTCTATTGACTCCGTTTGGGGAGTTTCATAGCACAATTTGTTCTTTTTCATATTGGCTCGTGTTTTACAGACTGTTAAAGATACTAATTTACATGCAATCATACAAAGAAACATTTGTGTTTGGCTTTTTTGAGGGAATATATCATACATACGTACAACCACACCATATACAAGCCCCCCACTATCTTCCTATGGGAAAAGCATGCTTTGGCTCTTATTACTCTAATGAGATATCGCAATAAAGCATTCTTTTCCAATTACTAAGGGCGGAGTCCCATAGTAAAAGGACACAAAAACCAATTCCAAAATCTGGGAAATCAGTTTCTGAGCCGTTCTCCAATACCGGAGGGCGGCTCTTGCTGTATATGTTCAACCCTTTATACCCTAACTGCTTATGCAACAATCCACTTTTGCAACGCTCAATGCGGTCAACTGCAACGAGCACACTGAGAAGAAGGGCAACCTTACCTATCTCTCCTGGGCATGGGCTTGGCAGATTGTCAAGTCCCACTTCCCTGAAGCACACTACACCATCTACGAAAGTCCTGATGGCTGGAATTACTTCACCGATGGCAAGACCTGCTGGGTGAAAGTCGGTGTCATTATCCAAAATCTGGAACACATCGAGTATCTCCCGGTAATGGATGCCAAGAACCAATCCATCCTCCTGACCAATGTCAAGAGTACCGACATCAACAAGGCTATCCAACGTGCTTTGACAAAAGCCTGTGCACGGCATGGCCTTGGACTCTACATCTATGCAGGGGAAGATCTTCCGGATTCTGAACCCAAACAGCTCACCCCGTCTCAAACTGTCAGGCAACTTCCTGCACCAAGAGAACAACAACCCACTCCAGTAGCCACTCAGCCATCCTGGAGGCAGCATCGCAACCAATATTTCGCTGGAAAGTAAGCCAGCTTCTCTTTACTACCCATTTTTAACCCTTTTACACAATTCTTTATGGAAAGAACCCCAATGTCACAGCCGGCAACCGCATTGTTGCCGCTGTATGTCCAACCTGTCGGGGAGCAAACAGACAATCTCCCTGTACCTGTCCAGCATTCCTCCTCGGATCTGGAACCTGCCACACTTCCTTTCATTGAGGCGAATACCAAGCCTGTATCGACTGACCATCTGCAGAAAGACTGTATCATCCCCGTGTTCAGCAAGGACAACGAGGTGACCATCTCTCATCAGAGTTTCATCGCTGCAATTCAGGAGGCAGCTTATCGTGTATTTCCCTTCGACACGATCAGTGCACCTTCCATCCGTGTCAGCCATATCGTCAAGGGGCGTATCCCTGAAGCCATCCACAAACCAGTCTCTCAACTGCAGGAAAGTGACAAGACCATCTACTATGAACGCATGATGTTCTGCTTTGATATTCCGACCATCCATCAGGATATTGCCGGATGTCGGCTCAATCTCACCATCGGAGGGGTTCGTGCTTACAACGAGCAGAATCTTTATGCAAAGAAGTCTCCTGAGAAGTTCAAGATCTTCATCGGATTCAAGAATCTGGTGTGCTGCAATCTCTGTGTATCCACGGATGGCTATATGTCTGCCCTACGGGTGATGGACACTGCTGCCCTTGTCAATGCAGCCGAGTCTCTATTCCGCAGCTATGCAATGGAGCAGCATCTTGCGCTCATGAATGCCTATCACGGCTGTATGCTCTCAGAAAAGCAGTTCGCCCAGTTCCTTGGTCGTTGCAGGATGTACCAGTATCTCTCCAGTAGGGAGAAGAAACAGCTTCCTGAAATGCTCATGACTGATACCCAGATCGGATTGGTCACCCGTTCCTACTATGAGGACGAACATTTTGGCAAGGACGGAGACTCCATTTCCTTGTGGAAGGTATTCAATCTTCTTACTGGAGCCAACAAGTCCTCCTACATTGACAACTTCCTTGACAGGGCCAGCAATGCCACAGACATCACAACCGGTCTGGCAAGAGCCCTCAGGGGAGATTCCTCCTATTCCTGGTTCATCCAATAGAACTCAGGTTCTCTCCATAACCTTCCCGCAATATGCCCTCGGCTTCTGTTACTATGAGGTCGGGGGCATGTTGCATATATAACCATCGTATAATCATGAACAATTTTGATGAAATTCCTGCCCATCTCACAGGGCTGAACCCACAACAGTTGGATGCAATCAGATGCCATGAGAAAATCGTCTTTGTCAATGCAGGACCGGGAACTGGCAAGACAACCCTGCTGGTCTCAAAACTGATTGACCATCTCATTACTTCCCATTCTCCACAGAAAATCGTGGCACTTTCCTACACCAATACCGCTGCACGTCAGATTGGGGAACGCTTCTATCGTCAATTGGGACAGTCCTTCATTCCATTTGATTTCTTCAACGGTACGATACACTCCTATTGCTTCCGTATGATGAAGTCTTACTATGAGCGTACAGGCAGACCGTTCGGCTATACCATACTGGATGATGAAGAACTGGCGGAACTGTCCAAAGAAGTACAAGAACAATCCGGAGACCTCTCTCAGTACAAGCGGCAGCTGAAACTCATATCCGTGGAAGACATCCTGAATCTTTATCTGGAGCTGCTGGAGAAGGACATGTTATATCGGGATTATATGAAAGAGCAGGCAACCTTCATGGCCATAGATGAAGCACAGGATCTTTCTGCTGCCAACTATGAGATTCTGGATCGGATGCTCGCCTTAATCCCGGACTTGAAACTGTTTCTGGTGGGTGATCCCCGTCAGAACATCTTTGAATTCAATGGAGGATCCTACAGGAATCTGGATTCTTTCCTGTCCAAACACCGCCATCAGGTGAGGAACCTTACTATTACTTATAGGTGTGGGCAGAAGATTGCCGACTATGTGAATACCTTCCAATTCACGGACTGTGAGAATCATCCGCTCCAATCCCATAGTAAAGAAGAAGGGATCCTGACAGTAAGACAAGCCAGTGATGAACAATCCGAAGCAAGGGAAGTAATAGACAGTATCAAGCAAATGGGACGTCTAGAGGACTGTGCTGTACTGAGCAACAATCTCAAGTATTTGGAAACCCTGATTCGGGAGTTGAAGCATGAACAGATTCCCTACAAGGTCTTTGGTGGAAGGAAACTCGTCAAGCGGCATATCCGATTCCTGAACCATATCCTCCGTATCCTCGACAATGAGAATCCATACAGCATCAGCAAGATTGCCCAATATGCTGGACTGGACATTATGCAGGAAGGCAAGAAACGCAAGAGTCTGTTCTTTACTACGGAACTTGGACAGTTGATCCTATCAGTCAGGGATGATTGTGCTTCTTTGGGATTTACTGACCTGATGAACTGTGTTTTAGAACGGATCATGCGGGATCCTGAGGATGATGAGACCATTTCACAGGACTATGATGCATTACTGTTACTTTCCATGCAGTATCAGACTATCTCGGACTATCTGATGGCCTTTGCATCCGACAAGGAGACATTTGCCATGTTCTACCGCAAGGACTATGAGGACTGTGATATAGCTCCGGATGGAGACTACCTGACAGTTTCCACCATCCACTCTGCAAAAGGACTGGAATGGGATACCGTGTTTGTCATGGGACTCTGTGAGGGAAACTTCCCAAATTCCTATTTCTGCAAGGACAAGCCTGAATCTGAGCAGCAGGAGTTCTTCAACAATGAATGGAAGAAGATGTATGTTGCAGCCACAAGGGCCAGGAAGCAGCTTGTACTGTCATATCCTTCTTCTATTACCCGAAAGGGCTACACTTTCAAAAAACAACCGTCAAGATTCATCCCAATCAGTCATGGATACCATACACAACAGTAAAGAAGCTGTCCAGTTGGTTTATTCTGTCCTTTCAGATCTGGACCACGAAGAAGCATGGGTGATCTTCCTGACCACCTGTAATAGAGTCATCGCAAAGGAAATGTTGTCGAAAGGAACGCTGACACATACGGCCATAGACAGCAGGACAATCCTCAGGCAGGCTTTGCTCCACAATGCAGCTGCCATCATACTCTGCCACAACCATCCTTCAGGAAATGAGAATCCCAGCAGGGCTGACATTGGACTGACTGACAATCTCCGGAAGGCATGCAGGTTGATGGACATCTCTCTCCTTGATCATATTATTGTGGGGGATGGTGCCTACTTCAGTTTCTCTGATGAACAAACCATAAGAATCTAATCCAATGGAACAGTTGAACAAAGTAGAAATCCGGGGCATCATCGGGAGTGTTTACGTAAAGGATTTCGGAAACACCAAAGTTGCCAACATCTCAGTCGCTACTAATCATGCCTACAAATCACAGGATGGCAGTCCGGTCCTCGAAACCACCTGGCACAACGTCGTTGCCTGGGAAGGAGGACAAATCCAAAACTTGGATCAGTTGAAGAAGGGATTGCTCGTTCATATCTGCGGCAGGCTCAGGAACAGGAAGTATCTGGCTTCCGATGGATCTGAAAGGACTGTCTGCGATATTCTGGCAGGATCCCTTAAGATTGTGAAAAACTGACTCAATGAAACTAGGGAGTGTAATAGTGCCCTCCCTGGCTTATTGCAGTTTTGCTGATGAGGTCGCAAGACAGATTGGCAAGTAATCGAAAAAACAACACCCCAACCACACCTGTGAATCAAAACATTTTCTAACTTTGTACTGTCCCTCGGGACATTACATATTGATGAAAGTGTTTTCGCTTTTATCCTTGGGTAGAAATCTGGAAAATTTCAAGAAGCAAGGAAGAGCACACAATCATCACCTCGTATGGCTATCTATGCCCATCTGGCATATTCCATACAGGTGTGGGGTGTTGTTTATTTGCTTCAAGGTATTCCAGAACCTCTACCCAGATAAACGATCTGCTCCACACTTTTTTATTTACCAGATACCATCTTGGGGCAGGGGTGGAATAATGGAATGAAAAAGATTACAGTCATCCTAAGCGAACCTGTAAGTCCTATCATCGAGCGTCTTTTGGCAGAACTTACCAAAAAAGGTTTCCTTGATAACGGTATCTTAACGTATGACGAAAAAGACGAAGGTAAACTGCAGGAACTCTTCGATAACTATTATCAGCAAATACGAGATAATGCCAAAGAGAAAGCGGAAAACAACAATAATCAAAATAATATCTAAAGTGATGAAAAACAAAAACTTGCGCTACTCAACTCCGCAATCAGAGGTCGTGGAACTGAAAATAAATGGAATCCTTTGCCAAAGTCCTGGCGGCGGAGTTGACGATTACGAAAACGGAGGAAAGATATAATCTATGGTTCATATGAAAACGAGATACATCACATTCTTAGGAGCTTTATTGTTCCTATTCGGGTCCTGTGTTCCTGAAGCCCAGGATATAGATTCAATTATACCCGAATTTGGGAAGTTGGTGAAAGTTACGGCTTACCTGGACAATGCCCCTCAAACAAAGACCGGATTAGTCGATAAAGAAGATGGCGGGAAGTCTGTCGTCTGGAAATCTGGCAATTCTATCAGTGTGTTTTACAATAGTGGGACAGCTGGCGGGAGCAAGTTTACTACATCCACTAACGGTCCCATCGCTGAATTTTTGGGCAACATCCCAGCTGTTTCGGGAGACTTGTCGGGTGTAGGAGGTCATGCCTATTTCTGGGGACTGTATCCTTACTCGGAAACTGCTTCCTGCGATGGAACAGCGATAACAACAACCTTACCTGACAAGCAGTTGGCTTTTCAAGGTGATGTGGCAGATGACTTATTGGTGACAGTAGGACGTTCGGAGAATCTATCCATCCATTTCAAGAACGCTTGTTCAGTCATCGGTTTCACCCTGACGCAGGAGAACATTAATAAAGTCGTCTTTTCGGGAAATGCCGGGGAGAAAGTCGCAGGTGAGTTCAAGGTTTCTTTTGATGGAAGCAACAAGCTTGTCAATACTCCAACAGAGAACGCTATTGAGAGTATCACGATAACCCCAGCTGAGTCAGAGACTTTCCAGACAGGTGTGACTTATTATTTCGCCACATTACCCGGCACATTCAGCGAGGGATACTCACTTGCATTCACAAAAGCGGATGCCTCAGAAGCGGCCTATCAGCAACCTTCAGCCGTAACACTCAAAGCGAGTACGTTTTATACGATGGAGGATAAGGATAGTGATTTGATCTTCTCTGACCCTATTCCTCGCAACAATGTAATTCTATATACAAGCATTGACGGGGATATTATAGATTTTACCCTATCTGGTCTGAGTTCTAATATCTATGAAAACGGTGTCGGAATCTTGACCTTTGATCATGATATTACAGAAATTTCAGAAAGTGCATTTATTCAAAATACTGAATTAACAACCATAATTCTTCCAGAAAGCGTGACATCGATTGGTAATAGTGCTTTTTATGACTGTTCTGGCCTATCAAGGATTGATGGTTTAGAGAATGTTTCGACAATTGATTCATATGCATTTTACGGATGTTCTGGGCTCACCACTTTTATTATTCCGGATGGTGTAAAAAAGGTTCACTCATCTACATTCTCTAATTGCACGGGTCTTACCTCTGTTTTAATCCCGGATAGTGTAACTTTGATCGGACAGTTTGCTTTTTTGGGTTGCACAAGCCTTAAATCAATAGTTATTCCAGAGAGTGTAACCTCTTTGGGAATCGGCGCTTTAGCTAGGACGGGATTAACTTCCATTACTCTTCCTAACAGTATTACTGTTGTTCCACAAAGTTTATTTTCAGGTTGTAAAGACTTGAAAACTGTTGTTCTTCCTGAAAGTATTACATCTCTCGGAACATATGTCTTTAGGGAATGCGAAAAATTAACTTCAGTGAGTATTCCAAGTTTGGTTACAAGTATTCCAGAAGGCTTTTTCTTCGGCTGCACTGGTTTAACAACATATGAAATTCCAGATACTTTTACTTCCATCGGTTACGCGGCGTTCCAGGAATGCTCAGGATTGGTTTCAATAATAATACCTGATAGTGTCACTTCTATCGATGAGCAAGCGTTTTACCTATGCTCAGGGTTAGAGTCAATAAGAATCCCCGACAATGTAACTACTATAGGAAAAAGTGCATTCTCGACTTGCACGGGATTGACTTCTATCACCATTCCCGAAGGCGTGAAAAGTATTGGCGTAGGTGCATTCAATAACTGCACTGGATTGACTTCTGTCACCATTCCCGCAAGTCTGACAAGCATTGGGATGAGTGCTTTCTATAACTGCAGTGGTTTAACCTCCGTTACTATTCCAGAAGGTGTGACAAGCATTGAAGAAGATGCTTTCAGGAATTGCAGTGGATTAACATCCATTTCTATTCCTGAAAGTGTGACAAACATCGGAAAATGTGCTTTCTATGGTGCAGGTTTAACAGCTGTTACGATTCCTAAGAAAGTAACAGGTATTGGAGAGAACGCTTTCTATTTGTGCAACTTAACTTCTGTCACGGTATTGTGTTCATTACCACCAGTATTGAGTTCTACTTCCACTTTTCGAGGATCATACCCGATTTATGTTCCAGAAGAAAGTGTGGAAACATACAAGTCCTCTTCTGTCTGGAGCAATTATGCGGCTAGAATTCAAGCAATACCAGAATAACTAGTTATGGCAATGGAAAAAGAAAAACAACTCAAGGATGCTCTAAAGAAAAGCTTAAAAGGGCTTACTGCGAAGGGTGTCAAAGTAGAATCCGTAGAAAGCATCACAGTGATATCTGTTTATCAATATACGGATGATGAGCAAAAAGAGAGTGAATGCCTAGATGAATCTGTCTATGAGAAAGGGAACTACGGATATTATTCATCTCGGATAAGAGGAATAACCAATATGGATGGTGCTACTTTGATTTCGAACTACGAAATCACCAATAGCCAGTTCAAGATAAATGATTATAGAAACGAAGAGTTCTCCATCAAATTAGGACCGATTTACAATATTACCCCCATTGGATAGTTGAATTAGAGTCAGGCCACATTTTCGGTATCACGTGATGACATTTATTTTTGACTTCACCCCGGCCACCAACCGGGGTGATTCTTTTATCGTTTCTTCGGAAAGATTGTTATATTTGGCAGAAGAAAGTAAATGGGAATCTTTTCCCGTTGACATATAATTGACAGTTTGTGCCGTTATTTGTAGCCGTATGCACATAATGAAAGATCGAGCTACAGCAAAATGCAGCACTGAAGGCAATATAACGCAGAATACTTTTAATGCTGGGGTCTTGGGTTCGAGCCCCAAGCGGGTCACAGAAAGAGAGACGCTCCGATGGAGCGTCTCTCTTTCTGTGACAGGGCGGCGGCGGAGCCACCGCCTTCCTTACCGGGGGCTCTGCCCCCAAACCCCCGCGCGCCACTTGGCGCGGGTCAAACACTGACGGAGCGTCTCTTTTTCTGTGACCGGGCGGCGGCGGAGCCACCGCCTTCCTTACCGGGGGCTCTGCCCCCAAACCCCCGCGCGCCACTTGGCGCGGTTTACGTCTGCCGCGATAGGATCGCGGATGGCCTTTGGGTCCTGTCGCGGCACGTTTTTAGGCAATTGGAGGCGTTTCCAAGCCGCGACAGGACCTAAATGTGCCGTAGAATCCTGTCGCGACGAACATCAATCGACCATCAATCAGCAGACAAAACGAGCCTCATCGATCAACAGGCAAAGTAGACCCGTCAAAAAAAGGAGACGCCCCAAGGGAACGTCTCCTTTTGCATATGTACAAGTCGGTGGCTAGGCGCCGAAGTTGTCGTAGAGGATGCTCTCGGGTGCGACGCCGAGGGAATCCAGCAGATTCACGACGGAGGAGACCATCATCGGCGGACCGCACATGAAGTACTTGATGTCCTCCGGAGCCTCGTGGTCCTTGAGGTAAGTCTCGTTCATCACGTTGTGCACGAAGCCGGCGGTGTATTTCACGCCTGCGGCATCGGCGGCCGGGTCGGGACGGTCGAGGGCCAGGTGGAAGTGGAAGTTCGGGAATTCCTTCTCGATCTCCGCGAAGTCTTCGAGGTAGAAGGCCTCGACGAGGGCGCGGGCACCGTAGAAGAAGTGAACCTGCTTCTTGGTCTTGAGCGTCTTGAACAGGTGCATGATGTGGCTGCGGAGCGGAGCCATGCCGGCGCCGCCGCCCACGAAGATGTACTCCTGGCTGTCCGGATCGTCCTTCGGGAGCAGGAACTCGCCGTAAGGACCGCTGATCCACACTTTGTCACCAGGCTTGCGGGAGAACACATAGGTGGAAGCGATGCCCGGAGGCACGGGCAGCATCTTGAAGACGCCCTTCGGCTGACTGCGGTCGAACGGCGGCGTAGCGATACGCACGTTGAGCTTGATGACGTTCTTTTCGGCAGGATACGAGGCCATCGAGTAGGCGCGGATGGTCGGCACGGTGTTCTTGTACTTGATGTCGAAGAATCCGTACTTCTCCCAGTCGCCCCGGTAGATCGGATCCACATCCATGTCGGCGAAGGCCACGTCGTAGGCCGGGATGTCGATCTGGATGTATTCGCCGCTCTTGAATTCGATGTTCTCGCCTTCCGGCAAGCGGACGGTGAACTCCTTGATGAACGTAGCCACGTTCTTGTTGGAGATGACCTCGCATTCGAGTTTTTTGACGCTGAGCGCAGAGTCGGGCACCTGGATCTTGAGGTTGTCCTTGACCTTCACCTGGCAGCCGAGGCGCCAGTTGTCGGCAATCTGCTTGCGGGTGAAGAAACCTGTTTCGGTGGGAAGGATGCTTCCGCCGCCTTCCAGGACCTGGCACTTGCACTGGCCGCAGTTGCCCTTGCCGCCGCAAGCGGACGGCAGGAAGATCTTCTGTTCGGCCAGCGTATTGAGCAGCGAGCCGCCCTGCGGCACGTCGAGCACTTTCTTGCCGTCGTTGATATCGATCTTGACGGTGCCCGAAGGGGTAAGCCTGATCTTGATGAACAGGAGAAGGGCCACGAGGATGAGCGTGACCACGACAATCACGAGGATTGCTGCAAGAATGGTATTCGTCATAACTGATCCTCCTTTTCCTTACAGTGAAATACCCATGAACGTCATGAAGGCCATACCCATGAGGCCCACCACCATGAAGGTGATGCCCAAGCCCTTGAGCGGAGCCGGAACCTTGGAGTAAGCCATCTTCTCACGGATGGCGGCCAGCGCCACGATGGCGAGCCACCAGCCGATACCCGAGCCGAACGCGTAGGTCGCGGCCTCACCCACATTGAGGAATTCGCGCTGCTGCATGAAGAGCGAACCGCCCAGGATGGCGCAGTTCACGGCAATCAGCGGCAGGAAGATACCCAGGGACGAGTAGAGCGACGGGAGGAATTTCTCCACCACCATCTCGACGATCTGCACGAAAGCGGCAATCACCGCGATGAAGAGGATGAAACTCAGGAAGCTCAGGTCCACGTCTGCGAATTTCGGTCCCAGCCAGGCAAGCGCACCGGGCTGCAGGACGTACTTGTCAAGCAGGTAGTTGAGCGGAAGCGTGCACAGGAGCACGAAGATAACAGCAATACCCAAACCATTTGCTGTCTTGACATTTTTGGATACCGCCAGGTATGAGCACATACCCAGGAAGTATGCAAAAATCATATTGTCAACGAAAATTGACTTTACGAACAAGCTGATGTATTCCATATCTGATTTGAGTTAGGTGTTATTTCTCCTGCAGGTCCTTCTGGATGGAACGCTGGACCCAGACGATGCAGCCCAGGATGATCAGCGCCATCGGCGGAAGGATGACAAGGTTATTGGGGACATAGCTGGCGGGCAGGACACGCAGACCGAAGAGCGTACCGCTGCCGAGCAGTTCACGGAAGAAAGCCACGATAATCAGGATCATACCGTAGCCGGCCCCGTTGGCCAGACCGTCGAGCAGCGAGGGAATCGGCTTGTTGCCCAGCGCGAAAGCCTCGATACGGCCCATCACGATACAGTTCGTGATGATCAGGCCGATATAGACCGACAGCTGTTTGTCGATGGCATAGGCGTAAGCCTTGAGCACCTGGTCAACAAGGATTACCATCAAGGCAACCACGACCAGCTGCACGATGATACGCACACGGTTCGGAATCGAATTGCGGAGCAGGGAAACCACAAGGCTGGAAAGTCCCGTCACGATAATGACCGAAAGTGCCATCACGAAAGCACCCTTGAGCTGGACCGTCACGGCCAGCGAAGAGCAGATACCGAGCACGAGGACCGTGATCGGGTTACCCTTGAAAATCGGGTTCAACAAGGTTTTCTTGAGATCTTCATTCATGGCTTAACCCTCCTGATGATTGTGGTGGTGATGATGTTCGTGCTGATGGCCCTCACCGTCTTCGCAGCAACCGTCTTCGCAGCCCTCTTCACAGCAGCAGTCGTCATCTTCCGCTGCAGCAGCGGCCTTCTTTTCCAAGAAAGGCATATAGGCCTTGAACCAGGTGTCGAGCGCTGCGTCGAGACCGTTGCAGGTCATCGTAGCACCCGTGATGGCATCGATTTTAGACCGGTCCTCTTTCGGAGCGCCGCCCTTGATGATGCCGAACGGATTGTCCGGATGGGCAAAATCTACTGCTTTGCCCTTGAACTGTTCGCGGAACCAGGCCTCGTCTTTGATCTTGGCGCCCAGACCCGGAGTCTCACTCTCATGGTCGAAATAGGCACCGACAATCTCCGAGCAGTCGGCATTGAAGGCGATGTATCCCCAGATCGGGCCCCAGAGGCCGGCGCCGTAGCAAGGAATCACATTGATATCTTCGCCGTCTTTCTCAAAGACATAGACAGGAAGGGAAGGATTGCCGGAAGCGATGTTCTTGTTCTCCAGTTTCAGGTTGTCCTGCAACTCGATGCCGGTGACTTCGGTTTCGAGTTCACCGGTCTTGTTGCCCTGGGCGTCGATCAGGAAGGCCGTCTTGATGTTCTCGCTGTACATTTCGAGGACCTTGTCATTGCCCAGTTTGCCGAGGTCTTCCTTACTCGAGAAGCCGGCAGCCGTCAGCATCTGGCTGATGGTCTCCGCCTTGATGTTGGCCTGCTGCTTGGGCTTGAGCGCCATCGCCGCGATGGACAGGATGGCGGCCGCTACGACGACGATGAGCGTCGTGTAGACAATCGTATATACGTTGCTGTTGGTATTCATGGCTAGACGGTTTTAGCCCGCTTCAGACGGCGGTTGACATTGGCGCTGACAACATAGTGGTCGATCAGCGGAGCGAAGGTGTTCATCAGCAGGATGGCGAGCATCATTCCCTCCGGATAGCCCGGGTTGAAGAGACGCACCGTGATGCAGAGCGCACCGATCAGGAAACCGTAGATCCACTTGCCGGTCTCGGTCTGGGCCGAGGTGACCGGGTCGGTGGCCATGAAGACGGTACCGAAAGCGAAGCCGCCCATCAGGAGCTGCTCCCAGCAAGGGATATCGGTCACACCGAAAGAGGTGCCGAGCCAGCCCACAAACAGGGCGCCGAGGACGGAGGAGCACATGATCTTCCAACTTGCCACACCCGTGCAGAGGAGGATCAGCGCACCGAGGAGGATGGCGATGACGGAAGTCTCACCCACCGCACCGGGAATGTCACCGAGGAACAGGTTCCAGGCACTGGTGCCGGCTGCGGACAGGCCGTCGAGCGAAGCGTGGGAAAGCGGCGTCGCGCCCGAGAGGGCATCCACGACTTCCCCGCCCTTCCAGGGCGTGCCGCCGGCCAGGGCCTTGTTCAGGCCGCCGACCCAGATCGAGTCGCCCGACATCTTGCTCGGATAGGAGAAGAACAGGAAGGCACGCGCCAGCAGCGCCGGGTTCCAGATATTCATGCCCGTACCGCCGAAGACCTCTTTGCCGATGATTACGGCAAAGGCGACGGCGATGGCAAGCATCCACCAGGGAACATCGACCGGCACGATGAGCGGAATGATGAAGCCGCTCACCAGGTAGCCTTCACTCACCTCATGGCCCTTCATCTGGGCAGAGGCGAACTCAATGCCGAGACCGACGATATAAGAGATCAGGTAGAGCGGGATGATCTTCACGAAACCATACCACACCATCTGCCAGAAGCCCCAGCCCAGGCCGAAGACCTTGCTGTGCTGGAAGCCGAGGTTCCAGATACCGAACAGGAGGGCCGGCATCAGGGCGATCACGACGATGATCAGGAGGCGTTTCAGGTCCACGCAGTCCTTGACGTGCGTACCGCCCTTGCGGGTGGTGCGGTTCGGCACGAAGAAGAAGGTCTCGAACGCATCGAACGAGGAATGGAGCCAACTCAGTTTTCCACCTTCGGAAAAGGTCGGCCTCACTTTATCGAAAAAATTCTTTGCCATGGCGGATCCTCCTTACATTTCTTTCATCATCAGTTCAATGCCTTCGCGGATGATCTTCTGGATCTCGATCTTCGAAGGGCACACATATTCGCAAAGCGCCACGTCTTCCTCGACCACCTCGTAGATGCCGAGCTGCTCCATCTTGTCGAGGTCGCCGGCCAGGCAGGCCTTGAACAGGTAGAGCGGGTAGATGTCCATCGGGAGCACTTTGTCATAGACATCGTTCATCAGGAACGGGCGTTCCCCGCCGTTCTCGTTGGTGTCCATGTCGTATTTCTTGCGGCGCAGGAAGGCAGGATAGGCGCGCGACACGGAGAATTTCTTGCTCCGCAGCGGGTTGATCCAACCGAACATCTCGTAGTAGTTGCCTTCCTTGAGCACGCTCACCTGATCGTCGTAGAAGCCCAGGAAGCCATCGGCTCCGACAGCTTCACCGGAAAGGACGTCACCACTGACGATGCGGACATCCTCCTTCGGGAAATAAGCCGCCAGGTCTGCCATGCAGACGCCGGCGGGTACTTCGGCGTAAGACGGGTTGATGGCGGCCGGGCCGGCGACGGCAATCGTGCGGCAGGCGTCATACACGCCTTTGAGGAAGAAACGGCCGATGACGGCCACAAGCGGCAGGCTGACGGTCCACACCACTTCACCCTTGTTGATCGGGCTGATGTGGTTGATCTGGACGCCGACGTTGCCGGCGGGATGCGGGCCTTCGAACTGATGGAAAATCACGCCGCTGAGTTTGTGGAACTCACTGCCGGCATAGTTCTTCGCCGCAAGGGAGAGATGGACCCCGCCCTTGGTAAGCCGGCCCAGGGCGTCGATACCGGCCTGGATGGCTGCAAGGTCATTTTTCAGGGTAAAATCCCAGTCTGCGCCGAGCGGCGCCGTATTCATGGCGGAGATAAAGATGGCTTTCGGTTCGGCCTGCGGATCCGCAACCGTGCCGAAGGGACGCTGTTTGAGGCAGGGCCAGAGGCCGCTCTTGAGCAGCATTTCCGTCATTCCCTTCTTGTCGAGCGAGGAGATCTTGGGCACATCAAACCGGACGGCCTCCTTCTTCCCGTCCGCTTTGACCCGGACGGCCAGGAGTTTCCGCTTGTCGCCGCGCACGACGGCATCGACCGTTCCGCTGACCGGCGAACAGAACACCATCTCCGGACATTTCTTGTCGGAGAAGAGCGGTGTACCAGCCTTGACGCTGTCGCCTTCCTTCACCAGGAGGCGCGGTACCATGCCACGGAAATCAGTCGGTTTGACAGCCACCAGATCCGGAGAGACTTGCAGGGTCACCTCGCAAAGGGCTGCCCCCGCAATGGGGAGGTCCAGACCCTTTTTCAATCTGATTTGATCTGACATTGAAATTATTTGGTTAATAGTAAATAGTTTACAATAATGGGGCAAAGTTACCTATAAAATGTCAGTAAAAAAAGTATATTTTTGCACTATGATGAACAATTCACAAACAGACCTGTTCGAAGGGTTGAACAGCGCGCAGAAAGCCGCTGTAGCGTGTACGGAAGGGCCTTCGCTCATCATCGCGGGGGCCGGTTCAGGAAAGACGAGGGTGCTGACCTGCCGGGTCGCACACATTCTGGAGGGAGACTGCAGGCCTGGGGAAGTGATGGCCCTTACTTTTACCAAAAAGGCGGCGGGAGAGATGAAGGAGCGCGTGGCTTCCCTGATCGGGGAGCGGAAGGCCCGCTGGGTACAGATGGGCACGTTCCACTCCATCTTCATCCGATTCCTCCGGGAGTATGCCTCCCTGCTCGGCTATCCCGACCATTTCACCATCTACGACCAGACCGACTCCCGCAGCGTCATCAAACAATGCGTCAAGGAATTGGACCTGGATGAAAAGTACTACAAGGCCACCTTGGTCCAAAGCCTCATCTCGAAGGCCAAGAACGACCTGATCACCGTCAACGGCTACCGGGCCAACGTGGAACTGACCGAGCAGGACCGGGCGTCACGCCGGCCGCGCCTGGCCGATGTCTATGCCCTCTACCAGCAGAAATGCCTGGCAGCCGGTGCCATGGATTTCGATGACATCCTGCTGCAGATGAACATCCTGCTCAAACGGTTTCCCGAAGCCTGCGCCGCCATTGCGGGCCGGTTCCGCTACATCCTCGTGGACGAGTACCAGGACACGAACCGCGCCCAGTACTTCATCCTGCGCCGGCTCGCCGAGCCGCACCACAACCTCTGCGTCGTGGGCGACGATTCGCAGAGCATCTACGGGTTCCGCGGCGCCCGCATCGAGAATATCCTCCGTTTCAAGCAGGATTATCCCGAGGCCAGGGAATTCCGCCTGGAACAGAACTACCGTTCCACCCAGACCATCGTGGCGGCCGCCAACAGCCTGATCGCCCACAACGAACGCCGGCTTCACAAAGAGTGCTTCTCCCGGGCCGGCACCGGCGAGAAAATCGGCGTGATCAAAGCCTACACGGAAAGCGAGGAAGCCCACCTGGTCGCATCCTCGATCATCGAACGCATCTACAGCACGAAGGCATCCTACGACAGCTTCGCCATCCTCTACCGGACGAATGCCCAGTCCCGTGCCTTCGAGGAAGCCTTGCGCAAACGCAATCTCCCCTACCGCATCTACGGCGGCCATTCGTTCTACGAACGCGCCGAGATCAAGGATATGCTGGCCTATTTCAAACTGGCCGTCAATCCGCAGGACAACGAGTCATTCCGCCGGGTCATCAATGTCCCGGCCCGCGGCATCGGTGAAACGACGCTCGACCGCCTCGCAACTGCCGCAGCTACCGCCGGCTGTCCGCTTTACAACGCACCGTTGCTCGAAAACGAAAAGCTCTACGCTGCCGGGTTGAAAGACGCCGCCATCCGGAAACTGCGCGATTTCGCGGCCATGATGGAACCGCTTGCCGAGCAGACGGAAAAGTCCGACTGCTACCGGCTGGCCATGGAGATCGGAAATAAGTCCGGCTACCTGCAGGCACTGGGCAGCGATACCTCGCCCGAAGGACTCGGCCGGCTCGAAAACGTGGAGGAGCTTTTCAACAGCATCAAGGAGTACAGCGAAGAAGAAGCCGAGATGCGGAAGATCCTTTCGGAAGACGGCGAGGAACCGGTCGATACCACCGTGACGATGGGCGACTATCTGGAGAACATCTACCTGATGAGCGAGGTGGAAAAAGACGACTCGCAGGATCCCGAACGCGACCAGACCAACAAGATCGTCCTGATGACGGTCCACGCCGCCAAGGGCCTGGAGTTCCCCTACGTCTATATCGCCGGCATGGAAGAGAACCTCTTTCCATCCGAGAGCATGAACGACACGCCCGACAAGATCGAAGAAGAACGACGTCTTTTCTACGTCGCCCTTACCCGGGCGGAGAAAGCCGTCACGGTGTCCTACGCCCAGAACCGCCGAAAATGGGGCAGCGAAGAATCCAACCGTCCTTCACGCTTCCTCCGGGAGATAGACCGGCAATACTATGCCATCGAACCCGACACCGACCAGAACCGCTACGATCCGTTCCCGCAGACAAGGTTCCGTTCGTCCGACTTCGAGACCTACCGCCGGCCGGAGCAGTCACGCACCTGGCAGCGTCCAGCCACTCCACCTAAGCCGCAGCCCATAGTCCGACCCACTCCTTCCCCATCGGTCCACACGCCGAGTCCGGGCTTCTCCCCGTCTCCCGTCGCCGACCTGCAGGTTGGCCGACGCGTCGAACATGACCGTTTCGGTTACGGCACTATCCTGTCCATGGAAGGTGAAGGACCCAACAAAAAAGCCGTTGTCGAATTCGACAACGGCGGCACCAAGACACTTCTGCTAAAATTTGCTAAACTTCGCCTTGTTTAACACATGACGAGCCTTTTCAATGGCATAGGTTTTGTAACGAAAGGGTCGAAGTTTTTCATAGTTTAAGTTTAAGTTTAGGTTAGTAGTCGGGGTGAGTGCCGGTAGCGCTCACCCCGATGAATTTTATTTCAACGCCTCCGGCCGGATTCGTTTAGAGCTTGTCTCCGAAGAGCAGCGCGTTGGAAAGGATGTGATTGGTACCGAGCCAGTAGGCACGATAGGCGAAGTCTTCCTGGATATAGAGGATGCGGCCATTGGCTTTGCGCTGCAGCGCGACAAGCGGAGTACCGGCAATCTTCGCCAGCTGCTCCGGCGTCACATAGCCGGAACGGTAGGGTTCGGCCGCATAGCGCATGAGCACTTCGGCTTCCGGCGCGACGGTCCAGACATTCGCGCCGTTCTTGTACACATCGATGGCCGGCTGGTTGTAGCCCCAGAAAAGCGGGCTCTGTTGCGCCATCTCCGCACTCAGGACCAGGCCGCTGACACCGCGTCCCCCTTCACTCTTGATACAGTCGCCTCCTACTTTGTCGGCAAAGACATGCGCTTCCCCTACGAGAATGAGCGTACCCCCCGCTTCGACCCATTTCGAAATCTTTTCCCAGGCCTCTGCGGAAGCCGTATCAGGGCCCATACCGCGGCCCATGAAAACCATCACGTCGTAACGGTCTGCATCGAAGCCTCTGCCCATCAGCGTGCTGTAATTGACAAGCGAATGATTCATGCCAAAATGAGCGTCGAGCATATGCCAGAAAGCGCCCTGCTGCGTCGAAGAGCCGATGTCGGTGATGATGGCTGTACGCGGCTGGTGTACAGGGGTTCGCACCTGCTCCAGGAAAGCTTTGCGGTCGCGCCGCTTGTCGGGAACCGCCGTCACTTCAACGGCACATTCAGCGGCAAGCCCGGACAGGCATGCATACAGCGCATCCCCGTCACACGGCTGTCCCTCAACCGGAACCACAAGTGTTCCGTCGCCGGCTACCTCCACTTTGATTCCCTGTTTCTGAAGAGCCGTAATCAGATAGGGCGCATAGAACTCCGCGCTCGCAAACCGATATCCCAGGGGGCTGACACCGGACATCTTCCCGGCGGGAAGCGTCGCAGTCGTGATCTTCTCTCCAAGGGCCGGCGCGGCAGTTACAGTGCCATAGTCGAGGTTGTACCCACGGGCCGGCGACCAGGTTGAAACATCGTAGAAACGGTCATCCTGGAAGGTCGTGATATCTTCAAAAATGCCTTTGATCTTGTAGTAGTGCCGCTGCCGGAAAGGCACGAAGAACTTCGTCTCCTCACCCACGACAGGATAGACTTCGATTTCGTGCAGCAGCAGGTTCTGCAGGAAATTGAACGCGATACCCCGGTTGCCCCGGGCGCTCAGCACATAACCGGCAGCCGGGTCAGCTTCGGAGGCACGCCGTGCATCCTGGAAGAAACGGCGCTGATAGTCCTTGATGGCTGCAGCGTGCGCGACCGCCCCGTCAACGACACCGATGGCAGCGCTCGCCTGCCAGCATACGGTTTCGCCGAAGGAATGGACGCCGAATTCGCTATAATCACGGACATGTCCACGGGTGGAAGAAAGCTCGTGAAGCATGCACACCGAGCCTTGGATATCGCCGTAGCATCCGCCTTTGCCGATAAAGAAATCATCGTAGCCGCGACCGCTGAAATGCGGAACCCCGAGGGTGTCGAGATATTGACCGACGGTCGCTTCAATCTTGCGGGTAAGATCCTGATTCTCTTGGGGAATATACTGATAGGTACGATTGGGGTCGCCAGGGCTGTAGTAATAGAGGCCGTCCCGGGAAGAACCCATCTCGTGGAGATCGAGCAGCACATTGGGCATCCAATGCTCATACATGGTCACAAGGTTGCGGCCCTCGGGATACTGGGCCGTGAGCCAGTCGCGGTTGCAGTCCATCCAGTAGTGGTTGGAGCGGGATGAAGGCGTTACCTCACGGTATTCCCGGGCCTGGTTGTCGACGAAATGGTTGAGGCTCGCATTGGTGTTGACCCACATCGCAAAGCGGCTCATTCCATCCGGATTCTGCGCAGGAACCACCAGCAGTACCGTGTTTTCCAGCATCGATTCCACCGCCTTGTCCTCGACCGCCGCATAATAGAACAAGACGGCGATGAGGCCCTGGGCACCCGAGATCTCGTTGCCATGGATGGTGGCGCTCAGATCGACCACCAGCGGCATCTGGTCGAGATTGAGTCCGGCCGACTGGGTCGCATCGGTCACCCGGAGATGTTCCTCGCGAATCTGTTCCAGGCGTCGTTGATTAGCCGGCGAGGTGATGCAGACCTGCAGGAAACGCCGCCGCTCGAACGTGTAGCCATAGCGTTCGACCGATACCCTGTCGGAAGCCTTTTCCAGATAGTCCACATACCGTGTGATATCGCCCCAGTCGGCGAGCCGTTCGTCCAGTTCAAAACCCAGGAATTCCTGGGGAGACAAGATTGCCGGATTATACTGCGCCCCTTTCACGGGAAGGAAGCGCTCGATGGAGGAAGCGGGAGAAGGAGTCCCGGAAGGCAGGCCCGGCTGCGCCAGCATCGGAGCGACCGAAGCGAAGACCAGCAACCAGGCGAGGGTAAAGGCAAAATATCGTTTCATAATTATCAGAAAGTATTCTTATTTCTACATACGGATCCGGATACGGCGGGATGCGGGAAGCAGCGAGTTGCAACGGTTACCCAGGTTTTTGACAAAGCCGAGTCCTTGCCCTTCATAAGTCAGGAGCAGGAACCCGCGCGGGGCGTCGGCCAAGGTCAGCGGTTCCTTCGAGAGGAAACGCAGTGCCTCTTCACGGTTGACAGCGACGGTTTCGGACGACAGCCGCATTCCTTTGGCGGCCAGCAATTCCATCCCTTCATCCCGTACGCACGACAAGGCAAAATCAGCTTCCGGCACCAGGTCCCGCCCTTTGACCGTCGCCACTGCCGTGCCCGAGGCAATGATTTTCAGCGACTTTCCGAGTTTGGAAAGATCACCGGCGAATGCCTTCGGAAAGACTTTGACCAAGTCATCTTTCTGCACCAGCGTCAAAGCGGCCTCTCCGGACGGCGAAGACCGGAAACTGCCGTCCTTGCGCAACAAAGCCGCGAAAAAGCCCTCCCCCCGCGCTTCGCCCGGATAGAAATGCCGCATCGAAAGCAACTCGGCGCCCAGCGAGGATGCAATCCACCCGGCATTGTCTTCATCTTCCTGCCTGTTGAACGTGCAGGTGGAATAGACCAGGAATCCGCCGTCGGCCAGGGCGGGCCACACGGCGGAAAGGATGCGGCGCTGCCGGGCAGCACAAAGCCGCACAGCATCAGGCGACCATTCCTCAACGGCCTTCGCGTCCTTCCGGAACATACCCTCACCCGAGCACGGCGCATCGACTACAACAACGTCGAAAAAGCCCCGCAGGGGCGTGAACGCCGAAGGATCGGAGGAAGTAACCACCGCTCCAGGGACACCCCACCGGGCCACGTTTTCAGCCAGGATCGTAGCCCGGGAAGGGACGATCTCATTGGCCACCAACAGGGACCGATGGCCGCCATGGGAAAGCAACTGCGTCGTTTTTCCGCCCGGCGCGGCACAAAGATCCAAGACGCGAAGACCGTCCGGTCCGCCCAAGGCGGCGGCAGCCTGGTCGAACAAGGCTCCGACATACATGGAAGAGGCCTCCTGGACATAATAAGCACCCGCATGGAACCAGGGATCCAACGTAAAGGACGGGCGTTCCCGCAGATAGAGTCCCTCTTCCGGAGCCCATTCCACGGGCTCGGCGGCAAGCGGTCCGAAATGCGCCCGCAAATCGGGCAGAGACCGTTTGAAAGGATTGACGCGCACGGATACCGGAGGATCCGAAGCAAGAGCGTCCAAAACCCGCTCAGCCCGCTCCAGGCCGAGACTTTCGCGCAATCCGTTGATAAATTCCGAAGGAAACATTACTTTTGTACCCGCAAGCAACAAAGATAGCAAAATAATGCAGACCGTCTATTTCGAACGCGACCACATTGTGGTGGATGATGCCGATTTTCAGGATTTTTGCTCCCATTTTCAGGAGATTCCAGCCGGTGGCGGCCTGGTCCGCAACCGCGAAGGCAAATACCTGCTCATCTACCGCCACGGGGTATGGGACCTCCCGAAAGGCAAGCAGGAGCCCGATGAGGATATCGCAACCTGTGCCTTGCGCGAAGTCGAAGAAGAGACCGGCCTGCACAGCCTGATCCTGGGAGAACGCATCTGCATCACCCATCATACCTATCAGGTTTTCGGCGTGAAGTGCCTCAAACACACCTACTGGTATCACATGCTGGACGACCGGGAAGAACCGCTGCTCCCCCAGACGGAAGAAGACATCACCCGGGCCGAGTGGGTGGATAAAAAAAGCCTCCCAGCTTATCTGGAAGGCACCTATCCGTCGATCGTCGAAGTATTCGTCAACGCAGGTCTGTTATGATCGTATCGTCCCCGAAACTCTCGGGATCGATGATGAAGAACGTGGCAGACCAGGGTTCTTTCGCCTCCTTGATGCCGGTCAGCGTGATCGTATAGGTCTCATAGAGCACCACGGCTGACCCGTCGGCCGCTTTGCTGACGGTAATCTGCTGCAGGAAGGAGACATCGTTTTTCTCGATTACCAGTTCATCGCTGCCGGGCGAATAGATCCAGCGGTCCTTGCCGTTGCAATAGACCTGCATCCAGTCGGTTTCCAGCCGGTAGCAGTCGTCCTGCACATAGCCTTTCCCTTCGGCTACGGTCTTGCCGGTCCCGTTGTCCACCATTTTGAACTGGCAGGAGAAGCGCTGCTGTGCACCCGCTGCGGTGCAGAGCAGGATCGTCAGGAGAAGGAAGATTCTTTTCATCGCACAATCCTTTTTTAGATATGATTGAGTGATTCCAAAATTCGGTCCAAAGTGTCCAAATCCGTCACCAAAACGGAACGCGCCTTGCTGCCTTCCTGCGGACCGACGATGCCGGCCGCCTCCAACTGGTCCATGATACGGCCCGCACGGGCGTATCCCACATTGAGTTTGCGCTGCAGCATCGAAGTGGAACCCTGCTGGTATTGGACCACCATCTTTGCGCATTCCTCGAAGAGCTGGTCGCGTTTGTGCAGGTCCACGTCGCCGACACCGGCGTCTTCATCGTTCGGATCCACATATTCCGGAAGTTCGAACGGACCGGCATAGCCACGCTGGTCACTGATGAACTTCACCAAGTTGATGATCTCCGGCGTATCGACCAGTGCGCACTGGACACGGGTCAAGTCGTGGCCCGGATAGACGACGAGCATATCGCCGCGGCCGATGAGACGGTTGGCGCCCGGCGCGTCGATGATAACCTTGGAATCCGTACCCGTGTTGACCTTGAAGGCAACCCGCGAGTTGAAGTTGGCTTTGATGGAACCGGTGATGATGTTGACGGTCGGGCGCTGCGTCGCGATGATCAGGTGGATACCCACGGCACGGGCTTTCTGGGCCAGACGGGCGATGGGATTCTCGATCTCGCGGCCGGCCGTCATCAGCAAGTCGCCGAACTCGTCGATGATCACCACGATATAGGGCAGGAACTTGTGCCCGTTGTTCGGGTTGAGCTGCCGGTTCAGGAATTTGGCATTGTACTCCTTGAGCTGACGGACGTCGGCCTTCTTGAGGAGGTCGTAGCGGGCATCCATCTCAATGCAGAGCGAATTGAGCGTGTTGGCCACTTTCTTGGTATCGGTGATGATGGCTTCGTCGCCGTCGGGCAGCATCGCCAGGTAGTGCTTCTCCAACTTTTCGTAGAGGGAGAATTCCACCTTCTTCGGATCGACCAGGACCATCTTCATCTCGGCCGGATGCTTGGCATACAGGAGCGAAGTGATCATCACATTCAGGCCCACGGACTTACCTTGACCGGTGGCACCGGCCACCAGCAGGTGCGGCATCTTGGCCAGGTCCAGGAAGAACGGCTCGTTGGTCACAGTGATGCCGATCGCCATAGGCAGTTCCATCTTCTGGGAAGCTTCCTGGAACTGCTGGCAGCCCAGCACCGATTTGAGCGCCACCACGCTCGGCTTGACATTCGCCACCTCGATACCCACGGAATCCAGCAGGGTCACGACGCGGACGCCCTTGGCGCCCAGCGAAATGGCAATATCTTCTTCCAGATTGCGTACCTGCGCGACCTTGATGCCGTCGTCGAGCTGGATCTTGTAAAGCGTGACGGTCGGGCCCATCTTGGCGGTGATGCCCTTGACCCGGATCTTATAGCTGTTGAGCGCATTGACGATGCGCTGCTTGTTGTTTTCGAGTTCCTGCCGGGACACCTCGTACCACATGTCCTTGTAGTCCTTGAGGATCGACATCGGCGGAAGTTTGAACTTGGGAAGGTCGAGCCGGGGATCGTAGCGCTCGCGCCATTCCTCATCGGAAAGGCCGGCGATGATGTCGTTTTCACTCTTCTCGATGGTAAGCGTCACTTCGGGCTGCGCCATCCCCTCGGGCTTTGCCGGTTCGGGCTGGATTTCCTCAACTGCATCGACAACAGCCGGTTCGGAAGGCTGCAAAGGCACGTCAGCCGGCTGGCCGGAGGACTCGGCATCCGTAAAATCGAGCCAGTCATCCGTGGGATCCGTGTCGGCTTCCGGCGCACCATCCACCACCAGACCGGGATACGTATTGCCTTCTTCTTCATCCCCTTCTTCGATTTCATCCGGTTCCTCGTCCTCATCCGTCTCGCGGTGCGAGATGCCATAGAGGAGGTCGTCGAACCAGAACGCCACTTTGGGCGTCAGCAGGCAGGCATAGAGGAAAAGAATGACCAGCAGCACACCGGCCGTCCCCGCCTTGCCGAGCATCGAACAAAGCCAGCGGCAGGCAAAGTGGCCATAGGAGCCTCCGGCTCCCGTCCCGAGCAGCGAATCATAGGAGGTGAAGCTGAAGATATAGGCCAGCAGCACAGAGAAAATGATGGCGCCGAAAGCGCAGAGGAGAAACACCCGGAGCAGGTTGACCTTCCGGATGCGGAAACAATAGACGGTCAAGGCGCCCAGGAAGATCGGCAAGGCGAAGGCCCCGAATCCAAACAGCTTGGAGATCAGATAATCAGCCCAGATAAAGCCAATCTTGCCGCCGGCATTCTCCGCCGTGACTTCCGTGGTAAACATCCGGCTGTCAAAGGTCAGGCTCTGGTCGGATGTCCAAGTAAAGACGTACGACAGGAGGGCGACCAGCGTGTAGATCGTCAGGATGCCGCACAAGACACCCAGCACGATCCGGACCACCCTGCGGTTTTCTTCAGTCAGCAGCGGTTTGCGCGCCACGGGCGTCCGTTTCACGGGCGCGGCAGGCTTCTTCTTCGGTTTGGACTGCGGCCGGGCCTTGGCCTTGGCCTTTTCCTTGCTTTGCTTCTCTTTGGCCATGCGTTATTTCTTCCGTTTCCAGTTGCGGTTCTTCTTGTTGTTCCCCCCTCCGTAGCCAGCGCCGCCGTTGCCGCCGACGCTGATGCCCGGACGGGAAAAATTGGCGTTCTGGGAAATGGCGCCGAGATGCACATCTTCCGGCACTTTGAGCCTGCCGTCAGACAGGCGCTCGATATCGGCAAAAATGGTCTCTTCCGCCACGTTGTCCTTGTTCCAGATCAGGTACTGCTGCCGCATGTACAGCGCCAGGGTGCGGATCATCTCTTTCTTGATGTCGTCGTCTTCCCGGTCGGCAATCAGGTTGATCATGTTCTCGATATTGCGTCCGTAGCAGGCGGCCTTGACCGGTTTCCCGGGCAGGGTGATAATGTCCGGATGTTCTTCGAACTGCTGGGGTGTCGGAGCGGGGTACGGTGCATCGATATCCAGGTCGAAGCCGCCGATGACCTGGGCATGGTCCCAGAGTTTGTGCTTGTAATCGTTGAATTCGCGGATCTGCGGATTGAGGAGGCCCATCACCTGCACGACAGCACGCATCTGCTGGCTGCGTTTCTCCTTGTCTTCAATGGCCTTCACCTGCTCGATCATTTTCTGCACATGGCGCCCGTATTCAGGCAGCACCAGTTTCTCTCTCTGCGTATTGTAATCCATATTCGCGTTTTGTCTTGGTTTAACTGACAAAGATACTTCTTTTATTTCTTATCTTTGTACAAAATTTTTGGCAATGAAGAAAGTATTGGTCACGGGGGCCCTCGGACAGCTCGGTACAGAATTGCAGTTGCTTACGGCCGGAAGACCGGAATTCGTCTTTACGGATGTCCGCACGGAAGGCCCGGTCCGGGCCCTTGATATCCTGGATCCCGGCGCGATCGCGCAGCTGGTGGACGAAGAAGAGATCGGCACACTCATCAATTGTGCCGCTTATACCAACGTGGATCTGGCCGAAAGCCAGCAGGAACTCTGCCAGGCCATCAATGCCGACGGACCGGGGAACCTGGCCCGGATCGCCACCCGCAAGAACCTGACGCTGATCCACATATCGACTGAATATGTCTTCGACGGACGGAATCCGGCCGGTTACAGCGAGACGGCCCGCCGCCATCCCCTGTCCGCTTATGGACGCAGCAAGCGCGACGGCGAGGACAGGGTCCGACGCAGCGGTTGCCGCGGCATCATCATCCGCACGTCCTGGCTCTATTCTCCGTTCGGCAAGAATTTCGTGAAGACGATGCTCCGGCTGGGCGCTGAAAGACCGGAAATCGGGGTCGTAAACGATCAGGTCGGCAGCCCCACTTATGCCCGCGACCTGGCGGAAGCCATCCTGGCCATCCTGCCGCAAATCGGCCCGCAGCAGGGAAGGATCTACCACTTCACCAACGAAGGGACCTGCACCTGGGCCGGACTGGCTGCCGCCGTCATGCGCGAAGCAGGCCTCCCCTGCCACGTCAGGCCCATCACCACAGCGGAGTATCCGTCCCCTGCCGTACGGCCGGCCTGCTCCATCCTTTCGAAGGAGCGCATCTGCCGCGAGTTCGGCATCCAGCTCAAACCCTGGGAAGAATCACTCAAAGACTGTCTGCGACGTCTTTGAAAAAAGGAGCCCGCGCATCCTTCTCAGAGAGGATGACCTCGTCGGGGGAAACGCCCCAGTCGATGGCGAAGAAAGGATCGTTCCAGCGGTACGATCCTTCGGCCTCGGGCGCATAATAATTGTCGCATTTGTATTGGAACAGCGTATCGTCTTCCAGCACCAGGAAGCCGTGCGCAAACCCGCGCGGGATGAAAAGCTGACGCTTGTTCTCTCCACTCAATTCCACGGTGACACTCTGGCCGAAAGTCGGTGAGCCGGGACGGAGATCCACCGCCACGTCGAGGACACGGCCCCGCACCACGCGCAACAGCTTGGCCTGCGCCGCTTCGCCTTTCTGGAAATGCAGGCCGCGCAACACCCCGCGCCGGGCGGAATAGGATTCGTTGTCCTGCACAAAGGACACAGGACCGATATGCTGTTCAAAATCCCTGAGGGAGAACGATTCGAAGAAGTAGCCCCGGTGGTCGCCGAAAACACGCGGCTCCACGATGACCAGGCCTTCGATGTCAGTTTTGAGGTAATTCATCTGAATTTGCTTTCCAACCGTACAAAGGTAGCGTTTTTTTGTATAACTTTGTTGGGATTTGCCAACAAAACACTTTATGTACAAGATCGCTTCCCACCCCATCCTGGATATTCCTGAAGAGGATCTCCATGAATTCATATTTGAAGGAAAACCCGTGAAGGGCCAGAAAGGCCAGACCATCGCCGCCGCCCTGCACCAGGCCGGTTTTCCGGTTCACCACCACAGTTTGAAAGACCGCAAGCGCACCATGGAGTGCGGCATCGGCAAATGCGGTGCCTGCGAGATGCTCGTGGACGGCCACATCCGCCGCATCTGCATCACCAAGATCGACGGTATCCGGGAAGTCCGGCGCGTCGGCAAGGAGAGTTTCTCCCTGGTTGACAGTTCCACCACGCGGCAGGACGAAAAGAAGAAGGTTTACCGTACGGCGGTCGCCATCATCGGTGCAGGCCCGGCCGGTCTCGCCGTCCGCGAAGAACTCAACAAAGCCGGCATCGATTGCCTGGTGCTCGACAACAACGACGCCATCGGCGGGCAGTTCCAGATGCAGACCCACCAGTTCTTCTTCTTCGAGAAGAAGCAGAAATTCGGTGGCATGCGAGGCTTTGACATCGCCAAGACCCTGGCCGGCGATTCGCTGGAAGGCATCATGCTGAACTGTGTGGTATGGGATATCCTGGAAGGTAAGCGCCTCGCCGTCAAGAATGTCGTTTCGCAGGAAATCTTCTACGTGGATGCCGAGCAGCTCGTCGTCGCGGCGGGCGCCCTCCCCTTCATGCCGGCGTTCAAGAACGACGACCTCCCGGGCGTTTTCACGGCCGCCGTCGTGCAGCGCATGATGAACAAGGAATTCACCCTGCTCGGCAAGAACATCCTGACCGTGGGTGCCGGCAACATCGGTTACCTGACTTCCTACCAGGCCATGCAGGCGGGCGCCAAAGTCAAGGCCATCATCGAAGCCATGCCCCACGAAGGAGGTTTCCCCGTACAGGCCAACCGGCTTCGCCGCCTCGGCGTGCCCATCATGACCTCCTATACGCTCGTTGAAGCGATCCCCAATGAAGACTGGACCGGCGTGACGGGCGCCATCATCGCCAAATGTGAGAACTTCAAGCCGATTCCCGGCACGGAAGTCCGGATCGACGGAATCGACTGCATCAATATCTGCACCGGCCTGCTGCCCGACAGCCAACTGCTGCGCAAAGGCACGGAAGTCTTCGGTACGGCCTGCCACGGTGTCGGCGACGCAGTGCGCATCGGCGAAGGCACTTCCGCCGTGTTGCGCGGCCGCCAATGTGCCTACGAGATCCAACAGGCTCTCGGCCGCCGCATCGACTACAATGCCTATCTGACCGTTTCCAAAGAATACATCGACTCCCAGCAGCGGCCGCAGCGGCTGCTCGATGCACCGGTCAAACCGTCGGCCGCGCGGATGCGCAAAGGCGGGTTCGTGATCGCCGACTGTCTGTACGGCTTCGCGTGCAACCCTTGCTCGTTTGCCTGCAAGCAGGGCGCCATCACCAAGAGTTCCACTTCCGTGACGCCGACGATCGACTTCGACAAATGCATCGGCTGCATGGAATGCGTGGCCCACTGCCCGGGTCTGGCCATCTTCGGCTACCGGCCGGAAAAGCGTCAGATCTTCCTCCCTGTCGAATTCAACGTCGAGGCCGGCTCAGAAGTCTTCCTGGTCGATGACAACGGCCAGAAAGTGGGAGAAGGCACCATCGAACGCCTCATCCGCAAACCCAACAAGACCAACGTGGCGGTCGTGAAAGCCGAAAAGATCTATGCCGGCGACAGCGACGAAGCCCTGCTCGAAGCGCACGGCTTCATCGTCAAGGAAAACTACCCCGAGCCGCTCGAGATGACCCCTACCGAACTCAACGACGACTTCACCTACATCTGCCACTGCGAAGACGTGCGTCTGCGCGACCTGCTTGCCCTGCTCAAGGGCCGTACCAGCATCACCGCCCAGGAACTCAAGCACATTTCCCGCCTGGGCATGGGCCCGTGCCGCGGTACGCGCTGTCTGCCGCGCGCCAAACAGGCCCTGCGCGCCTATGGCATCGAGATTACGGGCGATTTCACGCCGCGCGGCCCGATGGCCAACCTCGTGGAGATCGGCAACGTCACCAACCCGTCCCGCCAGGTCGAACTGATCACCAATCCCAAGTGCACCGATGTGGAGATCCGCCGCGTGGGGGCCTTCGTGGCCGGTGGCGGCATGGCCGGCACGGCCCTGTTCCGCTATCTTTCGGAAGCCGGATTCAAGCCCATCCTGGTCAACAACGAACACGGCAGCTCCTGGCGTTGCATCGCCGGCGGCCGTCCGGCATTCTCCCTCCCCGCCCTGGCCGATATCGCCACGCACAACCTGGAGATTTTCCGCGAAGTGCAAGGCCTGCGCAACATCGACCTCAAGATGACGCGCTATGTGAACTTCGTCCATGACGACGAAACCTACCGGTCGCTCGACGCGTCCCGGGCCTGGTCGAATGCCTACATGGTGGACAAGAAAGATTTCGCGGCGGAGATTTCCCCGTACATCAATCCCGACCTCAACCTCTACAGCCATGCGCTCATTTCACTCGACTGCTGGCAGGCCACTCCGGGCAAGACCATCGACACGGTGCGTCAGCTCGGTATCAAAGCCGGCGGCCAGGTGTTTGAAGACACGGAAGTCATCCACGTCGAGAAGAACAGCCGGCAGTACCGGATTACCGTCCGCACCCGAGACGGCCGCTATGTCCGCTATGAGACCGAAGTCTTCGTCAATGCGATGGGCGCCGGCGCCGAGAAATTCGCCCGCCAGCTCGGCATCGAAACCGGCCTCTATCCGGTCCGCCACCAGGCCTTCATCACCAAACGCCTGCCGTTGATCGGCAAAGACGGCGACTCGCTCGACATGCTCATCGACCGTCGCCACTACAAGGGCTTCTCGGCGGTCTATGGCCAGCAGTTGGCCGAGACCGGCCAGATCATCGGCTGCGCCTCCCCGGCCCAGGACGCGACGGACGCCGCCAAGAACTTGAAAGTCAACACCCAGGAATTCCTGGAGATCGCCTCCGAAGTCTTCACCGAATGGATCCCGCAGCTCAAGGGAATGAGTCTTCAGGCCACCTGGTGCGGCTACTACACGGAGCCGCGCTACATCATCGACCCGGAGAAAGGCCTGTTCGTCGGCATGCGCGGCCACGGCTTCATGCTGTCGCAATACATCGCCAAACTCTACGTCGAAGCCCTGCTGGGCCACGAGGTTCCGTCCTACTTCAAGGACCTCGCCCTCGGCGGCCCCGGCCTTTCGGAGCAGGCGTTCAAGTAATGCTTCTGCGCTCGAACAGCCATTGATTGTGCCCAATGGCGCTAAACAAAAGCCATTGGGCGCAATTAACGGCTAAAATGCAACCAATGGACCGAAATCAGCGCCATTGGACACAGTCAATTGGGTTCCTCACCGATGGTAGAAAGGGCTTTGTTGTTGTTGTTGACCGTCACCCGGACTGAGTCTACTGAGGTGCAGGTGTATTCGGCGATTGCTTCTTCCCCGTAGCCAAGTTCCGTCAAGATATAGACCGTCTTGGCCCGCTCTCCGGAGAGTTTCTGTATATCGGCGCGTTGCCGGGGCGTCAGTGCCTCGAGGCAGCTTTCGATAGCCGTCGCGAAATTGTCGGAAAAACCTTTTCGTAGCGTAGTGGCCAGGTCGGTTTCTCCCATTATTCAAACGGCTTTCCAATTCAATGGCCCGTCGGTAGTACCCAGCCGCTTCCGGCAGATTCAAGGTACGATAATCATTGACCTGCCCCAAATAGGCACAGATCAAAGCTTCCAACCTTTCATCGTCGACAGGGCAATCAGACAGGATCTGAAGTGACTGCCGCATAGATTCACACGCACTTTCGTTGTTTTTTGTCGTGATCCAGGTTACCAAACCGTGATAAAAGCAGGCGCGTGCATAATGATAGGTATTCCCGTTGGAGCCGAACCACTTGCTTGAGAAGGATCGGTTTGGAGAAGTCGGTCAATTTCTGACAATCGATCTTCTACGGAAGGACCCCTGCTGCAACTGGGCATAGCCCAGATAATCAGGCCGAGTCCTATGATGAAAAAAATAAACGTTTCAATACTATCGGGTAAAAAATCCTTGAAATAATGGATGAGCTTGAAATGACAAATATCAGATAAAACAGACGGAATTCAAAAGAAAACGACTCTTTTCGTAATTAATTCACGTATTTTCCTCATAATCAATTTGTTGAATTTTAACATTTTCAAAGCCCCTTTTCTGCAGAAGTAGTAGGAGTGATTAATCGGCGTACTTTTTCATAAAGAAAACCTGTTAGCCAAACTATCTATTTATCAACTATTTAGAACCGATTATTACGAAAATCATCCTATGCCCATAAAAGAGACGCAACATATCCATCCGTTTATGCATCATACTGTATACATCACATCTGTTACGATTATGAAATGTTTTAGTTTTCCTTTATTGTTAATGCTGTTGCTGACTTCGACGGCATGTGAACAGTTGATTACACCGAAATTAAAAGTCGATCAAGAGGCTTTTGAATTCCCTGCAGAAGGCGGTATGCAGACATTGCATATTTCATCCAATACAAACTGGACAGCCTCTCATGATTGGCTTTCTTCCCTTATCTTCATTCTTTCACCTTCCAGTGGTTCCGATGCCGGTTTCATCAACATCATCGTTGAACCGAATCCTACATCCCGCGACCGGGTCGGGGCGTTTTTCCTGACTTGCAATTCAGACGAGACGGCTGCTGTCAAGACTATTGAAGTGCGGCAAAAAGGAGCCGAACCGTTTGTCTCACTGACCGATTGGAAAGAAATCACCCTTCCGGCAGAAGGCGGAAAGTTCAGCGTTGAACTTGTTTCAAACTGTTCCTGGATGCTGGATATCGATACAGAAGGCATTCAGTTCAACGTAACAGACCAGGACGATTTCATCGGACAGACTTTTAAAAAGCCGAAAACCTACCTGGTTGAAATCCAGGTTCCCGCAAACCCCGGAACCCAGCGCAGAACGATTCATCTACAGTTTTATGACCGGTGGAACGCTACTGGAGCTGAGCCCGTACGGGTCGGATCCTATCAATTCCATCAGAATTGACGCCATCGGCCTGGGCGCCTTGTTTCAGGAGGCCGGAGCCATCCTGCCCTATTTCTCTGGCTGGCAAACCGTGAAAGATCAGAACAGGCCGAACAGGCGGGCGTCGATCTTGTCGGTGATCGAGGCGAAGTCTTCGGGGTTGTTCTGGAAATCCAGGTTGTCGGCGTCGATGGTCAGGACCTCGCCTTTGTATTCCTCGTTGATGAATTGTTCATAGCGCTTGTTCAGGCCCCCGAGGTATTCGAGGCTCATCGTCTGCTCATAGTCGCGGCCGCGTTTCTGGATCTGGGCCACCAGGTGCGGAATCGAACATTTGAGATAGATCAGCAGATCGGGCAGCTTGACCATTTCCATCATCACGTGGAACAGATCCATGTAGGCGTCGAAGTCGCGCTGCGACAGATTGCCCATCGCCACGTTGTTGGCCACGAACACATACACGCCTTCGAAGATCGTACGGTCCTGGATGATGGTTTCGCGGCTGCGGGCAATCTCCATCACATCCTTGAAACGCTGGGTGAGGAAATAGACTTCCAGGTTGAACGACCAGCGCGGAATGTCCTTGTAGTAGTCTTCCAGGAAGGGATTGTGGGTGACAGCCTCATACTTCGGAGTCCAGCCGTAGTGCTGGGCGAGCATGCGCGTGAGCGTGGTCTTGCCGCTGCCGATATTGCCGGCGATACCGATATGCATTTTGTTATGATTTTACAGGTTGATTTGCGAAGTTACGTAAAATTTTTCGTAAATTTGAAGATTCGTGAAACAATCAAACCAAATCATACTGAAATGAGAGACGCCATCTATGCATTCCCGGATCCGGCCAACGAGCCGGTCAAAACCTATCTGAAAGGATCCCCCGAGAGAGAAGCCCTCGAGAAAGAACTTAAACGTCAGAGTTCCATCGAGATCGAGATCCCGCTGATCATCGGCGGCAAAGAGATCCGCACCGGCAACACCGGCAAAGTGGTGATGCCGCACGACCACCATCATGTGCTGGCCACGTATCACAAGGCCGGTCCGGCCGAAGTCCGGATGGCCATCGATGCCGCCATGGCCGCCCACAAGCAGTGGTCGGAGACCGACTGGACGGTCCGTGCCGCCATCCTGCTGAAGATCGCCGAACTCATCTCCACCAAATACCGCGCACTGATGAACGCCGCCACGATGCTCGGCCAGAGCAAGAATTTCTACCAGGCCGAGATCGACTCCACCTGCGAGCTCATCGACTTCCTGCGCTACAACGCCCATTTCGCTTCCGAACTCTACGGCTTCCAGCCCAAGAGCGCCAAAGGGCAGATCAACACGGTCGAATACCGCGCCCTGGAAGGGTTCGTTTTTGCACTGACCCCGTTCAATTTCACCTCCATCGCCTCGAACCTGACGATGTCGCCGGTCCTGATGGGCAACGTGACGGTCTGGAAGCCGTCCACCACGGCCATCCTGTCCAACTACTATCTGATGCAGATCTACAAGGAAGCCGGCCTCCCCGACGGTGTCGTCAACTTCATTCCGGGCCAGGGTTCGGTCATCGGCAAGGAAATCTTCGCATCCAAGTACCTGGCCGGCGTCCACTTCACCGGCTCTTCGGCCACGTTCAACACGCTGTGGCGCCAGGTGGGCGAGAATATCGACAACTACCTGAATTACCCGCGCCTTGTGGGCGAGACGGGCGGCAAGGACTTCATCTTCGTCACCCCGAGTGCCGTGGCGGAAGACATCTCGACGGCCGCCTTCTGCGGTGCCTTCGAATTCCAGGGGCAGAAATGTTCCGCCGCGTCCCGCATGTATGCGCCCAAATCGCTCTGGCCGAAGATCCTCGAGGGCATGAAAGCCTTTGCGGCCGAGGCCAAGATGGGCGATGTCTGCGATCCGGACAATTTCATCAATGCCGTGATCGACGAGGTTTCGTTCGACAATATCGCCCGCAACATCGACTATGCGAAGCATTCGCCGGATGCCGAGATCGTCATCGGCGGCGGCTGCGACAAAAGCAAGGGCTACTTCGTGGAGCCGACCGTCATCGTCACCACCGATCCGCACTTCAAGACGATGGAAGAAGAGATCTTCGGTCCTGTCCTTACCGTTTATGTGTATGATGACGCTGAAATGGACAAGGCTGTCGAACTCTGCGATACCACTTCGCCTTACGGCCTGACGGGCGCTGTCTTCGGACAGGATCGCCTGATGGTCCAGTGCGTTGCCGACCGGCTGCGCTATGCGGCCGGCAACTTCTATGTAAACGACAAGCCGACGGGAGCCGTGGTCGGCATGCAGCCGTTCGGCGGCGCCCGCAAGTCGGGTACCAACGACAAGGCCGGCGGTGAATTCAACCTCATCCGCTGGGCCATCCCGCGTGCCATCAAAGAGACGCTCGTCCCCGCGCGTGGCTTCAAGTATCCTTACATGAAGTAACGGCACAGTGGCGGAAAACCGGTCTTGGAAACATGCGTTGCTACTGACGCTCACCGCCCTGATCTGGGGTGTGGCGTTCGTGGCCCAGACCGAAGGGAGCCATTTCATGGGCTCCTCCACTTTTACAGGGTTGCGGTTCCTGATTGCGGCCGCAACCCTGTATCCTTTTATCGTTTTGGGCAAAAAGGCCTCCGGCCAAGCCGGGGGTGACGCAAGCGTCAGGCCCGGCTCCGACCGGGCATCTCTCTGGCGCTCCGGTACAATCCTGGGGGTGCTCCTCTGCGTCGCCAGCCTGCTGCAGCAAGAGGGTATCGCATTGGGGGCCAGTGCCGGAAAAGCCGGCTTCATCACGGCTACTTACATCGTGCTGGTCCCGGTTCTCAATCTGATGGTATTTCGGAAAAAGACCCGCCCGGTCATCTGGATCGGCGTAGCCATCGCGCTGGCCGGACTCTATCTGCTCTGCCTCGACAAGGCTTCCCTTTCCCTGGGGCTGAGCGATGTGCTTCTGATCCTCTGTGCACTGGCCTATGCGTTCCAGATTCTGGCCATCGACCGCTTTTCACCGCGCTTCGATGCGCTGAAACTCTCGGCCATCCAGTTCCTGAGCTGCGGCGTGCTGTCTTCCATCGTAATGGTTTTCACCGACATCCTCCCGGCTGGTCTTCCGGCCTGGGCCACTGCCTTCACCTCCTGGGGCGCCTGGATTCCGCTGCTCTACGCGGCCATCCTTTCCAGTGCGGTCGGTTATACCCTCCAGATTGTGGGGCAGAAAGGCCTGAACCCGACGGTCGCCTCTCTTCTGATGAGCCTGGAATCGGTCTTTGCCGCGCTGGCCGGCTGGCTCATCCTGCGCCAGCATCTCACGCCGCGCGAACTGCTGGGCTGCGCCCTGGTTTTCGTCGCCGTCCTGCTCGCGCAGATGGTCACTTCTTTCCAACCTGCGTCCCAAGCTGCATGACTTTAAGCTGACGGGCAGCACGTTTGCGCACTATCTGTGTTTGTCTGATTCTGTCCCGAATCTGCTTCTTGACCATACGGACTTGCGCACTCGTAATTCCGAGCATGCCGGAAATGTCGCCAGGCGTAAACTCAAGCTCCGTCAAGACGAAAACCGTTTTCTGCTGCGCGCCATCCAGCAGTGACGTGATCTGCTGAACCGTCTCCGGGTATTTGTCGATGTTCGTCTCAACAGCAGACAAAAGGTTGTTGGCAGCTTGGATCTTGTTGTCCTGGATGAAATGGGCCAATGCTTCCTGCTTCTTTTCATCCGGAAGATTGTGGATATACGCAAGTTGTTTATTGACGCCGGCATAAGTAACAGCAGCCGCCTGAAGAACTGATTTAAAAATGGAATCGCGCAACGCTTCCCGCTGTTGCATCGCCACATTCTTGCGGAGCAGACGCCATTGCCAAAAGAACAAGGCACAGACAGTCAAAGCAAAAGCGAATAGCAGCAAAATGACGTTCCGGCCGTGCCTCATCTGTTCATATTTCGCCGCCTGCTCGGCTACATCATACTTTTTCTCGAGTTCAAGAATGCGTTTCTGCGTCTTCTGATCCAGATTGTCACGCAGCGCCGCATACGCCAGCCGTGCATAGTGTGCAGCAGAATCGGCCGGTCCTGTCTGGCTGTAGTAATCGGCCAAATACCGGTAATACAAATGGAATGACAGAGTATCTTCTGCCCTTCGGTGCTCAAATGCAGCCTTCTCATACAAAATGGCGCTATCCATCTGGCCTCTTTGCGCGTGAATTCTCGCCATCATATTCTCCTTGGCGCATATGTCTGATGCCGAAGCTTTCCATTTCTGACAGTAAAACAAGGCACTATCCAGATTTAATTCAGAATATAGGAAATAGATAGCCTTGGCATTATTCTGTCTTTCTACATGAATGTCGTGCGCAGCATAAGCCACACTATCCAGCATCTGTTTTACTGACGAAGCTTCTTCTGTCTCGCCATTCTTTACAAGACAAACCAACAAATCAAAACCGTCAATCAGCAGATTCCGGATATTACCCTGGTTTTTTTCAGCCTCGACAGCTTTCTTATAAAAACGAATAGCTTCTTGAAGATTGTTTGCATGAAAATCATTTGCCCGCCCAAGATAGGCATTCGCCAGAGCCTGCAGCCTGTTGTCCTGGATGCGATGCACATCTAGCGTTTGCAGGGAGCGCCGCATTAATTGATAGGCGGACGTGTCCATATTGTCTTTTTTATATCGGACAAGCCCATTGTAGAACTGCGCGCGAGCCATCTTATGCGGGTCCGTACGTGAATGTTCATACCACGCACGAGATGAAGCGATAAGTGAATCGCTCTCGAACGGAACTCGATTTTTATGTTGCGCGATGGTGAGAAGAAGAGAATAATATGCCCGATTCTTCTTTTTGTATTGTTCGGGGTTAATGGCAATCAAAGAATCAAGCGCTATTGCAGGTTGAGACAGAAGTAAACTGTCTAATAATTCTAATCTTTTGTCCTCTTTGTGGAAGGGAAGTCTGCATGCTGAAACACTCTGTAACAGGAATACGGTCACAGCAAAGAGTATCAGATACGAAAAGAAAGCCTGTTTCAAATTCTAAATGTGCCTTGATAGCATATGGAAGTTTGAATATAGATCATATAATCACCTTCGGAAAGCGATGTGATATCCAAAATGACCTCCCCATTACCGATGATTGGACGAATTCCTGAATAAACAGATCCGCCCAGCCCTATGATGGCCACAGATATATTGCCGATATATCCACTAACTCGAACAATAATGGAATCAGACGTCTTAAAAGCATGCACGGTGCAAGTGTTGAGAGATGTGGGCTCTTCGCCATTTACAGGGTTATTGAGGTCGATCTCTTCAGGATCACCATCTTCGCCGATAAAAACCGGAAACGTAGCGTTCAGAGGGGGGACGACCAGCAACAGAGCAGTAAGAAGGAAAAAATACTTTTTCATAGAATCAATCTTAATGACAAAGTTGAGACTTTTTGTCTTGATTTCAAAGAGGCAACGGACACCGCTTGAACCGATTGCGCGAACAGCTTTTTAATTGTCGCTGATTTTCAAAGAAATAGCAAAAGTACGATTGCGCCCCCCATTTCTTTAATCTATATAGAACAAAACCTATCCCAGAATCAGGCATATGGCGCAATCGAAAATACCCAACTCGTTAACAGCCAATTTCTTATAGGCGCAATCGATTTTCGGGGTATTGTTTTTTTGATAATAAGCAGAGATTTTTGTAAAAAAACTCAAGTTTATGACAAAAATAATCAAATCACAACCAAAATTATGAAACGGCCGTTTATTGTCATTATCCTGTCCCTTTTCATTTCAGGAATAATGTTTGTATGTTGTACTTCTTTCGAGTTGGGGCAAGATACCCAAACCACGTCTATGCTTCATGGAGTGGTCACTAAATCTAATGGAGAATATGATTACTCTAAGGTGAAGCCCTATTGGTTACAAAAAGATAGTTTGGTCAGAGCCGTTAAATACATTGAGAGCGGCGCCGAGAAGATAAAGGCATGCCAAATAGATAGCGTTGAATTAGCTTCAATGAGTATGGAAGAACTCGTTGAAGCATGTTATTCATTTCCTCTGGCATTCGATATTTTTCTGTGTAACGATGAAATAGCAGCAGTTGAGTTCTACATCGAACACTTTAATGGTCTAAAAGAACTTAGCCAGCGAGAATACGGGGCTAAAGCACTGATTGATTTATACTCTTCGATAATCCCGCAGAGTATTGAGCAGCAGTACCGGGAGGCATATTTGGAACGTCTTTTGTTAAGTAAACATTTTTTTTCAAACATGACTTTCAAGGATGCACAACGTCTTGCCGGCATTGTTACTGAAAAGCAAGGGTATAGGAGTCGACAAACAAATGATTTGATTGGGCAGCAGCGAATAGCGTCTCTCGAAGCAGCTCTAACCCATACTTCCCCCTTCATCCAAGGCCTATTTACAGACTCATATTATGGCGGTTCTTATACGACGGAAACAGTCTATACCCCTTTTCAACAGAGTGTTACAGCATATATCTATGATGATACAATTCCTTGGTATGCCAGAGACTTCAATGAACAGTATATTCTTGACTTTTATCCATATGTAACTATTGTGTCCGTCGACTCAACAGTTTATAACAGTCATGCATATGCTTTAAAAGGCAGCAAATACTATACAATTGAAAACGCTTCTGATGTCATGAAGTTTTTTACAAACGATTTATATATAGCTTGTGCCGAAAGTGCGGCTAAAATCATCCATTATTATGCAGGAGACCATACAGCTGAACGATACAACTCCAGCCATTACATTTCTAAATGGTACGAAGCTCTGGTCATTCACGGCCCGAACCAGGTTCCGCCCGCATTTCAGCCGAGTTACAAAAGTTATTACACAGAGCCTCAGATATCTGGTCCGGATTATCTTGAAATTGGTGAGACTTATTATTATACAGTCAGTCCGTATATGTCCTATGCTACTTATGACTGGTTTATCGATCAAAATGACGAGCGGTATCAAATCATCAGTATCAATGACAATGTGTTGCAGGTTAAGTTCCTTGCAAACGCGATTTTTGATGTCTATTGTACAGTTTGCAATAGTTCCGGCTATCCGGCCAGGACGTTAATGTATGAAACGCTCTATTAACACACTCTTTCTGGCGATTACCGGCCTGCTGGTCTGTTCGTGTGTAGAATACATCAGCCTCAATACCGAGGATCCCCGGGAGGTGGTGATCAATTGTGTGCTGCGGGATACGACGGAGCAGACGTTGGAATTGTACTGGACGGCGCAAAATGATGATGCGGGTCCGCTGGAACAGATTCGTCAGGCGAATGTGAATCTGCTACGTCTTGGGGCTGGCAGCGAGCAGGAAGTGGGTGCATTCACCTGCGGGGCGGATGGCGTCTGGCGACTGTCTTATCGTCCGGAAGCGGGAACATCATACCGGCTGAATGTAGCTGTCGGGGGGCAGACGGTTACGGCGGAAACACAGATGCCGCACGGGTTCCATGTCCAGACTGTCCCGAACCCGATCCTGATAGCTTTTCCGCACTACGTCTCAAGACATCGTTATCCTTCCCGGCAAATCACCGCAGATGATGCTGACGCCATTCCCCTCCTGGCCTGGTTCATGGGGGAAAAGGGGTTGGTTCCGCGGGTTGTTTCTTCCCACGAACGGACTGATTTCTTCAACAGCCTCGGTGAAGGGGACCGTTTTCTGCTGGGCGTTACGGAATATGAGTATAACGGTACAATCTATCTGGTCGACAAGAGCCCGGGGCAATTGGAAGAAAGTGATTATATCAAGCGGCCTTATCTCGATCGGATAGCTCTCTTTATACAGGAGAAAGGATATGAGAACAACTACTATCATCCTTCAGTCCTTACGGGTTTCTCCAGCTCGATCGATCATGGGTATATTCGGACCCTCATCAGTCGCCATCCTGAATATGGCGCCTATGAAAAAGGGTGGATGGTCTGGGGGCCGAATTTTGATATCTGGCCTCCTGCTGACGGAGAATCTGCCTTGGAACTGCATATCCAGCGGCCTTCCAAAGAATTGTTGGCCTATCTGAAAGATGCGGTCACCCTGACAGCCAAGACCGATAACGCAGATTTCACACAGGTCTTTTCTCAAAAATCGTCCTATTCCAATATTCGGGGCGGACGAGGCATCTTCGGCGCCGCGACTGAATATGTGGAGGACTATTCGGATTATGACGAGCGGATGACGGCTTTTTACCAAAATATTTTCAGTGATGAGTTCCCAACGCGAGAGCCATAGATTCAAGCGGTGTTTGTGTCTGCTCATTGGCTTGCTCCCTCTTTCGGGACAGAGCTGGGCGCAGGAACTGGAAAACCATCGCGACACGCTGGCGGAATCCCGAATCATCGCCCGTCGCCCTACGGAGGGCCTGTCCTCCTACCGTATCGATGCCGCGCAGCTTTCCCGGCTGATACCACCTTTGGGCGAAGCCGATGTCATCAAACAGGTCCAGCGCCTGCCAGGCGTTTCATTCACAATGGAAGGAAATTCCGCTTTCAGCGTACGGGGCGGCAATATGGGAAACAATCGACTATCGCTCGACGGTGTAACGCTGTATGGCATCTCGCATCTGCTGGGACTCTCTGCAGTTGTTCCTTCCGAAATTCTCTCCGACACGGAATTCTGTGTGGGCGGGTTTGAAAGTGGTGACGGGAACTTGCTCTCGTCGCATATCCGGATGCAATCTGCCGATGGTGATTTCACCCGCCCCCGTGGCGTGCTGTCGCTCAGCACGCTCATGGCTTCAGCATTTGTCACAACACCCGTCGTGACAGAGAAGCTTTCCGCGACCGTTTCGGCCCGCTGGTCGCCCGTCCAACTGGAATACAACACCTTGGCAAGGCAACTAATCGATGCGGACAGCGGGCTCCCTCTTTTCATCCAGGCCGGTGTTTACGACTTGTACGGGAAATTGGACTGGCGACCGGCAGCGCGACACCAGCTATCCTTGTCCTGGCTGCGGACGGACGATCACTATGCCTTCACCGGTGCCGGCGGCAACGCCCGGGACAGCCTGGGCTGGCGCAACAACCTGATCCTGCTGCGCTGGAAGAGCAATATGAACAGCCGGCTTACCTTGGCGGCCGATGTTTCGGCCAACACATTCGAGTCGGCACAAATGCAGGACCGGACGCGCTATGTAAGCGCCTTCACTACTTCGCTCGGCGCCCAATCCCTCGTTCAGGAATACAAGGCCGCCGTTACAGCAGATTTGGCAATGGACAATCCCTGGAGGATCCGCCTGGGCACGGAGTTTCGCCATACTGCCTTCATCCCGGTCGCCATGAAATCCGCGGGAAGTCATGCGACCGATCGGGCGGGCGCCAACCGCAGCAATCTGGCTGCCCTTCATGGCCAACTGGCTTATGATACGTCCCGCCTGATGGCGCGGCTGGCATTCCGGCTGAACGGTTTCCAGGCAGATGATGGATTCCGCAGGATGACACCGGAATGGCATTTCCGATGCAATTATTATTTCAACAAGTGGCTGGGCGTAGAAGGCACTTACGACCGGATGGTTCAATTCTATCACACGTTGGAAGGAACGCCTACGGGCATCACGCTCGATATGCTCGTTCCAGCAGGGGTTTATGCCGATCCGGAAAAAGCGGACCAGGTTTATCTGGGCTTGATGGCGCGTGACGGCCGGGGCTGGTCGTTCTCTGTCGGCGGATATTCGAAATGGATGTCCGACCTGGTCTATTTCGCAGATGCCGGACAGTTCTTCAACATGGGGACAATGGGCTGGAAAGACAATCTGGAGATTGGAACCGGACGATCGTATGGCCTGGAACTGCTGATGCAGAAAAGCGAAGGGTCTTTTACCGGACAGCTGGCATATACGCTATCCAAGACGGACCGTACCTTTCCCGCCTTCAACGAAGGGCAACCATTCCCCTATAAGTTTGATCGGCGGCATATGCTCAATGCCGACGCAGCCTACTGCTTTGCCGAAGCTCGAGATTTCTCGCATGGCGTCTCAGCTGCTTTATGTTGCACGAGCGGACACTATGAAACCTTGCAGGCGGGTTGGTATCTTCCGTATGGGCTTCCGGTAGATGGGGCGCTGATCTACTACACGTATCCCAATAACTATCGGCTACCTGCTTACATCCGGCTCGACTTGTCATACAGTATGACATTCAAACGGTCTCGGACGGAACACGATATCGCACTCGGGGTGTACAACGTCATGAACCGGCACAACGCCTTCTCCCTGACGTGGGATGCAGAAGCCAGTCGCTGGAAAAAACTGAGCATTCTTCCGATCCTCCCCAGTATCAAATACCGCATTACCTTTCGTTGAGCCTGTCAGATTTTTTCCCGGTCATGCCCAACCTCAAATACAGCCTGGCTTTTTAACGGCTCCTGCCGTCCGGCTCAGAGGTAGTCCTCGAAATACATCGTGACCTTGTCCATGAGGTGGACGCGGTCCACGCCGCGGACATTGTGCGGGTGGGTCGGGTACGGGAAGTAATCGACTTGGACCTTGTTCTTGATACAACTCTCGACAAAACTCAGGCTGTGCTCCCAGACCACGGTATCGTCGATGGCGCCCTGGCAGATGAGCAGTTTGGCCTTCAAGTCCTTGGCGCGCGGGATCAACGACGTCTTGGCAAAACCTTCCGGATTCGTCGTCTCGGTTTCCATATAGCGCTCGCCGTACATCACCTCATACCATTTCCAGTCGATGACCGGACCGCCGGCCACAGCCACTTTAAACACCTCCGGATAGTTGACAGCCAATGAGATTGTCATGAAGCCACCGTAACTCCAGCCGTGAACGCCGATGCGGTCGCGGTCCACCCACGGGTGCGACATCAGCCATTTCATGCCTTCCATCTGGTCGGCCATCTCCACCTGGCCACATTGCTTGTGGATGGCCTTCTCATACTCCGCGCCCCGGCTGGGCGTGCCGCGACCATCCATCGTGAAAACGATGTAGCCGTGCTGGGCCATGTAGATATCCCAACGGGACATGCCGCCCTGATAGACATCGCGGATCAGCTGCGTGTGCGGGCCACCATACACATAAAGGATGACCGGATACTTTTTGGACGGATCGAAATCGATGGGATAGACCAGGCCGTAGTGGTTGTCGTACTTGCCGTCGGCGCTCTTGACCGTTCCCATCTCGATCTTGCAGCTGGTCAGCAGCGGACTCGGGGCCGGCGCCCGGTAGAGTTCCGTAAACTTCTTGCCATCAGTCGTGCCCCACCCCGTCACGCGCGGCACATCGAGCGACGACCAGGTGTCCATGAAATATTTACCGTCTGGGGAAATCTGGCAGAAATGCCAACCCTCTTCCCGGGTCAGGCGCACCTTCTTGCCGGTCTTGAGATCCAGCCGGAACAGATGGTTCTCAACCGGAGATACTTCAGCCGAATAGTAGAAGATATAGCGGCCGCGCTGGGCGACGAACGAACAGTCGGCGTCCACATCGGTCAAGCGTTTCGGGGCGAACTTCCCGCTGGCCGAGCAGAGGTAGTAGTTCTTGTAGCCGTCCCGGTTGTCGGTGAAATAGAGGAACTGGTCGGGATCGGAATCAAGGAAAACCAACGGCTCCTGCGGCTCCACCCAGCGCTGGTTCTCTTCCGTCAGCAGCGTGCCGAGGCACTTGCCGTCCTGCACGTCATAGACATTGAGGTGGACGTGCTTCTGCGGCCTGTCGAGTACCTGGATGTAGATACGGTCGCTCGCCGGGCCCCAGGTGATATTGGTCAGGTAACGTTCATCGTTAAAATCGGTGACATCCATCCAGACGGTCGTGCCGGCAGCGATATCGTAAACGCCCAGGGCGATATGCTCGGAAGGCATCCCGTTCATCGGATAACGGATCTCGCGCAAAGTGCCCGTACGGGTCGTAATATCCAGCAGCGGGAACAAGGTGACAGCGCGTTCATCCTTGCGATAGAATGCGATCTTGCTGCTGTCGGGCGAGACAAAGATGCCGCCGTTGATCCCGAATTCATTGCGGCTCACACTCTGGCCGCACACGATTCCTGGATGCTGGTAGGCCGTTATGGCGTGCTCCACGCCATTTTTATCCTTGTAATAGAGATTGTTGCCCTTGGTGAAGGCCAGCGGGGCGGGACGCTGGGGGCGGGACGGGACACCCGGTTCATCCTGCGCCACGACCGCTTTGTCACCAGTCCAGTGCCAAGTGGGAGATTGCACCATCAAGCCGCGTCCCAGCACGGCTTCTTCCATTGTCATCACCCTGCGCGCTTCCTGCGCGAAGGCCAGCGGCCCGGCGAGCAGCAGGGCCAGCAAAAGCATAGTTATCCGTTTCATTTCGTAAAGATACACATTTCGCTATCATTTTCAAAACGGGTACATATTTGTAAAATATCGCTATTTTTGTAAAATTTTTCGCACTTGAAAGAGTTTGACCTGTTTTTTGCAGCAAGTGCGCGCATCATAATTCATACTCTATGGATAAAAAAGCTGAACGAATTCAAACCTCCCTGCTCAACGCTGCCGAGAAGAAAGCGCTGGTATGGCTGGCCAAGCGCCAGCCGCGGTGGGTTTCGTCCGATATGCTGACCTGGGTCGGCACCTTCGGTTCGGTTCTCATCGCTTTGGGATACATCTTGTCTCACTTAAGCGTCAATTGGCTCTGGCTCAGTACCTTCGGGCTGATTGTAAACTGGTATGGCGACTCCCTGGACGGCACCTTGGCCCGTGTCCGGAAGACGCAGCGGCCCATTTACGGGTATTACATCGACCACACGGTCGATGGCATCAACGAGACCTTGATGTTCGTTGGCATCGGCCTCTCCCCTTTCCTGAACCTCTACACCGCGCTGGCGATGCTGGTGGTCTATCTGCAGCTGACCCTCAATGTCAGTATGAACGCGCACCTGAAAGCCGAGTTCAAGTTGACCTATGCCGGTCTCGGGCCCACCGAATTCCGGCTGGCCGCCATCCTGCTCAATACGCTGCTGATTTTCATCAAGCCCTGGCAGCAGTTCGAGCAAGTCCACACGCTCTTTGGAAAGACAGTCTATCTGCATGCGCTCGACTATCCCGGCCTGGTTATCCTGGCCATCCTTCTGCTGATCTATTTCGTCACTATCGCCCGGGACATCCGCTACTACGCCAAGATTGACCCGATGCCCAAGCATAAGGATGAGTAGCCGCCTGGCCGATCTGCTGAAACGCTTCGTGGGCTATTTCGGAGTCAGCCTGCTGGGCACGGCCGTCGATACGGCCGTGCTCTGGGTTTGCTCCCACCTGCTTTTCAGCGGCAGCTATTTCGGCCGGAACATCCTCTCGCCTACCATCTCCTTCGAGTGCGCCGTTTTCGTGAATTTCTGCAACAGTTATTTCTTCGTGTGGAAGGACCGTATCTCGAAACGGAGTACCCGCTCGTTTTTCCGGCACTATGCCGCCTATAACGCCTCTTGCACAGGCACCTTTCTCCTCAAAATGGGGCTGCTGCAACTCGTCGTGCTCATTTCCGGACTGGATGTGGTGTGGTGCAACCTCATTGCCCTGTGCTTCTCCGGCCTGGTCAACTTCACGATGAATGAAAAAGTGATCTTTCGCAAAAAGAAGATACGATTCGATGCCAGTCATAACAGTACAGGAAGTCCAGGACTTGATTCCGAAACTCAAGAGTAAGACCGGAGAGCGGCTGGTCCGGGGCGCGTTGCACATCGCCTCCCTCGACCGCGTTAACGACCTTTATGACCGGAATTGCCACTTGCAGGGGGCCGATTTCGCCGATGCCTTGTTGCGCGACATCGGCATTGACTACCAAATCGGCAATCCTCAACGGCTGGAAACGCTCCCGGAAGGCGCTTTCATCACCATCAGCAACCACCCATACGGCCATATCGACGGCATTATGCTGGTTGACCTGTTCGGGCATCTGCGCGCCGACTACAAAGTGATGGTCAACGAAATCCTGGCCCGCATCCGCGCGATGGACGTCCATTTCATCAACGTGACCCCTAAGGGAAATGAAGAGACCGGCCCCAAGGCGACCAGTCTGGGCGGAATCCGGGAGGCCTTGGCACAGACCCGGGATGCGCATCCGCTGGGGCTTTTCCCTTCCGGCGCCGTATCGGATCTCAGCCTCAAAGAACGTTGCATCCGGGATCGGGAATGGCAACTACCTGTCCTGCGGCTCATCCAAAAGGCCCGGGTTCCCATTGTACCGGTGCGCTTCTTCGACCGGAATTCCATGTTTTTCTACCTGCTGGGCCTCATCGACTGGCGGGTGCGGCTGTTACGGCTCTGCGCTGAAGTATTCAACAAACGTGGAAAGACCGTCCGGTTGGGAATCGGCGAGACCATCAGTCCGGAAGTCCAGGATGCCTGCCAGACGGCAGAGGAGTTGGGCGAGATGCTGCGGCGCGCCGTTTATGAAATGCCGATGCCTGGCTCCTTCCTTCCTCGTAGCAAATGCAGATTATGAAAAAATATAAGCCTTTTCTCTTAGCGGCCCTGCTGCTGGTGCTTGCCGGCCTGCTGTATTTCGGATTCCGGGGGCACAGCGCCACGGGGGTCCATTTCGATGCCGATTTTGAATCCGGCAGCCTCGGACCCGTCAAGTTGCTCGACAAAGCCCGCTTGAAAGTATCACCGAAGAATGAGGTCACGCATCTTTCCTACCTGGTCCGCGGCCATTTCGATCCGGACAATCCGGTGGATACCAGTCTGGCAGCAAGCCCCAACTGGTATTATTTCCGGATGACGGGAACGAAGGGGAAATGGATCCATATCTTTGCTCCGGACAACGGAGTTCCCCGCACTTCCTATTCGTACGATGGCATCCATTGGGACCATCTCCCGCTGGCCGAGCCGGAAGGACATCTCGTTGACCAGTATTTTACGGGCGACACGGTATTCATTGCCTTGTACGAACCGTATAACTACAGTTATCTGCAGGAGCGGCTCCAGACGTGGTGCGCACAGCCTCACGTGACCCTCGACACCATTGGATTCAGCCACGAAGGCCGTCCGATGCAATTGCTGCACGTCACCGATCCGTCCGTCCCGGATGCAAAGAAAGCCCGGATCTGGATTCACGGCCGCCAGCATCCCTCTGAAACGCCCGCCTCCTATCTGGTGGACGGCCTGGTGGAATACCTGACCTCCGACACACCGGAAGGACGTTCGCTCCGGCAGCAGATGGATGTCTATGTCCTTCCTTTCGCGAATCCGGACGGTGTCGCAGATGGATACTCCCGCTCCAATGCCCTCGGCGTCAACCAGGAGATCAACTTCGGGCGCAGCGACGACAGCACCGTCGTAGAAGTCAAAGCCATCAAGGAAACCATGGCCCGGCTCACACAGGACCGGCCCTTCGACATCGTGCTCAACAGCCATTCCCAGCATTCGGAATCAGCCACCTTCTGGGTACACAAAGCGTCCACCACTTCTCCGGCTTTCTTCCGCCAATTGTGGACATTCACCGGGCTGGTATGCAGTTTCAACCCATGTCTCCGGCCGCTGGACCTGAAGTTCTCCGACATAGCCTCCCGCTATGTGGAAGGATGGTGCTGGAATCATTTCGGAGAGAAAACCATTGCCCTGACCATCGAGACTACTTACAACTGCTACTCGTTCGACCGGGACGGTCTCTGGGCTGACAACGACAACATCCGCGCCTTCGGCAAGCGGACCATGCAGGCCATGGCAGAGTATCTCGGACTTTCGCTTCCCGGACGCTATGTGGTCGAAACGCCCGCCAGAATGGAATCCGGCTGGGAACGTCTCCCCGGTGAAAGCAAGTCATTCATGGGCAAAGACGCCTGGCGTGCCACACGGGCGGGGGCCAGCATCCACTATACCATGGAACAGCTTCCGGCAGGCCGCTACCAAATCTACCGTTATGTCGCCGGTGACTGCATCGAGCCGAAAGGATCTGACCTCAAAGACCCCGAAACGGGCGAATGGCTGGATCCGGGCATCCATGGCTGGGTATATGAGACTACTGTCAGCCAGCCGCGGAACGGACGTTTCCTCTATACCTATCAAGCGCCTGCGGCTGGTGACCTGGCGGATGCCTTGCTGTTGGTCCGCTGCGAATCCCAGAACTAACAACTTATTCGGAAACCATGCATACCCTAGAAGGTAAAACCGTTTTGATCACAGGAGCCAGCTCCGGCATCGGCGCCGCCCTGGCCCGCGAATTTGCCAGCCGCAAGGCCAACCTGGTCCTGCTGGCCCGCAACCAGGCGCGTTTGGAAGCCGTCCGCGAAGCCTGCACAAAGCTCGGAGCGGGAACGATCAGGCTCGTCGAAGCCGACACGACCGACTATGTCGCCATCGACGCCTTTGCCGCCTCGCTGGAAAGCCAGCTCGACTATCTGGTCCTCAACGCCGGAATCTCCCAGCGCTCCCTAGCCGTCGAGACCGCCGAAGACGTGGACCGCCGCGTGATGGAGGTCGATTTCTTCGCGCCTGTCCACCTGACAAAAGCCCTGTATGCGGCCGGGAAATGGGACCGCTCCACGCACATCGGCGTCACTTCTTCCATCTCCGGCCTGTTCGGTTTCCCCCAACGCTCGGCGTATTGTGCTGCCAAACATGCCATCAAAGGATTCTATGAAGCCTTGCAGCTCGAGATGGGCATGAAGGTCACACTCCTTTTCCCCGGACGCATCAACACCCCCATCAGCCTCAGCGCTCTCGAAGCCGACGGCCGCCCCCACGGCCAGATGGACCCGGGCCAGGCCGGCGGCATGGATGCAGACAAATGTGCCCGCCGCTGCGTGGACGGCATCATCCGCGGCAAGCGCCAGGTCCGCGTCGGAGGCAAAGAGATGATCTCCTGTTTCGTTTATAAATGGTTCCCGGGGATCTTCTTCCGCTTTGCCGGAAAGATCTCCGCCGTCTGACAGGAGAATCCGAAAGTTTTTTTGGACACAATCAGAAAAATAGCTACATTTGCGGTCCACTTCTGGATGTGGCGCAGTTGGTAGCGCACCTGGTTAGGGACCAGGAGGTCGCTGGTTCAAGTCCAGTCATCCAGACCAGAAAGCATGGTGGCCCTTCGCCGACATGCTTTTTTGAATAGGTGAGTTGTCCGAGTGGTTGAAGGAGCCTGCCTCGAAAACAGGTGTGCGGGTGACCGTACCGGGGGTTCGAATCCCTCACTCACCGCCGTTTCGATTGATTTTCAATCACTTACAAGGTTTACGCCCAATTTTACGCCCACTCCGCGAGAAGTTGGGCGTATTTTATTTCACTATACTCTATCGTACTCTGCGGCGAATCATCGCCAACGTTTTTCCGCAATTTCGATGGCCGGCGGGTATCCTCTATTAGCTGACCGAATCATTACTTTTCGGCCAAGGTGTCGAGTTCTTCCTTTTTTACTTATTTTTGTCTTTGGTTAAAGACGAAGAACATGAGCTGGATTGAAGATGCCCTAAAGAACCTTCAAAGTAGCCTCTACCCCGTGAAGGTTGAACTGAATGAACTTGATTGGAAGAGCGGTCTTTCCGAGAAATCAGAAAGGCTGGCTCAACATATCTCCGCCTTTGCCAATCAAGTTGGCGGTGGAACCTTTGCCTTCGGTGTCAACAACGATACAACCTTATTTACACCCTCAAGAGAGCAGGCCGAAGATATTGTCGGCAGGCTTGGGAATATTGCCCGGAACAATCTGCATATCCCCATCAAGTTGGAGCATGCTTCTGCCGAGTATGAAGGGCAAGGGATCCTTTTCGTCCATGTTCCGGAGCAGTTTGACAAACCTGTTTATCTTCGTGGAAAAACGATATACGACAGTTACTATCGCTCCGCCGGTCAAACGCATAAGATGTCGCGTCAGCAGGTTCATGATATGATTGCTGCAAAGGAAGGGATTTCCTTTGAAGAACGTGTCGCCGCTTCCGGCCTATCGGCTGAGCAGATTATCACGCTGCTTGATTTTGGAGAGTTTTACAAGCTGACTGGGAAGCCTGTCCCGACAGGAGCCGACAGCATTGCCGAAGGCCTTGCCAGCCACAACTTCTGCAAGAAACTGGAGCGAGACTGGGCCATCACCAATTTGGGAGCCGCCCTCTTTGCAAGAGACTTACGCAGTTTTCCCTCGTTGGAGTTCCGATATGTGGTTGTTCGGCAATATAAAGGAACTAACAACCGGGATATCTCGGCAGAGACTTTTTTTTATGAAGGGTACGCCGTTTCTCTTGACAAGATTGTGAAGTATGTGATGAGTCTGCTCGAAAAGACGGAAAACATATTGCATCCTCAACGGGAGAACAAGTACCCCTATCCCGAAGTGGCCATCCGGGAACTTGCGGCCAACATGGTCCTGCATCAGAACTTCGATGTGCCCGGAATGACCCTGGCCATTGAAATCTTTACCAACCGTATCGTAATGACCAACCCTGGTGCGCCACTAATTGACACCAACCGGTTCATCGATCTTCCGCCGAAGTCCCGCAACGACAAGATGGCCCAGGCAATGTTCCTATTCAACTTGTGTGAAAAGCGCGGGAGTGGAATGGACCGAGCCGTGGAGGGCGTTGAGGCCATGCACCTCCCTGCTATCACCATTGAGAAAGGTGAGGATTTCACCCGCGCACGGCTGTTCCCGCTGAAGAAGTACACGGAGATGTCCAAGACTGAAAAAATATATGCTTGCTACCAGCACGCATGTTTGTTGTATGAGGATGGAATGGCGCTAACCAACCAGTCATTGAGAGACCGCCTCTCCATCGGGAAGAACAACGCAGCTGTTGCATCAAGGATTATTTCTGATACGATAGCTTCAGGTCTTATCAAGCCGCAAGAGGGTCAATCGGCATCGACGAAATTCTGGGGTTATGTACCCTATTACGTATAGGGCTTCTTTGCACAGTTATTCCCTCCAAGAGCTAAGTCGCTAACCATTAGGGAGTTTTTCTTTGCACAGAAAATCCCTCTCATCAAAAAAACCACGGCCACCTTCTTCTAATTGAAAGAGGCGGCCGCTGTTTATTGATTCCGTCTCTCGAATAATTAATCATAGATTAGAATAGTATGGAGTATAGTAGGATAAAGTCGGGAATAGTCAGAAAATAATTGCTGTAAATTATTTTGTATCAGCAATTTAATTTACTATATTTGTTACCGGAATCTGAGTGCTGCTACAAGTTTTGAATGAACAAAATGTAGCATACGATGATTGCCTCTCCTTCCATTGCCTTCAATGACTTTTCTGGCAGCGCCAATGATGTGACGGCGCGTCATAGCAAGGGCCGCACGGTGCTTTCTGTCCGTTCGTGGCCTACTGGTCCATCCTCGCCCAGCCAGATTGTTTCAAGATCTATACTGTCACGGATCTCCCGGGCTTATAAGCAGCTCTCCGATTCCCAATTCCGCGCCTGGGAGATCCTGGCAGACCATCTGCGGTCCAAGGCTGTCCTTGGATACTCCATCAAACTCACTCCTCACAATGCTTTCGTACGGTTGAACTGCAACCGGGCGCTGGCAGGAGAAGATATCCTCTGGGACGCGCCGGCAGTAAAGAACATTCCGGCGGTCAGTTTTGCTGCGTTCTATGTGAACAGCGAAGAAATAACGGTCGAGGAGATACGGCAACCAGACGACAATTTCAAACTCGTAGTGAAGATGACCGGGGCCATGAGCACCGGCGTGGCCAACGGCTGGAGCAAGACCGTGGTCATTTCATCGGCAGAGGATGCAGATTGGGGCGACCTCGACCTGACGGACGCTTTCGCTGAGGTCAAGGGCACCTCCCCCGAGGACGGCATGAAGTACTTCATCGAGATGTACTGGCTGGATTCTGCGACAGGATTCACCGGACCTGTCCGAAGACTTTCTGGAGCAGCCGGGCCTGTTTCGCTGGACGGTGACGGATCTTCGGGTGACCGTCGACAGTTCAAAATCAAGATGTATGATATGGGGACTGGGTATTACCCGACCTACATGAACGATATCGACTTTGAACTGACACCAGGTTCGCTGTTGTGCTCGCTGAAGGGACGGTTTGTTGCCGAGAGCTCGATGGCCGGATGGGCAGCGCAACTTGACGGCTCCATCAAGAACAAAGTGCCGGTTTTCGAAAGCTATGTGCTTGGCCGTGAGGTAGACTTGTGGAACAGTTTCAGTCATTGCAGGATTGGCGTCCTGGAGACATACTCACAGGTATATGGTGGCTGGGGATCTACACCTGAAAGATATGAATTCTTCATCAGCCGGGTCA
>JAFWOY010000002.1 GCA_017509755.1 Bacteroidales bacterium
GGAAAGGACTGCCGCTGTACACGCGGTCCTGGTCGTTGATCGCGCCGTCGCCGTTGCTGTCCACGAAGCGGATGTCGCCAGGCTGGGCGTTCGGCTGGATGAGTTTTCCGTTTTTGTCCTTATAGGCCTGGACCTCGGCCTCGCTGTTGAAATAGCCGTCGGTCGGAATCAGCCAGAAACTGCCGATCGGATACCCCTTCTGGGTGATGCAGGTATAGGCGCCACCGTGCGGGGCGCCGCCGGTAATCCGCTGGTTTTCCGTGCCCATGGCGACAACTTCATTCTTATTGAAGGTGCCGAGGAAGCTGACGCTATAGCCGAAGTCGCGGTTCACGAAGTCATTCCAGCCGAGGTTGAACTCGAAACCGGTGTTGTTGATGACGCCCGTGTTCTTGGTGATGTTGCCGCTGCCACCGGTGGAACCCGGGATAGGAACGCTCAGGAGAATGTCGTAGGTGTTCTTGTTGTACCAGTCGGCGGTGAAGCTGAGCCGGTCTTTGAAGGCGAGGAAGTCCACGCCGAAGTTGGTCATCGCAGTGGTCTCCCAGTGGATGTCCGGGTTGGCGAAATTCTTCGGGAAGGCACCCTGGAAAACGCCGCCGGCTCCGTTCGGATAATTGATGCCGGTATTGACCGTCGCCGCAAATTGGTAATCGGACACCTCCTGGTTACCGAGAACGCCGTAGCCGCCGCGGACCTTGAGTTGGTTGAGCCAGTCGACATGGCGCATGAACGGCTCTTCCGCGACATTCCAACCCAGTGAGAAGGACGGGAAGTTGCCCCAGTGGTACTTGCCGGTGAACTTGGAAGATCCGTCTCGGCGGAAAGTCGCCGTGACCAGATACCGGTTGTCATAGGAGTAGAACGCGCGTCCCAGCCAGGAAATCATGACCGAACGGGTACTGCTTCCATTCGTGACACTTTTCGTCGCGGCGTTGCTCAGCTCGCGGATGCCGGTGGCCATTCCGGTGCCCTGTCCTTCCAGGATGCGATAGTTGACGTCCTGATAGGAGTAGCCGGCCAGCGCTGATACCTTATGCTTGCCGAAAGTGTTGTCATAGGTCAGCAGGTGATCCACCAGCATGTTGTTGCGACGGATCTGCGAGTCGGTCATCTGGGTGACGGCGCTGCTCTGCAGACCGAAGGAATAGACTCCCTTGTAGGAGGTGTTGCGGGCGAACTGGAAGTCCGGCGAGAAGTTGACCTTGTACTTGAGTCCCTTCAGGATTTCGAACTGTGCATAGAGGTTAACGAAAATACGCGCATTCTGGCGCGCGCCGTCCATCAGGTTGCGGTCGATCATGCCGAGCGGATTCTCGTAGTTCACGACGTCGCCGTAGTAGCCGCCATAGCCGCCGAGCATGTTGGGATCATACTTTTGCAGGGTCGGGATGGCCGCCACGATACGGGCGATATAGCCGCCGCGGAAGTCGCTGTTGGTCAGCAGGTCGTTGTCGTAGGATCCGACAATGTTGGTTCCGGCGGAGAAACGGCCCTTGGTGAAGTCCAACTTGCTCTGGATATTGTAGCGCTGGAAGTGACTGCCTTTGACCGTGCCGTCGCGGTCGTTCATGCCGATGCTGGTGTAGTACTTCGTGTACTTGCCGCCGCCCTGCACGGAGACGTTGTAGTTCTGGATGATGGCATAGTGGAAGAAGATGTCCTGCCAGTCATTGTCCTCCTTTTCGGAGAGATTCAGAGCCATGTCCTGGGGCGGAAGGCCGTTGGCTGCGCGGGCTTCCGTGGAAACCTGGGCCCACTCGGCGGCGTTGAGCACGGGGAGTTTCTTGGACGCGTGCGCGACACCGAAGTTGAACGAGGCGTTGACCTCGGGCACGCCGTCGGTGTCGGAGCCGCTCTTGGTGGTGATGATCACCACACCGTTGGCGGCGCGGGAACCATAAATGGCGGCCGCGGAGGCATCTTTCAGCACGTCAATGCTCTTGATATCGTTGGGGTTGATATTGTCCAGCGTGCTCATGTACATGCCGTCCACGATGTAGAGCGGCTCCGAATTGTTGAGGGTGCCGATACCGCGGACCATGATGCGGGTGCCGGCGCCGGGGGCGCCACCGTAGGAAACGATGTCAACGCCGGCGATCTTGCCCTGGAGGGCCTGGCCGATGGTGGCGTTGCTCGAGGTGTTGAGCTTGTCCGCGGTGACATTGGCCACAGCGCCGGTCAAGTCGGCCTTGCGCTGAACGCCGTAGCCGATGACGACTACTTCGTCGAGCAGGCGGGTATTGACGGAAAGCAGGATGATCGGCATGTTCTGGCGGGCCGTCACCTCCTGGGTCTCGTAGCCGATGCAGGAGATTTGAAGGACCGCTCCGGCGGGAACGTTGCCGAGGACATAGTTGCCGCCTTCATCGGTCACGGTACCGATGTTGGTGCCGACCACGACGATGCCGGCTCCGATGACCGGTTCGTTCGTCTGTGCGTCGAGGACCTGCCCTCGGATTTGGATGTTCCGAGCCTGCTGGGCCGGGGTTTCTCCGGATGCTGCAGGCAGGGATTCCGCCCTCAGGACACCTCCACCGAGGACGGCCAGGACGAGAAGCAATGCATAGAATTTTTTCTTCATGATTAATAGGAATTATTAATTATGTTTGTCGCAAAAGTACGTAGAAACCCGTTTCAGGACCGGTCAGGACTGGACAGATTCTGACACGGAACGGACAAACGTCCATATTTCGCAGCGTTGGCGCTAATAATAACGCATGACCCGGCTGCCGTCCGCCCGGATGATTTCAAAAGCGATGTCGTCGTTCATTTCGGGCAACGTCAGCTGATACTCCTGAGCCGGTGCCAAATCGGGCAGGGACAGGGTGCGCAGGGTGCCTCTCTTCGTCATGTAGCGCAGTTTATAACCGCGGATGGTGTAGGAAGGGATGTCGTTTGACACTTTCAGCGTGATATCCACGCTCCGAGGCACCTGGTCCATCTCCTGCCAGGTTCCTCCCGGACGGCGCCGCGCCGTTCTGACTCCGGTAACGGTGACGGGCGACATCAATTGCTGAAGGACAAAGTACGAGGGCTTGGGCTCCAGATATTTGTTGCAAACGCCATGGCGCCGGATGATACCTTTGCCGAAACCGGCCTGACCGGCGTGGGAACGGTAATCCTCCAGGCTGAAATAGATGTAGCCGATGATGAAGGGATGCTTCTTCCACTCCGTGATATGGAAAATCATTTCGTCGATGCGGCGTACGTCTCCGCCAGTAAAAGCGGGCTCGCACAAGCCGTGCTCCGTGATGAGCAAAGGCCTGCCATTCAGCACCTTCGCCACTTCCGGCATGCTGGTGAGCAGATCCTCCCGCTTTTCGCCATGCCAAGTGCCCATATATTCATTCCAGGTCGGGATATCCAGTGCGAGGGACGGTTCGTTCTCCAAAGTCTTGTAAAAGCTGTTCCCCATGCTGTTGAGCAGCCTGTTCGGGTCCAGGCTCCGCGTGAAACGGCCCAACTCGATGATGTCGGCCGTATTCTCATCCACTTCGTTGCTCATTCCCCAACAATAGATGCTGGGATGGTTATAGTGTGCCTCCACCATTTCTTCGATTTGTCTCTTGGCCGTTCCCATCAGCGGGCCCAGCGTCTTGGCCGGTCCCTGCCACCAGCACAGCTCTTCCTGGGAGAGCATCCCCATTTCATCCATCAGGTCGAAACGATAATCGTCCTGGGCCCAGTGGAAGCGGGTGATGGTACAGTTGAGGTCTTTCATCCGCCGCATCGTCTTCTCCATATAGGCGTGGTCCTCGGCCATTCCGTAATCCGGGTTCGATCCGGGCATGTTCTCGATGCCGGGGAGGCGTACCGGCTCCCCGTTCAGGAGCAGCCGTTCACCGTCCAGCGTGACCGTCCGAAATCCGAAACGCTCCCGGCGGATGTCGCTGAGCGACCGGCCGTCTGCGAGTCGGACTTCGAATGTATAGAGCGCGGGATTGTCGAAGTGCCAGAGCTCCACCCTGCCGCAATCGACTTCATAGGTAAAGATGCCGCCAGGACCGGCCTTCAGGGTCTTCCGACCTTCGTGAACGATGCGCCCCGTCCGATTCTCGGTAACCATCAGCGAGAAATCGGCCTTCGCGACACCTTCCTGCCACAGCCGGATGTCGAAACGGGCGCGGGCCGTGCTGTCAGTCAGGTTGATCTCCGGATTGACGTGCACATAGCGGATGCTTCGCGCTCCGCTCAGATGCAGGCTGACGCTGCGATAGATGCCTCCGTCGTTGGCCCAGTCGTTCCGTCCGTTGTAGGGTAGATTCTCCGGCGAGAACCCGTTGTCGCACTCGACCCGAAGTTCGTTCCGCGCCCCTGGCGTGAAGTCCAGATACGGCGTGATGTCGAAACTGAACGGGGTGTATCCCGCGTGCAGGTGCTCGCCTGCCTTCCTGTCGTTGATATATACGATGGCGCTGTGGAAGACTCCGTTGAAGTGAAGGCGGACCAGCCGTCCCGACATGGCCGGAGAAATGGGCAGCAGGCGGCTGTAGCAGGCCTTGCCGTCATAGTTGTCCAGGCCCTCCATGACATTATAGGTATGGGGAACCATCACCGGCTGTTTCTTGAACAAGCCAGGGTCGAGACTGGTGTTTTCAGGACCTTCCGGTATCCAGAAAGACCATTCACCATCCAGCAGGATGTTCTCCTGGGCGAGGAGGCTGCAGGGAAGGAGCAGGAGCAGAAGCAGAAGCAGAAGGAGGATTCTTTTCATGACGACTCGGATTGGGGTTTGAACAAAGTTCGGAGGAATCCCGCATTTGTTCTTTTCGCCATCGGACAAATCATTGCACAAATAGGACTGTCCGGGATAATTGTGGCCGTTCTGCGAAGAAGAGAATGGATTGTTTTTCTATTTTTGCATCAAACACACCGGTTATGACAAGAAAATGCCTTTCCCTGCTCTGCCTTTCCGTCCTGTTGGCGGGCGGATGCGCCCCCCATCGGACAGCCCCCCAGTCTTTCAATTACCAGGTCGATCTCGCATCGGTCGGGGCGACCCCCGAAGGCGTTGCCGCATTTGACAGCCTGCTCCAGTCTTTCATTGACGGGGAGCAGCTTCCGTTCATGACGGCTTTCGTGGCCAGGGGCGGCCAGGTCGTGTATGAGAAGTCCTTGGGCTTGAAGAATATAGAACAGCAGATTCCTGCCAAGACAGACGACATCTACGTCCTTTTCTCGCAGACGAAAGCCGTCGTGGCCGTTGCGCTGATGACTCTCTACGAGAAAGGGCTGCTGGACATAGACGACCCCATCTCGAAATGGATCCCTGGCTTCAGCCAGGAGGTGATTGTCGAAGACGGGGAGGGAGGTTTTCACACCGTCCCGGCCGAGCGGCCCGTAACCATCGCGGACCTGCTCAGCCACACTTCCGGCTTCCTCGCCCCGTTGACAAACAAGTATATCCGGCATCTTTCCGAGCAGGGCCAGGACACCCGGGCACCGCGTACGACCGTGAAAGAATATGTGGAATTCTGCCTTCGGTATCCGCTGGGGTTCCAGCCCGGAACGGATTTCAACTACAACCACGACATGGAAGTCCTCGCCTACCTGGCCGAAATCATCACCGGAAAGCCCCTTCCCCAGTTTCTGAAAGAGACGGTCCTCGATCCGCTCGGGATGGACAGTACGGCTTATTTCTATGATGACGAATCACTTCGCCCACGCTTCGTGACGCCCTACTCGAAGGTGGACGGGAAGTTCATCCCCGCCGCCATCGGTGGGGCGGCCGCCGCCCTGAACGGGCCGAAAACCTATGCCGGCGGAACGTCCGGCCTGTACGGCACGATTGAAGACTATGCGAAATTCTGCCAGATGCTCTTGAACGGCGGTGAATTCAATCACCATCGGATCTTGAAGCCGGAAACCATCCGGATGATGCGGCAGAACCGCGTCCCGGACGAGAACTGCATTTGCAAGGGATTCCAGTTCGGGCTCGGCTTCGAACTGTTCCGCGACAACGGACCCCGCAAGGATGCCAAGGCTGTCTCGGATGAAGCCTTCCGTTGGGGCGGCGGCGCTGGCACCGAATACATCATCGACCCCGAGTATGACCTTGTCATCCTCTATTACATCAACATGTGGGGCAAGCCCGATCTCTACGGCAAGTATCTGGAGGGCGCCTATG
>JAFWOY010000030.1 GCA_017509755.1 Bacteroidales bacterium
ATTTTCTCGGCAGTCTGCTTACCGCGTCTATCAGCTCCCCCGAAGGGTCACCGTACTGTCGGCCCTCACCACATCCCAGCTCTTAACCAGAACGTCTAGCTACGACCTTCAACGTGCTATTCCGTCAGCACGCGCGCGTGTCACTTCTGCGTCTCTCCCTCTCTCATACGTTAGGTATCGGAATATTAACCGATTGTCCATCGTCTGCGCCTCTCGGCTTCGACTTAGGTCCCGACTTACCCTGATCCGATTAACGTTGTTCAGGAAACCTTGGGTTTTCGGTGTGCGGGTTTCCCGCCCGCATTATCGTTACTTATGCCTACATCTTCTTTTCCAACCGCTCCAGCATACCTTACAGTACACCTTCTGCGCCGACTGGAATGCTCCCCTACCACTCTCTACAGAGTCCATAGTTTCGGCAGTGGTCTTGATGCCCGTTTATCATCCATGCAACGCCGCTCGACTAGTGAGCTGTTACGCACTCTTTAAATGAATAGCTGCTTCCAAGCTAACATCCTAGCTGTCTCTGCGATGTCACTCCGTTCTGTCAACTTAAACCACGTTTGGGGGCCTTAACTGTTGGTCTGGGCTCTTTCCCTTTTGCCACCGGACATTAGCACCCGGCGACTCACTCCCATGAATCACTTCCCGGCATTCAGAGTTTGTCAGGATTTGATAGGCGATGAAGCCCTCGCATCCTATCAGTAGCTTTACCTCCGGAAAGCTCTCATGAGGCTGTCCCTAAAGACATTTCGGGGAGTACGAGCTATCTCCCAGTTTGATTAGCCTTTCACCCCTACCCTCAGCTCATCCAAATCCTTTTCAACGGAAACTGGTTCGGACCTCCAGTGCCTGTTACGGCACCTTCATCCTGGCCAAGGGTAGATCACTAGGTTTCGCGTCTGTTCCGTCTGACTTAACGCCCTGTTCAGACTCGCTCTCGCTTCGGCTTACGTGCCTTAAGCACTTAACCTCGCCAGACAGAAACAACTCGTAGGCTCATTATCCAAAAGGCACGCCGTCGCGCCTTGCAGCGCTCCGACCGCTTGTAAACGAACGGTTTCAGGTTCTATTGCACTCCCCTGTTCGGGGTTCTTTTCACCTTTCCCTCACGGTACTGTCCTCTATCGGTCTTCTATGAGTATTTAGCCTTACGGGATGGTCCCCGCAAATTCAGACAGGATTCTTCGTGTCCCGCCCTACTCAGGATACCACTGCTCCGCAACAATCTTACCGGTACGGGGCTGTCACCCTCTTCGGTGTATCTTTCCAGATACTTCCCGTTACTTGCTGCTTCACTGTTGTGGTCCTATAACCCCGGCATTGCCTCAACAATACCGGTTTGGGCTCTTCCCATTTCGCTCGCCACTACTTTGGGAATCGATCTTTCTTTCTCTTCCTCCGGGTACTAAGATGTTTCAGTTCCCCGGGTTCGCTCGCTTGCGCGTGATGACTCTTCAAGTCATCGGGTTCCCCCATTCGGACATCCGCGGATCAATTCGTGTTTGCCAATCCCCGCGGCTTTTCGCAGCTTACCACGTCCTTCATCGCCTATAGAAGCCAAGGCATCCTCCGTTCGCTCTTTCTTTCTTCGTCTTGATGAATCATGCTCCAGATTAAAATGACTTCTCATCCTATTCTTGCATGCCTTCTTTGAAATTGTAGTCCCTTAATCGATACAGAAATACTCTCTATCAAATTAACAAACTATCTTTTGCTTTCAGTTTTTTTACCTCGTTTTCTCTCTCCAATAAGTCAATGAACTTGTCGTTTCTTCCGAAACGGGCTGCAAAGGTAAGCAGTTTTTTTTGAAAACAAAATTTTTTTCAAAAAATTTTACGCTGCATACAAAAAAATGAGGTTTTTGATGACCTCAACGGCCTTTTCCATGCTTTCAACGGGCACAAATTCGAGTTTCCCGTGGAAATTGTGGCCGCCGGCGAAAAGATTCGGGCACGGCAGGCCCATATAGGAAAGGCGCGCGCCGTCGGTTCCGCCACGGATCGGCTGGATCTTCGGCTTGATGCCGGCCATCTCCATGGCCCGGATCGCTTTTTCTATAATATGGTAGTGCGGTTCCACTTGCTCGCGCATGTTATAATACTGGTCGCGCAAGTCGAGGGTCACGATATCGCCATACATATTATTAATATAGGCGACGGCCGCTTCCATCTGGAGTTTCCGCTTTTCGAAACGGGCCCGGTCGTGATCGCGGATGATGTAGCTCATCGTGGCCTCTTCCACGGTACCCTGGAAACCGGTCAAATGGAAGAAACCTTCATAGCCGACCGTATGCTCCGGCCGCTCGGCCGGGGGCAGCAGCCGCGCCAGTTCCATACCCACAAGAATCGCATTGACCATCTTGTCCTTCGCCGAACCCGGATGGATGTTGCAGCCCTGGATGTGGATCTTGGCGCCCGCGGCATTGAAATTCTCATACTCCAGTTCACCGATGGCACCGCCGTCCATCGTGTAAGCATAGTCCGCGCCGAATTTCTGCACATCGAAGAAATCCACGCCGCAGCCAATCTCTTCATCGGGCGTGAAGCCGATCTTGATGGTGCCGTGTTTCACCTCGGGATGGGTGAGCAGGTATTCGGCCGCCGTCAGGATCTCGGCCACACCGGCCTTGTCGTCGGCGCCCAGTAGGGTTGTTCCGTCGGTCGTAATGAGGGTCTGGCCCTTGTAGTCGAGCATTTCAGGAAACTCCTTCACGCGCAAGGCAAGGCCCGGCACGCCCTTCAAGGGAATGTCGGTGCCATCGTAATCCCGGATGAACTGCGGCTTGATGTCCTTGCCCGAGGCGTCGGGCGAGGTATCCACGTGCGCGATAAAGCCCAACACGGGCACTTCGCGGTCCATATTGGAAGGAATGGTTCCCATGACATAGCCGTTCTCGTCAAGCGAGGCATCGGCAATCCCCATCGCAAGCATTTCTTTGACGAGCTGCCGCGAAAGATCGAGTTCCTTCAGGCTCGAAGGATGGGTCGTACTGTTCTCGTCCGAAGTCGTTTCGAACGAGATATAACGCAAGAATTTATCGGTTACGGTTTCCATATCAATTCGTTTTCTCAAGTTTCATAGAAGCCCGGATCATATAGAGGATGATCAGGATGAACGGGATGATGGCGATGGCTTCACCATACTGCAGATTCCATTCCGTGAGGAACCAGTCGACCTTGGCGAACTTCAGGATCGCACTCACCACGCCCATCAGGGCGCCGCCGGCGATAAAGCCCGATGCGATGAGCGTACCCTTTTCCTGACGGGCCGCATTGACGGCCTTGTCCTTGCTGCGTGTGCTCACATACCAGGAGATGGCGCCGCCCACGAGGAGCGGAAGGTTCAGGTCGATCGGAATGAACATACCCAGGCAGAACGCCAGAGCCGGCACCTTGAACACGGTCAGCAGGATCGCGATGATGGCACCGATGCCGTACATCAACCAGGGAGCGCTGCCTCCTTCCATCATCGGGCGGATGACAGCCGCCATGGCATTGGCCTGCGGCGCGACAAGCGCATCGTCCCCAACGAATCCATAGGTCTTGTTGAGCAGGATCACCACGCCAGCTACGGTAGCAGCCGCTACCAGGACACCCAGGAATTTCCAAGTCTCCTGTTTGGCCGGCGTCGTACCAATCCAGTAACCGATCTTCAAGTCGGTGATAAAGCCGCCCGCCGTCGAAAGTGCCGTACAGACCACCCCACCGATCAGCAGGGACGCCACCATACCGGAATCACCCTTCAAGCCGCAGGCCACCAGCACAAGCGCCGTAATGATCAACGTCATGATGGTCATGCCGCTCACCGGGTTGGTACCCACAATGGCGATGGCATTGGCCGCCACGGTCGTAAACAAGAAGGAAATGATCGCCACAATCAGCAACCCCACCAGTGCCTGCCACACATTGTGGACCACACCGCCCAAGGCAAAGAAAGCAAAGACAGCCAGCAAGGCAATCACGATACCGAAGACCACGGTCTTCATCGGAATATCCTGCTGCGTCCGTTCCACCTTCGTGACCGGACCGGCCGGACCCTTCTTGCCGAATTCACGCACGGCCATGCCGACGGCGTCCTTGATGACCTTCGACTGCTTGATGATGCCGATGATGCCGGCCGTCGCAATACCGCCGATACCGATCTGGCGCGCATAGGTACGGAAAATCTCATCGGCCGACATCTGCGAAATCGCATCGGAGAAACTCATCCCCAGGAAATCCACGCCGCCGCAGAAAGCCCCCATCAACGGAATGGCCACCAGCCACACCAGCAACGAACCGCAGCAAATGACAAAGGCATACTTGAGGCCGATGATATAGCCCAGGCCCAGAACCGCCGCCCCGGTGTTGATCTTGAGCACCAGTTTCGCCTTGTCAGCCACCACTTGTCCCCAATGCATCACCGTGGTCGAGAGCGTCTCGGCCCAGGCGCCGAACGTCGATACCACGAAATCGTAGATACCGCCGATCAGGCCGGCTGTCAGCAACGTCTTGAGGCTCTTGCCGCCACTCTCGCCACTGACCAGCACCTGCGTGGTCGCCGTAGCTTCAGGGAACGGATACTCCCCGTGCTGCTCTTTCACGAAATATTTCCGGAACGGAATCAGGAACAGGATGCCCAGCACGCCGCCCAGCAGGGAGCTGAGGAACATCTGCACGAAATTGACATCCAGCCCCAGGATGTAGATGGCCGGCAGCGTAAACACCGCACCCGCCACGATCACGCCCGAGCAAGCGCCGATCGATTGGATAATGACATTCTGGCCCAGTGCGCCCTTCTTCTTGAAGGCACTCGACAGGCCGACCGCCAGGATGGCGATCGGAATGGCCGCCTCGAACACCTGCCCCACTTTCAGGCCCAGGTACGCAGCGGCAGCAGAGAAGATAATGGTCATGATCAGACCCAGGGAAACCGACCACGCCGTGATCTCGGGATAATTCTTTTCAGGCTTGAGCAGCGGCTCATACTGCTCGCCCGGCGCCAGCTTCCGGTACGCGTTCTCCGGCAGCGAAGCGGGTTTGTTCTCTTCTTCCATATAAGGGATCGTTCTTGATTATTGCTTTCCGTCCAGATGCTGCTGCCACTTCCAGGCCGAACGCAGCGTCTCGTCGAGTGACTTTTCGGCCTTCCAGCCGAGTTCTTCATTGGCGAAAGTAGGATCAGCCCACACGGCCTCGATGTCGCCCGCCCGGCGGCCTACAATCTTATAGTTGAGTTTCAGATTGTTGACTTTCTCAAACGTCCGCACCACCTCCAGCGTGGACACGCCCCGGCCCGTGCCGATGTTGAAGATCTCGAAGCGGGCCTTCATCTTCCCTTCTGTCATCCGTTTGACCGCTACCACGTGTGCCTTGGCCAGGTCCACCACATTGATGTAGTCGCGAATGCAGGAGCCGTCAGGCGTGTTGTAGTCGTCGCCGAATACGCTGAGCACCGGACGGATGCCCGCTGCGGTCTGGGTCACGAACGGGATGAGGTTGTTGGGCACGCCGCGCGGCAGTTCGCCGATCTCCGCGCTGGGATGGGCACCGATCGGGTTGAAATAGCGCAGTGCGATGCTCGCAATCTCGGGATAGGCGGCCACGGAATCCCGGATGATGTCCTCGCACATGTGTTTCGTATTGCCGTAAGGAGACGTGGCTTCGCGCCGTGGCGTCTGCTCGCTTACCGGCAGCTTCTCGGCCTGTCCATAAACCGTGCAGGAGGAAGAGAACACCAGGTTCGGTACTTGGTGCGCGCGCATCAAGGTCAGGATGTTCATCAGCGAATCCAGGTTGTTGCGGTAGTAAAGCAAGGGCTGTTCCACACTTTCACCCACAGCCTTGCTGGCCGCGAAATGGATGACCGCGTCAAACTTGTAGCGGGCGAACACGTGTCCCAGGCGCGTCAAATCCCGGCAGTCCACTTTGTGGAACGGCACTCTCTTGCCGGTGATCTTCCGGATTCCTTTCAGGACAAAACGCTCCGAATTGGAGAGATTGTCCACAATGACGACCTCATAGCCTGCTTCCAGCAGTTCGACAGTCGTATGGGAGCCGATATAGCCGGTTCCTCCCGTCACTAAAACACATTTTGCCATACTTCGTATCTTTTTATTTGAGGTAAAATTACGGAAAAACTCGCGGTTCGGCAACATATTTGCTATGTTTGTTGCAACACCAACCTTCAACACTTCACAATTATGAAGAAGATGACAACTGTAGTACTGATGCTTTGCATCGCAATGATGTGTACTACTCCCTTTGAGGCACAAAGCCAGAACCGTCGCACCGGAGGCGGCAACTCCGGCACCGCGACCAAAAAGGAGAATGTCCAAACCAAGAGCACTGGCAGCAGCGCATCGACGCCCCGCCGCACCGGCTCTTCCGGATCTTCTTCCAGCGTAAACACCAGCCGCAGCAGCTCTTCCGGCAGCAGCGCGCCCAAGACCAAGATGGTGACCCCTTCCGGTCAGACGAGTCGCCAGAACCAGATGACCACCCGGCCTTCTTCCCAGACGAACCGTCAGACCCAGACCACTCGTCCGGCTCAGCCGTCCAGCCGCACCACGGCTCCGGCCCAGATCCAGGACCGTCGTCCTTCTTCCTCTGTCAACAGGAACAGTGGAAGCCACAGCGCCCAGATCAGCCGCAAGAACAGCGACATCGGCCGCCAGAACATTCCGCCGCAGCGGGAAACCCGTACCAACCGGCCTCCGCGCCAGCACAGACCGGCCGCTGTCCAGTATCACAGCTCGCTGCCGCACCGGGGTCCTGAGTATGTACGCCCTTATCTGGAACCGCGCTACAAGCCGATGCCTTCCTACCGCTACGGGACCCACTATTTCGGACACCGGATCACGATCCTGCCGCGAGGCTACGTGACGATGCGCGTCGGAGGTATCAACTACTACTACTATGACGGCATCTACTACCGGCCTTACCTCCTGGGTGGCTACTACGTCTGCCGGCCTCCGCGCGGCACGGCCATCGCCCAGACGATGCTCAACGTGGCGCTGACCGCCATCGCGATCAACACCATCCGCGACGAGATCCAGCGCGCCCAGCGGGCCGCCGCCCTCTCCACTGTCTATGCGAGCAACAACACGAACTACGTAGTCCGCACCAGAGACGACTACTACAACACGAACCTCGTCAATCAGGCAGGGCAGGACTACTACTACCAGGACGGTGTGTTCTACATCCTCAAGAATGGCCAATACTACGTGATTGAAGCTCCGATCGGCGCCCTGGTCACCGAGATCCCGAGCGACTACGACGAGATCGAACTCGACGGGCGCACCTACTACCAGGTGGAAGACACGCTCTACAAAGCCACCGTCATCGACGGGGCCCTCTACTTCGAGGTGGTCTGCAACCTGTAATACTGGGGCGCCTTGAGTTGAACGATAAAAGAGCCGGCGAAAGCCGGCTTTTTTTATTCGTAGAGATAGTATTTCTTGGACAGTTCCTTGAAGGCCTCCGCGTCTTTCATCCAGTAATCCAGGATGTCGGAGACGAGGAAGTTCTGGCCGAAGGTCTTGCGGATGTAGTCGGTACCGCATACAATGTCGAAGGTACGGTTGACACCTCCGTCAAACGGATTGTGGTCGGGCCAGAGCTGATGGACAGCCTGCATCACGTAGAAATTGATGAGCGTGAGCGGAGCGGCCTCATAATCGGTGAAGAAATACTGTACGCCGTGGAGCAGCTTGCCCTGGTCGCCGCCGAAGAACGGCTTGTAATGGATGGTGCGCCAGGCTACGCCGGGAATCTCGTAGTTCTCAAGTTCGGCCTTCAAGGCCTCCGCATCGACCCATTCCGCCGCAAAGACCTGGAACGGCAGCGTGTAGCCCACGCCGATGTTCAGGTAGTGGGCCGAGAAGTCGCCCACGATGCCTGCGCAGGGATAGCCGATGGCATTGTTGTTCTGCGGCACTTGCGGAGAAGGCAGGATCCACGGGAGACCCGTCTCGGCGTAGGTCATGTTCCGCTTCCAATTCTCCATCGGGATGACGGTCAGCTTGCACCGAAGGGGCGCTTCGTCGCCCTTCTCGCCGCAATTGAGACCTTCTTCATTGAGCAATTGGGCCAATTCGCCGACTGTCAGGCCATAGACATACGGGATGGCGAATTCACCGATATACGAGAAGAAACCGGGTTCCACATAATTGCCTTCCACTTTGAGGCCGCCCAACGGGTTGGGACGGTCGAGCACCATGACTTCCACGTCGTTTTCCGCACAGGCGCGCATCATCAGGCCGAGGGCGCTGATAAAGGTGTAGGAACGGGAACCGACATCCTGGATATCATAGACCACCACATCGAGGCCTTCCAGCATTTCCGGCGTAGGTTTGCGGTATTTGCCATAGATGGAATACACCTGCAGGCCGGTCGCTTCATCCTTTGTGTCCTCGGCATGTCCACCGGCGTAAATATCACCCCGGACACCGTGCTCCGGCGCAAAGAGGCGGACCAGTTCGACATTCTCAGCATGGTAAAGGATGTCGATCGTGGAGTGCAACTGGCGGTCAACGCCGCTGGGATTGGTGAGCAGGCCCACCTTTTTGCCTTCAAGGCCGGCAAAACCACGGTCGCGGAGCACTTCGATGCCCGGTTTGACTTCTTTGACGCGGATGGAGTCGCAGGTCTGCGCCTGCAGACAGAGGGAGGCGAGCGAAAGAACCGCCACCAGGAAGATAGGATATCGTTTCATCAGGTTCATATTATTTACGTCCATACTTGGGATCGACCTTGCGGCGCGCCAGGAAGGTCACGATGACCGTAGCGACGCAGCAGACCATCACCATCCAGAAGAAATTGACGTAGCCGATGGCTTCCTGGATATAACCGGCCACGAAACCGGGCAACATCATGCTGAGCGCCATGAAGGCGGTGCAGATGGCATAGTGCGACGTCTTGAACTCGCCTTCGGAGAAATACATCATGTAGAGCATATAGGCCGTGAAGCCGAAACCGTAGCCGAATTGTTCAATGGCCACGGCGATGCTGATGGCCACCAGGCTGGTCGGCTGGACGATGGCCAGATAGACAAACGTCAGGCAAGGAAGGGTCATACACGCCGCCATCGGCCAGAGGGCCCGTTTGAGTCCCATCCGCGAAGCGACGATGCCGCCCACGATGCCGCCGGCCAGCAAGGCGATGACACCGATCGTCCCATACACGACACCGACGATATCCGTTCCGAGCCCCAGTCCGCCGCCGACATGGATCATGCGGCCGCCGACCGCCTGCATCGTTTCCTCCACGGGAGCGACCAGGAAGGGTTGGCAAAGCTTGATCAGGAACCCTTCCGGAAGCCGGTACAGCAGCATGAAGACGATGGCCAGCCACACACCGGGTTTGGTGAAGAAGGTCTTGAACGAATTGCCCAGCTCCCGGAAAGTTTCCTTGCTGCTGCCGCTTTCAATGCGGGGCTTGTCCTCTGCCGGTTTGGGCAGGATAAACGTGTGGTAAAGCGTAATGAGCAGGAATACGACGGCTGCCACACCGATGGTAATCTGCCAGGAGAATGGGATATTCCCGGAACCGCGTTCAATGCGACCCGCGATGAAGACAAGGACGCCCTGGCCGAAGACCGACGCGATGCGGTAAAACGTGCTGCGGATACCGATGAAAGCGGCCTGGCTGCTGGGTTCATGCGCCAGCATATAGTAGCCATCCGCTGCGATATCGTGGGTGGCCGAAGCGAAAGCTGCGATGATGAAGAGAACCAGCGTAAACCAGAACATCGAAATGGGGACTTGGCCGCCGGCGATCGCTGCTGAATCCGGCTTGGGCAGCGTAAGCGTCAGCAGGATCATCATCGCGGTCATCAAGGCCTGCATCGTGACGATCCACCAGCGCTTGGTCTTGACCACATCGACGATGGGGCTCCAGATTCCCTTGAGGAACCAGGGGAAATAAAGCAGCGTGGTGAAAAACGCCATCTGGCCGTTGGGCACACCCATCTTCGTAAACATCATCACGGAGATGTTGTTGACCAGGAAGTAGGGCACGCCTTCCGCGAAATACAGGGTCGGGACCCACCACCAGGGTGACTTTTTTGTCTTTTCCATAAGTATTGTTTTAATATTTCTTTTCAATCGTGCTGCCGGGGAAATAGTGGGACAGGATCGTGTCGTACTTGTAGCCCTTGGCACCCATCACGGCTGCGCCGATCTGGCAGAGGCCTACCCCGTGGCCCCAGCCGGCACCGCGGAGGATGAATCTGCCGTCCTGCTTCTCCACCACGAAGGCGGAACTGTAGAGATGGCTCGGGGAAAGGGTCTTGCGGATTTCAAGCTCCTTGCCGATGACCTTGGTTTTCTTCGTGCCCACGATCTTGAGTTTCCACAGGCGACCGGAAGTGCCGCGCGCCACGGGAATGAGATCGAGGATCTCGCCGTAATCCTCCCCGCTGCGCCGTTTCACGAGTTCGGAGAGTTCTTCCACGGTATATTCCACTTTCCAGCGGTAAAAGTTCTTGGTTTCCTGGTCGAAGTTGGTGAGTACCTGCGAGAGGATCTTCGGATCCTTGGTATTGCAGAAGGCTTCCGGCTCGGATAGGATCCATTGGCGGGCATTCTCTTCGACGGTCAGGTCAGGAAAGTCGTTCTCGGCTGCCGCGTCGCGCCGTTTGACGAGATAAGGCAACTGCTTGGGTTCCCAGCAGAATTTGAATTCTTCGAACACGCCGCCGCAGCATTTGGAGAAACGCGCGTCACAGATGCGACCCTCATAGGTAAGGACGCGGCCCCAGGTCTGCTCTACGGCATCGCGCACAGCCTGTGTGGAAGCACGGCTCAGGCCGTAGTAGCGCTGGCAATGGTCGTCTGCACAGACATCGAAGTTGACGTGGTCCTCCCGGTCATACCACTTGATGCGTTCCTGCGGGGTATCGGTGCAGGCCGTGTATTCTTCCGCAGAAGCCTTGATCTCCTTGTTTTTCTGAATCTGCGCCAGGATCCAGGAGCGGGAGATGATGCAATGGGCTTTGAGTAATTCTTCGGAATTGGTGGCCGACATCTCGGAGGAGATGACGCTCACCAGATAGTTTTCGATACCGACACAGTTGACGGCCGTCACGCGACCGTGTTCGACGATGAGTTTCAGGTCATCGGGAAACAACTGCGTCTCCTGCCGGTTCCAGTGGAAATCCACGCCGATGGTAACGTTGCGCAACTCGAAGGAGCCCTCTTCACCGGTATGATGGAAATAGATTTCGTTGTAGGTCGCTCCTTCGAACAGGATCTTTCCGTCCTGGACCGTGGCGGTATGGAGACCTGTATAGGTTTGTCCCTCAAATGTATAGGGGGTCTTGAACTCAAACACGAGTTCGGGCAGGGATACCACGCCGACCGTGAGGATCTCCTGGCGGCGCATCAATTTTTCTTCCATAAGGCAGGCTTTGGATTCGTTAAAGGAAACTTCACGGATAATGGCGCCCAGGCGCGGGGCGTCGAGTTTGTCGAAACTGCTCCGCGTGGAAACGATGGCCACACCGGCCATTTCCACGGAACCTGGGCTGATCAGGATCTGTGCAGCAGGATCTTCGGAGAAAAAACAAGCCGGCCGCGACTCGGCCCGGAAGAAGACCACCGTGGTCCAGCCACCCGGACCGTACCACGTGAGCAGGTTCAGGCGCGGCTCCCATTCGCATTCCGTCTGGATCTCGCCCAGCGCAAGCAGCCGGTAAAACAAACGCTCCTGGGCTGACAAATCGGTCGAACTCAGGACAAAAGCCGCTCCGGCAAAACGCGTGAGGCGGCTTACCACCACTCCGTCACGCTTGCCCAGCAGGCGCAGACCCTCGCCGCGGCGCACCATCCGTTCGACAGGCAGGTTCCCCGCCGGGATGGCCTGGAAATGCAGGTGATCGGGCGCGGAGGCACCGCACATGGGCCCGTTGTAGAAAAAGAGGTACTCGGGTGCCTGCTGCGCGAGGCAAAGCATGTCGGCATAATGGCCGTCAATCTGCTGGCGGGCATGCCGGTCGATGGAGATGGTGAAATGATGGTCGAAAATCGGGAACGGATTGACCCGGATCCACCAGCCGTTGCCATAAGGTGATGTCCAGTCGAGCGTCAGCTGCTCCGGCCCGATACCCTCGGGGCAGAGGAAACAACGGCGATGACGAAGGGTTTCTTCATCGACCTTGGCCATCACCGACGCTTCGCGGCCGGGATTGAAAAACAGCACCGCGTCGAGGCCGTCCACCGGCATCGACCGCTGTTCCACTCTCTCAAGGGCAGCATAATGGACGGATGCTCTCCCGCCGAGCGCCAGCTCGCGGGAGAACATCGCATCCATCGATCTGCTTAACGCTGTCATCCTGAGCAAAGCGAAGGATCTATTGCGCCTTGTTCATCGCAATCCGCGCCTTGAGTTCCCAAGTACGGATGCGGTCCTTGTAGGTATTGTTGGCGTTGACCTTGTCGATGTCGAGCGACGCGTCGGAGTTGTCATCCCAGCGGCGGCAGTTGTACACCACGTCGTAGATGCGGCCGATCTGGTATTCGCGACTTACCCGCAGGCCCACGGCATAGTCTTCGCCATATTTGGTCGTCGGGAAATTGATGGTACGCAGCATCGGTGTGTAGAAGCCACGCGGCGCGCCGAGACCATTGATGCGGAGTGCGTTGTTGCGGCCGTTCTCCGGCGTCCATTCCTTGTGGTCGATGATGCCCGGAGGTATGGTCTCCATGTGGAAGTTGGTCATCCGGTATGTGCCCACCACCATGGCGCAGTTCTGGGCATAGAAAGCATCCACGAACTTCTGCACCGTATTTTCATCGTAATACACATCGTCGGAGTCCAGCTGGATGGCGAACTTGCCGCACTTGGGATGGTGCAGCGCCGCGTTCCAGTTGCCGCCGATGGCGTGCCAGCTCTTGTCCTGGGCGATGTAGATGAGTTTCGGATCGTCCGTGAACTGCTTGATGATGTCCACGGTACCGTCTTCCGAGTTGTCGTCCACTACGATGACGTTGTACTTGAAACTCGTCTTCTGGCTGAGCGCCGAACGGATGGCGTCGCCGATGGTCCGCACGCGGTTCTTGCAGGGGATCACGACGGAAGCTTCGTACTCAAAGTTGTCGTCACTGAATTCGATGTGCTTGAATTTCGGTTCCAGGTAACCGCCGATGGCCTTCAGATGGGCCGTACAGGCCTGCTCCATCTCAATCTGGACGGCCCGGTTCTTCGGATCCACGTAATCGAAAATCTTTTCACCACTCTTGCGGGTATCTGTCTCCACGTCGTAGTACAGGAATTCGTTGATGTGCTCCAGCGCGCCTTTTTGGGAAACCTTCAGGCGCAGGTCGTACATGCCGGCAAACTGGTAGTCCACATCCATCCTTTCCACGGCCTCCTTTATGGCACAGCTGCGATAGAAGAGCAGCGAGCCGAAATCGAAATCATCGCGCAGGGCGCCGAACTGGCAGTCAATCACCGGGGCGTTGGTGCGCACATCGCCGCTCTGGTTGAAATGGTCGGCATAGACCATCGCCGCGCCGGCATCTTCGATGAGGCATTCCATCCGCTCCAGCGAGAAAAGCACAAGGCTGAGCGTCGTATATTTCGTAGAAATCAAGGTATAGGGCGTAGTGGCATGGGCGGCGATAGCCTTGACGGCCGCCGTGCTGTTGAGTCCGGGCACTGCCAGGACCTGGCAACCCAACACCGTTTCCGGCGCGTCGTTCCCGACATGGAGCAGAAAGACTTCATTGACTAGGTCTTGCGCTTTGAGATTGGCGACAGTCTGCGCCACTTGCGCTTCGTCCTGGAAAGGAATGAAACAGTTGATGTTCTTCATAAGACTTATAAGGTATAATTTGTATTTCTTCCGACATGCAGCGTTTCGCTGCAAAGTTCGCTCACGGTCGGACGGTGCGTGATGAACAGCATCGTCCGGTCGGGACAGGCGGCAAAAAGACGGGTGTATAGTTCACGCTCAGTCGCTTCATCAAGCGATGCGCTGATCTCGTCGAGGAGCAGGATGCTGCCGGGCCGCAACAGGCCGCGGGCAATCGCGATGCGCTGTGCCTGGCCTTCGCTCAGGCCGATCCCCCGCTCGCCCAGTTCCGTATCAAGCCCATCGGGCAGGTTGAACACGAAATCGGCAGCCGCCGTGTGCAGTACCTCGCGCAGTTCTTCATCCGTCGCCGTCGGCCTGGCCAGCAACAGATTGAAACGCACGGAGCCGCTCAGCAGTGTATTGCCCTGCGGGACAAAGACAAAGGCAGAACGGGTATCAGGCGAGACCGGGGTTTCTCCCGTTTCATCGTAAATGGTCAGATGGCCGGCATCAGGCTTGATCAAAGCGAGCATCAAGCGGAACAGCGTGGTCTTGCCGACACCGGTAGGTCCCATCAGCGCGGTCTTGGAACCGGGCCGGAAATCGTGGGTAAAATGGGAAAAGATGGGATAATCCCCGGTTGCATAACAGAAACTCACGTCTTCTACCCGGACACCGACAATCCGGTCTTTGGCCGGATCCAAGGCGGCATCCGTCGATTTCTCGGGCTCTTGCTGCAGGATCTCGTCGAGGCGGTCGATGCTGGCCGTGGCATGAATGAGCTGCGGCACCATGTTGAGCAAGGTCAGGATCGGATTCTGGATCTGGCTGACCAGCTGCAGGAAGGAAGTCATCACACCAAACGTGATGGCACCCGCACGCAGCTGCAGGCCACCCCACACAAAAGCCAGCAGATAGCCCAGCCCGAAACAGGAAGCCAAAACGGTACGCGTGACTACCGTAAACCGGGCCCGCTTCTTCACCCAACCCATCAGGGCATCCTGCGTTTCGTCGAGACGGTCGGACACCCATTGCTCGCTGCCCAGGGAGCGCAGCACGGCATTGTGCTCCACCCCTTCCTGCACCTGCATCTGGATATGGCTTTCTTTGTCACGGATCTCCAGCGTCATCTTGCGGAGCGGACGTGCAATCACCTTGCCGAAAAGGATGGCCAGGGGCGTAAGCACCAGCAACGCCCAGGCCAGTCGGCGGTCCATCGAATGCATCAGCAAGAAAGCGCCTACCAACTGGACAATCGTCACGAACGCACGCGGCAGGAGCGAGGTCGTCGCTTCGCCCACCATGTCAATATCCTTGGACAGACGGGAGGATACATCGCCGGAATGCAGATCCCGATCGGCATAGAGTTGCCGGTCAAAGAGACGGTTGAAGGCGGTCAAACGGATGGAATTGGTCTGACGGGTAAGCGCCGTGATGGACATATAGTAGTAGAGTTGGCGGAGAATGACGCCGCCCATCACCGTCAGGACGAGCCACAGGATCATCAGGCTGACATCGCGCGGCGTCCCCGTATGGATCGTCACGTCGATAAACCGCCGGCAAAGCCAGACCATCAGCAGGCCAAGCCCGACCTGTACGATGCCGGCCACGACTCGGATCAGGGTATTCCAGCGAATCCCTTCCATCCCGCGCCATATCCATCGGAGATACTTCATCCACGCAACTTTTCTTCTGCAAAGGTATCAAAAATCCATATCTTTGCAGCACAATCCCCGCACGAAAACCGATGAATCTGCTGCTGTCCGTTGTCGCTGTTTTGTTTTACCTGCTGGTTCCGGCCGGGGTTGTCTGGCTTTGCCGCCATTCTGCGTTTGCCGGGAAAGCCGGCGCCATCCTGATCCTGTATTTCCTGGGCCTGATCGCAGCCAATCTTTTCATCTTCCCCTTCGAAGGAGCGGCCGGCCGGCTCTATCCATTGCAGGATGCTCTCACTTCGGTCACCATCCCGCTGGCCCTGCCGCTGATCCTCTTCGCCTGCGATTTTCGCAACTGGCCGGTCCGCAAGGCGTTTGTCGCACTGCTTATCGGCCTTTTCTCCGTTATGACAATCGCCGTAGCGGGCTACTTCCTGCTCAGGGAACACCTTGGTCCCCAGGCCTCATCCATCGCCGGCATGATCGTCGGCGTCTATACCGGCGGTACCCCCAACCTGGCCGCCATCAAGATGATGCTCGGCGTCGATGAGAGCACCTACGTGCTGATGAATTCTTTCGATATGCTGGTGAGTTTCCTCTTTCTGGTCTTCCTGATGTCGGTCGGAATCCGTCTCTTCCGGAAGATCCTGCCTTTTGCCGTCACGCCCCATGCGGAAAAGGCCCGGCCGCAAGTCGGACAGAAACTAGCTCAAAGCGAAACCGAAATGTACCGCGGCATCTTCACCCGGCAGCACTTCCTCCCCACCCTGAAGGCCTTCGGCCTTTCGGTTCTCATAACCGGAATCGGCCTGGGACTGTCGTTGCTGACCACCGGCGGCATCAACATGATCGTCCTCATCCTGACATTGACCACGCTCTCCATCGCCGCATCCTTCCTCCCGGCCGTCAAAAAGTGGGAGAAGAGTTACGACGCAGGCATGTATCTGGTCCTGATCTTCAGCCTCGTGGTCGCCTCGATGGTGGACATCCGCAGCATCGACCTGAAAGAAGGTCTGTGGCTGCTGGTCTATATTGCCGTCGCCATCTTCGGTTCCCTGACGCTGCAGGTCCTCCTCGGCCGGCTTTTCAAAGTAGATGCCGACACCACCGTCATCACCTCCGTCGCGATGATCAACTCCCCCCTCTTCGTCCCCATGATCGCCGAATCGATGAAAAACCGCCGCGTCATCCTCACCGGCATCACCATCGGCATCATCGGCTACGCCGTCGGCAACTACCTCGGCATCCTGCTGGCCCGCCTGCTCGGCTGAGAAACCTTCGAACTGGACCGGCTTGCATTTGACAAGACAGGACCCGGAAGCGCCCTGCAGTCCTGTCGCGGCGGAGTTTTGGGCGAATTGGCTGTTTTTCCTGCCGCGACAGGACCGAACACCATCCGCCAATCCTGTCGCGGCAAAAGAATCGCGAAAGAAAAGCCCCACCGGTAGCGCCGCGCTCCCAACGCCAAACAACCCACCTCAAGAAAACGCCGGTAACAGCGCGCAGCGCCCGCAGCTTCTGCGGCGGCCCCTCCCTCGGGAGGGGGCAGGGGGTGGGGCATCAACAAAGGAGGCCCACAACGCGGGCCGACATTTCCACAAATAAAAAACCAGGCCCGAAGGTCTGGTTTTTTATTTGTGGAGATAGTCGGAGTCGAACCGACGACCCCCTGCTTGCAGGGCAGGTGCTCTAGCCAACTGAGCTATACCCCCGATATTTGGACATAAAAAAAGTAGTCCCTACTGGAGTTGAACCAGTGACCTCTACATTATCAGTGTAGCGCTCTAACCAACTGAGCTAAGAGACTATTTATAATATAAAGGAAGAAAGTGTACAAGCAAGGAGCAAAACTCGTCGCAGTATCTCGCTCCAAAAAGGAGGTGTTCCAGCCACACCTTCCGGTACGGCTACCTTGTTAC